>CAYNEO010000005.1:0-72481 GCA_964396245.1 uncultured Ignavibacteriales bacterium
GTAATATTGACATCTTGCGAATCAGCCAAAGTGCCGTCGCTGGCGATAAATGTCACGGTGTATATATTCGACTGCGTGAAATCCGGTCCGAACCGTAATGTCCCGCTTCCATCGTTATTATCAATGAAAGTCGAGTTTGTCGGAGTGTTTACAGCAGACAACGACGGCGTGGTAGCGTCCGGGTCGGTCGCGGTAACTGTCAGGATGAGACTGTCACCCTCAACGATCGAGGTATCCGGGATTGGATCCAGGATCGGCGCCGACTGCGCAAACGCGGTGTTACTGGTTGCCGTCAGCAGGAGAAAGAGTAACAATCCCAGCAAACCGATCAGTCGCGGTGCTGTTGCCCTTCTCTGCTCCTTGAGCCCTTTTTGTATCATTAAATCATTCATCATATTCATTCCCTGTGACCGTGTCGTGAGACAACTCACTTGAGGAACAACATCTTTCTGGTCTGGCTCTGATCACCTATTTTGAGCCGGTACAGGTAGATGCCGGTGGCGACACGCTGGCCGTTATCGTTGGTGGCGTTCCACTCTATCGAGTGTTCCCCCGGCGGAAGAACGTCGTCGAGAAGTGTTGCCACTCTCTGGCCGAGGATATTGAAGACATCGAGCGTAACTCGCTTGTTGCCAAGCGTCCCGTCGAATGTATCTATCGAAAATTCGATTGTTGTCGTCGGGTTGAACGGGTTGGGATAGTTCTGATACAGTGTGAACGAGCCCGGTAACACCGGATTGTCTATCCCGGTAACACCGACCGACTGCGCCGTCGCCGTGGCGAGCAGTGCCTCGGTCAGTCGCAATTTGGACTTATCGTCGGACGCAATATCGGAGTGCGCCGTCATCGGAATCTCGATCAAATCGGCTACGCCGACCTGGAGCAGTTCATCCGAGTTGGACGGCGACAGGTGGTACAACACAATCTTCAAGCGGCCGTGGCCGTTGTCGTTGTAACCGAGGGCAAATTTCTGGTTGTACTGGGTCAGCGCCGGCTTGCCCAGTGAGACCGAATTCGGATCGTAATTGATTTCGAGCTGAACGCCGGCGATCTTCTCCGGCAGCTCGGAGGTCACCTTCAGGACCTCGTTGGATCCGCTGAGGATATCATCATAGGACAATGATACACTTGCCAGCTGGCTCGTCGCCGGCTGTCCCGTCGCCGGATTTATGGGAATATCGTATATCAGGTTGACATCACCGATCAGATCGAACACGTTGATCGTGTCGTTCAGATCCAGGTCGGCGGTCGCGAACTGTCTCCGGTTCAGGCCGTACGTGCCGATGATCCTGGCCACGATATTCACGGCATCGGCAACGTTAACCTGCTTGTCGAGGTTGACATCGCCGTAACTGTCGACCTCCACGACGCCCGAGTCGGTTACGAGCGGAAGCGACGGCATATCCGGGCTGGGATCGATCGACTCCCACCCGTTTTCGATATAAATCACCTCGGTGCTCCACGGCGCGGCCGCCGAATCAAGTGTCAGCGCCGCGTGAAGGATAGCCGATGTCGTATCGTTTTCGACGGGCTCGTTCGCCAGACCAAATGTCACCACGCGAATTTCGCCCGGCGTGGATCCGATGTTTTCGTACACAATCCACTCCGGGATGCGGTCGGTTTGAATGAACGAATCGACCGTGATCATCTGGTAGTTAAACCGCATGTCGTACTGGACGCCGTAGACCGTCTGCGACGTAATCAGGTTGATCGGGAAGAGAATCTCGCCCGTGCCCCGGAGACCGCCTACCGGCTTCTGGCCCGGCGCCGATGTCGAGAACAACCGGTCGAACTGGAGTTCATTGACATTAATAAGCACCGTGGCATCGCGGCTGTCACCATCGGCGTCGGTCGCGCGAAACACAACGGCAAATTGCCCCTTCTGATTGAAGTCGGGCGTGAAACTGAAAGCCCCGCTCACCGGGCTGGGACCGAGCACCGGCCCCGGGAATGTCGCGTTGTTGGGCGGACTGAGAACATTAAGCGTGACATTCTTGTTTTCCGGGTCGGTCGCCGTTACCGTGAACGATACCGTCTCTCCCTGGTTGATGTCATACGAGGTCTGCGAGGGAGTGAAGCTGATTGTCGGCGGGTTGCCTGTCGTGCCGCCGCCACCGACCGTGACCGTGGCAAAGGCAGATACCTGCTTGGTACCCCCGTAGGCTGTCAGTGAATACTGTGTCGTCACTGTCGGCGAAACCGAATAACTCGAACTGAGATTGACGCTCTTGAACAGCCGGGCATTCGTGGTCGCGTTGCGAATCACGATGGAGTCCGAGTTCGCCACGGTCCACTGCAGCGACGAAGACCCACCTGCGGATATACTGGCCGGGTTCGCCACAAATGAAGAAATCACCGGGTCGGCCGCCGGTACCCAGGCCGTGTCAGCCTGGAAAAACATCGAGCTGCTCGGGTACAACCTTGGATAAATCTGGAAGGTCGCTGTCGCACCATCCGTACCGATACCGGTCGTGGTCATCTGGGAAGTATTGCACCCGGGGTAGTATGTCGTATCGGGAATACCCTGGACGGTATCGATCCGGAAAATGTCGCTCTCGAAGAACGAGAAGAATGCCCTCTGGTCCTGCGGCATGTTCGGCTTGACCTCGAATAGCAGTGTGAAAATCACATCGTTGCCGCCCGGCAAACTGTCGAATTGATCTCCCTGGGGAAGGAAACTGCAGGCCAGGATGTCCTGTCTCAGCCGCAATTCCGAGTCGGTCCACTGGTAGGCCTGGAATTTCGTAATGGTATCCAGTGTCTCGCCAAAGGGATCGCTCAGATCGGTCTTCGTCTTCAGGAAACGCGATGACGTGATCTTGTAGTCGACAAAACCGCTGTCAACTGCCCAGGAGATACAGTTGCCATCGACAAATTCCGTGCAGGTGGAGTCCCGGATGAAAACCGGCTTCAGCCAGGCCGTATCATACTTGACCAGGAACTGGAAACTCGTGACGATTGAGTCGTTGCTGAGATAAAACGGCATCTCCACGACCGTTCCGGGTCTGCCCTTGAACGCCATGACACGCACCGTATCCTGGGTGGATTTTACCAGGTCATCGCATGTCACTTGCGCCTGCAGTGAACCGGCAAGTATCAGTATCAGGAATATCGACAAACAAGCGTAACTCAGCTTTTTCATTACTACCTCTGCCATTTATGACCACACATTTTTTTTCAAAACCATAAAACCCATCGCTACTTCATGAGCAGCATCTTCCGCGTTTCCGATACTCCGGACGCAGTCAAACGATAAAAATACACGCCGGATGAAACCATCGACCCGTTATCGTCGCGGCCATCCCACGTAACGGTATGAGAACCGGCGGAGTAACCTCCGTCGGCCAGAATTTTCACCCTCCGTCCGAGCAAATTGTAGACCGAAAGCTCCACCCGGCAGCCCTGAGGCAATTCGAAATCAATCCGGGTCTCCGGATTGAACGGGTTGGGGTAATTCTGATATAGCGTAAATCTGTCGGGCAGGTCGGGAGAGCCGTTGACCAGTGAAACGGCCATCAGGCGCCCCTCGGCGCTTGACAGATCAATCTTGTCTATTGAGTAATCTTCGACATTCGATATCGTGAGTAACTTTTCTTTCCCGGCCGGAAGAACGTCACCGGCCATGCTGTAGATCAAAATGTTCAGCTTCGGCCCCGTCTGCAAGGAGTAGAGGGTCATTTCATCATTGGCAATCTGCAAATCGTTTTCGTTGACCCGGGTATCCGTTGTCACCGAGAGAAATGCCCCGCCGACGGCGGCGTCACTTGCGTAGGAAATTTCGAGGTTACCGTTATTGAGGCTGCTTTCAATTAGCACTTCATCAGTCGTCGTACCGGCTCCGAGCCGATTGCTTGGACCGCCCATCACGATAATATTGATCAATCTGATGAGGTCCGCCACCGAAGCCGCTATCCCGTCCTGATTCACATCGGAATTGGCATACTGCAACGCATTGAACGGGTACAGCAGCGGGTTTATCAGGAAGTTCGTGAAATAGATGACGTCGGATATCTCGTAAGCCAGGCCATTGAGGTTCACGTCGCCGATCTTGATAGTGCCGATCTCTCGAATTGCCACCGAACCGTCCTCGAACACAATTTGATCCGAAGTAAATACCGTCCCGGTCGTGTCCGTCAGTGAGTTCAGGTTCGGGGTCGACGTGCTGAACCAGAATCTGACCGGCATGGTCAGACCGGCAAACGCAAGATTCGAGGATATCCGGAACTTAAAGATCGCCACCGGACCGCTGCCTGCGGCCAGCGCCTGAGCCGGATCGCCTCCCTGATCCGCGACCGCATGCACTTTCACATGGCCGGCAAACCCGTCATAGTTGGTCGTGACCGTGAATATCCCGAACGATTCCGTGCGTGTTCCTGCTTTTGTCAGCTCAGTGAGCGTAAGCGCTGATGGGTCGTAGCTCATGAGCAGATCGAACGAGGCCACCGGCAGCTGGTTCGTCATTCGGACAGCCACTTCGACATTCTGTCCCGACAGAGCCGATGCCGTGTCGACCGACAGGCTGAACACGGTCGCCGGCCCGACCGCCAGCGAGACCACCGCCGTGTCGGCGTAGCCGTGAGGATCGGCGGCCACAAAACGGACGGCGTGAGTGCCGCTATCCGAGACGGTCGTAGCCCATTCGAATTGACCCGGGTTCTCTCCATCGAAAGTCGCATCAAGCGGTGCATCGACAACCTGCCAGCTCACTGCCTCGAAATCGGGGTCGATTGCCTTCACCGAAAATGACAGCGGCTCGCCGGCCGTCGCCGATACCAACTCCGGCGCCGTAACCACCGGCTGACGGTTCTTGTTGATGACCTGCACGGTCACCTGACGCTCGGTCGAAAGAACGCCGTCGCTCGCCCAGAAACTCAGCACGAACGGTGATCCGTCGGCCGAAAACGGTCCGATATAATCCGGTGTCCAGACAAACCGCCCGGACCCGTCACCATCGTCGTGAAAAGTAGAACCGAGAGGTTTCGAAGTTACTGCCAGTGACACCGGATCGCCGTCCGGGTCATCGGCGGACAACTCAAATGCGAGTGAATCGCCCTCAATCACCTGCTGCTCGGAAACAGCCGCAATGACCGGGCTGTGATTCTCGCCGCGCACATATAACTTGCCGGCCTTGAAAGCCGGGGAAATCCCTGTCGATGAGCTGTCTTCCACCAGGAGCAGCGAACCGCCCGGAGAATAAAACAGCGTGTCGATTGTGACCAGACGGCCGATTTCGGCCGAATCCGATACCTTGAAAAACATCGTGAATACCAGACCGTCACCGGGAGGGACCGGGTCTTCGAAAATTTTGATTGCGGAAACGACAAAATGACCGTCGATTTCGCTCTTATTGACCGGAGTGATAAGCTTGGTATCGAGATACTCCATCCGCGA
This sequence comes from uncultured Ignavibacteriales bacterium, assembly GCA_964396245.1. Taxonomy (GTDB): domain Bacteria; phylum Zixibacteria; class MSB-5A5; order GN15; family FEB-12; genus CAYNEO01. The sequence continues at coordinate 5,392 of CAYNEO010000005.1, forward strand.
TCCCTCGAAAGTGATATCCACTAATGAGAGCACATCGGTTTCGTAGGTAATCGGTACCGAAACGCCACTCAGGTATTCGTCGTTAGTCAGCTGGCAGCGGATAGCCACCACCTGACCGGGGCCCGCGCTTATCGAGTCAAGGCGGACCTGATCAACGTTGCCAAAGAGATCAGTCTGGGCTTGTGCCGGCATAGCCGCAGCAAGGCATACAACGATACCCAATACTACCGCAAAATACCTGAGACGCTTTATGTCGTTATGACCCATAGAGTCCATACCAAGCCCTGATTGAGCAAGATTCAGACCAACCACTTATTTACTTGGCAGGCCGGCCTATCGGCCCCACCCTCAGGTCCGCCAGGCAAAACCTATGTTACTCGCAATCCTTAATTCCGTTTAAGTGCAAGTACTTAAATGACTTAAAAGACTTCAACAGCCTTTAGACCATATTAGCTTTCAGGCGATTGAACTCTCCTTATCGCTTGAAGGGCACGCGAAGTATTGTGAGGTGATAATATTCATTTCATTCATCTATGCAAAAGCACGCAAAACCGCAAGTGTCTGCACAACCAGTTGTCTCGCGCATTCAACCCCCAATTGCGGTTTAATAGAGTGCATCCGGAATTTTCACTTTCGATAATTTCTAATCAATTAACCAATAGTAGCTTATGGCACTATGTCACCGCCATCAGATCTTCATACGGCGACAGCAACTCCAACCATTTCTCCTTAATAGTCCCGGGGTCGACCAGGCCCCGCGCCCGCTCGACGATCTCCGGCGACATATACTTTTCCCGGTTACCGAATATCTCCCCGGTCGCATTTTCGATATTCCCGACCGCGGTCTCATCGTCGTCAACCGGCAGCTCGACAGCTATCCCGCCGCCCGTGGTTTCCACAATCTCCTCGCCGCCGTCATCCTTCCGGCAGATCACCGGGCAACCGCACATGATTGCCTCGATATACACCATCCCGAACCCCTCGTCCTTCGACGGGAGCACGAACAGATCCGCCTCGCGGTAAAACGGCGCCAGGTTTTCCACCCGGCCGACAAACTTCATCGACGGCGGCGCTATTTCTTTCATCCTATCGAGAAGGGGACCCTGTCCGACAACGGTCCACTCGAGCTCGTGTTTCTTCTCGAGACGGGAGCACGTCAGGGCGCACAAATCAATGCGCTTGCGCTCGACAACATTCGCTATGGTCAAAATCTTCCAGCGTCCCATCTCAGTTGAAAGCCTCGCTATCGACCGGCAGATGAATCAGGTGCGATTTATGCCGGTATCGATCTCCAAACCGCCTGTTAAACACCGTCATCGGATACTTTCCGATGAAAACCAGTTGATCAGCCTTATTGAGCACCGGAATGGCAACCCACGCCAGGACTCGCGAGCGGCTCACCATGAAGATGTCCAGGCCGACACAATTCAGTATGTACCGCCGACCCGAGAGAAATGCCAGCAATCCGGCCGGGTAGATCCAGTATGCTACTATCAGTCCTTTACCGCGGCGCAACTGCCGCCAGGTCGCGATCAGGTAACCGAGCAGGTTCGATTTGCTGAAATTCACATGCCCGACCACTTCGTACGGCGTCCCGATGATATCCCAAAGCTGCTTGATAAAAATGCCGGAATTATCTGTTTTATCCTTCGGGAAATTGTGCGTCAGAATCGTGACCATAATCGATCCGCCCGAAACGGGCGAAACACGCTGGCAGTGTTGCTGTTCTCCTTCTCATTACAAGCCCAACAATATAATACATTTTCCCGGAAAATGAAGGGCAATCGACCGATTTCTACCCCATTCCCGGCCTAAAAAAAACGCCCGATCATTGCCGTAACGTGCCCTCGGGCACTCCACAATAGTCACAGGCGGTTCATGCAAAAACAAAGATGACCGCAACCCCATATTCCCTCCGGGCAATCCCTCTCTGGTCATCCGCGACATCTGCCGGTTTTGGAAGTTAATTCTCACTTTCAATAGCGGTGTGTGCTCAAATTCCTCCGTCGTTTTACGTTCCTATTTCACCCCGGAGAGGGGGATAACACCCCTCTCCGAGATATTTATCATGCCACAAACAGCATTTACTTCAGGAGCACCATCTTCTTGGTGGCCGAGAAGTTACCGGCATTCAGCTTATAGAAGTAAACACCGGAGGCCTGGTTGCTGGCATTCCACTCAACCGTCACAGTACCGGCTTCGCCATGACCGCTGAACTGCTGCACAATCTGACCGGTCACATTGTAGACGGTCAGGGTGTAGTCAGAAGCCTGCGGCAGCGCGAAGGCGATGGTCGTGGTCGGGTTGAACGGGTTCGGATAGTTCTGCATCAGAGCGAAGTCGCTCGGGAGCAGCTTCAGCGTAACCGGAGCACCCTGGGCAGTCGCAACCTCGAGGCTCTGGACCGGGCCGTTGGCATCGAGGAACTGACCGCTGAACGAGTTGCCTTCCAACGAGTAGACCAATGCACTGGTGACGTTGGTCTCGGCGTTGTAGGCAAACTTCATTTCCATGTTGTCGGCCAGAAGCTGAGGAGTCACGTTTCCGACGATCTGGACATAGGCACCACCAAGGTCGAGGTCCATGCCAATGACGTTATTGTCGATCGTGTACTGAGCAGCAACCGGCGACAGCTTCGGATACGGAACCGCGTCGCCGACGATGACACGAATCAGGTAAACCAGGTCGGCAACCGACAGGGCAATACCGTCAGCGTTCACGTCGGAAGCAGCGATCGAACCTTCGGCATAATCACCGAACGCGAAAATGCCGCTGATGAAGTAGTTGGTGAACATAACCGCATCAGCGATTTCGTAAGGCAGGCCGTTCAGGTTGATGTCACCGCGGGCGTCGATGCTGTCGGCGCAGGCGATGTCGATACCGCCGTTATAGAAGTCGATATCGCGAATAACAGCGACCTTCAGCGAAGTGACGCAATCATTCGGCGCACCAAGGAATGAAGGCAGACTGAACTCGAGCTCCTCGGGCTTCCACTGATTACCAGTGTTGCCGTAATCGAAGTCAGCGACAGTCTTCGAAATATACAGGACGGTACCGTCGCCGTTCGAAATCGAGTTGTCGTCGCATTCAATCCAGTAGAACCGGATCGGTACATAACTGCACTCGAGGTTCCGGTCATTGCTGACCAGGAAGTTCAGCGAGAACAGAACGTCGTTGTCACCAACTTCGGCGCAGGTCGGATGGGCCGCGCCGTTGTTGGTCTCGGCAATACCGACCACCCGGACCATGCCTGACGGACAGGCGTTGCCGCAGTTACCGAACGGGCCATAACGATAGGTGAAGTATTCCCAGCCGCACTCCTGATACAAGGCGGAGCTGTCGACATCCGCACCCTGGAAGGTCAGGGCAGAGGCGTCGTAAGCAAGCAGGAAGTTGAAGCCGCCAAAGTCAGGGTCTTGACCGGTCAGCAGCACGTTAACGCGCTCGAAACGGCCTTGATAGACCATTTCGCGCTTTTCGATCTCAACCACGAAACGTGAGCTCTCGGTAACCCTAAAGTAAACATCACACGTACTGGTGTCTTTACCATCGGTTACACCGACCGTCCACGTGTGATCACCGAGGTCGTCCCCGGTAGCGGTGTACTGCAGGACATTGCCGACAAACGCGCTCGTACCGACAGCGTCGTCATCGTCAACCACAAAGAAGGTCTTCGGGTCGCCGGGGCAGTTATCGGTAGCCTCGAACGGAATCTCGGTCAATGCATCCACCTGAGCAAAATAAGGCTTGGAGGGATCGTTGCAGCCTTTGGAGAAGGCCGGGGCCTGGTTCGTGAAAACCAGATCCATCACGTAATCAGTGCAGGCATCATCCGGCTCGCAAGCCCTGACCGTTACGCTCCGTGACTCATAGACGTCGTCGATACTGCCGGTCACAGAGTAGGCACCGGTGTTCGGATCGATCGTGCCCGGACCGTCGACGATTGAATACGTAACCGGCTGCGGTTCACCCGGATTGGTATTGTCAGGGTCATGAGCCTGGAAGGTCGCGGTCAACGTGGCGCAGTGGCTGCCGGTCAGGGAAGCCTGGGTCGGCGGCACGTCGAATTCCGGCGGCGTATCCGGAAGAAGGAATACTTGGAGGCAGAGACCGCCAAGGGGCAGACCCGTGCCGTCGGGACCAAGCCATTCCGGAATCGGCGAATCATCCGTCTCGGCACACTCCAGACCAAGAGCTGACCAGAACCACTGGAAGCCGCTCGGCGCGGCCGAACCCTGACCGAAGGTGTCAATGCAGATATGCTTGCCGTCGTCGGCCGCGTTGGTATGGAAGCTGATCGTCCAGGCGATATCATCGTATTCGCCGACCAGACCGTCCGGATCACCGAACGTTACCGTGGCGTACCCAACAGTATCGGGGCTGTTACCATCAGCCTTCATCAGCGGGAACTTCTTCGTCCAGTTGAAAGCCAACCAGGAGGAAGTCGGTGCGATAAAGACGGCTGTGTCCGGGTTACTGGTGGACCAGGTGGCGCCGTCGTCGGAATAGATCTTCATTCCGTTGCCGATTGACCAGAAACATCCGGGCGAGTTGGCGTTTATGACCGCCAGGTTGTACTGGATGTCAAAGCCGGCCTTCAACACCAATTCACCACCGGTGAGTGAGCCCTGGTATGAACCGTCGATGCTTCTGATCTGGACAGCGTGGTACGGTGTCTGCGCACCAGCCAGCCCAAAAGCAAAAATGACCAATGTTAGAGCAAGGAAAAATGAAATGCGCTTCATTTTTTTCTCCTGTTCATTCTGTTAACAAACAGCGTGTGCTTCACACATAAAAGTCTCTTCAATTTCCCCCTCAATTCCTGCTCAAATCGGTCAAAGATGAGAGCCACAAATCTCCGACCGTTTCTTAACGGAAATTCAAAGGACTATTACATGCCTGTTTCTTTGAGCGCGTGCAAAGAAACCTCTTTTAAGCATCCTCCTTTCCACTCTATTATTTCTTCTATTCCGGGCAATGCTCCCTTCGGAGCATTACCGTTTCTTTCTCAATTGTTTACCTTCTCAGGTATCAATCTAATAGTAAGTATGTATATACTTCCGATCTGTTTTCGAAGCATAAGCCGTTAATGAAAAATCCGTTACTTTCCGCATGCGCAGCACGTTTCGCATAATGGGTCGTGACTTATGTACACGAAATCGATAAGTCTCGTAATGTCACCCAAGGCCATCAGGCAGTCGGGCGAACAGTCTACGTTGCCGACGCACTCCGGCTCCGGTTTCACCCCGCCCAGGTAAACCGCAGAAATCAGCCTCGTGATGTCAGACAGGTCGATTTCATCGTCAGAGCCGGCGACATCGCCACAGTTGGCCATGACCACCTCGAGTGAGCCGTGATCAAGCACCACCGAGCCGATATGGCCCGGGTAGGTAGTGTCGATATACGGATGCTGCAGGGTTACGATTTCCAGCGAATCGCCCTCCTGGTAGGTCGAATACTTCTTCCATGCCTGGCACGAGTCACCCGACCAGTATTCGCACCGCCAGTAAAACGTATCTATATAAGGCTCGTACGCCAGACCGATCTGTGTCCCGTTGGGACGGGAGAACACGAAATTGTCCGCCGGCGCGGACCTGATATTGATCGCTACTGTACGATCGGTGGTGGTATCGGGAAGTTCCTTGATATCTCCCTGTAACCGGAACAGCACATGCCCGTTCTGTCCGGCCGGAATCGGCGGCGGCGTGTGGCCATCGGCATAATTCACATTTGACCGGGCCGCGATATAGACATCAATGGCGTCACTCGTGAACGAGCGGGTCCTTACGTCCTCCCAGCCTCCAATGAGCGTGCCCACCGTATCAATACTCCCGATGGTCACCACCTGGGTGTCAACATGGTAGAAGTCCCATTGCGGATACTGCACCCATTCAGATTCAGGATCGCTCTCGGTCGTCCGGACCGAGTCCACGCACGAATCGACATTAATCGAGTCGTAAGTAAGGCATTTCCACCAGCTCGTATCCGCCCATCCGGAAATCGAATCGATACAACTGGAGTCGACCGGGCTGTAATCCTCGCAAATCCAGTACGTAGTATCGATTACCGTCTGCGTATCGGTCTGGAAAAACATGATCCCCGGACGCTCGAGTATCAGCGTCATCTCGAACGCAAATACGTCGTCGTCCCAGTTATCCAGAAATACGGTTATGACAGAATTCAGCTCGCCGGACGTTCCCACCGTGTCACCCACGGTGACATAAAGGCTTGGCGCCGTTTGAGCTGAAGTAAATGTCGGCATGAATACAATTAGAAAAACGAAAAGACACAGCGTCAGAGTAAGTTGAGGTTTCAACGCCTTCGTGCTCGAGCAGATCGGCATACCTGCCTCCTTAAAGAATGTTGAAAAAGCTGACCTACACTCGTACCCGGCCATGGGCACGAAAACACCCGAAAAGATCATTGAGTTGTAGAGGTAATTCGAGACATTACTGTCACGATCATTTCGCTACACAGACCAAGAAATCTTTAACAAAGTGTTTAGTATGTAACCTGCTTGTACATTTCTAAGCCACCCCCCACGGCTGACTTAGAATAGAAGTACTCACTCTGACAGTTTTCGCTCGGGAAAGAACTCTTTGTCGAAACCTACCATCGCCAAAGGTAAAGTAAATTTGATTTGTAGAAGACACACCTATCATCCAAGCGGTAATATAGCGACGACCTTCCGTTTTGTCAACACGAAAAGTAAGCCGTATCGTCAAATTCACAAAGATAACCGGAGCCTTCTACATATCGTCTAGCCATACCCGGCTCAAGCCGTCGAACGCATCATGCTCCACCATATACATATTAATGAGTATTAATGGGGGCACCTGACGTCCGGCATGAGCAACTTCTCTTTTCTGCAAACAGGTCGATTCTATTATGTCGTGCTCTCGATTTCCAGCCGCATGAAAAACAGACGGGGGAAGATCGAAGCTTTTTTTTCGCTGCTATTGATTGCCGTCCTATCGAACCTCAACGGGCTCGGTTCATCCTGGTTGATATGGTCCGGGGGCTGCACCTTTCTGACATTATCGTCAGTGCCGGCCAGTATATTAGCCCGCCGGTGGGGTCCGCCGACGCAGGTCAGGTTATTGGAGAACTCGCGTCGAAGTTGCCCGAGCAAAGTTCGGGAGCACAAAAAATCAACACGGGAGCACTGATTCATTTATCGGTTAACTTGCTGTTTCTTAGTAAATTATCCGTATATGAGAACTGCGGATACTTCTGTGGTGTGCTCCGGATTGCAGGCCGGTGCTCCGGCGGTGTATCGGCGTTATCGGCCCGGACCGCAGGGTTTCTACCCGGCTCAGGGTAGTCCGTGAAACGGCGCCGTGCCGTTCGACCGACGAATTTGCGCTGACAATAAGCTGTTTTTGAGTTGACTTCCGGACTCCTACCAATGATTTTAGCAACTCAAGACCGGGGATATTAGCAATAGAGGATCGGTGTCAATGGCCAGGCTTTCCCGTCAGACTCGCGAAATCATCAACATTATCATTTTCCTCATTGTGTTGGGCGCCCTGCTCTTCTTCTACGTCATCTATCCGCTTGGCGCCACTGCCGACACTTTCGGCAGATTCGAGGGGGAAGAGGTCAGCATCGATTCATTACCGCCGAACAACCCCGAACCGTTTATCCAGGCGGGTTTCGTCGCCCCCGATACGTTTCGCGTCGAATCGGACGGCCTGACCCGGATTGCAGCGGTCTATCTCATGCCTCCGGCTGATACGGCTGCCGATACCGCCCGCGGTTTGGTCATGCTGCTGCCGGGGTTCAACCAGAACCGTGATTCCCTTATTCCGCTGGCCCGGATGTTTGTCGACTCGGGCTACGCCGTGGTCACCTATGACCCGCGCGCCACCGGCCTCTCGACCGGCAGGTACCACGACGGCGGCACCTATGAGGCAAACGACCTCCAGGAAGTTATCGCTTATCTCGACCTCCGAAATCGGATCATCCATCCCCTGTCGGTTGTCGGTTTTGATCTTGATGCCGACGCCGCCATCATCGCCTCTCAGGGGGAAAGTCGAATCGACCGGGTCGTCGCCATCAACCCGTTTCTGACTACCAATCGGCTGCTCGATGTCTTGAAGCGCCGGAACAACATCATGTGGTTCCCATTCTACCGCACCATCATGTGGTGGTGGTACGGGATCCGCTCCGGCTATGTCACCACCAAACGCACAATCGATCAGATCCAGCCGGTCGTCAAACCGACCCTGCTGATCATCTCCGACAGGTCTATCGGCGCCGACGCCATCGACAAATTTGTGGCTATTTCCGATACCAGCCTGCTCACCACCAAAATCTATCCGGACACTACCATTACGCTCTACGATGACATCCTAAAATTCATTACGCGGTAACTTCGCCGGTTCTTCTCATGTTAATTAATGAGTGGCGGCAACTTGTTTTCAGGCCGCTTTTTCATATGTTTAGCCAGAACCTGAAACGGAGACGGAATCCATGAGCACGATACAACTTGCCGACGGTGTCCACTGGGTCGGTGTAAAAGACCCCGATCTGAAAGTCTTTGATATTGTCATGCCGCTCGAACACGGCACGACATATAATGCCTATCTGGTTCAGGGAGAAAAGGTTGCCCTGATCGATACGGTCAAAAAATCATTTTCGGACGAGTACTTTGCGAACATCGAGAAGATCGTTCCAATCGATAAGATCGACTATCTGATTATCAACCACACCGAGCCCGACCACTCCGGGTCGTTCATCGGACTGCTTGACCGCAACCCGAATATCAAGCTCATCTGCGCCGCGCCCGCCCTGCCGTTTGTCAAGAACGTGCTCAACCGGGAGGCGGACATCACTTCGGTCAAGGACAACCATGAACTGGACCTCGGAGGCAAAAAGCTTACTTTCAAGCTCACCCCGTACATGCACTGGCCCGACACCATGATGGAATTTCTTCACGAGGACAACGTTCTGTTCTCCTGCGACGGCTTCGCATCACACCTGAGTTCAAAAGGTATATTCAACGACGAAGTCACCGAGGATCTGGATCACGAATTCCGATACTACTTCGACGCAATCATGCGGCCCTTTACCGGCTATATTCGCCGCAACCTGCCCAAACTCGACGATTTCGACATCAAAATGATCGCGACCTCGCACGGCCCCATCCTGCGTGAGAATGCGACGACATATATCGACAGGTACAAAGAGTGGTGTGTGGATAAGACCGAGGGGAAAAACCAGGTCACTGTGTTTTATGCGAGCAACTATGGAAATACGGAGAAGGTTGCCCGTGCTATTTCCGCCTGCCTTGAGAAGGAAGGTTTCACGGCGCCGGCAATTGATATCACCACCATCGACCGCGATACCGCCCGCGATCACATCGAATCAAGTATAGGCGTACTGATCGGCACCCCGACTTTCAACGGCGATGCGGTCAAGCCGACATGGGATCTCGTGGCCGATTTCTCTACCGTCTACAGCATCGGCAAGAAAGCGGCAGTGTTCGGCTCATATGGATGGGGCGGCGAAGGAGTCAAAATGGTCGCCGAACGGCTGAGCGGACTCAAGCTGAAAGTATTCGAGGAGAACTTCCGCGCGCGGCTGGTTCCATCCGAGGATGAGATGGCCGATCTGAACCGTTACTGCGGCGAACTGGCCGCCTTTCTCAAGCAGGGAAAGTAGGATGCATTAATCATAGCGGAGCATCCCTCCGTCCATGTAGTTGCGGTCGACAGGAACCGGTCAAGGCCGGTTTATTGGAAGTCTCAGGCATCCGAAGAGGGGAGTTGCATGCAGCGAAAATTTTCCATTCCCGCTATCGCGGCGCGTTTGGGTCTGACACGCCTTACGCCTCCGGTCGAGCCGTCTTACGGTCATGATGAATCGCGTCTCGATGAGACCGCAACGGGCCCGTCACACCCCGCGACAGGCCTTGGACATCTTCCGTTATCAAAAGAACTCTTCGATCGAGTCGGCGCCTTCATCGGCATTCTTCTCACCGCCCCCGTGATGCTCGCGGCCGCGATAATTGTTAAGCTGGAAAGCCGGGGACCGGTCCTCTACAGCCAGGCCCGCTGTGGGCTGAATGGCCGGTTGTTCAGGATGCACAAGATTCGGACGATGTATACCGACTCCGAGCGGAAGAGAATTGAATTACTGGACCGCAACGAGATGAGCGGCCCCGTCTTCAAACTGAGAAACGACCCGCGGGTGACTCCGGTCGGTCGGTTCCTGCGGCGACATTCTATCGATGAGCTCCCCCAGTTTCTTAATGTACTTCGGGGCGATATGTCGCTTGTGGGACCGCGCCCGCCGTTGCCGCAGGAAGCCGCTCGCTTCGAACCCTGGCAGAAGCGCAAGCTCTCGGTGAAGCCGGGTATCACGTGCCTCTGGCAGGTCAGCGGCAGAAACCGGATAGATTTCGAGGAATGGATGCGCCTCGACCTGCAATATATTGATCACCGCTCCTTCTGGCTCGACCTCAAGATTATTGCCCGAACAATACCAACCGTACTGAAGGGAACCGGAATGTGATCGATTAATGCGGTCTGTCGATCAGCTCTTGCGCCTGCAAGTCCTCCGTTGCCAAACATATCGGTCAAATATATGTTATAGAAGTATGCACGGAATCACGTGGATCGTTATCGCATTCTGTCTTGCCCATTCGGCGATGTTTTCCGGACTTAACCTCGCAGTCTTCAACGTCACCCGCCTTCGTCTCGAGGTAGAAGTATCCTCCGGAAATCAGTCCGCGACCGAATTGCTTGCCCTCAGAAAGGATTCACACTTTCTGCTGACCACTATCCTCTGGGGAAACGTTGCTTTCAACACTCTCCTGGCAATTATGGCAAACTCGGTTCTTGTCGGCGGACTGGCTTTTCTGTTTTCGACCGTAGTAATCACGCTCATGGGTGAAATAATCCCGCAAGCTTACTTCACCCGCCATGCCCTTCGTGTCGGCGCTAAGTTAACCCCTTTCCTGCGATTCTACCAATTCGTTCTGTACCCGGTGGCAAAGCCGTCTGCACTCATGCTCGACTGGTGGCTCGGGCGCGAGGGAATCCAGTATTTTCGTGAACAGCACCTCCGGGAAGTCATTCGCAAACATATCGAATCCGAAGAAGCCGACGTTGACCTGCTCGAGGGGCTGGGAGCGCTGAACTTCCTGGCCTTCGATGATCTTGCTGTTGCCCAGGAAGGTGAACCGGTCGATCCGAAAAGCATCGTGAGTTTGCCCATCGACAGCGGAAAGCCTGTCTTTCCGCCAATCGTCCGCTCTGCGGCCGACCCGTTTCTTAAGAAAATCGAGACCTCTGACAAGAAATGGGTGATTATCACCGACCTGAAAGGGAAACCACATCTCGTTCTGGATTCCGATGCGTTCCTTCGCGATGCGCTCTTCGAGTCGGGTCCGTTCGATCCCTCGAAGTACTGCCATCGCCCGATAATAGTCAGCGACATGGCTACGCCTCTTGGCGATGTTGTCGCGCAGCTGCACGTTCAGCCGGAACATCCGGAAGACGACGTCGTGGATCTGGATATCATTCTTGTCTGGGGAGAGGACAAGCGGGTTATCACGGGCGCTGATATCCTCGGACGACTCCTCCAGGGAATCGTCCGTCGGGATAGCGACAAGATCAAAGAATAATCGAAGCCGTCAGATCAGAACGCAATCTGCGCGTTGACCAGAAATTGATTATGCTCGATCGGGGTGTCGTCGGTATTAATGATATAGTTCGCCTGAAGTTCGCTCGCCGACGACGGCCAGAAGTTGAAACCGAAAATGAGCAGGTTGGTGTTCTGGCCGTTTGTGTACAGCTCTTCCGACTCGAACCTGTCCCACCTGAACAGCAGTTGCATATCATGCCGCACCATATAGCCGCCGGTGATATAATGCCCGAAAACGGTCAGGTTCTCGCCGCCGTCTGATGGATCGAGGTCGGCAAATATGAACTCCGATGCCAGCAGGAGATTACCGCGGGTTATGCGAAGATCGCCGCCGATCAACACCCGTTCGCCGGTGAAAAACGGCCGGACATTCCCCGGAATCGGCAGACCGTTATCCTTGCTTGCCGCGATATTGAACCCGACTCCGATACTGTCGGTCGACGGTCGGTCGGGAGGCAGAGCGGGGTAGAAGGCGACTCGCCCGACATACAAGAAGTCGTTATTGTCGTTTTCGTTTGCCGATGACTGATTGCCGTTGAATATACCTGCCGCGTAATGCAGACGTCTCTCGTCCAGCCATCCGCCTACTTCTGCTCCGATTTGTCTGCCGGGAGCGAAGTATCTGACTATCTGCGCCCGATTGACAAAATCGATATTCCGGGCGTCGGTGAGAAATTCCCTGCTGAATGGCGCCTTGAATTTCCCGGCTGAAATGCGGTCTTCCCGGTGAAAGTAGAAGTCGAAACGGGCGTCCAGAATTGCCGGCGACTCCACGAAGTTCGTCTGGAGAAAGTATCCGAACCCTTTGTCCAGTCTGCCCCCGATGCTTATGCGGAAATTGGCGATACTGAAACCGTTGTTGCCTGGCAGCGTCCGCTCCGGCTGAACGTCGCCGACAACCTGTAACAGCGCCCCGACCGATAGATATTCTTTCTTGAAATTCTGCCTCAAAAGGTCCATCAGGACCTCATCGTCCTCCTCGGCGACAGCGCTGCCTGCAAAGACCAGCGTTACCAGTGACACCAGTAGATATCGATACAAATTAGCCGGCATGGTGATTCCTCCGTTCCCATATTGGAGATACCACAGAAAAGTGGTAGTGTTTATTCTAAAATAACCCCCAGGTGGCTGCCGGAGCAAGCCGGAAATAGAGTTTCGGCCTCCGAGAGGATGCTAGTACAGCCGCTCCCGTTTGGACAAAAACGCATACAGCGCCTTGTCAAACGGCATCGCGGTGTCGATTGGATGGTAATCGATATTGGACTGGCGGCAGGCGAGAGCTATCTCGTCCGAAAAGGCCTGCACCTGCCGGGCGAAATCCTTCTTGATCTGGTAAGGCATGGTGGTGATTTCTTCCCCGGTTTCCATGTCCTTGAACACTGCCTCCTGGCCAAAGCCGAAATCGCGCTCCCGTGGATCAAGGATATGAAACACAATCACTTCGTGTTTATTGTACCTGAAATGTTTCAGGCCCGAAATGATGTTTTCAGCATCGTCGAGCAAATCCGACATCACAATCACCAGTCCCCGGCGTTTGATCCGATCAGCCATCTCGTGAAGCGCTATGGAGATATCCGTCTTGTCCGATGGTGTCTGCGATGCAATCTCAGTCAAGAGGACGTGAAGGTGGCCGTATTTCGACCGGGGCGGAATGTACCGGCGGATTCGCTCGTCGAATGTGACCAATCCGACGGCGTCACGCTGTCTCAGCATCATATAAGACAGCGCTCCGGACAAAAGACCCGCGTAATCGAGCTTGTTGATAATGCCCGCCGACCGATAGGCCATTGAGCGCGAACAATCTAACAGCAGGTAAGCCTTGAGGTTGGTCTCTTCCTCGTACTGCTTGATATAGTACCGGTCGGTCTTGGCGTACACTTTCCAGTCGATATCGCGGATATTGTCGCCCGGCATATACTGCCGGTGTTCAGCGAATTCAACCGAGAAGCCATGGTATGGTGACTTGTGCATCCCGGCGATAAACCCTTCGACCACCATCCGGGCCCGCATCTCCATCCCCTTCAGTTTCGAAACCGTCTCGGGCTGTAAGTATTGTCTGAAATCAGTCGGCATTCAATTTCTCTCTCGGTTCTTGTACATCTCACATCACTTTCGGGCGACAATCAATCGCAAACCTTCGATATCCCGCACGACTACCGTCGTACCAACCGGGATAGGCGCTCCATCAATCGACTCAGCCGCCCACCGCACGGCTCCGATTTTTATTGTCCCTTCCGGGTTGCAGTCCTTGACAACAACCCCGGTCCGGTTGAGCATCCCTTCGGGACCGACCACACTCCGCTGATAAAACCACTTCGGCCTGAGAGCACCATATTCGCGTTCGTAACGTCGGCTGTAAACCGCAAGCGCTGCGTTCCGACCGACCAGCAGACTGGTAACGACCCACAGGACCATCCAGCCGAGGTTCGGATATTTGGTCGCATAGTAAACCTGTCCGATAACGGCCCCGATAAGTATCTCGTCGGCAAAGAATAAAAGCAGCAGCAGAACGTAAAAAGCCGAATCCACGCGGTAGAGAATCACAACATTGCGCTCGTCGACCCGCGATGCTATCCGTCCCCACTCGATCCTGCCGATGAAATACCCGAGCACCGCGGCCGGAACGAGGGCAAGAAACAGATAGCCGATATGAACGGGTATCAGAAATACCAGTACCACCAGTGCGCCGGCCGCAACCAGCAGATGGACGAAGCGCAGCCCGGAAAAACTCTTCACGTCGTCTCCTCAGGCACCCTGTATCGGGGTCAATTACTGCTCCTGTTTGCGTCCGCTCAGTCATCCTCATCGAATATTTTCACCACCGGCTCCTCTCCGGGATACCGGAACCCGCGATACATACCCTCGCTGTTGAACGGCATTACAATGTGCCCTTTGCGGTCTATCGCTATCAGCCCGCCGGAGCCTTTCAGCTCGGTCAGTTTTTGTATGGCCAGGCTGGCGGCATGTGTCAGCGAGAACCCCTTGTACTCCATCAGCGCCGAGATATCATACGCCGTCACAAGACGCATGAAATACTCACCCTGGCCGGTGGTCGACACCGCACACGTTGCATTGTTGGCGTACGTACCGGCTCCGACTATCGGTGAATCACCGATTCTGTGATACCGTTTGTTGGTCATCCCGCCGGTCGAAGTCGCCGCCGCCAGGTTGCCGTGCCGATCAAGCGCTACCGCACCGACCGTTCCGTGTTTGCCCTCGGCGGAGTGATCGAGATTCGATTCATCAAACTGTTCGCCGGCCTCACGTTCTTTCGCCAGCGCGTTCTGGAGTTGGTTCCACCGCCGCTCGGTGTAAAAATACTCCGCATCCATCAGTGTCATTCCCTGCGACACGGCGAACTCCTCGGCTCCTTCTTCGGCCAGCAGCACATGCGGCGATTTCTCCATCACCCGGCGAGCCAGATCGATAGGGTTCCTGATCCGTCTCACACCGGCAATGGCGCCGACCTCGAGCGTCGCACCGTCCATGATGCAGGCGTCCTGCTCATTGATTCCCTCATGAGCGAACACTGCCCCTTTGCCGGCGTTGAACAGCGGCGAGTCTTCCATCACGTTTATCGCCTTCTGAACCGCATCCAGACTCGTGCCGCCGCCCTCGAGTACGGCGTAGCCGGCCGCCAGCGATTCGCGCAGCATGCGGCGATAGTCGGCTTCCAGCTGATCGGTCAGATTGGCCTTGAGAATGGTTCCGGCCCCGCCATGAATCGCAATAGCGAACTCGGAAGACCGCATGTCATCGTCAGTCATACCAGTGGCGTCTTTCCTCAGAGATTTTCCTTATTCGGACTGTGACCGAGATCCACATAAATCAACAGTGTCATATACACAATAATCACCAGCAGCGCCACACCGCTGATCGCCAGGATATCATCAAAAATACCGTAATACCCCTGTCCGGTGAGACCGATTGCATGCAGGAGAATTGAGATTCCAAAGATCCAGTAGACCGTTTTCTTGATTTTCGGCGATGCCGACGTAAACAGAAACACAAACCCCATCGCAAAATACAGGAGTGTCTGGCCGTTCACGTGGGTGTGCGCCAGGCCGACATTTTCTTCGAAATCCGGTTTGTCGTCGTCGTCCGGTCTCTGATTTCCGGTCCGCATTTGCGCGTCACGTTCGCGGAATTTCTCCACATTCGTCGCGCTGTCGACGTGAACTTCGCGCCCTGCGAAATCGCTGTCCCACATCGGAGCCAGGACCGCCTCCGAGTCCTCCTGCAGTTGATCGGCTGTTTCCTGGAGGTCGATATCGGCAATCGAGTCGGCTTCCTGTGTCCCGACAACTTGCGCATCATCGGTCAGGTAAGCCGGGAGCTTTGTGTCTTCACCGACCATCCCCCGCGACACATAGAAAATGAACATGGCCCAGAACACGACCAGCAACATGAGCGTGGTAAAAATCGCCACAAACAGCTTGCCGTACCCGGGTAGATTCGACAAACGATATTTGTCCAGCATAGGTTTGATAGAACCGTGTGGTGTGTTACGCTTCTTCTTTGACCGTGTCTACGATCCGCTTGATGATTTCGATCGTGTCGACACCGTCGGCTTCGGCGTTGAACGAGGTCACGATGCGGTGGCGCAACACCGGATTCGCCGCAAACCGCACGTCTTCCGGTCCGGGCGTCGGACGCCCCTCGAGAATAGCCTTGGTCTTGGCCGCCAGAATCAGGTACTGCGATGCCCGCGGACCGGCTCCCCAGTTGACCCAGTTTTTCACAAAGTCCGGAGCGCCGTTTTCGTTCGGGCGGGTTGCCCGTACCAGCCGCACCGCGTAATCGATCAGGTGGTCCGACACCGGCACTCGGCGAACCAGCTGCTGAAACCCCACGATGTCTTCAGGAGCCAGCACCTTGTTCAGGTCGTATTCCAGCACCGCCGTAGTCGATTTGACTATCTCGTGTTCCTCGACAGACGACGGATAGTCCACAAACACGTTGAACATGAACCGGTCGAGCTGAGCTTCCGGCAGGGGATAGGTGCCTTCCTGTTCGATCGGGTTCTGAGTCGCCAGCACAAAGAACGGCTCGGCGAGCTTGTATGTCTGCCCGGCGGCGGTCACTTCGTGCTCCTGCATCGCCTGGAGAAGAGCCGCCTGTGTCTTCGGGGGGGTCCGGTTGATCTCGTCGGCCAGGATGATATTGGCGAAGACCGGTCCCTTCACAAAACGGAAGTTCCGTTTCCCGGTGCTATGGTCTTCCTCGATTATCTCGGTGCCGGTGATATCCGAGGGCATCAGGTCCGGGGTGAACTGTATCCGGTTGAACTTGAGATTCATTACTCCGGCCAGTGTTGATATTAACAGCGTCTTCGCCAAACCCGGGACACCGACCAGCAGACAGTGTCCGGAGGAAAGCAGCGAGATCAGCAATAATTCGATTACCCGGTCCTGACCGATGATGACTTTGGCGATCTCTTTTCGGATATTTTCATAGGCGGAATTGAGTTGTTCGACGGCATTTTGATCGGACGTGAATTCGACGGGCGACATGCATTCCTCCAATAAATGGTGTCAGTGCCTACGGGAAACGACAGGATACCACTTTATACGCCGCTTAGCCAGGTCTGCTGCAAACTTATCCTGTTGAATTTCAGTTAACTACTGGGGTCGATAAGGAGACAAAACGACTGCTCAGGTCGACTTTTCAAGAATGCAGCCGGCTGCCTGTCCATCGATGCAGCCGGTCTGGCAGTATTAAGTCATTATTGAACAGTCAATTACAGGCGGTTATTTCTACCCTGCACTTCATATCGAACAGGTTAACTCTTTTCTAAATAATGGGTTAGAAAAGTAAACATGGTGTGGATAACCGGCTCTTCAACCTCAGTCTTTTGACAACTTAAGAAGTTGCCGAATAAAGCATTGCGGCTTTGTCCACAAAAATATCTGGTTTTCCACACACGCTAGAAATATCGCTATTTCAGCTTGCCCTCTTCGACCGGCGGCTCCTTTTCTTTCTTCTTTTCCTGCGGCGGCAGGAATCCGAGGTCAGGCGTCCGGTCTTTCATATTGCAGGCCCCACAGAAAACCGCACCCTGCTCAATTACGAGCGATTTAGTCTTGATATCCCCTTCCATCTCGCACTTCGCCTGAAGTTCGATCTTTTCGGAAGTGTAGACGTTTCCGATCATCTTGCCGGCAATCACCGCCGTCGCGGCCTCGATGTCGGCTTCCACCAGGCCCGTGGCTCCGACAGTGACGCAGTCCGAACAGATGATTTTGCCCTTCACGTTTCCATCGACCCGAAGCTGCCCTTTGATATCAAGCGTCCCGGTGATCGTGGTATCCTTGCCTATGATTGTGTTCATTAAGCCGTTTCCCTCTTCATTTGTGCTGGTTTTTTTGATCATACGGATTGTCCAACGGGTTTATAGGTTCATCGTGGATTCTTAATTCATAGTGCACATGCGGCGCCGTCGACTTGCCCGTATTCCCGGACAGAGCCACGCGACTTCCGACCAGCACCTGCTGACCCTGGGTGACGAGGATCGAATCATTATGACCATAGACTGTGCTGACACTATCATTATGCTGGATAACGAGAATCTTGCCGTAGGTCGAGTCGATACCGGTATAGACAACCGTGCCGGATCCTGTCGCCAGCACCGGTGTGCCGACCGCACAGGCGATATCAATCCCCGGGTGGTATCGCTCGCTGTTCTCCGGCTCGAAATCCTGCGTGATAAATCCCCTCACCGGCAGCCCTGACGGCATGTTCCAGTCCTTGCTGAACGAGTGCGCTATCACCGCCTGCTGGTTCTCGTCCATCTGGGCGAACAGGACGGAGTCCTCAGGCAACTCCGGGAACTGCACATCGACACCCGCCATGGTCGCCAGCCGGCTTACAAATTGTCTTGCTTCCGTCAGGTTTTCCTCGAGCAGCTGGACCTTGTACCGGTACCGCAGAAGTGACTCGTTTTCCCTGATCACTTTCTCCGTCATGGCCGCCCGCGCCACCACTTTTCCATATAATAGAAAGAACACCAATATTCCGACCACGAGCGCGCCCACCAGGCCGACAGCAAGATACAGATGCCACTCACGCATCCGCCACGCCAACCGACCCTCGGTGCCCTCCGGCACGATCATGAGGGTGATGTGTTTATTCGGAATTTTCATGCCATGTCAATCTTGCGAAACAACTCCAGCAGCCGTGTCAGGTCATCGTCGCCGTAGTAATCGATCTCGATCTTTCCCTGCTTGAGACCGGGAGTGATTCGCACCGAGGTCCCGAGCAGGCGCTTCAAGTATGTCTCTACTTCTACCAGTTCCGGCTGCTTTTTCTTCGGCACCAGCCGTCTTCTTTTTTTTCGGCCGGTTTGCCGTTCTGCTTCACGTACCGAAAGCGAATCGGACAATATTTTTTCGGCCATGTGACGCATTTCGTCTTCGGAATCGAGTGTGAGCAGCGTGCGGGCATGCCCCTCGGTCAGCTTATCCTCCCTTACCAGGTTCTGGATGTCGGCCGGAAGCGACAACAGGCGCAACTGGTTGGCCACCGCCGCGCGGCTCTTGCCAATCTTTTCGGACAGCTGCTGCTGCGTGTGGCCGAACTGGTCGATCAACTTGCGGTACGCCTCGGCCAGTTCGATCGGGTTTAGATTCTCGCGCTGGATATTTTCGACCAGGGCCAGCTCCAGAAGTTGCGTGTCACTGATATCGTCGGCGACAACCGCCGGCACTTCGGTGAGACCGGCCAGGCGCGCCGCCCGGTACCGGCGCTCGCCGGCGACAATCGTATATGCCGAACCGTTACGCCGCACCACCAGCGGCTGGATGATGCCGTTCTTCTTGAACGACTCCGCCAGCTCCGCCAGTTTTTCGGCGTTGAAATCATGACGAGGCTGCATCGGGTTCGGCGCTATCCGGTCAAGCGGAATGGACCGATACTGCTGCCGCGGCTGCTCATCGCTTTGGTCCGACGGTATCAACGCCCCCAGTCCTTTTCCCAGGGCTATCTTGCTCATTGCGACATTACCTCTTGTGTCAATGCCATGTAGTTTTCAGCTCCGCTCGACAGGATGTCGTAGAGGATAATCGGTTTTCCGAACGACGGCGCCTCGGAGAGTCGCACGTTGCGCGATATCACGGTCTTGTACACTTTCTCGTTGAAATGATTACGCACTTCCTGCGAAACCTGCTTCGACAGGTTCAGGCGACCGTCGTACATCGTCAGCAGCACCCCTTCTATACGCAGCGACGGATTCAGCCGTTGCTGCACCAGCCTGATCGTGTTCATCAGTTGACCAAGGCCCTCCAGCGCGTAGTACTCGCACTGAATCGGCACCATCACCGAATACGCCGCGGTCAGGGCGTTGATCGTGAGCAGCCCCAGCGACGGCGGGCAGTCGATGATAATATAGTCATACTGGTCCACGATTGCCTGCAACGCGTCTTTCAGCCGCGTTTCGCGCGCCGGCATCGACACCAGCTCCACCTCGGCGCCGACCAGGGCGATCGATGAGGTCACCACGTTGAGATATTGCATCTCGGTCGGACGGATCACCCCGGTAATCGGCTTGCGGCCAATAAGGACATCATAGATCGATGATTCTACGTCGCTCTTCTCCAGGCCGATCCCGCTGGTCGAGTTCGCCTGCGGATCGGCGTCGATCAAGAGCGTTTTCTGTTCTGCGGCCGCCAGGCAGGAACTGAGATTGATGGCGGTGGTGGTCTTGCCGACCCCGCCTTTTTGATTCGCGATCGCGATAATCTTACTCAAGCCTAAACTCCCTCAAACACCGTAATAGAAGTGCGACTATACTATTAATGATGCTCCCCCAATGCAACTAAAAAACTGTCTGGATAATTGCTAAATTCGGCGCAGGATAGTAAGTCGCTTATCTTGAGTAGATTGTGGAAAAGAAAAGGTGACGGTTTCCGAATCGAAAATTCTGTCGGGAGTTATCCCTGAGGAATAATATACCACAACTCCGTCTTCATTCAGCTCCGAGTGGATCTTTCGGAGGAGAGGCTTGGTCGGTTTCACCAGGCGAATGGTGGCCAGATCAAATTTCCCGCGCGAACGGGTCTCTTCATAGTTTGACGGGGTGACTTCGGCAAAGAGACCCAGTTCCAGTAAAATCCGTCGAAGCACCGCGGCTTTTTTCTGTGTCCGTTCAACGAGGAGGCTCTCCCCGCTCACAGCCCCGGCGAGGAGAATGGGAATCGAAGGCAATCCGCCGCCGGAACCGATATCCAGATATCGTCCGACCGGCAGCTCAAGCAGTGTCAATGGTACCAGCGATTCCACGGTCAGACGGCGGAGATCGTCCCGCGATGTTTCACGTGAAACAAGGTTGATCTTCCGGTTTTCTTCAAGGAGTAAATCAACATATGTCTCAATCCGGTTTTGAGGATCAAATCTCTTCAGGATATCCGTCGGATCGACCTGAATATGGGATCCCGAGACTCTCACCTATACTCCCGAGGCTCGGTGCCGTTTGATATGGACCGAAAGGACGGCTACATCCCCGGCCGTCACCCCCTCGATGCGGCTCGCCTGACCCAGTGACTGCGGACGGTACCGCTTGAACTTCTCGATCGCCTCGTTCCGAAGGCCGGCGATATTGTCATAGCCGAAGTCATCTGCAATCCGCTCCTGCTCCAGTTTCTTGAACCGGACGATTTCCCGCGCCTGCTTGGCGATGTACCCCTCGTATCGGATATGAATCGCCGCCCGCTCCAGAACCTCGCGGTTTTCGGAAAACGCCCCGTCGTACTTCTCGAGAATCGGCAGCAACTCGGCTATGCCCACTCCCGGCTGTTTCAGCAGGTTGGTCAGGCTGATCGTTTCCGCCTTCTTGAATCTATCAGCCATCTCACCCAATTCGGCTATATCAATTCGGGTTTTTCCGAGCAGGCGGATTTCCTTAAGTGTATCCTCGGCTGTTCTCCGAAATTCCCGGTAATCGTCTTCAGGTATCAGGCCGTATTTTCTTGCGTAATCGAACAAGCGATCACGGGCATTATCCTCACGGAGTGCCAGGCGGTATTCCGCCCGGGAAGTAAACATTCGGTAAGGTTCTGTGGTTGAGCGTGTTACGATATCGTCGATCATCACGCCGATATAGGCCTCTGACCGGTCAAGCACGAATGGCTCAGCTTTCTCCAGCGATAAAACCGCGTTGATCCCGGCCATCAGCCCCTGTGCCGCAGCTTCCTCATAGCCGGATGTCCCGTTGATTTGTCCGGCAAAAAACAGCCCGGAAACGCGGCGGGTCTCTAGGGAGGGTTTAATCTGATAGGTTGGACAGTAGTCATACTCTACAGCGTAGCCCGGCCGCGTCACCCTGGCTTCTTCCAAACCAACCACCGTCCGGATAGCTTTCTTCTGGATCTCCTCCGGGAGAGCTGTCGAAAACCCGTTGGGGTATATCTCGTTGGTTCCGTTTCCCTCAGGCTCGAGAAAGATGTGGTGTGTCGGCTTATCAGCGAACCGGAAGTACTTGTCCTCGATCGAGGGACAATACCTGGGCCCGGCGGACTTGATCTGTCCCGAGAAAATCGGCGAGCTCTTGAAATTAGCACTTATTATCTCACGGGTCGCTGTTGTCGTTTTGGTCAGGTGACAGGGAGTCTGCGCAAACTCGCGCGGCTCTGACCGGTAAGACAGCATCGGAATCGGGAGTTCACCCGGCTGAAGCTCACATCGCGAGAAATCTATGGTACTGCCGTCCAGTCTTGGCGGGGTGCCTGTTTTCAGTCGTCCAAGCTCGAAGCCCAGCTCATGAAAAGAATCGGACAACTGGTACGCCGCTTTTTCGCCGATCCGTCCGGCTCGTATCTTCTTCTCGCCGATATGAATAAGCCCGCCCAAAAAAGTCCCGGTGGCGACCACGACCGCTCCGCAGGAGAGCTTGCGGCCATCCTCGGTGATAACCCCCGTCACCGAACCGCTTTCGGTTAATATGCTCCCCGCCAGGGCTTCGATTACCGTGACATTCTTCTGGGCCTTGACAAAATCGACTATGTAATGGTTGTAAGCAATGCGGTCCGCCTGTGCCCGGGTGGACCAGACCGCCGGCCCTCGTGACAAATTCAGGCGCCGGAACTGGATACCAGTAGCGTCAATCGCCGTGGCCATCACACCGCCAAGGGCATCAATCTCTTTGACCAGTTGCGACTTGCCGATCCCGCCGATAGCCGGATTACACGACATGAGCGCCAGCTTGCCGGCCTCCATGGTCACAACAGCGGCTGTCCGGCCCATCCTGGCCACCGCCAGAGCCGCCTCGACCCCGGCGTGCCCGCCGCCGATCACAATTATGTCGAAATCCCAACTGCTCACTTTGATCTTGTAGTCTTGGCCTTATGAACCGGTTTCACGTGAAACATCATTTCCCGATACAGAAGTTCGCGAAAATCTGTCCCAGGATTTCCTCAGTATACACCCGTCCGGTGATTTCATCAAGCGCCTGCCGAGCTTGCCTCAGGTCAAAGGCCACCAGTTCGGCTGTCTCCCCCTGCTTGATTTTCCGCGACGCTGCTTTCAAATCGCGGATCGCTTCGGTCAGCTTCTGCCTGTGGCGAGCCGAGGTTACGACCAGCCCCGAGGTCAGGTCCGGCATGCTCTCGTTGATCCGATGGACCAGCTCGGATTTGAGCTCCTCGATTCCCGTCCTCAGGGTACACGAGACGGCCATCAGGTCAAGTGAAGAATCGTGGACTTTGTTAATCGATGTACCGATAATATCTATCTTGTTTGCCACCAGCAGGATATTCTTGTTTTCTATCGTCGGAATATCGGTTTTTAGCCGACTTTCCCAGGATCGGGATGACATATCTGCAATCCAGACAACAAGATCGGATTCTCTCATGATCTTCTGCGCCCGAGTCTGGCCGGCTTTCTCGACCACGCTGCCTCCCTGGCGAAGTCCCGCCGTGTCGATCAGGTTGACGGCGAACCCATCGAGGTCGATCCACTCACTGAGATAGTCTCTGGTCGTACCGGCGGTCGGATTTACAAGGGCCCGTTCCTCCCGTAAAAGAAGATTAAACAGGGAGGATTTGCCTGCATTCGGTCGGCCGCAGATCGCCACTCGGTAGCCTTCATTAATAATGCGCCCTCCGCGGTACGTGGCCGCCATTTCCGAAATCTCCTTGATAAGATCCTTCAGCGGCTCAGTCAGCCGTACACTTTCTCCGGGATCAATGTCTTCTTCCGCGAAATCAATTGATGCCTCGATATCGGCAAGAATCTCCACCAGTTTCTCCCGGAGCCCGGTGACTTTTTCAGCATACTTTCCCAGGAGGTGCTCCCGCGAAGCCTGAAAAGAGACTTCGGTATTGGCCGCAATAATCTCCGCCACCGCCTCGGCGCGGGTGAGGTCAATCCGCCCGTTCAAAAACGCCAGTCGCGTGAATTCCCCCGGTTCGGCAAGTCTCGCGCCAAGAGCTGTGAGCTCATCGAGGAGCCGGCGAACCACGTGTCTCCCGCCGTGGCAGTAAATTTCAAACTGGTCGAGTCCGGTGTAGGATTTTCCCCGGGGCATGAACACCGCCGTTACCTGGTCGAGTGTCTGTCCGGTACGGTCCACGAACCGGCCGTAGCGCAACATAAATGGAGTTATTGCTCCAGTTTGCTCATGTTCGGGAGAGAAACAGCGCTTTAACAGCGCGCGGCTCTTCGGGCCGGCCACCCGAAGGGCGGCAATCCCCCCCTCGCCGGGAGGAGTGATTACGGCGACAATCGTGTCCCCGTCGGCCGCGACAGTTTTCTTTGCGGACATCTCAAACGGGTTTAATATCGGTAACCGTCGACCGCCTCTTGAACAGGACATAATCGAGCAGTGAGAATAACGAGAAGCAGGTCCAGTACAGCACCAGGCCGGCGGCGAACCGGTAGAACAGGAAGCCCATGAAAAACGGCATCAGGTACATGAACGCCTTCTGCTGCTGCTGCGCGCCCATGGTCAGTTTCTGTGACAGGAACTGGGCGATAATCATGATGACTACCAACACAATATACGGGTCGGTGAAACTGCTCGCCCCGCGCGAAAGATCGGTGATGAACCACACGAACGGTGCGTCGCGAAGCAGAATTGTCGAACGAAACACCGAAAACAGCGCGAAGAACAACGGCATCTGCGGAAGCATCGGCAGACACCCCGACATCGGGTTCACACCGTGCTTCTTGTAGAGCTTCATCATCTCCTGGTTCATCGCCTGCGGGTTCTTCTTGTGCTTCTGCTTCAGTTCTTCGATCTTCGGCTGAAGTTCCTTCATCATCTGCATTGATTTGAAAGACTTCATCGACAGCGGCAACGTCACGACCTTGATCATGAGCGCGAACAGGATAATCACCACGCCATAGTTGGGAATGAGGTCGTACATCCGGGGCAAAAGCCACATGATGCCGATCGCGAACGGCTTGATAATCCAGCCGACCACCGGCGTGGTGCCGATATCGAGCATATCCTCGAGGTCGACACCGTACTTCGCCATCAACATATAGTCGAGCGGGCCGACAAAAACGGTGAAGCTGTCGGACACCAGATCAACCGATGCAAACGGCATGTCCATGCCGACGATAATCTGCCGTTCGTCGATCTCTCCCTCCGGTGTTTCGACTTTCTCTTTGAAACCTTTGGCGAACACGCCGTCGGCGTTCCGATCGCGCGGGATCAGTACGGCGGCGAAATACTTATTGCGGACGCCCGCCCAGGAGGTATAGCCGGTCAGCGACTGGTCGAGCCGATTATCCTTAAAATCATTCAGGTTCTCGCGAGAACCGGACATCATGGCCACAGCCTCCATGGCCCCGTAGTCCGTTTCCGGATTCGGCTCGGCTACTCCGAGAGGCGTATTCCACAAAATCGAGTATTTTCTCTCAAAACCGAACGCCTCCGGGTTGATAACCTGGAGGACCAGATCGAAATTGTATTTGTCCGGATAGAACCTGAAGCGCCGTATTATCTGGCCGCCGTCGGGGATAGAATACGAGTAGGTGATATCCAGCGGCTCGCGGGTCGCCTCATAGGTACCCGGCTTGAGGCTGCAGGCGAAATTGATTTTGGAAGTCGAGAATGTCTGTCCGGCGAAAGTCGCCTCGGGCACTGCGACCGATGAATCCGGGATCATCTCGATCGGGTTGCCGTCCCGGTACGTGTAGTCATGGAGTAACATCGAGAAAGGACCGCCGCCGAAACTCGTCAGTGTAACGGTGTACGTCTTCGTCTTGACCACTATCGTGTCGATCTCGGTGACCGTGTCCGGGGGCAATACGGGCTGGGCCAGCTCCTTGAAGCTCGCCGTGTCGGCGGGACCCGAAATGACGGTAGTATCAGAAATGACGCCTGATGGTCCCAGGGTGTCCGTTACCGCCGTTTGGGGCTGTTCAGCCTTCTTTTCAGACTCGGGCGCAAGCCCCAGAAATTTCATGATCGGCCAGTAGAATAGAACGAGAACGATGAGAATGATGAGAATCGGTAAGGTCTTTTTGTCCACCGTACAGTCCCTGTAAGTATAAATTCCGCAATAAATTACCGATCACCTGACCGGATCGTATCCACCCTCGTGCCACGGATGGCACCGCAGTATCCGCCGGGCCGCCATTATGCTCCCGCGAAATGCTCCATACTTGCGCAGAGCGTCCTCGGCGTAATGCGAGCAAGTCGGCGTAAACCGACAGCTGTTTCCTATAATTGGAGATAACGTAAAGCGATACAGATAGATAACGAATATCAGCGGCCAAGCCAGCACGGCCAAAACCTTATTTGTTATCGATGACATTGTCGAGTATACTTCTGACATCGCTCCGA
Source organism: uncultured Ignavibacteriales bacterium (assembly GCA_964396245.1). GTDB lineage: Bacteria > Zixibacteria > MSB-5A5 > GN15 > FEB-12 > CAYNEO01. The sequence goes on from CAYNEO010000005.1 coordinate 31,829, forward strand.
ATGGCGTTGCCCGACACCGATGCTTCTATCAGTTCGGGCAGAACTCCAATTTTACCTTGTTTCAGTCTCGGCCTGACCTCGAGCCGAATTGCCTCCCGGAAAAGTCGTTTGATTCGATTCCGCTCGGCGGCGGAACCGTGCCTGCGCGCCAAAAATATGCCGTATTTGAACTGGTCGTCAGGCAAATATACCAGCGTGCAGAATGTGCCGGGATATCGTTGGCCGAATCGGAGGAGATGCGAAATTTCGACCCGGCTCTTCAAGCTGAAACGTCGGGGAAGGCTATTATTTTTTCCGGCCAACTCTTACCGTCAGTCGTTTTCTACCCTTGGCGCGGCGACGGTTCAATACCCGGCGACCGCCCTTGGTCCGCATGCGCCGGCGAAACCCATGGTCGTTGAGTTTCTTGCGATTCGACGGCTGAAATGTTCTTTTCATTCTATACCTTCTCTGCTTCTCTATATTCGAAAATAGTCTTTGAATATACCTAAACGGGCCATTTCGTCAAGCTATTAATGGCCCCGGCCAATGACATTAATGATAAGCCGTTAAAGGAGTTCCGTGACCGCGTCGTGCAGCGCCGCCCGGTAGTGAAGTCCTCCCTTGTCTGACTCACGCATGATCCGCCCGAAAGTCTCGAATTCCGACCAGTCCGCCAGCCGAACCTCTTTGATCTCATAATGATCGGTGAAATGGAAGTCTCCGCCGGTGTAGTCTGCCAGGAATACAAACGAACGCCAGTGAATCGCCTCGTGATTGGCTCTCGTGAAATCGACCGCCGTCTGCAGCAGAAACCGTCTTAACTGTATCCTGCAGCCGGTTTCCTCCAACGCCTCCCGGTTGATACCATCGTGAAAATCCTCGCCCGGATTCAGCCCTCCCGAGGGCGCCCGGTACAATCCCGGCGGATAGAAATGTTTTGCGATTACGACGACCTGGCTGCTCTTGCGGATATAGAGGGTAAAATCATGATCGCGACCGTGCTTTTGTGTCGACCTGATATAATCATACTCGCGATCGCCTACCGGGATGAAAAATGACCTGTGAGCCGGATGGCCGTATAATTTCTCCATCCGGTGAATCATGGCGTCGGTGACAAACATGACTATCGAAGCGCGAGGATTTCGTTTTGAAGCGGCAGAGTCGTCACCTCCACGCCGTCATGGCCGATCAGGACATCGATCTCGGTTCGCAATCCATACTCGGGCAGATACATTCCCGGCTCGATAGAGAACAGGTGGCCTTTCTGAAGCTTGCGACGGTCTTCCGTTTCGAGGTTGTCGATATTCGGCCCGGTGCCGTGCTCACTGGTCGTGATGGAATGACCCGTGCGATGAGTGAAGGCATCCCCGTGACCGGCAGAATTGACCACCGCCCGGCAGACGTCGTCCACCTCGTAACCGTAAACCGGCCGCTTATCGATGTTCTCTCTCAGAAACTCGACCGCACGATCACGGGCCTGCGCTATCACACCAAACGCCTTCGAGAATTTCGGAGGAATTTCCTCGGCGGAACCGGTATAAGCCATCCACGTGATGTCGGCATAGATCCCCTGCGGGTGCTTGACCTTGGCCCACAGGTCGATTAGCACCAATTCCCCGTCTTCGATCACGGCCGAACCCTTCTCGGCCGGCTCGTAATGCGGATTGCCGGCGTTGGCTCCCACGGAACAATTCGGCCCCGATGATGTCTCCATGTCGAACCGGTCAAATTGCTCCCGAATAAATTTGCACACGGCATACTCATCGATATGATTTCCCTGCCGCAGCGCCTCGCTTATGAACCGGAAAGCCAGGTGCTTTATCTCAATCAGGTTGCGGGCCGCCATTCGGTGCATGGCAATCTGCTCAACCGATAACCGCGCCTGGAAATGCGCCACGATATCCGCCGATGAGACCACGTCGACATCGTAACTGCGCACAAGCTCGACCGTCCCGGCGTCCACCAGACCGATATACGGCAGACGCCCCATCGGCGAGTACTCCATGGCCACGCGATCGGCATGGCCCAGAATTTCTTTCAACAGCGACTCCAGCACCCGGTAGCTCGAGAATGTCCGGATAGCCCCGGAGAGATTCGTAAACTTGTCTTTCTCGATTGAATGGACGAGCGCGACCGGCTCGCCATGAGCAGGGATGAAATAAAACGAGCGCCTGGTAAGCATTCCGGAGAGACCGAGCATGTCGACCGCAATACTGTTGCGTCCATGAAAGTCGGCGATCAACCAGCCGTCGAGTTCGTGCTTGACAAGATATTCCTGGATTTCTTTAATGTCCATAACGTATCCGTAGGGTAACGATTATTGGTGAATGTTGATGACGGCTCAATATAATACAATTAACCGATGAGACGGCATCATAATTTGGTCACGAGGCCCGCATCTCGCGGTGCGTTGACCGCCGCCCGATTCATCCCTTCAAGCGCCCTCGCCGGTGGCCCGGAATCGCTCCAACAGTTGGAGATAGCGAAGTCATGAGGCACTGCATCGTCCTCACGGGCGCTCCGGCATCGGGCAAATCCACCGCCCTCGAGCGCCTGAAAACTGAACCTGCCTTATCCGGCTTCGCTTTTCTCGAGGAACTGGCTCGACAACTGTTGACACAGAAGCCGGACTATCGCAATGATTGGGCCGCTTTCCACCACGAAATCTACCGCCGACAGGTACAGCGCGAAAACGAGTTGGGCGGACGATCATTCATCACCGATCGCGGCACCGCCGATGCCTTCGCCTTCCATCCCGAAACCATGCAAGAGCACGGCACGACAATCGACGCGGAGTACGCCCGCTATACGGCCGTTATTCAGCTCGGCTCCACCGCCGGACTCGATGATGACTCGTTTACACCGGATGAAATCCGCAATGAATCCGTTCGGGACGTTCTCAAACTCGAAGCAGCCACGCGCCGCGTGTGGGAGAATCACTCTGCCTACCACTTCATTCCGGCCGCGACTTCGTTTGAGCATAAACTCCAAAGCCTCGTAACATTGGTGCTCTCGCTCGTGACGTCAAAATGAGGATTGACAGGAGCATCGGAAAATACGTCAATAGTGATAATTGGCAGTCTCGCTATAAAGAGAAAGAAGTTATGAAAAGACACGTTGTCCTGCATCTCTCACTCGTCCTAATGTTGTTGGCACTCTATTCTTCCGCATTCGGGGAATCCGAGTTTTTCAAGCAATTCAAACATAATTACAACCTGATCGACGAGGACCTCAATCATTACCGGGGCGAGATGGCTACGGTTAAGGATTTCGTCTATAAGAAAGACATCGGCACCCTGACATTGACCGACGGCAGGATCATATTCGCCCGCTACGTTCAGGACCGCCCGACAGCCGCGATTTTCATCGGGAAAGGAAACTTTTCCATGAATGTCCCCACCCATGTCGGTAAAGAGACGCTGGTCTGGTGTTCCGGCGACAGCACCGTCAATGAAGATTTCGAGTTCTGTTTCATTCGGATGGCCGATGATTTCGATCTCAAGCTCCGCGAGAAATATACGTTTGAGGAACACAAGATCTCCTGGAAGGAATACAACACCTACAAGCAGGAGCAGGGAGAGTTCTTTTTCAAGCCGACTGTGGAGCATGAGTACGATAATTATTTCCAGCTGCTCCGATCCGTCTATGAACGAAAGGACGACGGGTATTTCTGGGTTGACTTAAATCGGTACGTATTCAACTATGATCCGAACCGTCCGCAGCAGGTCAGTCTCGCCTACGAGCACGAAGGCGGTTCCATGACCGTTTTTGATTGTGTCAAGGTCGAGAAAGAATCGCTCGGTAACTACGATGATCTCGGCCTGTCGTACATCAGCTTTCCCACGACACTTGTCAAGCGCAGTGGCGGTCTGGAGATGGGGGGACTCGACGGCGCGCATATTCCGCTCGGGGCCATCGATATGCAGATAGTCGTCAACCGCGACAGCCTTCGGTTCTTATCAGCGTTCCTTCATTACAATTTCACTGTCGACTCGGTCCACTACAACGGCGGGCCCGCCGATTTTTGGCGACGCGGTGATTTTAGCTTTTTCGGAATTATACTCCCCGAATACGTCCGCAAGAACGACACGGCGATCGTGACCGTGTATTACCACGGCAAGGATTATACCATCCCCATGCCGTTTGTGAAGAATCCCCTGCCATCGGCGATTTCCGTTACCTTCACCATTCCGGACGGATTTAACTACCTCATGCCGGACAAAACCCCGCTGAGCGATGTCAACGGGGGCCGCGAAAAATTCAGTGTCGAACCCGACCGTCCATATCGCCATTTCTACTTCCAGCCCGTTCCGGGAGGATTTGATACCGTGACCACCCAGTCTGAAACCGGCATGGCTTTTTCTTTCCTCAAATCAGCGGAATTGAGAAAAGGTCGGGCGACTTGTCTTGTGCCTGATGATCTCTATGAATCTACGGTCGTGGACGCCTTTTCATACTGGGCTGCCAGGCTCGGGCCGCCCCTCGGTACTGCTGATGAGTTCGTTTTTCCCGACAGCATGATGAGCAGTATGCCCGGCTTGATGGAGGTCAATCAGACATATTGCTGGGAGCAGGGTACCGGCGACTTCCATGCCATGGCAGGCACCCAGGTCGCCCGTCAATGGTTTGGCTCCCTAATGCAGCCGATCAGCGATCGCGAAACCTGGTTCGAAAACGGCATACCCGATTACCTGTCACTCATGTATGTCCAGTACAAGCTCGGGGCGGGGACGTTTTATTCGCAGATGCTTTTGCGGCGAAACCTCATCTTGATCGAGGTGGAAAAGAACGATGACCTCCCGATTGGTATCGGCAGCCGGCTCAGTCCCGCTCAGCGCACCGTGAAAGGCGCCTGGCTCATGCACATGCTCCGCTTTCTCATGTTCGACCTGGAGGGGAACCAGCCGGACTTGACATTCCTCAAATTTGTCCGCCAGTTCGCCTACCAGGCCAACAACCAGCCGTTCAGCAATAAGGATTTCGTCGAACTCGCTGAGCAATACTATGGCGACAAACTCGACTGGTTCTTCCGGCACTGGCTCTTTGGACGAAACGTGCCCGAATACAACGTCGAGTGGAGCGCGGAAAGCCGGTCGGACGGCAACTATGTGATCGGCAATGTCATCACCAAGGCCGTGGAGCCGGAGTTCAAGATGCCGGTGATCATTCGGGTTGAATCGGCCGACGGCCAGAGCGCGTTTTTCCGTCCCATGCTGAACGCCGGACAGGACAATTTCGAATTGGGGCCGCTCCAATGGCAGCCCTCCAATATATACTTCAATGAATTCTACAGCGTGCTGTCGAAGGACAACGTCAAGAAGAAGTGAGTGACGTACGGCACATATAACCGTTACGGCAATATCCCCTGACAGCGGACCGGGTCCCGGGAGAGAATCCCTGCGAGAGACTCGCAAAACTTCGCGGCCGTTCGTTCGTACAATTTCAAGAAATGGGAAAATCGGCTTTCGGATACCGGCCCCCGGGGGACGGTATTTGACCCGTACTCACGGTAGAGTGTGATAGAAAACGACAAAAAAGAAACCGAAAAAGCAATACTGATCGGCCTCGCTTTCAACTCGCGACGGCGCGAGGAAGTGGCCGATTCGCTCGAGGAACTGGCGCAGCTGGCCTTTTCGGCGGGCGCCGAGGTTCGCGGAAGCCGTATCCAGGTTCGCGACAAACCCAACCCCGCTTTCTATATCGGGCGCGGCCTCGTCGAGGAAATCAAGGGGAAACTCTCAGAACTGGACGCCAATTGCGTCATTTTCGATGACATGCTCAGCCCGGCGCAACAGCGCAATCTGGAAAACGAGCTCGACACCAAGGTCATCGACCGACCGATTCTCATTCTCGATATCTTTGCCACAAGAGCCCGAACGGCCGCTGCGCGCCTTCAGGTTGAACTTGCCCAGTTGGAATACACTCTCCCGCGTCTGACCGGCGCCTGGGTGCACTTCTCACGACAGTACGGTGGAATCGGGGCCAAGGGTCCGGGGGAGACTCAGCTCGAAATAGACCGTCGCCAAATTCGTAACAAGATCGCCTATCTGAAACGCAAGCTCGAAAAGCTTGATATCCAGCGGGCGACCCAGCGGAAACGTCGTCAGCGACTCTTCAAAGTGGCCCTGGTCGGCTATACCAACGCGGGCAAATCGACACTGTTTAATCAGCTTACTCACGGCGAGGTCCAGACGGCCGACAAGCTGTTCACCACGCTCGATTCGACTACCCGCGTGATGTCCAAAGGCTACCCCTGTGAAATCGTCTTTTCGGATACCGTCGGGTTCATCAAGAAACTGCCGCACCAGCTCGTGGAGTCGTTCAAGTCGACGCTGGAGGAGGTAGCGCTGGCCGATTTGCTTCTCCACGTAGTCGACTGCACCGAGCCCAACTATGAAGAGCATATCGAACAGACTCGCTCCGTTCTTGCTGAAATCGGCGCCGAACATATCCCCAGCCTGCTGGTCTACAACAAGATAGATCTGAACCCCGATTTTGTCCCGCCGGTCGACCCCGGCAACTCAATATACTTGATTTCCGCCGCCCGCGAGAGCGGCCTGGCGGCCCTCAGAGCAGCAATCATCGCCTCATCGGAACATTTTTCCCGGGCTTTCACCTCTCGCTAAGCTTTTATAATTGTTTGCCGATAAGAAAGTTAGAGGTGCAAGTATGGCGAAGAAAATTCTTATCGTTGACGACAACCCCAACATGTCCTCACTCCTGTCGGAAATGCTCGAGGTATTCGACTACGATTCGGTAAGAGCCTCTGACGGCTCCGAAGCTCTCGACCTGCTGAAGGACGGCAACATTTCCATGGTCATTACCGATATGCGCATGCCGAATATGTCCGGCCTTGAACTGCTTCGTGAGGTCAAGAACCGCTATCCGCAGCTACCGGTTGTGCTTATCTCCGGTTACTCGGTGAATGAAGTCAACTCGCAGACTTCGGATATCAAGGCCGATGGATTCCTCGGTAAGCCGCTTATGATGTCCGATGTGGAGAAGCTGCTCAACTCGCTATTGTGAACACACGCTTCAGATGAAATCAACGGCCGCCTCGCACTCGGGGCGGCTTTTTTTGGTCCAGCTTAATCGTGATTGAGGATAATGCTGAGCTATCCGCGGTCTCGCCGGCGTGCACCGGCAACTATGACGGGTACCAGTATGATTTGTGCCACGATACCCGGAAGCCCGCTCCATATTGGTCCGCCGAGGGAGAAAAAGAAGGCCACCGAGTAGGGCAACTCGATAAACATACCGAGAATAAATAACCCGAGAGCAAACATGAGCCGGCCGACCACCATCGCGAGAATCAATGAGACATAGATATTCATTCGCAGGCGCATGTAGGTAAGCCCCGCAATCAGTCCGTACAACGGCAGTTCGAGAGACATCAAGGGAACCGCATAGCTGGGGGGCATGCCGGTGAGCAGGTGCGAGAGTCCCGGCGCGAGAATTCCGACCAGGAAACCGGATGCCGGACCGACCAGAAAGCCGGCCAGAAGCACCGGAAAATGCATTGGCAAAAATACCCGCCCGAGTCCCCCGAGCAGATGGAATCCAATGGGAAGCAGGACTGCCAGCGCCAGATACAATGCTGAATGAGTGACGAATCGGGTCTGTGGTGACACAACAGCCGGATTTTCAGTTATTATTTGTTGGCAGTCGCCGTGGCCAGGTAGAGGCCGGGATGATCATCAACGACTACGTCGCTGAACCCGCTGCCCCGAAGCATCGTCCGCATCGCGTCCTCCGAAGGCAACTCATCCCGCTCGACAACTCCGCCGATCCGGTGATGAATCTCGGACAGCTCTCTGGATGACTGCAAGTGAATGATGTGGAGCTTGGCGCCGGGCTTTAGCACCCGGAATATCTCGCTCAATGCCTTTTGCTTATCCGAGAAGTGGGGAAAAGCCGAAAATGACACCGCCATGTCGAACGAATTGTCACGAAATGGCAGCGCCGTAACATCGGCGTCCACCACGTTTACATTCGCAAACGGGAAATTCCGGTGGGCCTGACGGGCCATCTGGATAGAAAAATCGACGCCGGTTACGGTTCCCTTCTCGCCGACCAATCGACGGAGAATGTCGAATAGAATACCGGTGCCGCAGCCAACATCGACTATGTCCATCCCCGGCTTGACATTGAATCGCTCAACGAGGTTGTGCAAACGCTCCAGATCCTCGGAGGTGAACATGAGGTCCCATTCCTGGGCCAGCTCGTCGTAGAATTTCTGATGCGCATCGTGAGACATGGGGTCAAATTTACGCAGTCCCGAATGGTTGTCAAGGCTTTTCGAACCTCAAGCGGCAAAATGCGTTCTGTTACTTTGAACGCGCTCGATAGCGTTATCGCAGCCTCGGTGAAAAGTGATTCGACAACCGCTTTTCCCCTTTATGGGCGCGACTCGATTGTATATATTTCGGGTTAGCCTTTTTCGAAAGGAGGACAGGGTGTCTAAGACACTGACAGCAGGACGGGTATCCGCCGATCGGACCCGCACCGGACGCCGGTCCCGCAAAACAACTATGACTGAGAACGGCAAACGATACAAGAAGAATAGAGAGAACCTCTTCATCAAGGGGGCTCGTGAACATAATCTCAAGAATATCGAAGTCACTATCCCGCGTAATACGCTGACTGTCATCACCGGTCTTTCCGGCTCGGGGAAGAGCTCGCTGGCGTTTGATACGATTTACGCCGAGGGACAGCGACGGTATGTCGAGTCGCTTTCCGCCTACGCCCGACAGTTTTTGGGGCTGATGGAGAAACCGGATGTCGATTTTATCGAGGGGCTCTCGCCGGCTATCTCGATTGAACAGCGCGGCGCATCGAAAAATCCGCGATCGACGGTAGGCACGGTGACCGAAATATACGATTACCTCCGCCTGCTCTTTGCCCGCGTTGGCGTCCAGCACTGCCTCAAATGCGGCAAGCCAATCACGCAGCAGACGGTCGAACAGATTGTCGATTCGGTGATGACCTTCGAGGAAGGCACGCGCATCATGGTCCTCGCGCCGCTCGTGCAGGGCAAGAAGGGTGAACACCGCGACATCATCGACGAGGCTCGACGTGAGGGATTCGTGCGGCTGAGGGTCGACAACGAGGTCGTAGAATCGGACAGCGATGTCGCACTGGACAAGAAGAAGAAGCACACGATCGAGGCAGTGGTCGACAGACTCGTGATCAAGTCAGGATCGAAGCGACGCCTTACGGATTCGATCGAGACCGCCATTCGCATGGGGAACGGCACGGTACTGATTAACGCCAAGAACACCGATTATCTCTACTCGGAAAAGTTCGCCTGCCTCGATTGCGATATCAGCTACGAAGAACTCTCGCCCCGATTGTTTTCATTTAACTCCCCTTATGGCGCCTGCCGCACATGCGACGGTCTCGGACAGGTGATGGAAATCGATCCCCGGCTGGTTATCCCCGATCCGTCGCTGTCAATCAGTGGCGGCGCGATCAGACCCTGGGGCGGAGCCGAGATGTCGAACTGGTACCGGTATATGCTTCGTGGTGTCGCCCGCCACTACAACTTCAAGCTCTCGACCCCCTTCAACAAACTGCCGGAAAAGATTCAAGATATCATCCTTCACGGCTCGGGAAAGGAAGAGATCTCATTCGAGTATGAACATCTCTCCGGCAAAGCCAAAGGCTCCGGGGTGTACCAATCGAAATTCGAGGGTGTCATCCCGCATCTCGAGCGGCGCTACCGGCAAACTCAGTCCAGCGATGTTCGTTCGTGGATCGAAAATTACATGGCCATCAATCCCTGCCCGACCTGCAAAGGAAGCAGGCTCAGACCGGAAGCCCTTGCTGTCATAATCGACCGGGAGACGATAGACAGCGTCACCGAGATGTCCATCAGGCAGGCGAAAGAGTTCTTTTCCACGATCAACCTGAATAAGCGCCAGCAAGTTATTGCTAAACAAATACTTAAGGAAATCGGGGAGAGGCTTCAGTTCCTCAGTGATGTCGGTCTTGATTACCTAACTCTCAACCGCGCCGCGGCGACCTTGTCCGGTGGGGAGGCTCAGCGAATCCGCCTGGCGACACAGATAGGCTCGCGATTGGTGGGTGTGCTATACATCCTCGACGAACCTTCGATCGGTCTGCACCAGAGGGATAACCGTCGATTGCTCAATACATTAACAGAATTACGCGACATTGGAAACACTGTCCTTGTGGTGGAGCACGACCGTGAGACTATTGAGACTGCCGACCATGTGCTCGACCTTGGACCGGGCGCCGGTGTCCATGGCGGCAAAATCGTGGCCGAGGGTACCCCGACAGCTATCAAACGCAATCGCAACTCAATAACCGGTCAATACTTAGCAAATAAGCGCAGGATTGATACCCCCGATGAACGCAGAACGTTCAACGGTAATATAGTAAAACTTAAGAAAGCTAGTGGCAATAACTTAAAGGCCGTCGATGTTGAATTCCCACTGGGAGTGCTTGTCTGTGTCACCGGTGTCTCAGGGTCCGGCAAGTCAACCCTGGTCAACGAAACCCTCTATCGGATTCTCGCCCGCCACTTCTACAACAGCCGGGCGATGCCTCTCGATTACGAGAAAATTGAGGGCCTCGAGCATATCGACAAAGTCATCGATATCGACCAGTCTCCTATCGGGCGGACACCCCGCTCAAACCCGGCCACCTACACCGGGGTGTTCACCTATATACGGGACCTCTATGCCAGTCTGCCGGAGTCGAAAGCCCGCGGGTATGCTCCCGGACGGTTCTCGTTCAATGTCAAGGGCGGTCGGTGCGAAGCCTGCGAGGGCGACGGTGTCAACAAGATCGAAATGCACTTCCTGCCGGATGTCTATGTCACTTGCGATGTGTGCAAAGGCAAGAGATACAATCGCGAGACGCTCGAAGTAACGTTTAAGGGAAAATCCATCGCTGATGTTCTGAACATGACCGTCGAGGAAGCGCTCAAGTTCTTCGAGAACATTCCGCGAATCAAGAAGAAGCTCCTGACTCTCATGGAAGTCGGCCTCGGGTATATCCGTCTCGGTCAACAGGCAACGACTCTCTCCGGAGGCGAGGCCCAGCGGGTCAAGCTGGCCACGGAACTCTCCAAGGTGGCGACCGGCCGCACGTTTTATATCCTCGATGAGCCCACGACAGGTCTTCATTTCGAGGATATCCGGATGCTTCTAAAAGTACTCAATGAGCTGGTCGACCGCGGTAATACCGTGGTGGTCATCGAGCACAATCTCGATGTCGTCAAGACCGCCGATTGGATTATCGATATCGGTCCGGAGGGAGGCGATGACGGCGGGCGGATAATCGCCGTGGGGACTCCGGAACAAGTCGCCGAGATGTCCGGCTCGTTCACCGGTCAGTATCTCAAGAAGGAATTGCGAAGCAAGTAGCCCTTACTGCTCATTCAATCGAAGCCAAAAAAGGGACCGCCGCCTGGGAGCTGGCGGCGGTCATGGCGAAGGGTTCAGACGAGATGGGGAACAGGCAACCCGTTTCCGGGTTGGCCACTTTCTCACTTCACCTTATCAAGAGCATACTGCAGCCGCGGCATGTCGAGTTCTTTGCGCAATAATTGGATGTAATCTCCAAGCAGGCGGTATTTGTTGCTGAACGCGCCCGTATCTCCAACCGATTTCGCCAATGATTCCTTGGCCGTCAAAATGTTGTGCAGTTCCCGAACCAGCTGACGGTCCGCCTTGGGTAAATCTGCCAGAGCTTCTTCGTCGACCAGATTCTCACCTTCCGGTCCCGACGGCGCGTCCTTGACCGTCGACTGCTGAACGAGCAGTTTGATTAATACTCGTCCGGCCTTTATATCGCGGTCCAGAATCCGTTCGATCTCGGCATAATACCGCTCGACCTCCTTGTCCTCGCCCTTCAGGGCCGCGTCGTACCACAAGTCCCGGGTATGCCCGAGAAGTTCACAGGTGTTTTGCGGCGCGAAAAATGGATCCGAGTCCACTGTCACTGTAGCGTTGTCTTTGTCTCTTTCCTGCCCCTCATTGGCCCACAGCAGCCCGATGAGTACCAGCAGCGCGATCGCTACAATGGCCGCTATTCTGAATGCTTTCATGGATACTCCCTTCAAATCAAATAAGCGCACCTTCCATGAAACACATAACAAAGAGCATGCCGTCGGGTAATTGACTGATCTATTGACAGATAGTCAGAATTCGCCGACGAATTCCTGTAGGGCTAATGCGGGTACAGTGGGAATTCCCCCATACATCCGGACGAAATCTGAAGGATTGCGGAGAGTATATATAAAGGAGCGTTGGTGTTATTGTGATCTATTCAGTGCTCGACCTCGAACAGGCTGCGGGCGGCCTTGATGCTGCAGTCCTCGTATTTGCTGTATGTCTCGGCTACGTTGTCGAGCACCTCCCGGAAATTGTCGCCTCGAACGCAGCTCTCTACCGCAGCCTCGAGGGTAAACGCTCCGGGCGAGATGACTCCGGTTGTCCACAGGAGCACATGGGCGCCCGTGGCCGCCATATATTTTTGGAAATACGGTTTTGTCGCGTTGGCGAGAACGATGGCGCTTCGGGGAAGAGCGTCGGGGTTTTGTACGGGAAGGCTGTCCAGCGTGAAATCCATCAGGCCGTTATGCCCGACATACGCCACAATATCGGCCGCACCACCGGCCGGCAGCCTGATCGTTTTGCCGTCTTTTTTGACCGCCACGGTTGTCACCGAGTCGCCGGCGGCAATGGCCAGGAATCGTTTCGTGGCCGCCTTAATCGCTTCGCCATCCCATGCTTCCGCAACCAGGTAGACATCGACTCCGCTGAACAGTCCGCGCGGGAACCGTTTTTTCAGCACAACCGACTTCAGCATCCCCGGCCTGATAACCTTTGGCGTATCCACCACCTCCCACCCGGCTTCTCCAGTCAGAAATGTTTTCACGCCGTACTTCGCTCCCCAGTAAAGGTTGGTCGAAGGCATTTGTCCGTTGCCCAGTTCGGGGGAGAGTGGCGCAATTCCCTGGTACCGGTTGTCAGCAAGGCAGACGATGACTTGAACGACGATCGGCTTACCTTCGCGGATTTGATCCACAATCCGCCTCTGCACCGAAAAACCGTCCGCGGCCCAAACCGCTCCGGTGGAAACGAGTATCAGGCCGACAGTCACAATGGTCAGAAATCGCGTGGTCCGTACTATCGAATGGAAATTGATGCCGTTCATTACTTCATTATACCGCGTCGCCAACTATATGGCCCGCAAGATATGCCGCGCGCTCGTGTCGGTCAAGACGGACATCCGGCATTGGGGCCAACAAAAACCGGATGGTTCGCACGCGACGAACCATCCGTGTTAACAGAGGATGCTTAAAAGAGGTTACTAACCCATCCATCCCTGAATGGGTATTTTCCAATCACTTCGCCCGTTTCGGCGTGTGATTATTCTGAATCGCAAACGAGAGATATTCCAGCTCCATGGCCATGTTCTCGTTGCGCAGATAGACATCGTTGGGAACGCGTAGATTGACCGGTGCAAAGTTGAGGATTGCCTTGATTCCCGCCCTGACGACATCGTCGACGATATACTGTGCCACCGTCGCCGGCACCGCCAGGATAACCATCTCGATATTCGCCTCGCGCAGTTCGCGCTCGATATGGTTGATATCGGCGATAATGATCCCTTTGTGGTTGGATCCGATTTTGCGCTGATCGTTGTCGAACAGCTTAACAATGTGAAATCCCTGCCGCGCGAATTCCTTGTAGCTGACCAGCGCCGAGCCGATATTCCCGACCCCGATCAATGCCACCCGCCAGACACGGTCGATACCCAGTATTGAGGCGATCTGGTTTTTCAGCTCGCTGACCGGGTATCCCAAGCCGCGGGTGCCGAAGGTGCCGAAGAACGACAGGTCCTTTCTCACCTGAGCGGGCGTAAGTTTCTCCCGCTTGGCGAGTTCCTTCGATGAAACGGTCTCGTAGTTCTCCTTTTCCAGAAGCGAAAGCGCCCGGAAATACAGCGACAATCGATGAATCGTCGATTCCGAGATTCGTTTCTTACCCAATATTCCCAGTTGCTGGGCCATCAAAAACACCTATAAGTCATGTAATACTATACCCCGATACATGTGAAAAGCTTCACAAGAATTTACTTTGACGCTCAAAATCTGTCAAGACTAATTTCCGACCCGGATGGTTTCTTTTCGCCGTCAGACCGTTTAACCGGCTGTTATTAAGGAGATTATGGAAAATCGCGGCTTATTCAACAATAATTCGCTCGGTCATCGGCGATAGCCGGGCAAGTATCTCGTAATTTATCGTCCCGGCCCAGTCCGCCAGTTGTTCCGCCGACAGCATCTCGTTGCCGTCGCGCCCGATCAGCGTGGCCGTGTCGCCCGTTTTCACTCCTTTTATATCGGTGACATCCACCATCATCAGGTTCATACAGATCCGGCCGCGCACCGGCGCCCGCTTACCCCGTATCAGCACGTATGCCCGGTTCGACAAGGCCCGGCTGTAACCGTCGTAGTATCCCACCGGAAGCACCGCGAGTTTCGCCCGGCTTGTGGTCCGATACGTACACCCGTATCCGACAAAGCTATCGGGCGGCACCGTTTTCAATTGCGTGATCTTTGTCCGCCACTGAAGAACCGGTGTAAACGTGTTGTTCTTTCCGCCGCCAAGTCGGTGCGACAGGTAGGTTTCTTTCGACGGCCAGTGTCCGTACACGGCGATACCCGGACGCACCAGGTCGAACCGCGTTTCCTCGAACAAAATCAGCGCTGCCGAACTGGCCGTGTGGCGGATGGTCGGTTTGATTTTCTGCCGGGTCATTTCCGCCACCATCGAATTGAACCGGTCGAGCTGATACTGCGCGTATTCGTGATTGGTCGTGTCTTCGATATTCGCGTAGTGTGTTGCTGCCCCGTACGGTTTTTTCAGGTACGGATACTTCTGGTATATCGCCGCGAACTTCTTGATCTCGTCTTCGTAAATCCCCTGGCGGTTGGTGCCGGTTTCCAGTTTCAGATGGGTGTTCACGCCGCGCTTGAATTTGTTGGTCAATTTACCGAGAGCGGTAAGCGTCTCGCGGGTGAAAACAACCGGCTCGAGATCATACTCGAACACAGCGTCGAGATGACTGTTCGCAATCGGCCCCAGCACCATGATCTTTTTTGTCCAGCCCGCCTTGCGACAGGTGATCGCTTCTTCCAGCGAATGCACCGTCAGGTATCCGACCTCCGGTCGCATCTCGAGCACCGAGCTTATCTGAGCCAGTCCATGACCGTAGGCGTTGGCTTTCACCGATGCGGCGATTGTGCGGCCGCCGGCAAATCCGGCCAGCGCATTAATATTGGTGTAGAGTGCCGAGCGTGATAGCTCTATCCATTGCAGTTGGTCAGTCACTTCCATGCTACCCTTTTATACTTTTAGCCGATCGGCAAGACAACAAAAAGATTGACGACTTTAGTACAATTTTTCACTTTGCGCCCCACTAACCGGCCGCCGTGCAAGGTGATCACCGCCGGCAAATCCGGAAGAACGCATGTATCTCTACCGATGTTATACAATATGACTATCGGCACGATGCCGGATAGAATGTACCGTAAGGGAGGTACGTTGATGAAAAACGGCAGAGCGTTCAGCGTGGTTGCGACACTGGTGATCATCGGTGTGCTGGTGATAGTGATCTACCTGACCTGGAGTCCGGACCGCGAAATTGACAGTGTCGACACCTACACCCGGACCATCGCCAAAAACCAGCGCCAGATAGACTCACTCAATCAACAGATCGAGTACCTTCAGGAGCAGTTGACCGAGGCGCCGAACATCACGCAGGGCGGCTCCGATGATTATGTCGCCCGGCTTCGGGCCGAAATTGAATTCCTTCGCGCCAAAGTCCGTTACGACGTCACCGCTACTCTCAGACAAACCGGTGTCGATTCGATATCGTTTTTCATCAGCATGCTCGGCGACTCCGCATTTGTCTCCCACTATGGCGATTTCGACCAGCCCACGACATGGTACATTGCTTCCGAGCGTCTCGGCATGATGGGTCGACCGGCGATAGCCCCGCTTATGAAAAGTCTGTCCACCGCGAAAGGATTCGCTCTCGAGCAGACACTCTATGCCCTCATGCTTGCCGCCCAGAACACCAATGTCACCCCCATCACCGGCGGCGACTATCCGCAAGACCCTCGTTTCAAGAGTGAGTACGCCGGCATGTCACCGGTCGAAGCGTGGCGCGCGTGGTATGCGAAGTATAGAGAGAAACTGTAGGTATGGTACATGTCGGGTTTCTCCGCTCAGGTCGCTGCCCGCGACCCGCGCGTTGGAACACCGACCTACATCGCCCCCAACAAAAAACCGGGCCCGTAATCCGGTCCGGTTTTCGGTTCTGATCCCGTTACCATCAGGATCGATGTCTGTTTCGATGTTCGCGACCGCGAACGAGGGAGATTATCCTCAGGTATAGCAACTCTTGGTAGAACAACCCGATGTCGAACATGAGCTGCCTCCGTGGCCGGCCGGCGATGATGTTCCGGCAGCGGCAAACATCGAAATCAATCTTCGTGTGCTGGTCGACCGGCATTGCGGGCACTGGATTGAATTGTCCTGGCCGCCTCGCACCAGCTCCTCAAATTCATTGCCGCATTCTTCACATTTGAATTCGTATATCGGCATCTGCAATCACTCCTAATCCGGCAGGGACATGACCGCCCCTGTTATTGCCCCTACGCTTACCGTGAAGTAGGGGTTACACATAAAGGCTCACGTTGAACCAAGGCTAATATACAGCCAAAACAGGCCATATCCAAATAACCCGCCCACAACGGTGAAAAAAATGGTCCGGGGAGCCTTTTTTATCAAGCGCTTCATATCTTTGTACCCGAATCGGTTCGGTCCGAGCCGCGAAAGGCCGGTTTACCGCCGTTAGACAGACTCTTCCATCACCTTTATCAGTTGCTTTTCCACCTGTCCCGCGAGTTCATCGAGACCGGCATCCGGCATCATCTGCGCGATCATGCTCGGCCGCGCCAGATTGACTATCGTCTTGCCGTTTTCGGGATATATCGTGAACTTGCAGGGCATAAACAGCGCCACATTGATGCTCCTACGCAAGGCGGTATCGGCAAAACCGGCGTTGCAGACCTCGATAATTTTCAACGGCTCCCGGGTAAACCCTTTCTCGGCCAGCGTCTCCTGCACATCGTGCACCGCCAGCACCCGAAATTTATTCTCCGGCACTTGCTTCTCTATATTCGCCACCACTGTATCGAACGGCTTATCGGATTCGAGTCGGTGCAGTAACTGGTCGGACATGCTCATAACTCCTTGCTTTGGCTTATCATTTAAGGGGTTAGATACGCAGAGCGCCAAAAGGATTCAGAAAATCTGTCGGAAACTTACCGCGGCTAACTGATTGCCATACAATGCGAAGTATCGAAACCCGGGGCGGGCGAGTAAAATGTTCGAGTCCCGGCCAGAAAGAATCAGCCCTCGATCAGTTCAAAACTGGTTTTGACTTCGGCCGGGCATTTCACCGTCTGGCTCACAACACAGTATTTCTCTTCCGAGAGGTCGATTGCCCGCTGCACCTTCTGGGGGTTCAGGTCTTTCCCGCGGAAGGTGTACTTTACTTCCATAGTATGAAACGGCTTGGGATATTCCTCGTCCTGGTGGCCGATTACCTCGATTTCGAGTCCGGTCAATTCCTGTCGCTGTTTTTTCATGATGCGGACCACGTCGACCCCGGTGCAGGCCGCCACACCAAACAGAAGAAGCTCGGTCGCGCGGAAACCGGATTCGTCACCGCCGGATTCTTTCTTGACGTCGGTAACTATCTTGTGACCAAAACTGCCGGTGCCCTCAAAGCGGACGCCCCCGGCCCAGCTCATTTTCACGCTCAGCATATATCCTCCGTAACGGTGTCAACTTTCGTTTGCCTGCCAATGTACGGAATTTCTACACGGGAGAAAAGACCTGCGACTCCACAAACATGCGGGTCAGGCCAAAACGGGTCCGCTACCGCAGTTCGCCCAGGCGGTGTTCAAATTCATGAACGGTTGTCGCCGGCATTTTGCAGGTCGAGTTTTCGCAAACGTAGGCATGCACCATATCGTCCTTGGGCTCACGTCCTTCAAAAAGGGGGAGATCATCGGAACCGTCGTCGCTCACCGCCACGACCTTGTTCGGCATATACTGCGAGTAGAGCGACTCGAGCATCTGTCGACGAGTTTCCCCTTTACCGACTACCACTATTTCAATTTTGCCGGAAAGGTAATAATCCAGTGCAAACAGGGCGCTGGTCATACTCTGCGGTTGTTGTTCGAGCAGACCGGAAATGGCCTTGAGTGCCCGCTCGCCCGCCATGAGATACTTGCGGTCGCCAGTCAAACGATTCAATTTGAGTAAATCCATGATCATGTACGATCCGGGGGCGGGTGTCGCACTGTCGGATTCCTCTTTCGGGCGCACTATCAAATCATCGAGCCCGTCCTCGCGCAGATAAAACGTGCCACGGTCATCGAGAAAGAGCTCCATCGCAGAATCGGCCAGGGTACGCGCAAATGTCAGCCACTGCATGCGATCAGGTGACTCGTCACTCTCATACAAATCGAGCAGACCGCGAACATAGCAGGCATAATCCTCGAGGAATTGCCCCTCGGAATGCACGCCGTCCCGATAGGCATGTGTGAGCTTGCCGTCACCAAACATGGTCTCCCGAACAAAACCGGCGTTCCTGGTTGCCGCCTGAAGATATCGCCTGTCGCCGGTAATCTGAAATCCCTTACAGAAGGCGCTCAGTGCGAGGCCGTTCCATGATGTCAGTATCTTGTCATCGGTGTCGGGCCGCACGCGTTTTGAGCGAACTTCCATCAATTTTCCGCGGCAGCGCACCAGATAACCGTCGAAGTCCTTGATATCAGAACTCTCACGGATTCGCCGGGAGTGTTCGTTAACGTGGAGAATATTATTTCCCTCGAAATTGCCTTCATCGGAAACGTTATAGTACTCCATGAACGGGTGAGCATCTTCACCGAGGACATCCTGGATTTCATCAGCAGTCCAGATATAGAACTTGCCCTCTTCGCCCTCGCTGTCAGCATCGAGTGCGGAGTAAAACCCGCCGGAGGAGTCGGTCATCTCGTGAAGAATGAAATCCAGGGTGGTTGCGACCGTGTCTTTGTACAGGTCACTTTTGGTGATTTGCCATGCCTCGACATACACGTTGACAAGCAGGGCGTTGTCATAAAGCATCTTCTCGAAATGCGGCACGATCCATCGGCGGTCAACCGAATACCTGGCAAAGCCGCCGCCGAGTTGATCGCGAATCCCGCCGTTGGCCATGGCAGTCAAGGATTTTTCGGCCGCCTGGAGGTAAGACAAATCGCCGGTCTCCCGACCGAACCGGAGAAACAGCGACAGTTCCTGCGAATGCGGGAATTTCGGCTCATTACCGAAACCGCCATACGCGCTGTCGAAGCCTCTCATCAGTCCCGAGGCGGCTCGGCCTGTCACTTCCCGCGTGAGTTTTGTCTCGGAGAGGCTGTGTTTGAGATACGCCGCGACCGTGCCGAAAATATCGTGCGATGAGGTGACAATCTGCTCTCTGTTTTCGGCATAGGCGCTGGCGATCTCGGCCAGGACCTTCTTGAACCCGGGCCGGCCGAAATGATCCTCGGGCGGAAAGTAGGTGCCGGCAAAGAACGGTTTCAACTCCGGGGTGAGAAAGACCGACATCGGCCAGCCGCCGCTGCCTGTCATGGCGGTCGTGAAGGCCATATAGATATGATCCAGATCCGGCCGTTGTTCGCGGTCGACCTTTATCGACACGAAATTCTTGTTCATCAAATCCGCGATTTCTTCATTTTCGAACGACTCCCGCTCCATGACATGGCACCAGTGGCAGGAGGCATACCCGATCGACAAAAATATCGGCCGGTCCAGCTCGCGGGCTTTGGCCAGCGCCCGTTCCCCCCATGGATACCATTCGACCGGGTTGTGGGCGTGCGAGAGAAGGTAGGGCGAACTCTCGTGGATTAAGTGGTTTGTATATTTATGCTTATCGGTCGTCGAATTCTCCATGCTGTTCCCTTGTCTTGTGTTGAAATCGAGGTCCTGTTTGTTGTTACAACAGGCCAATATGCCAAAAAGTTTGAAGGATTTAGAAGCCGGGATATTGGCCGGCGAAACTAATCGAGACCGACCGGAACAGACACAAAACCCGAAAGCACGAGATTGAAATACGGCAGGGTTCGATTGTCTCCGGCGACATTGTCATAGTTCAGCACCCTTTTTGCGCCGGTGTTGACGTTCACGAAGAAATTGTGGAGGATGAAGCCCCTGTATCCGACCGAGAAAGTTGCGGTTTTTTCCACGATTCCGGTCGGGAAATTCTCGGAATAGTCCTCAGACGCCGCCAGCCAGGGCTCGGTCCATTCGGCGGTAACACTGCCTTCGCCCCGCCGGAGATAGCCGATGCCGGCTGTAAGGGCGCCGGTTTCAGAAAGCCAGCGAAATACCGACAGAGTTGCCAGATCATAATCGTTACCGAGTGCTCCACCAATCGGTTTGTCGTGGATCAGATATCGATTGCGCTCCAGCACCTGATTGAAAGTCCAGTTGTTGACACGAGTGTATTCGGTTTTGACATCCAGCGAGGACACCACATTCGCGAAATAACCGCCGAAAATATATCCGAGCTCGGAAGGTTCGTTATCACTTGCTGATTCGTTATCCACCTGGTAGTCGTCGATGAGCACCTGACCGTATAGTTTTATTCCGGATATCGGCTTGACCGAGAAATCGAATCCGACCATGGTGTTGTCATCGGCGCCGTCATTTAACTGCGAACCGTGGAAGAAGATCAGCGGATTCAAGTACGCCAGTTCGATCTGCCGGCCGGGGCCGCCGTATATCACCGTCTCGAACAATCCCACGCGGATTCGCGGGCTGAAGTGAAAATCGAACCGGTGACCGGCGAAATACCTGTTTTCGAACTGCTCGACACTGTCCCGGTCCGGGTTGAGGCCGTCGAGCCGAGCCAGCCGGTACGAAATCACCAGCTTGCCCCACCGAAAGCTGTAGCCGAAACCATCGAGTGGCTCCGTATACGACAGCGCGAGTGAATTGCGCGGACCCCAGAAAGAGCCGAACCGCCCCACGGTGAGCGTGAACTTGTCGGAACTGTAATTGACAAACGCTTCTTCAACATCGCCGGCGAGTCCGCGCCATTTCTTCCCGGTGTAATCGGGATCCTCGGCGCGTTGCTCGTCCAGCACAAATTTCGCATATATGAACACATTCTTCAGCGGCCTTCCGAGCGCGCCGCCGCGAAACGATTCATAACCAGCCGAAGGCGCCCGCTTGATCGACCGAAAGTCCTCGGTCAGGAACGAAAACAGCATAAGGGAATTTGATTCAATCGCCCGGTAAGGCTCGAACGGCCCGAGGAAAACATCCTGGTTGTCGAAACGGTAGGGTCCGAGTTGGTAATCATACGTGCTGACTATTGACGCATCGAGATGCTCGAACCGGTCGTAGAGAAATTCGTATTCGTGCTGGCCCACGGGGAGTACCCCGGCGAACGCGGTCACTGACGACAGGACGAAAAAGATGATCGCCAGAAATATCTTCCACATCAATGATCGGTCTGATTTTCCGGACGGTTCAACCGGATCGTGATCAGGGATGTGGTCTGAGTGCGGCATGGTCATTACACTCCTGTTCCCTTCATGACCGTCGGGAAAGTTCGGGCGATAATCCGGGCATCGAGCCATAGCGACCAGTTATCTATATACTGCAGATCCAGTTTCATCCAGTCATCGAAGTCGATACGATTGCGGCCGTTGACCTGCCAGAGACAGGTGACGCCCGGTTTGACTGAGAGCTTGCGACGTTGCCAGGGTTCGAAGCCGGAAGCCTCGTGCGGCAGCGGCGGACGCGGCCCTACGAGCGACATTTCGCCTTTGAACACATTGAAAAACTGGGGGAGTTCGTCGATAGAGAACTTGCGTAACGTGCGGCCGATTCCGGTGACCCGGGGATCCTCTTTGATCTTGAAGACCGGTCCCGACATTTCATTCTTGTGAAGCAGATCTATTTTCCTGTCGTCGGCGCCGTTATGCATCGTGCGGAATTTATACAGCTTGAAGGGTTTACCGTTAAGCCCGCAACGCGTCTGGCTGTACAGGATCGGACCGTGGCTGTCGAGCTTGATCAGGATAGCCGTTACCAGCATGATCGGCGCTGTGAGGAGTATGCCCACGGCCGCCCCGATACGATCGACAGTACTTTTTAGGGTAAGCCACACCTGGTGATCGGGCACCGCGCGATATACCAGCGCCGGCAGGCCGTTGATATACATCGGCCGCACCGTCGACACCCGTGGTTCATAGATGTTCGGCATCAGGCAGACCGGCACACCCATTTCTTCGGCGATCGCAAACACTTCCCTTGTGCGCGGCAATTCCTCCGGCTCCACCGCGATAAACACCGCATCGACCTGGCTGTCGGCAATGATTTTTCTCAGGCCTCGCGGACGTCCCAGCAGGGGAATGTCGCGATACCGCCAGAGACCGGGGCGATGAAAATCGAGAAAACCAACCAGCTTGGTCTCGAGTTCGGGAGATTCCACGATCATATCAGCTACCTGTTTGGCGCGCTCGCCGGTACCGATGATGACCACGCGCCGCTCGAACATGCGGTTTTCCGAACGATGCATATGGTGAGCGAGCTTCTTGAACACACGTGACCAGAACAGAAGGATCAGCGCCTGTCCCACCAGATTGACACCCGCAAAAACGGCAACGGGCAGATGGCTCAACGGCCAGTCCATCAGGAATATCATCGCAATGAACCCCATCGTGATCTTGGTTTCGTCCACTACCAGCCGCCAGATCCTTTTTCGGATGACATACGAAGTAAGAAGCGGTCGGGGACCGCGCGTGAGATAGTAGCCCATGCGCACCAGGACAATCACACCGAGCGCCTCTACAATCCATCGCTCCGAATAGCCGAATGCATCCAGGACCGCGCGCAGCGCGATCACCGAAACGATGATCGTTCCGGCCTGCCCGGAAATCGCAAGAATGGCTTTTCGTGTGAATCTGCTCATAGTTATGCCGGGTGATTAGCTGTTCGCTCGCTCAGGGACTGTGGCTCCTGATGCGTGGTCACCTGTCTCCTCTATGGTGTTTAGTCGGTCTCATACTCGTATAGCCTATTTTCGGTCGCCGGCTAAACGGTCGCCGGCATCCCTCGTCATGTTGAAGCGATCGGTTACCGTCGTGGGCCGATCTTCTTTGGCCCGGGTCAGCCGTACGATGCGTCGGTCAAGTCCGGTGGTTTTGTAGTATTCCGACGGCATGCGTTCAAAAGCCCTCAGCAGAGCGGTATTCGCGTTGACCGACTGCAACCGGTAGCGGATATAGTTTCCCAGTTCGGGCACCCCCGACAGGTTGTCGGTGTGGATTTGAGCCAGCGCCAGGTTATTCGTCACACGCGCCGGATCGGCCACCCGGATGAGTATGAAGTCGGTGGCGCTGATACGAGTCTGCACACCGAGTTTTGTCAGGGCTCCGGCCAGGCGAAGCGCCTCGTCCGCAAATGTCTTCAGGCGCATCGCGAGTGCATCACGATTGGAGAGCGTCGTCGATAGAACTTTGTGCAGAGTCGAGGAAATCCGGTTCCACGGAAACCCTTCCCGCAATGTGTCAATCCGCGTCGGCGAGGCGATCACGTAGCCGGATTCGTCGGAGCTGATGCCGAACGACGTGGTCAGCGAACGGATCGCGACAACATTGGCGAGTTTTTCGATGAGCGGAAGCGCGGTTATCCCGTAAAAATCGAAATATTGTTCATCGACAATGAGCGTGCCCTCGGGAATGGCGCGGGCCAGCAACTCGAGATCAGTTAGTCCAAGGTTGGCACCGGTTATCCGGTTGGGGTTGGCAACGTAGATAATCTCGCGGCCCGTTGTTACTTCAGCGATAGCTGAGTCGGGGTCGCCTGAGAACGGTGATGGTCCCTGTGCGAGAACGATGTCGGACTGCGCCCGGTCGGCCGCGATCTCAACATCGGGCGATACACAGCCGGCCGCTATCACACGGTTTTCGACCGTGGTCGTCAGGGAAAACAATTCGGTCAGGATATCGGTGTAATCGGTAAACGGCAACACCATTTCCTGCGGCACGGCGACCTTGCGCGCGATTGTCGCGCTCAAACTGTCCGCCGTCTCGACATCAATCAGCGTTGATCTGCTCATGACCATTACCTCACATTCTCAATGCTGAACTCGACCGACCGCTTCGCATCCTCCGCCTGGGACGATCCGTTGCGAACTTTCGGGATTCACTGGTGATTGGTTGTGACCGGGAAGAATCGACAGCAGGTGAATACGAGCGGCGGCGTGGCGGCTCGTGCGCGTTGTCAGAGCAGTGTCTGTTATGCGAGTGTGTGACTTCTTCATACCCTTCCATGGGTCAAAGTCCGGTTTACACGATCGGTATTGCAAGGCGAGTGCCGAACTGTCTCAAATCTGAACACCCCTCGTAACATCATGCGAAACAAGGCCATGCCCGCCATACGTGAGTGATGTGACCGACTCACATGGGCGACATGTGGGCTCCGGCGGGCAGTGTTTTCCTCACGAGTGGGATAATATTTCTGGCCAAAAAAAATGGCGCCGGAGCCATGATGAGGCTCCGGCGCCCGAGGAAGGTGAGAAAAAGCGAGAGGCAATCGCTTACTTGTAGATCTACAACTTGTCGATAATCAGTACCGTGGTCAGCACGCTCGTGGTCGCCGTCAGAACGGTGGTCAGGGTCTTGCCCCAATCATGCTCTCTCTTGATCTTGGTCGGCACCACGATGACATCGCCCAGCTCCACTTTCTTGCCGAGAGCGTGTTTGCCGGATATAACCTCGCCGTTGGCGCGGATAAGGCGTGTGCCTTTTTCGTCGGCCTGCGGCGTAAAATCACCCGCGCGTTCGATATAATCTTTCACACTGTTTCTGTCGGTATACTTGATTGTTCCGTTGGCGCCGACCGCTCCGAGGATGGTGACCCCGGACGGAACCGCTGGCACAAAGATGCGGTCGCCGGGCTCGAGCAGGATATCGCCATTTCTTCCGTGCGTGGTCAGGATACCGTCCATGTCGATAATAATCCGATTGACCGATTGCGGTTCGTAATCGAAGAGCATCTGACGCATGAGGTTTCCGGTTGAATCCTGAATGATCGGGCTGGATTTTTCGACAAGTTGCGGTACGCGCTGGCGCTCCAGGTTGTTACCGATTGTCTCTCGTTCGAAAACAAGCCCCTGCGGAAACGCGTTCTGCGCAAATCCCCCGGCCCGCTGCAACAGCTCGTACAGGGTTTCATTCCGGCTGCTCAATACATACTCCCCGGGATACTTGACTTTTCCCTTGAGAGTCACCGTGCGATGAAGTTGCCATTCGGGAATCTGACGGATGAACACCCGGTCATCTTCGCTGAGATAGGTTGTGGCCAGTGCAGAATCGGTAAGCGATACGTACTCGAGAGAGACGTCGCCGAGCGAATCGACATGGGCCAGTTCCGCCTGAAGGCGAGACGCCGACCGGTTATAGGAACCGGCGAGAAATATGAGATCCCGAGCCGTCATGTTTTCATACAGCGGATATGTGCCGGGACTTTTCACTTCGCCGGCAATCGACACGTACTTGTCCCACGTTACATCGTGCACCGAGTACACGTGCAGTGAGTCACGGTCCTGCAGGAGCAAATCCTGGCTCACGTCACCGGCGAGCGCCTTCTCGATATTGACGGGTATGACTTCCATGCGATAGTCGGAATACCGGCGGAACAGGTTGGCTCGGTCATAATAGACGTCGTAGGGTTGGAGTTGCGCCCGCCCGATAAGCGATGAGATGCGGGTCGAGTCATTCCGCTCGTAGTACCCCGGGTGTTTGACATACCCGTAGACCGCCACCATGTTTTTCTTGAAGTCGAAAATCGAGTAGACGGTAATCCGGTCGCCGTCCGCCAGCAGGACATTGCCCGAGTCTTCGGGTAAACCTTGACTGAGATTAAGGTCGACTACTTCCCATTCACTTTCGGCGGATATCCGCTCGAGCATCACGCGGTCGAGATAGGCTGAAGCGGTCGCACCGCCGGCCAGGTTCAACAGGTCGCACATCCGCTCGCCGTCTTTCAATTCATAAATGGCCGGGCGTTTGACCTGACCGCGGATAGCGGCCCGCGGCCCGGTGACCGGCACGAAAATGGCATCGCCCGATTCCAGCTTGACATCGAGCGAATTATCGCCGCGCAGAAGAAAATCGTAGAGATCGACCGCCGCCACCGCTTTGCCGTTTCGCATCAGCTTGATATTCCGCATGGTACCGTTGTCCGACGGTCCGCCGGCAAGGTACAGTGAGTTGAACAGGGATGTCAGCGACGACACGGTATAGGCGCCCGGTCGGTTGACCTCGCCGGTCAGGTAAATTCTGATGGAGCGGATTTTGCCAAGCGAAACCGTGAGATCAAAGTCGCTGTAAACACTGGACAGTTTTCGTCGCGACTGCTCCCGAAACGACTCGAGTGTCATGCCCCACGCGGTGACTTCACCAACCTTGGGAATGAACACCTTCCCTTCACGATCGAGAGTGAGGTTGTATTCCTGCTCCACTCGACCCCAGAGATAGATGATAACGTTATCACCCGGGCCGAGGATGTAATCATCGGATGAGGCAATGTCGTTGGGCGGCACGACCTCTCCTTTTGGAGCGCGGAAGAGGTTCCTGCCGAACGGCTCGAGGTCGGAGAAACTCGACATATCAGAGCCGGTGCGCGGGGTGACGGTGGATACTGCCGGCTGACGTGTTTGGTCGGCATCGGTATCGGGCGCTGCCGGAGTGGAGGGAGAAGCGGTCGAATCGA
Organism: uncultured Ignavibacteriales bacterium; assembly: GCA_964396245.1. Taxonomy (GTDB): domain Bacteria; phylum Zixibacteria; class MSB-5A5; order GN15; family FEB-12; genus CAYNEO01. The sequence continues at coordinate 58,699 of CAYNEO010000005.1, forward strand.
ATATCGGTGCCGTCTTGTAAGACTCAACCTGACTGCCGTTGAGAATCTGCTGTTGATACTTTTCTTTGAGCGCCTGTTTTTCCAGATCGCTGAGGTTCTGGAGATCCTGAGCGAATACCTCTCGAAACCAGTTCAGCGAAACCAGTATGATGACAATAACCGCCATCAAAATGAGTTTTCGCATCTTTCACCTTCCTGTGTGAACTGTGTTGTCCGCGTCCTGCGAACATATTCAGACTTTTTCTCGTGAGAGCGAAAAGCAATGCCGGTGCCAATGATGATGCATACTCACAAGTCGGTGATTTACAAAGGAGTGCCTCACATCATCGGAGAGCGATGAGGAGAGACCAAAGACCTGAGTCAGAAAAACAGTCCCGACGACGACGAACAAATTTTCCGACGTGTGATTGCAGCCCGGGAAATCTCCACGGCTGCCGGGGGAAAGTCGCGTGTGAGCGGAACCCGTCTCGCGTAACTGCAAACCGGTCAACCGGATTGAGTTTGTTTAAGTTTTCATGGGCGGTCGGAGAATCTACGTTCAACAAAGACAGCGCTGATTCGTCACTGGAATAGTGCGTGCTAAGTTGCCAATAGACAGAGGCTTATTGGACGCTTAGAGACGCCAAAAAAGAGGTTTGGCCCTTGACAAGGTGGGGTCGGTGTTGTAATTTGCACAACTGCTTTGTTGGAACGTCGTCTGATTGGCGACTTTGCGCGAGAACATTTTTGAGGTCAGGTGTGCTGGTCTGGGTTGTGGGATAGCCTCTCAGCGACGCCGCATAGGATGCTTTGAAAAATCAGCTTTTCATTTACTATTTCATGGAGACGAGGATGGGGATCATTAGAATTATCGCCAGTGTTATTCTCCTGTTTGGATTTCTTTCCCCCGGTCTACTTGCCAGCGGGTTCGAGAACACCGGCATCGGCACCAGAGCTCGTGGAATGGCGGGGGCATTTCGGGCCATCGCGGATGATTGGACAGCCGCGTATTATAACCCGGCCGGTTATGCCTTCATCTACGACAATCAAATGGGTACATCCAACGGTTTCACGCATTTCCGCAACGAACTGACGCCGGACTACCGGTACACCGATGACTTCGGAAATACATACGAAACCGGAGTCTATAACGACCTGACGCTGTACAACCAGCACCAGATCAACTACATGCCATCGGCAGGATTCCTGATCAGGGTCCCCCTCTGGGGCGAGACGGTGTTTGGCCTGTCGGGCTATCAGCCGTTCGATAATCGCCTCCAATGGACGGTCTTTGAACCCCTGCTGGCATACAATGACTCCATATACCACAAAATTCCCGCCGATCAAATCAAGAACGATCTTGATGTGGTCGCATTCCAGTTAACGGCGGCGCGCGAATTCGTCCAGGACGAGCTTTCCATCGGCGTCGGATTGCAGGTGCTGCGTGGCGACTTGCTGCTCAAGAATCTCACCCTGCGCGACAACCCCATGGATTCGCCGCTGAACGACCGCCCGTACGATAAGGTCCCCGAACTGGTAACCAACGACGGCAGCGGGTGGGGCTTCGGCTTCAAGGCCGGTCTGCTCTGGAAAATCAACGACAAGCTCAATATGGCTCTCACCGGCAGTGTGCCTTTTGAGATCACCGTAAGCGGCACCTCCAACCTGACATATATCATGCCGAAGAATGACTTCGCGATCAGCGACGGCAACCCGGATCGGTACCTCGCCGGCACGGTCGAGTATCTTTTCTCCGATGGTCAGGCGGTTGGAATCGATGCTGACTATGAAACGAAATTGAAATTGCCCGCGTCGTTCGGTGTCGGCTTCGCCTACCAGGCAAGCGAAAAACTCAGAGTCGCACTGGATGCCGAATATACCCTCTGGTCGAGCTTCGACGGTTTTGAGTTTACCTATTCGAACTTTAGAGGAATTCCGGTACCGGCCGAGCAGGACCAGACGGTGACAGACTTCTTCACGAGCAACCTGACATACGCGACCGATTGGAAGAACACCGGCAAGGTAGCGCTGGGCGCCGATTATCGGGCAACTCACTATATCAGTTTTGTCGGCGGCGTGTCTTTCGACCAGAGCCCGACTCGCGATACAAAAGAAATTACGCCGTTGTTTGTCGACCCGGGTGACAAGTACGGGTTCAACGGCGGGATCCTCGCGAGTGTCAATCAGTGGGATATTGGACTCATCACCAGCTACTACTACTATCCGGACGACTTGACCGTCACCGGCGTGGTCGATCCGAATAACGATGGCATCGATGACAACTTCCCGGGGACGTATAACGCCGCCGCGTATGAGACGGTGCTATCCGTCACGTACCGGTTTTAGGAGACACGAGACATGCAGAAATATATACCTATAGGGCTTTTGCTGATTCTCACGGCACTGCTGGTGGGCGCCGGCTGCAGCGACCGGGGGACCAACGTCCCGGACACGCCAACGGAGTACGCGGTTGAAAGGTGGCAGATTTCGCCGCTGCTCAATCACGCATTCTCGCCGCCGAGCCCCGATACGACGTATTCACCGCAACTCTTGATGCAGATTCGTAACGAGAACGACATTCAGGAAATTGCGGCCTACATTCCCAAGGTGGCCATGCCGGCTCCGCTGGGAGAAGGCAAGAAGGTACCGCTTTTGGTACTGCTTCCGCCGCAGGATGCCGACAAGTATTTCTATTTCGATCACGGGCTCTTGCAGATAGTCGAGGAATTGACCGAAGAGGGCGTGATTCAGCCGATGGTCATCGCGTGTCTTGGCAATGACCGCGTTTTCGGCGGCTACTTCTTTGGAAACAGCTATCCGGCGGGATTCTACGATGACATCATTGCCGACACCAGTGAGTACGGTCTCGTTGCCTATCTCAATTCCCGCACAGCGGCCACGATCGATTCTCCGTCGAAACGTGGCATCGGTGGAATCGGCATGGGTGCTTACGGCGCATTCCGCGCCGTGCTGAAGCATCCTGGCACTTACACGTCCATCGCTGTCGCCGATGGTCCGCTCGATTTCGACGGCGGTTTCAACGGCAACCGGGGATTGATCGACTTGTTCGATGATGCCCTCGCTGAACAGGGACTCAGCCCGGCCAATTTTAAGGCGTATGACACATCCGCCGCCTGGCCTGTCTCGCGCCTGTTTATCGGCGGAGCGCTGGCGTTTTCGCCCAATGATACCGCTTGCACGTACCAAATCCTGTTCGGGATAAAGAGGATAGTCAATATCCTGACGCGGGATCAGATACCGGATAGCACCACGTTGATCGAGGACGTTGTCAAGGCTGACATGGGCGATTGGGATTTTCACCTGCCGTTCGACGGCTCCGGCGCGGTCTACGAAGGTCCCTACAATATCTGGGACCGGTGGATGGCAAACGACCTCGAGACGCTGCTGGGTGACGCCGGGGCGGGCCCCCTGGACAACGTGAACATATGGATCGGCACATCGCCGCAGGCGAAATGGGGTTATCACGAGATGACCGAGTCGTGGATCCAGACCCTGCAGAACAACAGTTACCAGCCTGATGTGTATCGCTACAACGGGTATGACGGAAAACCGGCAACTGACAATCAATACGTCTATGAGCTTATCAAGCAGATGCTGATTTTCCATTCGAACAATTTCGGCGACTGAAATTAGACAGGCTATTATGGCCCGAAGGCTTGACAGTGCTTTCGGGCCTTTTTTTATTTCTGCGCTGATCATATGGCTGATACAACGTACGACATACTCTCGATCGGGGCACACCCCGACGATATCGAGGTCGGCACCGGCGGCGTGCTGATCGACCAGGTAAAACGAGGCCGAAAGTGCGGCATCGTCATTCTCACACAGGGGGAAATGGGAACGGGCGGCACCGCCGAAATTCGCAAGCATGAACTCCATGCCGCCGCAAAAGTTATCGGGGCTGATATCGTCAAGACATTCGATTGGGGTGACACGCGTCTCGAGGACAGCTATGACAAACGTCTGGCCCTGGCGACAGTCATTCGACAGACCCGGCCCAGGATCATCCTTGCCCCCTACCCCCATATCGGTCACGGTCGTCGCCAGTCCCACCCGGACCATGTCGCGGCCGGCGTGATCGCTGTCAACGCCGCCAACCTGGCGTCACTCAGGAAGGTTCAAATCGAGGGAGAGCGTCACCTGGTCACCCGCATTTTCCACTATTTCCTGCCCCCGGGCGTCTACCCGCATTTCGTGGTGGACATATCGGATCACTTTGAGCAGTGGATCGCAGCGCTCTCGGCCCATGAATCCCAGTTCCTCAATCCGGAAAAATCGAGGGATTACATCGACAGTCTGACCACGATGGCTAAGTCATTTGGGAACATGGCCCGATGTAGGTACGGGCAGGGGTTCGTCTCGGTCGAACCGATCCAGGTAAAGGATATTCTCTGTCTCGTCGAGGGTCAGGAAGGCTATCGCTGATCGTCGCCTGTCTTATTTCTTCAGCGCACTTCTGAGGATATCAAAAGCTTCTCCCAAATCATTCACCAGATCATCGATATTCTCCACGCCGACTGATAGCCGTATCAGCGAATCGGTTACTCCGTGCTTTTCCCGGATCTCCTTTGGAATCGAGGCGTGTGTCATCGATGCCGGATGGTTTATCAGCGACTCCACGCCCCCGAGCGATTCGGCGAGAATGAATACCCGGGTTGCCATTGCGAATTTCTTCACCTGTTCGAAATCCGCCTTCAGCGTGAATGAAACCATGCCCCCGGGCAGTGACATCTTATTCGGCACCGGTTTGCCGTCGTGACCGGGATAGAAGATCTTGTCCACGAGATCGACCGTTTCGAGGAATTCGACTATTTTGGCGGCGTTAAACGAGTGACGCTCCATACGGAGGGCGAGCGTTTTCACGCCCCTGAGGACGAGCCAGGATTCGAACGGTCCCAGCATTCCCCCGACTGCATACTGGCTGAATCGGATTCGTTCCGCGAGGCCGTCATCTCTTACAATCACGGCCCCCGCGATAACATCGCAGTGGCCGCCCAGGTATTTTGAGGCGGAATGATGAACGATATCAGCGCCGAGGTCCAGCGGTCTCTGGATGAAAGGGGTCGCAAAGGTGTTATCCACCGCTACAAGGATATTACGCTTCTTAGCGATTGCGACTGCCTTCTCGATATCGATCACATGCAACAGCGGGTTGGTCGGCGTTTCTATCCAGAACAGCTTCGTATTGGGTTTTATCGCTTGCTCGAAGTCCGCCGGGTCGCGGCCGTCGACATAATCAAATTCGAAGTTGAAATTGGGACGATAGAGCTTTTCGAACTGCCGGTGGGTACCGCCATAGAGATCAGTCGGGGCCACGATGTGATCACCGGATTTGAGCAGGTTCAGGACTGCGTTCATGGCGGCAAGACCGGATGAAAACGCAAAGGCGTGCGAGGCATTTTCCAGTGACGCCAGGGCTTCCTCCAGCGCTGACCGGGTGGGGTTGGCCCACCGCGAGTAGACGTACCCGGATTCATCGCCGGGCTCCAGCACACGATAGGTGGAACTCGGGTAGATTCCAGTGGTGACGGATCGGGTACCGTCCTCAGGAACTCGACCCAGATGAATTGCCCGTGTTTCGAACGCTGTTTTCTTGATTTTCTCGTCCATAGCAGCCTCTATTTGATGAAACCTTTCTCGCGCATCCAATCGTCGTTAAATACTTTCGTGATATATTTCGTGCCGTTGTCGGGCATGACAACAACCACCACCTTGTCGTCGGACAGAGCCTTCGCGTGAAGCAATGCTGCCTGGACCGCTGAGCCGCTCGACCCGCCGACCAGCAGACCTTCCTTCCGCGCCAGCTCGCGCGCCATCAGGAAAGATTCCCGGTCGTTCACCTGGTACATTTCGTCGATAACCTCGAAATCAACCGTCGGGCACAGCATATCATCGCCGATCCCCTCGACGAGATACGGCGTCCCTTCACCAACCGTCTTCTCCTTGAAATACTGGTAATACACTGAGCCTTCCACATCGACCGCAACAACCTGTATCCGGGGCTTTTGCTCTTTCAGATACCGGGCAATCCCGGACATCGTGCCGCCTGTTCCGATTCCGGCCACGAGGACGTCGAACTGGCCGCCGTGCGTCTGTTCCCAGAGTTCAGGGCCGGTCGTGCGGTAGTGCGATTCGATATTGTCAGGATTCGTATACTGCCCGATGATATAGGAGTCTGGCGTATGGTCCTTTATCCGCTTGGCCGTCTCGTAGTAGCTCTCGGGAGAATCCGGCGGCACGGCGGTTTTGCAGACGTGAACCTCGGCGCCGTACGCTTTCAGGGTATCCACTTTCTCTTTCGACATCTTATCCGGGATAGTGAGAATCGCCTTGTAGCCGTTTGCCGCAGCAAACATCGCCACCGCCGCACCGGTATTTCCCGAGGTAGCTTCGACGATCGTGCCGCCCGGTTTCAGTTCACCGCGCTCGATGGCTTTCCGGAGCACGTAGATGGCCATCCGGTCCTTCACGGAGCCGGTTGGATTGAATGACTCCAGCTTTACAAGTATAGTCGCAGTCACGCCGCGTTCTTTCGGCACCGTGTGCAACCGGACCAGTGGCGTGTTGCCCACTGTTTCGCTGATCTCATTGACAAAAAAGGGTTTTTCCATATTTACCGCACCGGGTGTTTATTGTACTGAAAAAGATATCTGCGACCGGGACAAGTCCCACGGCGATCAGGCCGTCTCCCGGCGCCGGGGCGGGGCGGGAAGATCGACTATCGGTTATCTATGTTGCTACGAAATCAACAACTTGCGCAAGCTTTTGTTCGTCTTTTTTCCGGCGAGCCGCAGACCGGTTTGTGGGACCGCATTTTTCGGCCGAAACGGCCTAAAATAAATTGACAACCACCCGATCTTATTTTAGCATAATTCGCCGGTTCCCGGAACGGGCAGCAATATACAGAGAGAGGGGCGGTAGTTCAATTTAAGAACTGCACAAACCAGGGTAAAAAACGGAATCAGCCGAGGTACGCCATGCATTGCGCATATTGCAGCGAAAAGATAATTGGCAAACCGATCAAACAGGGTGCGGAATACTTCTGCTCCCTGGAATGCGCCAACCTGGCGTCGGGAATCGACCCTGAAGAGGAAGAGTACTACGAAGAGGATCTGCTGGAGGAACTCTTCGAGTCCGACGAGTAGTCGAACCCGGCAATATGCAGGGGATCAGTCCCGCGATATCTTTATGATTTCATAGTCCAGGGTACCCGCCGGAACGGAGATAGCGACCTTCTCGCCTTCAGCTTTTCCGAGCAGTCCTCGTCCTATGGGGGACTCGACCGATATGATATCGTTGTCCACGTCCGCCTCGTCGGCGGGGACAAGCGTATACTCGATCTCTTCGCCGTCACGCAGGTCTTTGACCAGTACTTTAGCGAACAGGTAGACTTTATCCGTGGGTATCTGATCGGCATCGACCGACCGCACGCGTGTCAGCTTGTCTTCCAACTCGGCAATTTTTCGCTCCAGATGTGTCTGCGCTTCTTTCGCAGCGTGGTATTCGGCGTTTTCGGACAGGTCCCCCATCTCCATCGTCCGCTTGATTTCCGCTACCAGTTTCGGGCGCTCCTCAAACTTGAGCCGCTTCAATTCCGCCTCCATCTTGAGACGCCCTTCTTTGGATAGGTATACAGGATTCGGCATCGCACTCAATATAACATATTTCGGGCCGTTGGCAACCGCTCTCTCCCGGCAAGTAGAAACAGCACGAGCACTATCACGGAGTAAATAAGTCCAGGAAAGATCGGCGGAAGACTCAACCAGTATGACCCGTCGGACGTCCAGTATTGCGACAGAAACCAGATGCCCGACACCAGGCCGCTGGTCGATATCGAGACCATGGCATATGCCGGCGGAAGCCTCCGTTTCCAGACAAAAGCAAGAAAGACCGGTACAAGCAAAGCCGGTGTCCCTATCGAACCGAACACGTACCAGATTTCCACTACCGACCGGAAAAATATCGCGAGAACAACCGCCAGCAAGGCCGACACCACCAGTCCGAACCGAGTCCACATTGTTACTTCCCTGGGTCCGGCCCTGAACGCCCGCTGCATGATGTCGTTGCCGAAGGTCGATGCCGCCAGGAAAGAATACGAGTCGATCGTTGACATGATCGTGGCCAGTAGCGCCAGTGCAAACAGCCCGATCAGGCCGACCGGAAGGACTTTCATAGCCAGGGCAGGATACGATGACACGGGATCGGCCAGGTTGGGCAGAATCGCCCGGGCATAAAGGCCGCATGATGTGGTCAGGAAATCGAAGACCGCCCAGCAGGCAATTGAGACAAAGATACCGTTGCGCGCCACGCGGGCGTTTTTCGCCGCGTAACATCGCTGATAGAACGCCGGCTCAATCAGGGTCGCCAGCGCGATGACATACCACGTGGCGATATACCAGGAAGAGTTGCCGCCGTTCCAGGTCAGGTTTTCCGCGGGCAAGCTGGTTTCGAGAAAGTGCAGACCGCCATACTCCGAAACGACCATGATGAACAGAACGATAAAACCGAGAAACATCAGGGCGAACTGAAACAGGTCAGTGCGCACCACCGACGAAAACCCGCCGACATACACATAGCCCATTGAAAACAGGCTGCCGACCGCGATCCCCATCCAGTACGGCCAGCCGAAGAGCTGCTCGCAGAGAACGCCCAGCATCAGAACGTAGGCGGCGGGAACGGTCATAAGGTAAATGATAGCCGATCCCACGACGGCGGTTTTGTTGCCGTAGGCCCCGGCCAGGCGATCCGGGATTGTAAGCACTTCAGACTCGCGGGCTTTTCTGGCCAGAAATACGGCAAACAGAAACGCTGCCAGGTAGTATGGCAGTCCGAACACGAGCCAATTGGCCAGACCGAAACGGTAACTGAATTCGCCGACTCCGAGGATGCCGCCATACCACGTGGATACCAGCGACGCCACGAACGCCGGCAGAGTGAGGATTCGGCCGCCGAGAATCAATTCCCCGGCGGAAGCATCATTTTTCAGTCTCCGTACCAGGCCGAGCGTGACCAGAACAACCAGGTACAGCCCGATGAGGACATAGTCGATCGGATGTAACAATCGCTAGAACAACTCCAGTTTTATTTGGCCGTAGAAAGACCGCTCGGCGGCGGGGAAGTACTCTGCCCATCCGCCGACCACTACGCCGTTGTCATCGAAGGCATAGTTTCCGCCGTAGCCTGAACTGAGGTATTTCTTGTTAAACAGGTTATCGATTTTCGCCGAGAATGTCAGGTCCCCGACATTGAGGAGATTCGAGAACGTATACGAGGTCGATACCGACGAAATAAAATAGGGATCGATCGACAGGCTGTCGATATTGTGCAGTTCCATGTATTGTCTGCCCGCGACGCGCCCACGATAGGTCAGCCGAAGCGGTCCGCGATGGTAATCGGCGATAACATTAGCCAGAATTTCCGGAAAGCCGGGGATAATCTGATCGGCGAAGTCGATCGCGAAGCCGTCGATGACCGGCGTGTAGTCCTTGATGCGATTATAGTTGTAGGCGAAATTCCCGCTGAGCGAGAGAGCGCGCGATGCCGCGACACTTGCCGTGAACTCGACGCCCGCGTGCACCGACCGATCAGCGTTCGTTGTGATGAGCAGCCCGGTGTTTTCGTTGATGCCGCCGTAGGGGATGATCTCGTGACGAAAGTCCATCCAATAGAAGTTCAGTCCCAGGGCGTATACATCCGCTCGATACTTGCCGCCCAGTTCGTAATTGTACACGCGCTCGCTTTTCACCAGCGGATCGCCGAATTTGTAGGTGACGAGGGTGTCGCCGCCCGAGCTCGATGTATCGGTGGAGAGAATATTCAGTGACGGCAGGATACTCGGTTCGTTGGCGTCATATATTGAAGCGTCGGTCGGCGTACGAGACGACACGGCGAAATTGGTATAGAGGTTGACGTGATCGGTGAGATCGTATGAGAAGCCGACTCGTGGAGAGAAGAACAGCCAGTCGACATCGTAACGGTAGCCGTTGAAGGCGCCCATGCGTGTCTGGTCGAATTTGTACCGCTGATATCTGAGTTGTGCGGTAACCTGGGTGCTCAGCCGGTCCGTGATCTCGAAGTATTCCTGTGCATATACCGAGCCAACCCATTTTTTGCCGAAATACTCGTAGTACCGGTAGCGCGGATCAAGGTCCGGGGAATTGACGAATTGCGCCCAGACGACCTGTCCCCAGTGCTCGGAATTGAAATAGTAAAACGATCCGCCGAAGGAATGACTGCCGCGGTCATAGTCGATATTCAGCCGGGGATTCCAGCCGAACTGGTGTTTTTTCACCCACTGCTGCCGCACCACGTTGCCGCTGCTGCTGTCGGAGTAGGCGGTAAGATTGTATTCCGTGTAGTCTTCACCCTGTTTCAATTGCTCGTAGTACCCTTCGCCTCTGATGTAGTACAGCGTGTTGAACAGCGTGGCATCCTCACTCAGATGGTATGTATTCTGCAGCTGGTAATGCGGCTGATTGAAATTATCGGTCTCGTTATCGTAGCTCAACGGATTGAACCGGCGGTTGGCTTGAAGCGCTTCGAGAGAGGCGCCGTAATAGGCAAGGTGCATGCGCATTGGTCCCCCGTAGATATGCACCTGTGTGGTCATATTGGGATCCAATCGCGCCGCCGATAGATAGTACGCCCAGCCATCATACCAGCTGTTAGCCCGGTAGCCACCGGTTCTCTGTTTCGAGAAGCGCCCCGAAAACAGCCACTGACCATCGATCAGACCCGAAGAATACTCGATGCTCTGTTTATAGATATCGCTTACCACGGAATTGTCTGCAGTGTACGATCCATAGCCGGAGGTAACTATCGCCCGCTGCGGCTGATTGAACGGATTGGTCTGGATATTGACCGAGCCGCCGAACGAAGCATCGCCGTACAGCGAGTTGCCGACACCGCGCTGGACCTGGATATCCGTCACATTAGACGCGAAATCCGGGAGATCGACAAAGTAGGTAGCTTGATCCTCCGGGTCGTTGAGCGGGACGCCGTTGATATAGGTCGATATCCGTTTGTCATCAAACCCCCGGATTTTCATGTAGCTGTACCCCAGCGGGGTGCCGGCATCTGAATAAGAATACAGGTTCGGTGTGGTCTCCAGAAGCAAGGGAAATTCGCCAACCGTATAGTCGCGCTGGATTTCGTCGGCGGAAACGTGATCGAAAGCGACTGGTGTGACTCCCGGCTCCGCCCGGTCGGCGGATACGACAATATCGGTGCCCCGGTAATACGTCCGCGCCAGGATGATAGTGTCGGGCAGCCTGTCGACGGAATACTGCCGGGACTGGAAGCCGACCGAGGAAAAGGTCACCCGCGTCATCCGCCCGAGAAGCTCGAGCGAAAAATGCCCGGCAGAATCGGTCATCGTGCCTTTACCGGTTATATTGGTGATAACGGAAACGCCGGGGACCGGTTCACGGTCAGCCGTGACGACCGTCCCGGTCAGTTGCGCCGCCCAGGCATTTGAAACGCACAGGGCGACAATGATCAGAAAAGTTACGCATCGTTTCATGACAGCAACCTCGCATTACATCGTGATGATTCTGCAAGATTCCGTCCTGTTTCGATAGGTAGTCCGAGTACTCGGACAAAGGGGATGCGGTTAACATCGCCGTTTCCCTACGCCGGTATTATCCGGATCAGGTCAGGGGGGTATGATCTCAGGCGGTAACTATTGCGCCACCCCCAACGGAACTGTTTATCTACCTATTAATTACGCTCGCCGGAGCCCGGTCGCAAGTGATTTTTCTGGTACCGGCGCAACCGGGGAGATATATTATCGTAGAAGTATTTGCCTGCGTGCACCGGAACACGTTCATAGTTTATCCCGACGAGTATCGTTCGGGTAGGCGAGTGTTTCCATAACAGCACAAGAAGGAATGTCCTCGTGAAGCACAGTAAAGAAAAGATCAGGCAGGCGGTAAAGCAGCACTACGGCTCGGCAATAACCCGGGGCAGCGGCTGCTGCGGGCCGGCTCCGGCCGATATTGACCCCGAAGCGATCAGAAAATATACCGGACTTGCCGGGTATTCAGCGGAGGATCTGGCCGGAATACCGGAAACGGCGACATCGTTCGGGTGCGGCAACCCGGTGAACTTTACCGATGTCAAACCGGGTGAAACGGTGCTTGACCTCGGCTCCGGCGCCGGTATGGACTTGATCCTGGCGGCCCGCAAAGTCGGCGAAACAGGCAAAGTGATCGGCCTGGACATGACACCGGAAATGATCGATGTCTGCAAGCGGAACCTTGCCGCTGCCGGCATCAAGAACTTCGACGTCCGAATGGGCGAAATGGAGAGCATGCCGGTCGGGGACAATGAGATCGACTGGATCATCTCCAATTGCGTCATCAACCTGTCACCCGAGAAGGAAAAAGTATTCGCCGAAGCGTACCGGGTTCTGAAGCCCGGCGGACAGATACTGGTGGCCGATCTCGTCACAAACGGTCTCTCCCGGGAAATCCGCGACAACCTGATGGCGTGGGTCGGATGTATCTCCGGCGCTGTGCAGGAGGAGGAATATCTCGGCCTCGCCCGGACGGCGGGATTTGTTGATATCAAGATCGTCGACAAGATGACATACACCCGCGAGACTCTCGACACGCTTGCCAATGATGCCTGCGGTTGTGGTGCGAGCGAACGCACGGTCGATGAAGCCGTTGTCGACGCCTATGCCGGAAGGGTGGCGTCGATTAAGTTGTATGCGAAAAAGCCGATGTGACGTGCGTGAATTCATTGAGTTGAGAACTAGGCCGGCGGTCAGCAATCTCCGCCGGTTTTTGTTACTTCTCGCCTGGTGAACAGACCTTCCTCGTATTCGTGAACCTTCACAAACCCGAGTTTCTGATAACACCTTATCGCCGGCGCATTGTCCGCCTGTACATTCAGGCACACCATCTTATCCTCCCTAACCAGTAGATCGGTCAAGTGGGAAGTCAGCGTAGTCGCCAGCCCCTGACCACGGTGGTCAGGGTCGGTAGTGATATTGCCCAGCACCGCTATTTCATATTCGTCGGAGCTTACATGAACACCCGCCACGGCAATGATCCTGCTATTGCGGCGAACACCGATATACTTGCCGGTCAGAAGCATCCGTTTGGTGAAGTAATTACCGGGATACGCCCGCTCGTACAGTGCCATTAATTCCCGTTCATGTGCGGGGCCTAATTTCACGATATCATCGGACCTGTCATCCGTTGCGATGGGAGTGAATCGCTCCAGTTTCATCTTCCAGTGTGTCCCGAGCGGTTTTTCCGAGAATTCCGACGTGAAAACATCTGCATTTTCAGACTGATAGTGGCAGTAGAATTTCGACGGCAGGATACCGAGCATGTCTTCAAGCAGTTCCGGAAATTGGCTGCTCATACCGAAAGCGAGGACGGTCGGCGTCGCACCGCCGTAATACACCAGTACCGCTTCCTGAATGTACGGCAGATAATCATAGGTAACCGCCCACTGGCAATCCGGGAAGTAGAAGTCGTCGAGGTCGCCGATATGATATGCAAACAGCACCGGGTCCTTCCTGAAGAACTCCAGCAGCCGCTTTTTGTCATCAGTGAATACGAACATTGTTGGACATGATGCCGAACGGCCTGAACGGCTATCTAGAAAGCCACACCGACGGTGAACGAGACGGAGCCGTTCTCGAGGTCGGGCGGGCTCCCGTCTTCTCTGACGAAAGCTACATTTTCATCATCCACGAACGGCTTCGACGCCTCGAGGAAATTTCCCAATCCCACGGTGAGCCGGAGATCAAAGAGGAGACTGAATTGCT
>CAYNEO010000005.1:72491-110472 GCA_964396245.1 uncultured Ignavibacteriales bacterium
AAGAGCCACATCGGTTCCACCCCCGACCGTCAATCCAAGATCGGTGCTCTTCATGTTGACAATTTCGATTTGCGCCTGACCAAGCTCGGTTTCCAACTTGACATAGCTCGCTAGATTGAAGGCCAGCGATGGTCCGGCATAGAAATACGGCGACAAGTCGGCGCCGGTAACAAATGAATACCTCAGCAACAGGGGTACTTCGATATACTCGAAGCGAAAGTCCGCCGTCAGGTTCAATTCGATATAGGGAATAAGCTGGCTGTCTTTGCCGCCCTTTCTCGTGTACAGCACTTCCGGCTGGACTGAAAATCGATCGTTGAGTCGAATGGTGGCAAAAGCTCCTCCGACAAAATCGAAGCGAGGGTCAGAACCGCTGGCGGTTATCCAGGATCCGTTCAACCCGACTCTCGCGCCATAATGGAAACCGGAGCCGGCCGAAACGGTTTGCACCTGGATAAGAAACACTATCAGCAAGATAACCGGGATCCAGACTAAGCGTCGGCCTCTGCACAACAATTCGGTTGCCCGGATCATCAGAACGCCATCCCAACTATCACCGAGAGCGTCCCGTGGCGCACATCCAGGCCGCTTCCATCGGCCTTGACCAGTGCGACCTCGCTGTTCGTGAGTACAAACTCATGATCGTTGGTGAAATGACTCATTCCCCAGGTATAGCGGACATCGAGAAGCACTTTCCAGCCGGGATACTCCATTTCGGCCCCGGTGCCGAGAACCAGCTCGAAATACGTGCTCTTGACATTGACGATATCAGCATTCCACGCAGGCAGCGGGTTGCCGAATTCATCGCGAGGCTCCTGCACCGACAATTTGCTTCGGGTGCTGAAAGCCAGAGCGGGTCCCACATAGAAATTGGGGAGCACCGTCCCGGCAGTTGGTATGGACACCTTTAACAAGAGCGGCACTTCGACGTAGTCGCATGTCAGAATTGCATCATAGATACCGTAGAATCCCTGCTCGACGTTGAAATTGTCGAATCCCTTCCGGGTGTAGAGTGCTTCGAGTTGCACCACGAACAGGCGATGGACACGAAGAGTCCCGTATGCACCGGCGATGAAGCCGGTTCTCGTGCTTGCATCATCTTTATCGGTTCCGCGAGCGTCCGAGAGATTCATCCCGCCCTTGATGCCGAATTCGAGCTCACCGACCGAAACGTCGGCGGCCCGGACCACACCGGCAAGCAGCAATACCAGTCCAATCAGCATAAGCTTCCGCAAGAAACAGCCTCCTTCAATCTGAGTCATTCCGAGCCGTGACAACCGTCTCAGAAGCTAAACGTTGCGAGTATCGAGACAGCGGTATGTTTCAGATCCAGCGGCTTGCCGGTCACACTGTCGACAAAATTCACTTTGGTGCTGTCGACCGGCTCCGGATCGCCCAAGAAACTCTCAAGTCCCGGATGATATCGTATCTCGAGCCCCACCAGAGTCTTGCCCGCCTCTATGCCGGCCCCGAGACCGATTACCATATCCAGCACGACATCTTTTGCGTTGGCGATTTCATAGGTCGCCGATCCTGTCATCGTAAGTGTGAACTCGGCCTGTGTCCTGAACGCCACCGAGGGGCCGACCAGTCCGGAGATCAGCATGTTGTCCCCCGCCTTGCCGTAGACTCTCAGGAGCAAGGGCACTTCTACATAGTGGAATCGGTAATCCCAGCTCAGCCTGTCGGCAAGGTCAACAATCTCCTTCTTTGCCCCGCGCGATGTGAAGAGCACCTCCGGCTGGAAGGAGAGAAATTCATTGAGCGGAACGCTCGCAAACGCTCCTCCGCTGAACCCGGCCCTGGTGTCAGTGACCGTGATATCGTCACTGCGAAAATTCGCAAAGCTCACGCCGGCTTTGACCCCGAACCGTGTCGTCGCCTGGGCCATTAACGCGGACGCAACGAACGCGAGCACAATGGTCATCATGATTGTTGATGTCACAACTCTTGGCATAAGAGACTCCGTCCTGTGCGCAACTTCGGGCCGCTTTCGATATCGACGCGAAAGTCGCTCTCCCGTGATTCCGTGAAATAAGCCGGCCGGGTCGAAACTCATTCGGCGTTGAGCTTATTCAAGTAGTCTATGACCTCTTCAAGCTGATCGCGTCGGAAGGTGACGCCTTTTTTGGTGGGAAGCCACTCGTCTTCCTTGGAGAGGAAATATATCCGTAACGTGATCAGGTCGTGCCCCTTGTAATTACTGCTTTCAATAATCAGTTTTTCGGTCGGTGAACGTTCCAATTCAAATCGCATGTGTGTCTCCGTTCAAGTGTCGGCGCTGTCGGCCGTGTCCGGCGTGTGTGCGCACCGGGTATCCGGGTCGATGTACTCTCTCTATCTCTTGTAGCCTATCATTCTCAGGAATTGCCTCCGCTCCGCCTTGTCCTCATCGGTCTCGATTCCCAGCGGCGTCTGTCCGTCGATAACCGCCAGCACGCCCCGTCCCTGTTCCGTTTCGGCAACAATTACCTGGAGCGGATTGGCGGTCGCGCAGTAAATGGTCACCACTTCCTGCACATGTTTTACGGCATTCACGACATTGATGGGAAATCCTTCCTTGAGGAAAATAAAGAAGGAATGCCCGCACCCGACATCGAAAGCCGCCTGCTGGGCCCGTTCCACCAGCTCATCGTCGTTGCCGTCGATTCGCACCAGCCGCTTCTGTGACGCTTCGCAGAACGCAACGCCGAACTTGATTGAGGTGGATGACGAAACCATGGCCTCGTACAGGTCTTCGACCGTCTTGATAAAATGGGAATGCCCGAATATGACGTTCAATCCCTCGGGGATATCCACGTTTACTATCTTGGTTTTGAAAAGCTCTTCATTCATTCTGATCCGCCTCGAAAATTTCGTCTGGAATTCCGCTGTTAATTATCGGATGCCGGTAATACTCGGTGCCGCCGAAACTGACGCCGAAAAGAAATCCGACTTTCCCTTTGCCCTCGATTGCAAACTGCCGCGGCAGCCACATGTCATCGGGTATCGGTGCGTAGCTCAGCGACATATTGAGCTGGTTTAACCGAAACATCACGTTGGCGGCGAGTTTCGAAGGCTCAAAATCTATCCGCACCGGGTGGAATGACTCCGCCTCAAAGTAGAAATCCCCGTTAATCAAGGTATCCGATTTCTCTTTTGCCGTCACCGTGAATTTATGACACACGAAGCCCTCGATGGCTTCCTGGGCAACGCCGTCGTAAATGATTTCGTACAGGTCGCGCTGTTCGGGATAAAACGGCTTGAGCATGGGGTAGGAAATATCGCGCATTTTGCGTTTTAGTTTGTTCTCCAGCCGCTCTTGCTGCTCTTTCTTCAGCTCTTCTTCGTCCTGAAGTTTCCCATCCTTGTAATACTCGAGATATTCCTCGTGGTACCAGGCAGTGTCGGGAAAGTATTTGATGTAGATCCGCTTTACAATCCGGACCTTTTCTTCAAATCCACCCTCTTTCTGCTCACCCTCGATGTATTCCGCGTCATACATGACGTCTTTCAATTCCCCGCGCTGCCGCATATCAACCTGGAGAATTCGTTCGATGAGGGCTTCGGGATCTATACCGGTTCCGGTCTGGCCATATCCCGTCGTGAATGTGGGGACGAACAAGAGCGTCAATGCCAGGATTCGCCATATCTTCATTTTGTTTCTTCCTTGATCACTATGCGTTGAATAACGTCGCCCCTGACAATAGAATCCACGACATCCATGCCGTCAACCACCTGCCCGAACAGCGTATAGCGAGCATTGAGGTGCGGCTGCGGCGAGAGGGTAATGAAAAACTGCGATCCGCCGGTATCCTTCCCGGAAGTGGCAATACCTACGGCCCCGCGCACAAAAGGCAGGCTCGAGTATTCGTCGCGGATATAGTAGTCCGGTCCTCCCCATCCGTCGCCACGGGGATCTCCTCCCTGTATGACAAAATTGGGGACCACTCGATGGAAAACGAGGCCGTCGTAGAAACCGGAACGGGCCAGTTTGATGAAATTCAGTACCGTAAGCGGGGCGACATCGAAATACAGTTCCATCTCGATCTGGCCGCGGTCGGTGAGAATCAGCGCAGAAGGATTGACCTCGTACTTCTTGAAACCGTCTTCGACCTCACCTTCGGTGATAGTGGTCCGTGCCGGCGGCACCATATTAGAACGGTCTTCATTCAGCGTGTTTTTGTATATGTCAGCCGCCTCGCGGCGCACGATATAGTTCGGGTCGAGAATGCCCGCTATAAGTATTTGCATGACCGCCGAATCGTTGTCGGACGGCTTTATGAACGTGGTCAGGGCATCCATGATCGCGCGCCGGATGTCGACATCGATCTCGCTGCCGCGTGTAATCATGGTGTGCATGACAGGCACGTACTTGGTCAGGGCGTGTTCCTTGACCTTGTCGATGGCGAGCACTTCCATGACATAGTCGGGGTCATTGATTGCCCTGTCGATATAGTAGTCGAGATTATTGGCATCCACCTTGGTCAATCCTGCGAAGGCCGACGCTCGCACCATCGGATCTTCGTCGCCAAACAGCACGCCGAGGCGCGAAACCACTCCCGGGCTTCCAACAAGCGCGTAGGCGTCGGCGCCGGCCGCGCGAACGTAAGGGACCTGCGGCCCGTTGAGCGCCGAATCAATTACGGCAAGCGCCCGGCCACCCTGGACGGAGGCAAGGTAGGTAAGCGAAGCGGCAAGGATGTTGGGGCCCGGCTGCTCGGCCAGCATTTCGTATGTGACGGCAATCGCCCGGTCACTCTGGATGCGCTGCAACGCTTCAAGGAGAGCCACTACCAGTTTTTCATCGGATTCCTGACGAAGTTCCTGTGCGAGCCGAAGTCCGACAACGCTGGTGTCCGGACGCCGGCTGAGCGCCACAACAGCCTCGGCCACAACGCCGTTATCCTTGTCATTCAGCGCCATGGTGAGCAGCTGAGTGGCATCCGGCAGGGCCGACTTGGCCAAACCGCGAATGGCCAGCGTGCGCGCCCATGGGTCGGCATCGGCCAGGTGTTCCTTGAAAATCGGGGAAGCCTTTTCGATCTGTAGCCGGGACAACGCAAACAGCGCCGCCAGCTTGACATCGGGGTCAGGCTCTTTCTTCATCAGGCTGATCAGCGAGTCGCCGAGTTGCTTCGCGCCGGCGTAAAATATCGCGTAGCAGGCGGCCTCTCTCACAGCCGGTGATGGATGCTGAAGAAACGGTACCAGGCCTTCTGCAACGTCGGTCATGCTGCTGTCCGCAAGTCGTCCGGCTGACTTGACCGCCGCTACGGTCACTCCCGCCGGCAGGTCCCAGGCAACATCAAGAATCTTCTCCGCATATGCCCGGTTGCCGGTGATTCCGATGGCAAAGGCAGCCGCCGCGGCCACTTCGAGAGCCGAATCAGTAACCATATCCATGAGAAGCGGGGCGCTTCGTTCCGCGGCGATTCGGCCGAACGCCAGCGCCGCACGCGTCCTGATGAGCGGGGAAGGATCTTCGGATAGGTCAATCAGGCGGCTGGTGAGTTCACGGCGGTCAGCCGTATGGATAACTTCGGCCAGCTTCTCTTCCTCGGTTCGCGGCCGGAGGTTGTCATAGACAAACCATGCCACCCAGGCGAGCAGCACGATAGCCAGCACAATACCGATTGTTCTGATTCGGTTTGTCATGTGTCGGGAAATCTAACCTTTATCCCCTCAAGCGTCAACGATTTTGGTGGAATAGGAGGGTGAGTAACGGGAGCGACAAAAAAGAACCCCTGGTGGTCAGTCAGGGGTCTGGTCTAACAAAACTGGCATTAATCTCAGTTGTGTCAGCCGTAAGTCGAGCAAACTCCGTGCCCCGGCGTATGAGAGTATAATCGCTTTGCTAGCCTGTTGACAGGTCGGTCGTTACCCGATCATACCACTTCGGAGATGCCTGTTGCGTGAAGGAGATATGCAAGAGTGTTCAATAATTGAACAGGTGAATCTGCAATCGCGTACCAATCTTATGTCGCATCCTTGCAATGTGTTACCTGCATGGCAGTCAAAAAAATAGCCCTCCGGTACATCCTGTACCGAAAGGCTCTGGGAAGAGACAGTTTGAAAAAGTCTGCCTGGCTGTTTCCAGCCTATCAGGACAATATGGATTCTGAAATAGCCATTGTCACAAAATTGTCACTGTTTGGAGGCAAATTTCCGACGGCCCACGTAGAAGCGACAAAAAAACCCCCGCCGGTGAGTTCCACTTGACGGGGGTTTGCTGATTATTGGCGACGCAAAGAATTCTCTATAACTCATTCCACACGAAGGTGTAGTGAGCGCTTGTCGGTACGCCGTCGACATTGCCGTAGTAGCTTTCAATCGAGAGCTTGTAGACTACATCACCCACCTTGACCAGGTAGATATTGCCGCTGCTGCTGATCTGATGCGTGGTTCCGTCGTAATCGTACCAGTTTTCGTTTTCATTGACCAGGTCGCCGACGAAAACTGACTTGATGAAATCCGGGAACATCGGGGCATCCGACGGCTGAGTCGTGAACGCATCGATATCGGTCGGGTCGCCGGTCAACTCCGTATACGCGGGCCATGCCACACAGTCACCCGGGCCGTTCGGGCCGCAATTCTGCATGATTTCGTAGCTCGAAAAGGCCAGGTCCCAGTCGGTGGAGGCGCCCGGATTCGCCGGAGTGACCTGCGAGCCGGATGAAAAGTCGAAATATCCGGTGCCGGAACCGACGTTAATTGACGCCGTTTGTGTCTGGCCGCTCAGATCCCTGGAATTGGCTGTCGGCTGATAATAGTAAGTCATCCATACCGTGCCCATGCTCGGTGGCTGGCCCGCACCGACTATGGAATCGATTCGGAACTTGATATAGTTGTCACCTTCGGCATCCATCATCGAATACACGTATTTCGTCATGCCGAGCTCATGGGTGACCGGATTATATGTCAGCCATTCATTAATCACCGAATAAAGCTGGTCCTCAACCCAGGTTGCTCCGGCCGTATCGGCGATGGTAACATCGTCATAGTTCACCTGCCCGAGATTGGCTCCAACTACGGCGCCGCCATCCTCGGAGGAGGCCCCGCCGTTCAGGTTGATATTGGTGCGCATGAACGACAGGTCCCAATTGGTGGCGGCCAGCTTAGGCGTGCCGGTTGCCGCACTGAAGGAGAAATACGCTGCCTGATCGTAGCTGGAGGCATCGATTGTGGTCTGCCACACTCCATCGGTGCTGTTCCAGACCGTGGTGTCACTGAATGCCGGCGTTTCATTATCCGGGTTAACCGGGTTGTCATCGCTCGAACAACCAAGCCCGAGTGCGAGGAGGGCAATCAGCAGCACCAGTGCAGGTACGATTTTCTTCATCAACAGACTCCTTATTATTGATTCTTGAATGAAAGGTCATATTTGAAACCGGCCATGACCGTGAAGCCCGGCCAGTATCCGTAAGTCACATTAGTATCGTCCAGGATATTCTCGAACCGGATGAACGTTTCCGCGGCCCCGAATCTCTTAAACACATTCAGGTTCAGTCGCGAACGGCTCGGCGCATATTCCGGCTCGCCCTCGTTGCCGCCGGTGTTTGAACGTGGCACCCAGAGCTTCTTCGACTGGTAGTCACCCCAGATTGTCGCTCCTACGCCGGTCTTTTCCCAGAAACCGGACAGGTAGAGCTTGACCGTGTGCGCCGGACGATTGATAAGTTCTTCGCCGGTCGCGAGGTTTTTTGAACTGAGATAATTGTACGACAGTGACAGGTCGACTGATTTCGACAGCCGCACCCGTGATTCCCACTCGATCCCCTTGGTGATCGCCGTTTCGATATTCTGATAGATGTACACGCCCCGCCAGTATGTCGGGGTGAAGCCGATAAGCGTGAAATCGATGAGGTCGTCAAGATGATTATAAAAGAACGTGATGCGGTGCATCCCGATGGCGCCGTAAGAAAACTCCGCCGAGATCGACGAATTGATGGAATTCTCTTCTTTGAGGTCGGTGAAACTGCTTCCGTCGGTAGTGAGACCGTCGGGCAGCGGCACGCGGCCACCGTAGACTATGTACCCGGCCGACGTATGATCGAAGATATAATACTGCTGCTTGATGGACGGCGCCCGGAACCCCCGACCGACGAAACCGCGGAACTTGAGATCAGCCGAAGGCTGGTACATGACATTGATCGACGGATTAAAATGATCGCCGAACGAGCTGTGATGCTCGTACCTGGCGCCCGGGAGAAAAGTCAACTGCGTGATCGGGCTCCACTCGTATTGCAGATACCCGGCGTATGACTTGTCCGGCCTGGTTTCATCGACGAGTTCGGTCGAAGTGAGATCCTGGTAGCTGTAATCAAAACCGTAGGTCGCGACATGACTGTCGCCGATGACATAGTTTGACGAATACGAGGCCTCGTAATAGGAGTCATCGGTCTTGGCGGTGTCAATCCAGAATGGTCCGCTGTATTTCTTCCAGAGATGGTCGTAATAGGTCCCGAACAGCCTGAATTTCATCGAATACTTGTCACCGGAGAGATATTCAAGGGTGGCTGAGCCGTCGTAGCGCTTGTTCTTTTCATCGGAATCATAGACATAAGTCGTATCGCGCGTGGGCGACAGCTGAATGAGCTCGGATTCTATCCAGGCTTTTGATTCGTCCATGTACCGCCCGGAACCGGTGAGAATCCACTTGGGTGACAATCTCTTGCGTACTTTACCGTCGAAATTGTAGCGGTCGATCTTCTCCTGACCGTTGGTATGGGGTGTTGATTTATCGAGATCGAAGCCATCAGTCGAAAAGAGTTTTCCGCCGAGCGTGAAACCGAAATCTTCGTTGCCGTACTCGAGGGCCGCCGATGGATTGAGGCTGTTATGGCTTCCGTAATCGAAATAGAGATCGGCCGCGGTCATATTCTGCTTCGGTTTGCTGGTGATGATATTGACCACGCCGCCCATGGCATCCGAGCCGTAAAGGGTCGAGCCGGTTCCTTTGACGATCTCGATTTTCTCGACATTTGTCAGCGCATACTGCGACAGGTCGATTGAGCCGCGCACGCGCCCGACTGCCCGCTCGCCGTCGACCATCACCAGCACGCGATCGCCCTCAATACCGCGAATGGTAGCTCCCTGCCCGGACAGGTCTTCGTTGATGGTCAGACCGATTGAGGATGTGAGCGCCTGGTCGACCGACGTAGCCCCGGTGCGCTGGAAATCTCTCCGGGTCACAACCTGCGTCTCGACCGGAACGTCCTTCAGCAAATGCGGTGAGCGGGTACCGGTCACGACGACGTCATTCAGCACCCACGGCGCCGGGTTGAGTTCGATATCAATCGGTGAACTCGTGCCCGTCACCGCCACCTTTATGGTGTCACTGCGATCAAACGCGACATGGGTAGCCAGGAGATGGTACTCCCCGCCGCTGATATTCTTGAATTCGAAATATCCCTGTTTGTCGGTGGCAACGGCCTTGCCGGTTTCGAGCACACGGACCGTAACATCCTTGACCGGATGATCCGTTTCCTTGTTGAGAACCCGTCCCTCAATCACCCCGGCCTTAACCTGACCGGCGACTGAATATGCAAAGGCGAAAATCAGCAGTGTCGTTAGCAGTCTTTTCACAGTCGCGCTACACCTTCCTTTCGACCAATTGTTGGCGCCAAGGTACAGAGCAGGGGAAATCATATGTCATGTGAATGTCAAAAACGACCCCGTTTTTTTGTACTTTTTTTCACAAACAATAGGAAGCTTCCGGAAGAGAATCGTGTGAGAAGACGGTAAATCTTTATGGGAAAGTAGACTTTTTTCGAAAATCGGTCAGCGTGCGAATTTATGGGCTGCTTTTTCAAGAGCGGGATTTGTCAGGCGAAGTATTTCTTTGTTCGCCTTTTCGATGTCTTTTGGCTCGAGTCGTGAGAGCCTGGTCGCAAATCGTCCTGATTTTATATCTGAAAACACGCGTTGCATGCGCTTTTTAACCTGCTTATCGATCACTTTCGGTCCCGCCTCAAGTGAACCATACCGTGCCGCAAACGAGATACGCTCGAACATCCCGGCAATACCGTGCTTCTTGATCAACTCGACAATCAGGTCCAGTTGGTAGGCCACCTCGAGGTAGGCATTTTCCGGTTTCAGGCCGTTTTCGACAAGTACCTCGAACCCGGTTTTGAGTAACATTGCCAGACCGCCGCACAAAACCGTCTGCTCACCGAAAATGTCTCCGAGCGCCTCCGCCTCGAAGGTTGTCTTGACCAGTCGTTTCCGCTGAAAACCCATCCCCTCGGCCAGTGAAAACGCCGTCGACGTCGCCTTCCGAGAGCGATTTTGATAGACAGCATAAAAAGCGGAGATATCTCGATCGGCCAGATACTTTTCTCTGACCGCCACACCCGGAGCATGGGGAGCTATCAGAATGACATCGCAATCGGACGGCGGCACAACGAACCGGAATTGGATAGACATGCCGTGCAGGAAGAGCAGGGTGATCGGCTTGCAGGTGTACGGCCGGATATCTCTTTCGTATACGCGGCCGTGCAGATGGTCCGGGAAGGCGAAACAGACTATATCCGCACGGCCAACGGCTTCACGGATAGAATGGATTTCTGTTAGCCCATCGGTCTTGGCTATTCGCCGCGACCGTGAGTTCGCCCGAAGGCCAACAATGACGGGATAGCCCGAGTCGCGGAGGTTTTGGGCCAGCGCCCTGCCCTGCGACCCATAACCCAGCATCGCAACCGTTTTTTTAGCTTTCGATTTGGCAGCCATTGCACTAATATAGGTACCCGATAACTGTTTGCCAACGTGAACATCGGTCTGTTTCATGAGCAAGTTTCGCAAAGAAGTATTCGATCTGGTGAGGGCGGCCCTCGCTGAGGATATCGGCCCGGGAGATCTTACTTCGCGGGCCTGTCTTGAACCCAATCCCGCCAGAGCCCGGGTGGTGGCCAAATCCAGCGGCGTCCTGTCCGGTTTGGTACCCTTCCGCATCACGTGTGACATTGTCGACTCGGCCAACCGGGTCAAGCTGCTTTTCAAGGATGGCGATCGTTTCACGGCCGGTGACACGATAGTTGAAATCGACGGTTTCAATCTCAGCCTTCTGGCCTGCGAGCGGGTAGCCCTGAATTTTCTGGCCCACCTGAGCGGAGTGGCCACACTGACGTCACAGTTTGTTGAAAAAGTCGCAGGCACCGATTGCAAAATACTCGATACCCGGAAAACAACTCCCGGCTGGCGGTGCCTGGAGAAGATGGCCGTGGGTCACGGCGGCGGCACCAACCACCGTATGGGCTTGTACGACATGATCCTGGTAAAGGACAACCACATCGCCAGCGCCGGATCAATCAGCGATGCCGTCCGGATGGCCAGGGAATTCCTGAAGACACCGGACTTCCGACTGCAGTTCGACCGCAAGGCGGAGGAAATCCAGATCGAGGTCGAAGTGACGACCGAGAAGCAGTTGGAGGAGGCAATCGAAGCCGGCGTGAACCGGCTCTTGCTCGACAATCAGCCGCTCGACTCGCTTCGGGAGATGGTAACGCTGGCCCGGCGAATGAATTCTGTGGTCGAGCTGGAGGCCTCCGGCAATGTCAACCTCGACAATGTCGCCGATATCGCCGCGACCGGAGTGGATTACGTATCAATCGGCGCCTTGACCCATTCCGCGCCCGCCTGTGACTTTTCCCTGCAAGTAATTGAGTAGCCAGTCATGGAGCGTCTCGAGATTGAACGAATCGCCGATCGCCTGCTCGAGGTAATCCGCAAAAAACCCGAAACTGCCTTCCCCCTGGCGCAGCTGTCAAAAAAACTGAAGCTGGAATTGCCGGTTGTACATGCGGCCGTAGACATTCTGGCTGAATGGGACTACAAGCTTCGGAAGCGTCGCGATAGCGTCACTTTTGTCAGCGCACCCGACCATCTCACGGAAACCGAGATATCAAACGGGTTGAAAACAGAATTTGTCGGTCGAAAGATTTTCGCCTACAACTCCGTGAAATCGACCAATGACCTTGCCGGAGAAATGGCGGAGAACGGCGTTCCGGAAGGAACAATCGTCGTTGCCGACCAGCAGACGAAAGGACGCGGCAGACTTGGCCGGAACTGGTACTCCCCGCCGGGAACCGGAATCTATGTCTCGATCATACTCAAGCCAAAGTTCAAGCCGGAGATGGCACCGGCAGTATCGATAGCGACCGCTATCGCCCTGGCCGACACCATGTCGGCGTACTGCCCGGGCGACGTGCGAATAAAGTGGCCGAACGACGTCCTTATCGGCGGACGCAAGGTGGCCGGCATTCTTACCGAGCTTTCAGCCGAGCGCGACAAAATCCATCATATCGTGATCGGAATCGGTATTAACGTCAATCAGACTGCCGGCGATTTTCCCGAAGAAATCCGGAGTCTGGCAACCTCTGTCAGGCGATCGGTCAAACGCAAGGTCCGAAGGATAAAGTTGCTCCAGGCGTTCCTGTTGAACTTCGAAAAGGAGTATGTGAAATACCGGAAACACCGGCTCAAAAAGTCGCACGCCAAGGTAAGGCTGTACTCGTCACTGATCGGCTGCCTGGTCACACTTCGAACGGGTCAACATGAAACCCGCGGGATCGCTCTGGATATCGATGATCACGGCTACCTGGTTCTCGACGTCGACGGCGAGAAGACCCTGGTATCCGCCGGTGAAGTCACGGTTGTAAAGAAATAGACCGTTCCCGGATCGATTCTACTCCTGTTTGCCTTTTCCCGCCCATTTTCGTACCATATACACGATGTATAACCCGACTATCATGGAGCATTTCCAGAACCCGCGCAATGCGGGTGACATGTCCGATGCCGACGGAATCGGCCAGGCCGGAAATCCGGAAAAAGGCGATGTCATGAAGATGTATATCAAAGTGACAGACGGAATCCTTACCGACGCGAAACACCAGACATTCGGTTCTGCCGTGGCGATAGCTGTCAGTTCGATGGCTTCGCTGATGATAATCGGGAAGACGCTCGATGAAGCGTATGCCATTACCCGGGAGGCGGTATCAGATGCTCTTGACGGCATCCCGCCCAACAAGATGACTTGCTCCAACATGGCTCCCGATGCCATCAAGGCCGCCATCGACGATTACCGCAGGAGGCGCGCATAGGCGGAACCGCCCGGCGCCCCTTGACCTTCAACGGAAATCCCCTTTTATTTGTGCCATGCCGGAATTGCCCGAAGTTGAAACGGTGGTGCGCGGACTGCGCGAGACAGTGATAGGCGAAACTATCGCCCGTGTGAGAGTCAATGCGCCGCCGACATCGATTGTCCTCGGACTGAGTTTCAAGAGGACCAGGTTCCCGAGCGCGTTAAAGAACCGCACTATTCTCCGCGTTGATCGGCGCGGGAAAAATATCCTTATTGCCCTTTCCGGCGATGCCACCCTCTGGGTCCATCTCAAAATGACCGGCCATTTTTTCTATCAGGACAAATCTAAACCGATTGACAAGCATGACCTTGTGATTTTCGACTTCAATTCCAACCGAAACGGCAATCCTAATCACCTGCGATTTCACGACTACCGTCGGTTCGGTCGCCTTCGACTTTTTTCAAACGACGAACTGTGGGCACAACCGGGCCTCGCCGACCTCGGGCCGGAGCCGTTGGAGATCGCCGCCGATCAATTCGTGGAGATGTGCCGTTCGCGACACCGCATGATCAAGCCGGCTCTGCTCGACCAGCGCTTCCTTGCCGGAATCGGAAACATCTATGCCGATGAAGCCCTGTACGCCTCGCGCATCCATCCGAAGCAAATCACATCGACAATCTCTCGCAGGAAGCTGGTTGAACTCCACGGGCATATTCAGCGACTTCTGAAAACGGCGATTCGCCTGATGGGCACCTCTGTCGATACCTACTCGGGTGTCAACGGTCAGGCGGGTGGCTTCCAGAGGTATCTGAAAGCATACGGCCGGGAGGGAACTCCGTGCGGTGTTTGCGGCAGGATAATCGTACGCGAGAAGATCGGTTCCCGCTCAGCTCACTACTGCCCGAAATGCCAGCGCCTGCGCGCGTGAAATGACTGAGCGCTGAGGGTATGTTGGGGGGTCGAGGCGGTAGGCCAATACTTACCGGCTGTGCAGGACTACCCGATTCTGAGTGAGACTATCGAAGAACAACAGCGTGGATTTATCGACGGAGAATCGAACCTTCTTGCCCGTCGGCAGGGGTCGGGTCATACGTGTCGCGGAGATTGACCGGCCCTCGAAAGACAGCGTCGCGACGTAGTGATCTCCCATATACTCGCAGCTCAACACCTCGGCCGAGAACTCACCATTATCGGCAATCTCGATCGCATCGGGCCGAATTCCTATCATGACGGTAAAATCGCTCAGCTCGACACCGGGGGGCCACTGGATATGCAGCGGCACCGTGTACCCGTTTTCGAGAATGGCGTCGATCAAATTGATTTTCGGCTGCCCGATGAATTCCGCGACAAATCGATTCGTCGGATGCGTGTACAGCTCTTCGGGCGTCCCCACTTGCAGGATCTTTCCATCAACCAGAAGCGCT
The DNA here is from genome assembly GCA_964396245.1 of uncultured Ignavibacteriales bacterium. GTDB lineage: Bacteria > Zixibacteria > MSB-5A5 > GN15 > FEB-12 > CAYNEO01. Next base: position 86,977 of record CAYNEO010000005.1, read on the forward strand.
ATCCGGTCAGCCATGGTCAGGGCCTCGGTCTGGTCGTGGGTGACATGAATCATCGGCCGTTCGACACTTCGCTGGATGCGCACGATTTCTTTACGCATGCGGCTGCGAAGATCGGCATCGAGATTGGACAATGGTTCATCGAGAAGGAATATCGACGGTTCGCGAACAACAGCACGACCCAGCGCTACCCGCTGCCGCTGTCCGCCCGAGAGTTGCGCCGGCCGCATGTTCAGGTAGTCGGTCAGCCCCAGCATGTTGGCGACTTCAGCTATTCTGTCCCACCGTTCCTTCCTGGGCATGTGGGCGACTTTCAGGGGGAAGGCGAGGTTTTTCTCGACAGACATGTGCGGGTACAGGGCATAGTTCTGGAATACCAGGGCGACATCCCGCTTGCTTGGCCGAAGATTGTCGGCGCGGCGATTGTTGATGATGATTTCGCCCGAGTCCGGATCCTCGAGACCGGCTATGATCCGTAACAGGGTCGACTTGCCGCAACCGGAAGGTCCTAGAAGGACCATCAACTCACCGTCTTCGAGGGTGAGCGAAACCCCGTCCAGCACTTTCACGCCGCCGTACGACTTCGAAATGTCTTTTAAAACCAGTCCTGCCACTCAGGCAATATCCTTTATGTCCCCGTCGTGGATCCGGAAACTCCGGGCACGTGCTTTTAGTTTTTCCGGCGGCTCTGCGGCAGTTGTCAGAAACAACTGCGAGAAGTCACCGAAAGCGTCAATCAAACCCATCACACGCCGGCTGTCAAGTTCGGCGAATATTTCGTCGAGTAGAAGCACCGGCGCTGTTCCACGCTGCTCGCGCAGCAAGTCGTACATGGCCAGCTTGAGCGAGATCGCCGCCGTCCGCCACTGCCCCTGGGAGCCGTGGGTTCGCGCCGGAAAATTATTGATCTCGAAGTACAGTTCGTCGCGGTGAGGTCCCACGAGCGACGTCTGCACGGCTCGTTCTCGAACAAACCGGTCATAGAGCTTCAACTGAAAAGCCGTCTCTATCTCGTCTTCACCGGCGTCTCTGTCTTCTATCGGCACGGACGGCTGATACTGTACTCTGACCTGCTCGCCGCCGGAGATTTCCTCGTAATGGGTCGAGATAAGTTCTTGAAGTGTCGCAATAAAGGTCATTCTGCGCTTTATGATCCGGCTGCCCACCTGAATCAGGAGCGGCTCGAAAGGGGAAGGATCCATCTCTTTTTTCAGCGCGGCGTTTTTCTGGGCCAATACTTTCTGATAATCGATCAGGTCCTGAAGATATCGTCCCGATAGTTGGGATAAGTAGATGTCGATAAAATTCCGTCGAACCGAAGGCGGTCCGGAGAGGATAGCACTGTCCTCCGGACCGGCAGATACGACTGCCGAGCGTTCATATAGCTCGGCGATTCGGACGGCGACATCATCGATAGTGATCTTCTTGCGGCCCCCTGTCTGGTAGGCAACCGCCCGTGTCTGCGTGCCAGTCTCAGTTTCCACCACCCCTTCCAGGCGGTAGACATCACTTCCCATCCTCACTAAGAGCATGTCGGTGGCAGCTCGCTGTGAACGACCCAGACACAGGACAAAGAGAGCCTCAAGAAGATTGGTCTTGCCGGCGCCGTTACATCCGTGGAAGATATTGATCTCCGGTGAGAAGGACGCCGATAGTGACTGGAAATTCCGGAAGTCGGTTACGGAAAGGGTGTCTATTCGCATGCTAATTCAGACAAGAAAAAAATGGCAGAAAGAGCTTCTGCCATTTTAACTTCGCATTCATCAGTTTCTTCATTCAGCCAGCCGCAGCGGCATGATAAGGCACAGAAAATCGTCTTTCGGCACTGCGGGACTATATATGATCCCTGCGGCTACCGGCGTCGACAGTTCGAAAACAGCTTCTTCGTCCTCTATGCGGGCGAGAATCTCCAGGACATAAGCGGCATTATACCCGATTTCAATCGGCTCGCCCTGGTAGTCACATTTGAGAACCTCACGACCTTCACCGCCGACGTCCGCGTTGCTTGTTGACAGCGCCAGCTCGCCTTTTTGCAGCGAGAACTTCACCTGGTGCGTGAGTGCGTTGGACAGGATCGAAACGCGGCGCACTGCACCACCGAGGTCATCTTTGGATATTACCAGCTTCTTGTCATTCTTGTCGGGAATTACCTGCTCAAAATTCGGGTACGGCCCCTCTATGAGCCGCGATGTCAGCACGGTATCCTGTAAGTTGAAGATGATATTATTTTCACCGAAGATAACTCCGACTTCCTTCTCCTCGCCATCGAGGAATTTTGGAATCAAATTGAGAACCTTCGGTGGAATGATGATATCCTCGCTTATGCCTTTCAGGCGTGTATTTTCAACCGCCATCCTGGCCAGACGGTGACCGTCGGTAGCTACCATTTGCATCCGATCGCCCTCGGTCTGCCACAGCACACCGTTGAGCGCCGGCCGTGTTTCATCGGTAGAGCACGCGAAGGTAGTCTTGCGAATCATCTTCACGAGGTCTTCACCGGCGATCTTGATCTCTTTTTTCGTGTTCACCGCCGGCAGTTTCGGAAAGTCGTCCGAAGATACCGCGGAGATTTTGTACGAACCGTTTGGCACCCGTATCTCGACGCGCGTATTCGTCGACTCGAACGTGATATCCGATTCCGGGAGTTCCCTGATGATTTCAAAGAGAATCTTCGCCGGCAGCGCGGCAGCGCCTTTCCTCGCCACGGCACATTCCACGGTCGATGTGATTGAGATATCAAGGTCCGTTGCAGATATCTTGAGTTTATTCTCCAGCGCTTCGATGAGAATATTGGTCAGTATCGGCAATGTCGACTTGGTCGGCACCACCTGAAGAATTGATTGCAGACAATTACTGAGTTTCGACTTGGATAGCGAAAATTTCATTTACGCCTTCTCCCGGTGAGACGTTTTCCACGGCTTCTTGTTATTTAGCTGTTTTATATCAAAAGGACTCATAATAATAAGCACTGTTGAAATGTTTACAATAGAATTTTCTTTCCCCGGGCTTTTATGTTACTTGCCATATAACAGCCGTTTGGCCTCGCCGGTGGTTCTGGGAGATTTCCACCCCGGTGTGTGGGCTGTTTTGCAGAAAGTCGGGGATTATCCACGTTAGGGCCGGTCCGGATTGATTTCCACGAGCTGTTCACAGGCTTACTCACACGTTATCAATACAAGAGGGCTGCTGATATGTTGTCGATTTTCTCACGGAAAGAGGCATCCGTAGCCATTCGTCTGGAGATCAGTTCACACGCATGTATGACAGTGGAGTGATCCCGTCCGCCGAAGGCAGCTCCAATAGCCTTGAACGTGCTGTTGGTAAGGGACCGGCTCACATACATAGCAACCTGTCTCGCCAACGCGATGTCTGCAGTCTTCTTCTTCGCGCGAAGCATCATCGGCTCAACATTAAAGTACTCGGATGTCTTTTTCACGATGGCGTCTATCGTTACCTCTCTCCGGGCTGCGTTAACGCTGTCGGCAAGCACCTTCCGGGCCATCTCAATATCGACCGGTACCTTCTTGAGCGACGCATAGGCCAACAGGCGCGTCAGCGCACCTTCGAGTTCACGGATATTTGTCGATACCTGATCAGCTACCTGGCGAATAACGTTATCCGGCAAACTGGCCCCTTCCGACTCCAGCTTCTTATAGATAATCGCGGTACGGTTTTCGAGATCCGGAGCCTGGAGATCGGTTACCAATCCCCAGGAGAAACGCGACAAGAGGCGATCTTCCAAACCCTTGATTTCTTTCGGGGGTCGATCGGACGTGAGGATGATCTGCTTGCCCGAATGGTACAGGACATTAAAGGTATGGAAGAACTGCTCCTGTGTGGATTCCTTGCCGGTAAAGAACTGGATATCGTCGATAATTAATACATCAACGTCCCGGTACATCTTCGTGAAGTCAGCGATCGATCGATCGGAAATGGCGGCGATGAAGTCATTGGTGAATTTCTCGGACGTGGCATACATCACACGTTTCTCCGGAAAGTCGTTGACAATCTGGTTGCCTATAGCGTGACAAATGTGGGTCTTACCCAGACCGGTCCCACCATATATGTACAGAGGATTGTACTTGTTCATGCCGGGCGCCTCGGCGACAGCCATCGATGCTGCGCACGCGAACTGATTGAAATCACCGACCACCAGAGAATCAAACCGGTAGCGGGAATCAAGATTGTGCCTCAGCCGGTTTCCATTACCGTTGCCCCGTAGGTATGTCGATAGTGACGATTCGAAATTTAGCGTGGTTTGTTCTTCGTCCCCGTTTCCTCCTGTTAAGACATAGATGATAGATGGTTTGTCTCCCAGGACTTCCTGGAAAGCTTCATCGATGAGCTCTTTGAAATGACTGCCGATCCAATCGGCAACGAACTGGTTGGCTACGGCGATCTTGAATTCGCCATTGCCGGTTGGCTCTCCCTTAGTGGGCTTGAGCCACTGGCTGAAGGATTGGTCGTTAACGCGTCGTGCGATGTAATCGAGGCAATCCCGCCACTGCTGAGAGTTACTTATCGTTTGGATCAAATTGCATCCCCCGCGCAGGATTTTTGTACATATCCACAGTAACCACCCGGTTGACTAACAGATTGTTAAGTGAGTTCTTTGCCCTGACGCTCAGAACTTATCGACAGAGTTTTCAACATTCCTGTTGTTTGCGACCTCTCCGATAGTTGTTGTCGGATAATGACTTTTATGAGGCTGGTGGAGAATTATCCACGAATTATCAACACTATGTGCCTTTATCGCCTTCACACACATAGATATTGGTCCGAGCATTATTCGTCAAGGAAGTCTTGGTAAAAAAATAGAGGAATTTTGAAGCGGTTGCTCTGTAGAGCGTTATGCGCAGAAATAAAACGCCCTGTGCCGGGCGTCATGCGCTCCGGCAAGCATCTTAAATTCATAGAGAGTGCAAGCGGTGAGTTGCTTAAAGGTTAGAGTCATTACATGGTGACAATATCCTGACAATAGTCTAACACGAAAGAGTCCTCTCAGTTTCACTCTCTGTGCGCTTGCATTCGAAGCTATCATGTCACGTCCGTTGTGTCGTTATCATCTATACGTGATCAATAACGGACGGTCTCGGTGCGTACGCAAGTATCGTGTAGAATTTTTGATGGTCGAGCGAGCCGCTCGTCAGCTGAGCAGCAGGCAAAGTCCGGCCGACAAAAGCCCGGACTGGAGGTCATCCACTGTGGCAAACAGACAGTACCCGTCGGTAGAACAACAGTCACCCGGTGGCCGTATGCGAATTCTCTACGGCCACTCGATTCTATTCGTGACTGACGACTACGACCAGTCAGTCGGCCACAGGCCGCCGGGTGCGCACGTCAGAGAGGCGGGCGTTCTCGAGTTCTTTTCGCATGGCGCGCAACGCCCGGTCATAGACCGCCCTGATGCTGCAGTCTTCCTTCAGAGAACACTCACCGGCGCCAAACTGGCAATCGACCAGAATGGGCGGTCCCTGAACTGCTTCGATGATTTGCATGAGGGTTATCTCATGCGCCGGACGACCAAGACGAATTCCGCCGCCATAGCCCCTGACGGAATGTAACAAACCGGCCTGGCTCAGCTCGGAAACAATCTGGGGCAGATACTTCGGCGGAATCTCCTGTCTCTGCGCCACCTGGTTGGCCGTCATGCGACGACCTGGATCTGAGGCCAACTCGCTCAGCGCCCGAATGGCGTACTCGGTTTTTTTCGTAATCATAGCTGGACCCGCTTACTTAATTCCCCTCGGGTTCAACCACCGGTTGAAAAACCTTCGGTTATTGGACCGTTACGATGTCAAGACGAATAAGTGCAGCCCCTGAATGGACTTTGTATGCATTAGCGAGTAGTCTCAGGCCGCTGACAGTGCAAACCCTCTTACAACGGTCGTGACTTGATAATAAGAACCTACACAATTAAGATAATAGGATTACTGAAATTAACAACAGAAATCGGCGACTGCGAGGGCGATTTTTGAGGGGCAAGATCAGGTTCTGCCGGCCCGGACGGCTTCTTCTTCCGAGTCAAAATGTCTTCGGAAAAAGATAGCCACGATGAGTAAATATATTATGGCACAAGTAATTGCGGCATCGGCGATATTGAACGTCCACCACCGGGTCAGGCCAAGAAAGCCAATATTAAAAAAGTCTACATCGATAAAATCTACCACTCGTCCGAGCCTCAGCCGGTCGATAATATTTCCAATAGCGCCACCGGCGATCAGCGCCAGCGGCCAGGACAGAATTGGCCGGTTACGGTACCGATATATGTAGTAGATGATGAACGGCAGAAGTATCAGTGCGATAACGAGATAATAAGTCGAGGAGCCGAACCGTGTACCCATGGCGCCGCCAACATTATACACCAGGGTAAACATGAGAAAATCCCCCAGAATATGCACCGATCCCCTGTTGGCGAGATTGCTGACCGCCCAGAACTTGGTGGCCTGATCGATGGCCACAACCAGTAAAAAGAGAACGATCGGCCAGAAAAGTGACTTCAGATCCTTAGCGGCCAGCTTTCTTTCCCTCTTCGGCTGATTTGCATTCGATACACATTCTGGCATGGGGGACAGCCTGCAGGCGGGTTTTGCTTATCTGTTTACCGCAGACCACGCATTTACCGTAGGTCCCCTTTTCAATGCGATGAAGCGCTTCATCGATATGATAGACCAGGCGGCCGGATTTGGACGCGAACATGAAAGCCATCTCCCGCTCCATATTATCCGTCCCCTGATCTGCCATATGGTATGAATACGATGACAGATCGCCGGTCTTGTCTTTCACCGTTTGGCTGACCTGGGCGTCCATAATGATGCCCATGTCTTCCAGCAACTCCCGTTTCTTTTTCAGGAGCAACTGGCGGTATTTTTCCAGCTCGGATTCTTTCATCCGTACTCTCCGCTTTATTCTTTTGCCACGACTATCGTCGCTTTTTCTCCGTTAATATCCCACTCAGTCCCAGCGCCCGATGTATCCGTCTTTTCGTAGTCTATCCTGTGAGCCAGTGTTTCCCGTTTGATGAACTCTTCGTATTTTACTGCCGCGGAGCGCAATCGTTCCGAAGCTTGCATGCCGACCGCGATATGGTCAGTAACCTCGAAACCGCCTCTCTTCCGCATATTCTGAATCTTGTTCACGAGCTCGCGGGCGAAACCTTCGTCGCGGAGGTCATCGGTAACCGCGGTATCAAGCGCCACTGTCACCACACCGTCGGTTTCCACCGCAAATCCTTCTTTCTCAACGCGGGAGACTTCGATATCCGCCGGTGTCAGCGTATGAGCGCTGCCGCCGGCTTTGAACTCAAGTTCGTTGTCACGAACGAATTGGCGCACTTCGTCGGACGACAGACCGCTTACAAAAGCGGCCGCCTTTTTGACATCGCTGCCCAAACGGGGCCCGGCCGCCTTGAAATTCAGCTTGGCTGTATAAGTGACAAAGGTTTCCAGGTCCCGGGCGGGAATGACGTCTTTGATATTCAGCTCGTCCTTGATTATCCCGATATCGTCCGCCAGCCGCGTAAACCCGCCCTGATCGGCGATACTTACCATCAGCCGCGAGAGCGGCTGCCGGACCTTCAGATTCTTCCTCGACCGGGCCGCCCGGCCGAGCCGGACAACCTTTTCTACCAGATCCATGTTTGTCTCGAGGTCGGCATCGATCGCGGTAGAATCAGTTTCGGGATAAGCAGTCATGTGCACGGAGATCGGAAGTCCGTGAGACTCGGGATCCGCCCCGGTCAGTTCTCTCCAGACCAGTTCGGACATGAACGGCGACACCGGGGCGCTCAGTCGGCACACCCCTTCCAGGATCCGGTACAGCGTCAGGTAAGCGCGCATCTTCGATGGATCGTCTTCCTTGGCCCAGAACCGTCGGCGGTTATTGCGCACGTACCAGTTGGATAGCTCCTCGATCACAAAATGCTGGATCGCTCGCACCGGCCGCGTGATTTCATAATCGTCGAATTGACCCGTAACTTCCTTGACGAGGCTGTTGAATTTGGAAACAATCCACCGGTCGAACCGCTCCGGCTCTCCCGCTCGCTTTTCGAGGAATGCCTCGACCGACACATCCTCGGTTTCAGCCCGCTCGAGAATTTTATCGATATTGGCATAGAGCGCGAAGAAGGAATACGTATTTCTGAGCGTATCGAAATACTTGCGGATTACCTCGCCAAGTCCGTCGAAGTCGAATTTGGTCGGCAGCCAGGGATTCGAGGTCGACACCAGGTACCACCGCACCGGGTCGGCGCCATACGATGCTACCGTGTCGAACGGGTCGACAACATTCCCCTTATGCTTCGACATCTTCTTGCCTTCTTTGTCAAGAATGAACTCGAGAACGATCACATTCTTGAACGGCGGCTTGTCGTAAAGCATGGTGGAGATTGCCAGCAACGAATAGAACCAGCCGCGGGTCTGGTCGACTGCCTCGGAGATGAAGTCGGCCGGATATTTTCTCTTGAATACTTCCTGGTTTTCGAACGGGTAGTGCCACTGGGCGTAGGGCATCGCACCCGAATCAAACCAGACATCGATCAGCTCCGGAACGCGTGTCATGGTCTGGCCGCACTCACATGTCAGCTTGATCTCGTCGATCATCGGGCGGTGCAGGTCGAGATCTTCCGGGACATTGATACCTTCCCTTCGAAGTTCCTCAATGCTGCCGACGGCCTTCTGCGACGTGCAGCGGGGATCGTCGCATACCCAGATTGGAAGCGGCGTGCCCCAGAACCGCTCGCGGGAGAGTGCCCAGTCGACATTGTTCTCCAGCCAGTTCTGCATGCGGCCGCTGCGGATATCATCCGGATGCCAGTTAATCGCGTTGTTGTTCCTGATCAACTGATCCTTGAATTCGGTGGTACGGATATACCACGACTCCCGCGCGATATAGATCAGCGGCGTGTCGCATCGCCAGCAAAACGGATAATTGTGCTCGTAAATCTCTTTCTTGAACAGTTTACCGGCGGCCTTCAAATCCTTGAGGATAACAGGATCGGCATCCTTGATGAACATTCCCTCGTACGGCGGAGCGTCGTCCTTGAAAATGCCGTTGGCCTCGATCGCCTGGAGCACCGGCAATCCGTACTTCTTTCCGACCTCGTAGTCATCGGCGCCGAACCCCGGTGCGATATGAACGATACCGGTGCCGTCCTCGAGCGTCACAAAATCGGCCGTGATAATATAAAAGGCCTTATCCGCCTGATTCTTGTAGAAGTCGAACAGCGGGATATACTTGCGACCTTCGAAGTCTCTGCCCTTGTAGCGCTTGATCGCGTTCCTGGGTTCACCGAGAACCGGCTCCACCAGCGCCTCGGCAAGCACGAGCTTCTCGCCGTCGTGCTCCACCATCACGTAATCGGCATCCGGCTTCATGCAGAGGGCGGCGTTCGACGGCAACGTCCAGGGAGTGGTGGTCCACACCAGGTAAGAAAAATCTTCCTGCGCGTCCTTCACTTTGACATACACCGAGGGATCGCGCACCTCCTCGTAGCCCTGCGCAACTTCATGACTGGACAGCGCCGTCCCGCATCGAGGACAATACGCCGTCGTCTTGTATCCCTTGTAAAGAAGGCTCCGGTCGTAGAGATTTTTAAGAATCCACCAGACCGATTCGATATACTCATTTCTGAGCGTTACGTAGGCATCATCGAGGTCGAGCCAGTAACCGATACGGCGGGTAATTTCATTCCACTGTTCCAGATACTTGAATACCGATTCGCGGCACTTCTGGTTGAATTTTGCTACTCCGTATTCGATTACCTGGTGTTTGCTTTCGAGCTTGAGCGCTTTTTCAACCTCGATTTCTACCGGCAAACCGTGCGTATCCCACCCGGCTTTACGGTCTACCCGGTAGCCACGCATGTACTTGTACCGGCAGACGAGATCCTTCACAGTCCGGGAGATGACGTGGTGGATACCCGGTTTTCCGTTCGCCGTCGGCGGTCCCTCGTAAAAGATGAACTGGGGACGGTCTTTGGCGAGCTCATTCGCCTTTTGGAAAACGTTATTTTTGTCCCAGAAATCAAGAATCCGCAGTTCAGCTTCCGGGAGGGAGAATTTATCTTTTAAGACATCAAATTTCATCGCGATCGTTTCCTTTACAGCCGAATAATGTAGCCACCATGTGGATAAATGTAAAGACATTTTACTCCCCGGTAGTTCCCGCTGCCGATTGAGTGGCGATGGGCGGCATCTCAGTCAATTCTGCCCCGCCGCCGGTCGATGGTTGCGGAATTCATCGCGACGCGATCGGCACTTCTCAAAGTCACTCGAATTCAGCGACCATTTTCCCATCAAGCATGAACTGCACGAACGGGACAAGCCCGTCAGTCATCCCGTCCAATTGGGACACCCGGTGTAATTCTATATCTGAATGGGATAGTTTCGAAATTAGTTAAGTTATTTCAGGGTAAGCGGATGAGCCCGTATCGGATAGCTAAGACACCGTCAGTAATGAGATCAGGAGCCGTCACAAACCAGCTTTAGCGGATACGCTCCGCGTGATCATTATCTTGTCTGACAACAATGCCTTACGTCAGATTTGAAAGAAACAGGCCGGTGGACTATGGCACCCAGATCGATTTGGTGATCACGATCTCTGCTTTGCTGGGAAGAGTCAGCGGTTTCTCTGACACGCAGTAAAAAAACAGGCCTTTGTAATTGGTCAAGTATTGCGGTTTTTTCTTCAAAAAGCCGGTCTGTCCCACGGCAATCAGCGGTTCGTCCATCCGCGCGAGAATCTTCATGAACTGGTCCGGCGCTATTTTGACAATTGCCCCCGACGCTTTAAGTGCGTTGGCCACGGCCGCCGCAGCCGCCGCCGCGCCAGCCGCGCCGGCGCCGTAACTGTACTCTCGTATCATGCTCTTGCCTCCGTCGTATATCTCTCAGTATTACTTCGATCAGGCATGAAAATTCACAGTATTCGAGACTCACTCATCTCAAGTAAAGTCGCCGTCGCCGCACAATCAACTTTTTATCGCTTGCGACTTGGGTTTCACGTATTAGTTTAGTAGTGGATGTTGATGATTAACAAGGGCGATGATTTCAGTCCAGCATTGAGCACGCGTTGATTCGGCAGGGTGAGGGATCTGAGAGGTGATCCAAATTGCCGATGAACAAACCTGACATAACCGACAAGATCCGGAAAAAAGCAGGCGTCGCGCGGCTGCGAAACGCCATGGTGGCCAGTCTGCGTGAAATGATGGCCAACAAGCCGCCCGATGTCGACCGGGAAAAGTGTTTTGCCGATGCCGCCGACCGGGTGCTCGAAGTGCTTCGCTCGGAACTGTTCGAGGAAGCACTGGAGCCGGCGACTGAACTCGAAGAAGCACAGGCACAGGCAAAGGCAGAGCATGTTGCGGGCGATTTCGACCGTATCGTGAAACAGGTTGTCTCCGATGTCCGTACCGGTTACCTGGTCAGCAACCTCCAGATGATGAAAGCCCTCGGCAGTGCTATTGCCGAGCGCGACGCCGGCGACAGCGGGCACAACCTGAAGGTCACGTTATATTCGGCCAAGCTCGGTGAAGAGGTCGGTCTCGACCAGGATCAGATGCAGGCGCTCATCAAGGGCTCATTCCTTCACGATATCGGCAAGATCAGCATCAGCGACGCCATCCTCTTGAAACCGGACCGCTTGACCAGAGATGAAACTACCAAGATGCATAACCATGTGCTCTTCGGCGCCCACATCCTCAAAGAAGTGAAGTGGCTGGAAGATGCCACCGACGTCGTTATGTTCCACCACGAACACTGGGATGGAACCGGCTACCTGTCCGGCCTGTCACGGGAAAAGATCCCGCTGAACGCCCGCATATTTACCATTGTGGACGTGTTCGACGCTCTCACGTCTGGTCGCCCCTACAAACAGGCCTATTCGTACGATCAGACCATGGAATATCTGCACAGCAATAGCGGCACTTTGTTCGATCCGAATCTTCTGGAGACATTCTCGAAGATATCTCGCGAATTATATGAACAGATAGCCATGCGCGACCAGTATCAGCTGGATAAGCTCATTCATGAGATGATCATCAACCACTTCAATATCGACCTTGCCGACACAAGGCTGAAATCCAAGTACAGTATACTGTAGCTGCCCCGGGGTGCACTGTTATGACAGGGGAATGTCTACACAACCCGAAATAGATCAACACATCGCTTCCAAGTCCGGCAAGGTATCGGCAATCTTCGGCTCTCTCGAGCTGGAGAACCCCGGCACTATCCTCGACATTGCGACGGGGGACGCGGTAGTACCCATGGTGCTCCGCCGGAATTTTCCCGATGCGACGATACTGGCTGTCGATCGCGATATCACCTTCGCCTCGAAGCTCTTAGCCACGAGAAACGTTCGCGGCGTAACCCTCCTTGAGCGCGATGTTGCGGCCACCGGCCTTCAAGAGGACTCAGTCGATCTGGTAATCCTGTATCAGGTTTTGCATCACCTTTCAGAGCAAAGCGCTCCTAAATGTCTCCGTGAAGCTGCCAGAGTGCTCAAATTGACCGGGAGGATGGTCGTTGTCGAATCATCTATTGAGTCACTCGATCCACAACAGACAGTATGGCTTGAGTTGCATCGACTGGAAGCGGACATCGACGGGGCGCTGGAAAAACAGGGGGAGAAAATGAGGTCGAGGACCGATATCGAAAGTCTCCTTCAATGCACCGGCTTCACCGCAGGATGCCGCCGGGACTTTGCCGAATTCGTGGACGATATTTCTTCACAAAGTATCGGAAAGCTGGAACAGGAGCTGCGCGCAGCTGTGGCCAAGCTCCCCGAAAGGAAGAGAATGGATATCGATCAGAGATTGACTGAACTGCTGTCCATCGCACGTCGAGATGGGGCAACGACTCTGCCTTCATATGCCTTTGTCGCTACCCTTTCTCATAATTCATAATTCCCGTAGCAGCCGAAAATCACTTCCTCCGCAGCCACGCCATGTTGGCCTGGTGCGGACCGCGTTTACCGGAAACTTCAACGGTGGTTAATTCCAGAATATCGAAATGCGGGGAGAACAAATCGCGCAGTTCTTGCTCGGACGAGAAATACAACCTCGTCCCGATCGTGGTGTCGCGATATTTCCCGTGCCCGCCGAATGAGCTGTCCTTCTCGCTGAAACAAAGCGACAGGTAGGTGGCGCCGGGCTTCAAAACCCGATGCACGTTGCGAACATAAGCAGGGCGATCTCCGGGGAAGATATGATGAAGTAATTCCCAGTCGTAGCCGAATTCAAAGCTCTCCACAAATTCGCCGACATCACCGAGCAGGTCGACAACCGCAAATCGACACGTCGTCGCCTCTCTCGCCGCCAGCTCCCGGGCATATTTGATTGCCTCGGTGCTGATATCCAGACCGGTCATTTCGAACCCCTGCCGGGCCATCCAGACCGCGTAATTGCCGGCGCCGCAGCCGAGATCGACTGCCTTGCACGGTTTGATCCGCCCGGTTTTCACGGCATCGACCAGAAGACGCGGCGGCTCGGAAACATTCCACGGAATCTTCTCGAGCGGCATTTCGCGGTAGATCTGTTCCATCTGCTCGCGAATATCTATGGAATTGTTATCGTGGTGCTCTTTCATCAAAATATCGGTATATACTGCCTATGGAATGCCAGGGACCAGGGAGAATTCAGGCGTATTTTTTTATCATGTCGTTGATGACCGCCATGTGACCCTTCTCGAACCGAGCCATATCTTCGAACACTTTTTTACCCTCGGGGGAATCCTGACGTTGCATCTCCCGGATATACAGGCTGTGGGCATCCTCTTCAAGACGATACGCAATATCAAGGATTTTACGGACACTATCCGCAGCCCGTACCTGCTCGATCAGTTCTTTGTGTCGGGGAGACATATCCTCTTCCGGTTCGGGCAGCCCTTCCATTTTCATGACATCGGCCGTGCTCACCCAGTGCTCACTTTTTATGAGGGAGTGATGCTGTCGCTCGAGAATATGGAAATGATTCTTCTCTTCGTACGCCAATTTCTCGAGAACATCCTTGAATTGCGCTGCTTCGGATTTCTTTGCGGCTTCGAGATAGAAGATATAGGCGGCCACTTCGGCCTGAATACCAAACGAAAGAGCCTGCAGGACATCGGGGTTAACGGGGGTCATGGTGTGTTCCTTTTTTCGTTCGCTGTCTGATCGTTTATGGTCGGAAAGTACAAAGCCACACCCCATTGGTCAAGAATAGCTTGCGGGCACTCTCGAATTTCGAGACGGTTGCCCGAAAAACAAAAGTAGACTGAAAAGATTCGGGGTCCTGCCGATAACATTCAGCACGGGAACGAATTGATAAACAAGCTGAAGGGGCAGTAATGGAATTGTACGACTTTTTTGCAGGCGTAGCTGACAGCTTTCGAAACCACTATCTGGCTCTGGCTCAACGGACATCTCCGCTATCGTCGCTAAAGATGATCGAAGCACCCGACACAACCGATACGACCGGAGTTGCCGGTCCGTCCGACAGTTATGAGCCGGACAATGCGGACGAGCCCGTTACGTATGATCGACCCACGGCAGAGCTTCGCGTTCAACAAGATAGCACTCAACCGGCCAGGGGAACCGATAACGAGCAGACCCCAGCCGTTCCGTCGGACTCGGAGGCCGCCTATTATTATCGCCGTGAAGCCCGTCTGGACTACGCCCTCAACCTCCAGTTTGACCTCTCAACATTTATGCAGACAGTGGAAGAGCTATCGGAAGGCGACACCGGGGTAATAGAGCAGTTCGCTGCTCTCGGTTTCGGTCTGTCAGCTGCTTTTGATATCTCCGGCAAGGAATCGATAAAGTCAAATGTCGGCGATGAAAGTACCAAAGTTATTGGTCGCCAGAGGACCATGGCAAACGCCAGGCAGTTGAGACAGTTTGCCGCACAGGGCAGCGATTTCGATATGGCGACTTTCTCCCGTGAGGCGCTGAAGGTTCGGCGGTCACTGAAGGTCGATGTCCACAAAAATCACAGCCGCGCCGTAAACAAGTTTGCTCTTCGGTACCGGCTCGATAATCGTTTTGCGATGGGTTTCGCAAACCGGTTCAATGTCCAGACGCAACAGGTGGCAGAACGGGCCCCGGACTCCGTCGCCAGATATCTTGATACGGCCGGTGATCTCGCCCTGAAGGGCGGAAATCAGACCATGGCCGCGTTTTTCGATGCTGTTGACGGATATCTCGGCGAGACAAAAGCGCAGGTAAGCGACCTCGTGAACACGTTTCTGAGGCAGGCGGCTGAAGAACTCGGGTTTTCAGACAGCGCTGTCGAGGCGACGGCGAGCCAGCTGACTGACTCGATAGAGAGTTTTTTTACACGGGTAGCCGCGGCGGTTGACGGTATCGAGAATAGATTTATCGCCGGGCCGTCGGATTCGACTCCGCCGGCTTCAGACAGCACGGTTCCGCTCGCGGCTGACTCGCCGGAATCGCGCGAGACCGGGTATATCACGGTAGCCTGAACTGGGGGGTTGCAGAAAACGCAGTCTTTTTCTATACTAACCATGAAGGAAGGACAACATGCGAATACACAACGGCAGCAGTGAAAACACACTCCCCGAAGTCTCGATCTACCTGACTACTTACGAGGCGGCCCGCTTGCACACCATGCTCGGCAATATGCTGCAGGATGTGCGCGTTCAGGATTTTAGTGTGAGCGACGACGGGTTGGAAAGTACTCTCCGATTCCGCCTGTACTCCGAACAGGAAGCCGCACGTAAAAGCTCCTCGCTTCCGGATTCTCCTGAGGGCGACCGGTAACAGGGTTGTTGGTGAAATCAGGGGAAGGCTTTTTTGACAGAGGAATCAATCAGGGGCTTGTTCATCATGGCCGAACGCCGGTATATCCGGCGTGTTAGTGGTCACGCTGTATCCTTGCAGGTGGAAACTGCACAGCGAGATAACATTTTCCTTGATTATCCGCAGACGCCGATATTCTTTTGATTGTCGGATGAAAGAGATCATTTCACAAAACCTCAAAGAACTCAACGGTCGGATTGCCGAAGCATGCGAAGAGTATGACCGGGACACCGACGATATCACCACCGTTGCGATCAGCAAGACCCATCCCGCCGGATCGATTAAAAGAGTAGTAGCCGCAGGCATCCGCGATGTTGGTGAGAGCAAGGTCCAGGAAGCCGAGCCCAAGATACTTGAACTTGGGCATATCGCCCGTTTTCATATGGTCGGCCATCTCCAGACCAACAAGGTGAAAAAGGCAGTCGAGTTATTCGATGTCATTCAGTCAGTGGATTCCCTCAAACTTGCCGAAGAGATTAACCGACGAGCGGGCGATGCCGAACGGACGATCGAATGCCTGTTAGAGGTAAACACGTCCGGCGAGGAGCAGAAATTCGGCGTTCGACCGGAGGACACTCTCGAACTGGCGAGAACCGTTCACCCGATGTCGAGCATTCAGCTTGCCGGGTTGATGACCGTCGGTCCCCTGACCGATGATGAGGACCGGATTCGCGAGGCTTTCCGTAAATGCCATGAGCTTTTCCATCAGGCTCGTGATATATTCGGTCCCGATTTCGACACGCTTTCGATGGGGATGTCTCACGATTTTCCGCTGGCGATCGCCGAAGGTTCGACAATGATCCGGATCGGCACCGCCATTTTCGGCCCCCGCAATTACTGATCCATCTAAGCGGCTCATTTTCAATAACAAAGCCCTCTCCATCAGAACTGTGGGCGGTTACGAACGCCTGAAAAGAGACTCTCATTATCTCCGGCGCCTGCATCAGAATTGGCCGTAAATACAGTAAATATTTACGCCGATTGTTCGATAATTAGAATACACGCAGAAAGTTCTGGATGTTCGATAATCGAACAGGGTTACCGGCGGACGGTAAACGCGATGAAAACGAATACTCAAATATAGTGAGAGTTACAATGGACATATCACCGAATGATATTCGCAAATACCAGTTTCCCACTCAGCTTCGCGGGTATGACAAGGATGACGTGGACTCTTTCAAGGAACGGGTTGGCGATGCCCTCGAGACGATGAAGCAGGAGCATCTGAAGATGTCGATGGAGCTCGAGTCCGTCAAGAGTCAGCTACAGGGACTGAAGCAGTTCGAGGATACTATCAAAGGTGCCGCTATTGATGCTCGCCGTGCGGCCGACCAGACTATCTCCCAGGCCAAAAAAGAGGCGGCCGAGGCTCTCCAGAAGGCCAGGGCCGAAGCGCAGAAGATGGTGGCCGGTCATCGCGAGCAGATGGCTGTTCTCGAAAAGCAAGTGGCGCTGTTGAAAAAGGCCAAAGAGTCGTACATGAGCAAGCTTCGCGAACTCATCGGCGGTCATTTGAAGTTGATTGAGGAAGTTTCGCGAGACAGGACTTCCGAGCGTGTAGCCGAAGCGGCGGTAAAGGAAGCGGCCGCAGCCGGTGAAGCCCAGGCGGCGTCAATAGCACAGGCATATGAGACTCCGGAACAGTCAGAGACGCCGAAGGCACAGATGCCGAAGGTTCACGCGCTAAAGGAGACTCCTAAACCGCTTGAAAACGGTCTGGAGATCACCGAATCTGCAGAAGTCGTGGCTCGTCAACGCGAGACAGTAGCTACCCCGCCTTCAAAGCCGGTAGGGATAAGGACCGAAGAAGCCAATGCGGCCGGTGATATTATTCCGGCCGATGTTCCTGACGAAACGGATTTCAGCCAGCAGGCAGTGGACCCGGACGAACCGGCGATGCCCGAGCCTTCTCCGGCACAACCCGAAGAAAGCATGCCCCGGCCGGAAGAGCCGGCACAGGCGGAGATAGAAGAGCCACCGGCGAAGAACATTGATCCGGAACTGGCGGCAGCGCTGGAAAGCTACCAGAAGGGGGTCGAAAAGGAGGGTGGGTCGCCGCTGGCCACTCCACAAGCTCCCGGCCCGAATCAGGTAGTAGAAACCACCGCCCGGGCGGAAGATGTACCGGCCGAATTTGTTGCGGCCACTGCCGCTCCGGCAAAGCGTGATGCTGATATGCGGACCGTTGCCGATGGCGAATACAGCGAGGAGAACGAAGAAGAAAGGGCTGCCAGCGGCCCGCAGATGGCTCCCGAGGCGCAGGATCAGCCGACCGAACACAACACTATCGACATCGACGGCACCGGCGGCCACCAACTGCCCAAGCAAGAGACCGAAGACGAAACTGTGGATCCTGACAATCTTGCTGAAGAACTCGATAAGGTTGTGGCCAAGTTCGAGGAAGAGATGGATCGAGCCGCGCGCAGTTAATAGTCAAGCTTACCTGCCTTTTCGAGAGCCGGCCGGAATTTCCCGCACAGCCGGCTCTCTTTTTTTCTGCGATTTCCCACTTTACGACCCGGCCGCGAGCCGTTAATTTGGATTCCAATCGTAAACGTTACAAAATCGGGAGTAGGCACATGGAGTCTATCGCAGAATATCGGGCGAAAGTGAACGAGGCTGTTAAGTACATCCAGAGTGAAGTTGATTTCAAGCCGACAATAGGCATAATTCTCGGTACCGGACTGGGGTCGCTGGTCGACGGCATCGAGATGGTGAAAGAAGTCGGATATGAAATGATTCCGCATTTTCCGGTATCGACGGTCGAGTCGCACGCCGGTCGTTTGCTGTTCGGTCGGCTCAAAGACAAGCCGGTTGTCTGCATGCAGGGTCGTTTCCATTATTATGAAGGGTACTCTTTCAAGCAGATCGGTTTTCCCATGCGAGTGTTAAAAGCGCTCGGGATGGAAACGCTTATCGTTTCGAACGCCGCCGGCGGTCTGAATCCGAATTTCGCGCCGGGCGATATCATGCTGATCAAGGATCACATCAATTTCTTCCCGGGCAATCCGCTGATCGGTCCCAACGATGATCAGTTCGGCGACCGGTTCCCCGACATGTTTGAGGTCTACAACCATCGATATCAGGCTATCGCACGCGAGGTTGCGCTGGATATGAAGATCAAGCTCCAGGAAGGTGTGTATGTCGGCCTGACCGGACCGTGTCTGGAGACCGCGGCTGAATACCGGATGTTTCGCGGGTTCGGCGCCGATGCGGTCGGAATGTCGACTGTGCCCGAAGTCCTTACGGCGCACCATCAGCACAACAAGATCCTGGCCTTCTCGATCATCACCGACATGGGCCTTCCGGATAACATGCACCCGTGCTCGCTCGAGGATGTCATCGGTACCGCCGCCCGCACCGAGCCGGTACTTCGTGATTTAATCGCCGGTTGCGTTGAGCGGATGTAGCTACGCGGCAATATTCCGGGCGCCACAAAGAACATGTTCGTATGCGCGAGGATATGATTGCGCGATTCTGATTCGTTGTTATTTTAGTATTCATGTCTGATAATAGAAAACTCGCTGATCTGGTATCGGTCGGGAAAGCTACCCTGGCCGACTTCGAACAGCTTCGCATAACGAGCGTGGCGCAGCTGGCGCGGCAGGACGCCGACCGGCTGTTCGCCCGCCTTCAGTTAATCAAGGGACATCCGGTCGATCCGTGCTGTCACGATGTTTTTCGGGCGGCAATCGAGCAGGCGAAAAACCCGCGGTTGCCGAAAGAAAAATGTCGGTGGCATTACTGGTCACGGCTGAGAAAAAACGGCGGCAACGGAAAAAAGGTCACTCTTCGTAAGCGCTGACAAGAAGGTGCTCATTCACCGGTAAGGGATATCTCCCGGGCGCCCGACTCGAGTTCCAGCAGATGTTTCTTGCGCCAGATCTTACCGCCATACCCGTGCAGATTGCCGTTGGAGTCAATAACCCGGTGGCACGGGATTACGATTGCCAGATAGTTGGCGCCGTTCGCTCGTCCCACCGCCCGTGACGCTCCCGGCTTGTTGAGCGCCGAGGCAACCTGACCGTATGACCGGGTCTCGCCGTATGGTATTTTCAGTAGCTCCCGCCAGACCTGCTGTTGAAAGGCGGTCCCGGTAACATCGATCGGCCCGATGAATTGTCTCAGTTCACCGCGGAAATACGCCTGCAATTCGCGTTGAAGTGTTTCCAGATGAGTGTTAACGCCTTCCGCCATCTCGCATTTGTAGCGTTTTATCACCCGTGCGGCGATACGCTCAACGCCTCCCCGGTCGTGCCACTCCAGCAGACACAAGCCGTTGTCGGTCGCGCCGGCGATCATCGGTCCCAGGGGACTGTCGAGGTGCGTATATATAACGGTATCAGCCGGCATGGCATCTCCCCGGCGGCATACCGAACTCGCGGGCAAAAGCGTCGCGGAAGCCGCTCGATGATTCGTAGCCGCATTCGAAGGCGGCGTGAAGATAGTTCATACCGGATTCGATCAATTCGCGGGCATGGGTCAACCGCGCCTTGCGGGCGAACGCCAGCGGCGTAATTCCCAGATGAGATTTGAAATGGCGGCGGATCGTGGAGATGCTGACGCTCGCGTGATCGCTCAACTGTTTTTCGGTAATCCGATTGGCGTGATTTACCAGCATGAAGGCGATGAGCGGCTCGACCCATTCGGGCAGGGTATCCGGATATCGATCCGATCTGCATCGCTTGCATCCGCGCAAACCGGCGGCGATGGCCTCCTCGCGCGTGGCGTAGAACCGCACGTTCTTCAGCAGCGGCAGTTTCGCCTTGCACGACGGGAGACAGTAAATGCCGGTCGAGTGGACGCCGACATAGAAGCGGCCATCGTACGAGGTATCGTTCTCCCGCATGGCGCGGACCATTGTGCTGTAACTCAATCGATTCATGCACACAAAGTACGTTCGGTGTGAATCGATGTCTACCGAAATTCGGGCACGGAAGTGCCGATACAAGTGCTCTTAGCCGCTTGCGCCGGTCCGGATTTTGGCACATATTCGACTCAATGAGGAAGAATAATTTCAGACCGAAAGGCTTGTAATGGCTACCGACACAAAGACATCGACTATTCCGCAGCGAAGCGATATCGAAAAACAGTATACCTGGAACCTTAACGATATTTATCCATCGGATGAAGCCTGGGAGAAGGCATTCAACAAGGCGGCCGAATTGGTCGGGAGTGCGCCGGGTCGATACGCCGGGAAGCTGGCGAAATCGCCGGAGATCATGTGGGAGGCGTTCGAAGCGCGAACGGAGCTGATGAGAACGCTCGGGAATCTCACGCAATACGCCAATCTCAACCGGGATTTGGATAACCGGGTGTCGAAATACCAGGAGCTGTCGGAGCGGGTAGCATCGCTGGCCTCCAAAGCAGCGGCGGCATTCTCGTTTATCGAGCCGGAGCTGCTGGAGATCGACGAAACCAAACTGCGTGAGATAGCGTCGAAATTCCCCAAGACCGATGTATACGATTTCTATATTGATGAATTGATCCGCTCCCGGGCGCACGTGCGTTCGAAGGAAGTCGAGGAAGTGCTGGCGATGGCGTCGGTGATGGGCCGTGTTCCGAGCAACGTGTTCACGATGCTCGATGACGCTGACATGACGTATCCATCGATCAAAGATGAAAAAGGAAACGAGGTCAAGCTGACCAAGCAGCGCTGGGCGAAATTCATGGAATCGCAGGACCGTCGGGTGCGCAAAGACGCCAACGACGCGCTCTACTCGTCTTACCGGGCGCATATCAACACCATTGGAGCCAATCTTTCGGGGGGAGTCAACGGCAACGTCTTTTACGCCCGTGCCCGGCGGCACGAAAATGCGCTGGAGGCGGCGCTGTTCGGCGACAATATCCCGAGTTCGGTGTACCGTTCGCTCATCGACAATACCGAGGCGCACGTGGACGGACTTCACAAGTATGTCGAATTGCGGAAGAAAGTGCTCAAGCTCGACAAGATCATGCCTTATGACATGCTCTGCCCGCTGTTTCCCGAGTACGATTTCGAGGTGCCGTACGACGATGCGGTGACGAAAGTTCTCGATGCGGTCAAGCCGCTGGGTGGAACATACGGCTCGGTGCTCAAGGACGCGTTCGGGACGCGGTGGGTCGACGTGTTCGAGACCGAGGGCAAGGGCAGCGGTGCATACAGCTGGGGGAATTACGATGTTCACCCGTTCGTGCTGATGAACTACAACGACACGGTGGACAACATGTTCACGCTGGCGCACGAGATGGGCCACGCGATGCACAGTTATCTGACCAGCAAGACGCAGCCGTTTGTCAAGTCGCAGTACTCGATCTTTGTCGCCGAGGTAGCGTCGACACTGAACGAGGGACTCTTGATGTACTACCTGCTCGACCGGGCGAAAGACGACAAGGAGCGGTTGTATCTTCTCAACCGGTATGTCGACAACACGGTCGGCACTTATTTCAACCAGGTGCTGTATGCGCATTTCGAGTTGATGATCCACGAGGCGGTCGAAGAGGGCGGCGCCCTGTCGCCGGACATGATGAACGCGCTGTGGAAAGATTTGACGCAGAAATACTACGGGCCGGCGATGACGGTCGATGAATTTACGCCGATCAAGTGGTCGCGCATCCCGCATTTCTATCTCGATTTCTATGTGTACCAGTACGCGACATCGTACGCCGCCTCGCAGGCGATTCTCGAGAAATTCCTCAAGGGCGAAACAGGGATTATCGAGAAATATCTCGAGATGCTGTCGGCCGGCGGCAAAGACCACCCGATAGAACTGCTGAAAATCTGCGGTGTGGACATGTCCACGCCGGATCCGGTGCTGGCCAATATCACCTTGTTTGGTGAGCAGGTTGACGAGATGACAAAACTGGCCGGGGCGTAATTCGCCCCCGGCAAGCGCCGGTGAAATGGGTTCGTTTCTTCATTTTTTGATTCTTGAATCGGGCTGATTTTGGCCGGCCATTTTTCGTAATGGGTTGCAGCACAACCGAGTGATTTGCACAGCCAAGCCCTAATGAAAATGGCTTTCGTACCAGAGAGCCATTTTGCAAACGGTCACATATCAAGGCTCCTTTCAGGGCATTTTAAACATAATCCTTCAATAAGGGGGGCGAAGCCGGATTCACCTCCGGTTTGGGGGTGAAATTGCGTTGTGGTGTTGACATGTCATGCTTCGACTTCGCTCAGCATGACGGGTGGGGGGCAGCATGACGGTTGGGTTCTGGATTCCAGCTTTCGCCGGGATGACGAATGATGCTGTTATTCGTTTCCTTTGGCCGGTGTCTGGTCGATGTCAATGTCGGGTTTCTTGTCTCGGTCCGCCTTTGGCGGACTCTCGACGGCGGAACCCGACCTACGACGGTTAGCTTAGCATGACGGTTGGGTTCTGGATTCCAGCTTTCGCCGGAATGACGAATGGCGTTGTTATTCGTTTCCTTTGGCCGGTTTCTGGCTCATTTCAATGTCGGGTTTCTTGTCTCGGTCCGCCTTTGGCGGACGGTCGACGGCGGAACCCGACCTACGAGGGTTAGCTTAGCATGACGGTTGGGTTCTGGATTCCAGCTTTCGCCGGAATGACGAATGGCGTTGTTATTCGTTTCCTTTGGCCGGTGTCTGGTCGATGTCTCATGACACGTCAATGTCGGGTTTCTTGTCTCGGTCCGCCTTTGGCGGACTTTCGACGGCGGAACCCGACCTACGAGGGTTAGCTTAGCATGACGGTTGGGTTCTGG
>CAYNEO010000005.1:110572-124830 GCA_964396245.1 uncultured Ignavibacteriales bacterium
CGTTTCCTTTGGCCGGTGTCTGGTCGATGTCTCATGACACGTCAATGTCGGGTTTTTTGTCTCCGGTTCAACGCCATTTGAGAAAACCCGATAATTTGTATAGCATAAATCTATTTTATCCGTATATTCTGATAGACAACTCATTGTCAGGGTTTATCATGGCAGCTACAATTCGATCCAAATTTCTATTGGCCGTCGAAATCTGTGTGGGCTTTGTCATCTCCGCCGCGCTCCTTTCATCGTTCATCCTGGGAATCCTGTTCCTGGTGCGGGTGGTCCTGGCCTGATCACCGTTTGATTTTGCCTGGCCCCGGCAACGTTTCGACGAGACAAGACATCTGAATCCAGCCCGTACGCCTGCCGGCGCATCATATCCCGGTAGTGTTGGGGGTGCAGTACACTGTGACAGGTGGACCGGGGAAGCTGTACTCGGCTTATAAAGAGGCGGGGGCCGGCGAAGGCTCAGCGGTTGATCTTGTCGATATCTTCCTGTTTACCCAGTAACAGCAGCAGATCGGTGTCCTGAATGCGGTAATCGCCGCCCGGGACAAAATCCAATTCGCCGGTGTGGCTGTGCTTGATAGCGACAATCAGCACGTTGTACTTGGTGCGGATCATCAGCTCTTTGAGCGATTTGTTGATGAATTTGTTGGGCGGGGTCAGCTCCGCCACCGAGAAATCGGCTGTCAGCGGCAGGTAGTCGATCAGGTTCGATTTAGCGAGCGAGTGCGAGACCCGAATTGCCATCTGCTCCTCCGGAATCACCGTATCGGAGGCGCCGACTTTCATCAGGATTTTGGCGTGCTCCCGCGAGTTGGCTTTCACGATAATCCGCTTGGCCTCGAGTTCTTTCAGATGGAGCGTGATGAGGATCGAGGCGTGGGAATCCTCGCCGGTGGAGACGATAAAGCAGTCAAAATCTTTGACACTGAGGTTTTCGAGGAATTTCCGTTCGGTGGCATCGGCAAAAAGTGCCTGGTCCACGATGTCCGCCAGCAATTGCACCGTGTTCTTGTCGGAATCGATAGCTGTCACATGGCATTTGAGCGCTTTCAGTTCTTTTGCCACGGTCGAGCCAAAATTTCCCAGTCCGATAACCGCAAAATCTCTCATGGTCTTTGCCTTATCCTACCATAACGGGTTCTTCAACATACACGATCTCGCCCTGGTGTTTCGGGCGGATCAGCGAAAACGCCAGTGTCAACAAGCCAACGCGGCCGATGAACATGGTCATCACGATGAACAGCTTGTCGACCGTGTTCAAGTGGCCGGTCATGCCGAGCGACAGGCCGACCGTTCCGAACGCCGAGACCACCTCGAACAGGTTGTCGACAAACCAGCCGTGACTTAATCGGTGGGTCACCACCTCCTGTTCGGTGAACATCAGGATCGCGAACACGGCGATGATCACGAGCACTGCCAGCAGGAAGACAGTCAGGGCTCGCACGATGGAGTCCATGTCGATCGATCGCCGGAATGCGGAGACCGAGCGGAGGCCCTTGAACCGATTGTATACCAGCAACATAATAACCGCGAACGTGGTCGTTTTGATCCCGCCGCCGGTGGATCCGGGACAGGCCCCGATAAACATGAGAATGATTGTGACAAGGATGCTGACTTCGGTCAGGTGAGCCTGGTGGAGGGTGTTGAAGCCGGCGGTTCGCGATGTGACCGACTGGAAAAAGGCATTGGAGAGGCTGAATCCAAACCCCTGCCCCTTGAAGAGATTCTCCCATTCGGAAAAGAGTATAGCTGCGGTTCCGGCTACGAGCAGAATCGCGGTTGTGCTCAGGCACAGCTTGGTGTGAAGTGACAGCACCGATTTTTTGTACTTGAACCGGTCATGTATCTCGCGTATCACCGCGAAACCGAGGCCGCCGAAAATGATCAGTACGGCGAAGATCATAATCAGCGGCGTATTGAAGCGATAATGCTCGAGGCTGGTCGAGAAGGTCGAGAAGCCGGCGTTGCAGAAGGCGGAGATGGAATGGAATATAGAATGGAAGACGGCCTGACCGAGCGGGAAATCATGACGGAAAGTCAGGAACATCCCGACCGCACCCAAAAACTCAAGAGTAAACGTCGTTGCCATGACTGCTTTGAGAATTGAGCCGACACTGGTTTCGAAGCTGGTGGTGAAGTGTTGCGACAGTCCGAGACGGTCCTGGAATGACAGGCGCGCGCCCGCCGTGACAAGGAGAGTGGTGGCAAAGGTCATGATACCCAGACCGCCGAGCTGTATGAGCACGAGAATGACAATCTGCCCGAACAGCGAGAAGTCCTTGCCGGTATCGAGCACGATCAGCCCGGTAACACAGACGGCGGAGGTGGCGGTGAAGAGGGCGTCGACAAAGTGAATCGATTGCCCCGCCGAGCTGACCGGAAGCAGCAAGAAAAAAGTCCCGACGAAAATGGTCACCAGGAAGTAAATGATGACTTTGCGCCCGGGCCGGGCGCTGAACCATTCTATTGCCATGTCAATTCCACTGTTAGCGTTGGATTGAATCTGCCGACTCGTGCTCGCTTTGTCAATGAATGAATTTTCTCGGCTTCGCGGGTGTATGCGAGGCCGTTACTCACAGCGGACGCCTCGCAACCACGCAAATCCGGGTCGTTTCTTTTGTCGGGCGGTCGAACGTGCGGCAGTGGTAGAAGCCTTTGATCGTGAATCCGACTTCGCGGAGCATCTTCCGGATTTCGCTATTGGGATACGCAGCCTCCCAGTGGACTTCGTCGAACCGCTCCCACATGGAACCGCGTCTGCGGAAGAAGGTGGCGTAGCAGGCAGCCTTCTTCGTCTTCGGATAGAACTCGTTTTTCCATACCCAGGCGAGATCAGGAGTGACATCGGCGTGAACGTTTTCGTCCCACAAGGTGGTCAGTGCTTTGGGCGTGTTCATGTCGAAAATGAACCAGCCGCCGTTTTCGAGGTGTCGAAAGACTCCCCGGAAACAGGTTTTCAGGTCTCGGGCGGTCAGCAGGTAGTTGAGGGCGTCGAAATAGCTGGTGATCAGATCGAAACGTTGCAGTTGTTTTGATTTACCACCTTTGCGAATCTCGAATTTCGGCAGGGTCTGCCGGTAGAGCCGCACGTTCTTTCCCTCGAGCTTTTTTCGCGCGACCGCGAGCATATCCTTGCTGGCGTCGAGCCCCGACATCTCGAATCCGTGAGCGGTGAACAGCTTGATGGCGGTGCCGGTGCCGCAGCAGAGGTCGAGTCCCGTGCGGACATCGATTTTGAATTTGCGGATTATGTCCATCGTGTAGTCGACCATCAGGCGTGAATGCCGGTCGGCTTTCATCTGGTCGTAGACTTCGGCGAATTTGCGATACTGGGGCATCGGTTGCTCTCACATAAGGCTATGCCAATCACGGCCATCGGGGTTTTAGTTGACAGCGAGGGCCGAGTCGGGCTTACATCATATCGGTGGATTTTCTCGAATAAGGCGGGAAAACGCAAGTATTTAATACGAATATCCCAACAGCGCGAAAGCGGATGGATTAGAAAGGAATGTCGATGTCAACCATATTCTGGATCTGGATGTCGGCCGCGGTGGTGTTTTTGATTATCGAACTGATAACGCCAACGCTCGTCTTTGCCTGCTTTGTCGCCGGAGCAGTCTGCTCGGGAGTATACAGCCTGTTTGTACCGGATGGATACTACATGCAGATCGGAATCTTCGTGGTGGTTTCAGTCATCCTGCTTCCGCTGACGCGTCGTCTGGCGGAGAAGATCACGAAGCCGTCGCCGCAGATCAGCAATGTCGATCGCATGATCGGCCAGATCGCTTTGGTGACGAAAGCTATCGATCCCGATCTCGGCGGCCAGGTTCGTTTTGAGGGTGAGACGTGGGCCGCGCTGGCCGACCAGCCGATTGAAGCCAACAGCAAGGTGAAAATAGTCTCCCTGTCGGGCACGCGCGTGCACGTGGAGAAAATGACATAATGTCGTGAAGAAAGGATAGAGTTATGGATCTGGTCATCATATTTCTGATTGTCGCCGCGGTGCTCGCGTTTGCGCTGACCACCATGTCGATTCGGGTGATTCGCCCGTTTGAGCGGGGACTGGTGGAACGGCTGGGCCGATTCCAGAAAGTTCTGGAACCCGGTTTCCGGCTGATCTTGCCCTTTGTGGACACGGTACTGAAGGTGGATATGCGTGAGGTGGTGATCGATGTTCCACCGCAGCTGGTTATCACCAAGGACAATGTCGGTGTCGAGGTCGATGCGGTTATCTACGCCCAGGTCACCGATCCGGTGCGGTCACGGTACGAGATCATGAACTACATCGTTGCCTCGACCAAGCTGGCGCAGACCAACCTGCGTAATTTCATCGGGGAGCTCGATCTCGATGCCTGCCTGTCATCGCGCGATCAGATCAACGCCGCCCTGCGAGATATTATGGATCAGGCGACCGACAAGTGGGGTGTCAAGGTCAACCGTATCGAGTTGCAGCGGATTGACCCGCCGCAGGATATCACTCAGGCGATGAGTCGTCAGATGAAAGCCGAGCGGGACAAGCGGGCGACTATCCTCGATGCGGAGGCGGTGAAACAGTCGGAGATCACCCGGGCCGAGGGACGCAAGATGGCGCAGATACTCGACGCCGAGGGCGCCGCCGGCGCGGTGATGAAAAAGGCCGACGCCGAGAGGTATCGCCAGATTGCGGTTGCCGAGGGCGAGTCGCAGGCGATCAACAACGTGTTCGGCGCCATTCACGAGGGTAAGCCGGACAAGGAACTGATCACGCTGAAATATCTCGAGATGTTGCCGAAACTGGCCATGGGCGACGCCAACAAGATATTCCTTCCGTATGAGGCGAGCGGGATTATTGCGGCGCTTTCGGCGATGGTCGAGGGGATCAAAACCAACGGCGGACCGGCCGCGAAACCGGAGCCGGAAGTGGAGATGACGGCGGGCAAGTGACGCTGCTCGCTCAAGCACGGTACCAAGTCAGAGACCGGGGCGTGATTGCCCCGGTTTTGTTATGGCTCTCCGGACGTGAATTCCAAGGAAGTCGGAACGGCGACTCACTTCGCGTGTTCAGGTGAATGGATTGACTTTTGTTATGGTCCCGGTTACTTTACGGCCGGGCGGAAGCAGACGCAGGACAGGAAACAATGAGTAATGATACACGACGTGATATTCGAAAGCCGGCCGTCGCCGGGATGTTTTATCCCGGTAATGCGCTGGAGTTGAGTAAAACAATCGCGGGACTGTTCGCCGAGGTTGGCAAAGTGCCGCTGACAGGACGTCCGATCGGCATCATCTCGCCGCATGCGGGCTATCCCTATTCGGGGAAAACTGCCGCAAAAGCATTCAAGCTTCTGGAAGGCGAGGAGTATGACACGGTGGTGGTCATCTCGCCGTCGCACACGGTCTTTTTCAAGGGATCCTCGGTATTCAGCGGGGATGGTTACGAGACTCCCCTGGGGGTGGTCGAGAGCGATCACGATCTGGCGAAGAAGATCGCCGAAGTGAATCCATCGGTCTATTTCTCGAACATGGGGCATGCTACCGGCGCCACGCGGGGTGAACACGCTCTCGAAGTGCTCCTGCCGTTTCTGCAGGTAGCTCTCGGCCGATTCAAGCTGGTGGCGATTGTGATGGGGGATCAGGAGACCGATTCCATTCACATCCTTGGTGAGACCCTTGCAGCGGCGCTCAAGGGGACCAACAGCCTGATGGTGGCATCATCGGACCTTTCCCATTTCCATGCCGAGAAAGTTGCCCGGCGTTATGACTATGCAGTGCAGGAGGCAATTGAAAAGTACGACCCCGAGTATCTTCTCGATACCCTGGGTTCCGGGAAGGGCGAAGCCTGCGGAGGCGGTCCAATCGCGGCGATGATGATGGCGGCCAAGCGGCTGGGGGGACGTGAAGTCAAGTTTCTTGACTATACGACATCGGGCGCCACTACCGGCAATTTCGACGAGGTAGTGGGTTACCTTTCGGCGGTAATTGTCGGCGAGATGAAGACCGAGAACCGTCACCCGGCAATCGGTCAACCCCGGGCAGTGCTGAAAAAGAACGAGGCATTGACCGCCGAGGACAAAGAGACTCTGCGGGAGATTGCGAGCGAGGCTATCCACGCAAGGCTGAATCACACCGAATACAATCCACCCGCGAGCGAAAAATTGTCGATGAAAAAGGGCGTTTTCGTGACGCTGACAATCGGCGACGAGTTACGGGGTTGTATCGGACATATTCGCGCGACCGAACCGCTCTATCAGCTTGTTGCCGAGATGGCGGTGGCGGCGGCTTTCGATGATCCGCGTTTTGAGCCGCTCACGATGGACGAGTTTGATCGCATCGAGATTGAAATATCGGTGCTGGAGCCGCTGGAGCGGGTGCGCCATTTCAGTGAGATCGAGATCGGCCGTGACGGGCTCGTGGTGAAGCTGGACTATCATTCCGGCCTGCTCCTGCCGAGTGTGGCGGTCGACAACAGCTGGGATGTCACTGAATTTCTGGAACAGACCTGCCTGAAAGCGGGTCTTCCCAAGTCCGCCTACAAAGACAAACGTGCGGAAGTCTACCGGTTCGCGGCGGACGTGTTCTAGCAAGATCTCCATCAAAGACTGTTACCGAAGCCGGCGATGAGTTCTTCCTTGTCGCCGGTCGTGCTTTTCCCTACATTCACGTCAATATGGACACCACCGCAGGATCAATCCTCATAACCGGGGCGAACGGGTTTGTCGGATCACGCCTGTGCCGGCGATTGGCATCCGCCGGTTTTCGAGTAATAGCCGGGGTTCGCAAGACGTCTGACCTGTCGCTTCTGGAAGGTGTCGAGGTCGAGTACCGCCATGGGGACGTCACGCAAGCGGAATCCCTGCCGGACATGGTGCGCGGTGTGGATTATGTCATTCACAACGCGGGTGTGGTGAAGGTCAAGCGTAAAGAGATGTTCTTCGAGGTGAACGAGAGGGGCACACGCAGTCTGTTTGAGGCCATCGCCTCGTACAATCCGACTGTCAAACGAGCGATATATATTTCATCGCAGGCTGCCGCAGGACCTTCAATCGAGGGCGAACCGGTATCCGAGGACGATCCGCCGCATCCGATTACGACCTACGGACGTTCCAAGCTGGCCGGCGAGCGGGCGGCGTTGACGTTTGCCGACAGGTTTCCCGTCGTTTCAATTCGTCCACCTGCGGTCTACGGTCCGGGTGACACGGAGATGTTCTCGTTTTTCCAGATAGCTTACCGGAGGATCAGGCCGATATTCGGTGATCCTGACCGCACGTTTCAACCGGTGTATGTCGATGATCTGTGCGAGGGCGTGCTCAAGGCGGTGACGACGGAGACGTTTTCGGGATCAATTTATTTCATCGCCGATCAGTACAGTTACACCATGCGACGAGCGATGGAGATACTCCAGGAGGCATGTGGCAGGAAAGGTTTTCCGCTGTTCGTGCCGGTACCGATCTTTCGAGGAGTAGCCGCTCTTTCAGAGTTTGCTTTCAAGATAGCCGGGAAGACACCCATGCTTACTCGCGAAAAGGTCGGGGAACTGCTGGCGTCGTGGCATGTGAGCACCGACAGGGCCAAGCGCGATCTGGGTTTCGAATCGACGGTTGCGTTCCCCGAGGGCGCCCGGCGCACATTCGAGTGGTACATCGAGAAAGGATGGCTCTAATGGTTTCCTATCAACCGCTGCTGTATTCTTTCCTGGTATCCGGAGTCTACCTGTTGATCATATCGGCCGTGGCGGCGGTGATAGAACGCCGGGCGAATCTCCTGAGACCGTTGCCCGATGATCAGGTGGAGCCAATCGGTGTCGGGTGGTTCGTGGTGAATTTTATCATGGAACTGCTGTTTTATGTCGTGATACCGGCGTTCGCGTACAGCTTTTTCTATCTTGTCCTGCCGGTTTCGGGCGTGCGCGCGGGCATGGCGGTGGCGCTGGTGGCATTCACCCTTGGTGCGGTGCCGCTGGTAATGTCGTTATCCGTACGTGTTCGACTTCCAATGCCGTATCTTCTTTTCCTCCTGCTGACGTACATAATTAAAATCGGTGGATCACTGATACTGATAGGCTTGTTGTACTCGCTATAGGACAGGCCGTTACCCACAAACGTTGCGAGGCTCTCGATGACCGATGACATGAAAGCGAAATTCGAAGCGATGCGGAGTCTCTTTCCGCATACCAGAGATATTGTCTATTTCAACTCAGCATCGTACGGGCCGTTTTCAACCAGGGTAAAACAGGTTATCGAGGAGAATATCGAGGTACGGGTGGCGGCCCGGCATGATGACTCGCATGATACCTTCGACACGGCCGATGCCCTTCGGGGAGATTATGCCGGTTTGATCGGGGCCGAGGAAAAGCAGGTGGGGATCGGCCTGAATACGTCGTTCGGTTTGAATATAGCCGCTTTCGGTCTTCCACTGGAGGACGGTGACGAAATTCTGGTTTCGGATATCGAATTTCCCGCGATCGTGTACACGTGGCGGGCGGCGGCCGAGCGTCGTGGCCTGAAACTCAGCTTTGTCAAATCGCACGAGCGCCGTTTTGATATCGATGAATTCCGCAAGGCAATCACGCCGAAATCAAAAGTGCTTTCGCTGTCATGGGTGCAGTTCTTCAACGGGTACAAGAACGATCTGGCCGAGCTGGCCGCAATCTGCCGCGAGCACGACATGTTCTTCGTGGTCGATGGTATTCAGGGGATGGGGGTCGAGCCGCTGGATGTCCGGGGGACAGGCGTCGATGTATTCAGCTCCGGCTGTCAGAAGTGGATGCTTTCACCGCAGGGTTGCGGGTTTTTCTACCTGTCGGACAATGTGCGCGACAGAATCAGCCCGCCGTTCATGAGCTGGCTGGGTGTGGACTGGAAAATGCAGTTCAGCGACCTGTTCCACTATGATCTGCCGTATTACGATTCCGCACGGCGGTTTGAGATGGGCTATTATGTCGCGCTCAATTTGTTGGGGATGAAGGCCTCGGTGGAGATATTCAAGGAAATCGGGATCGAAAATATCCAGCGACACAATCACGCGCTTATCGACCAACTCGCCGAGTATATCAAGTCCAATCCGTACTACCGGGTGACCTCGTCGATGGAGCCGAAACACCGCTCATCGATTTTCACGTTCACGTGCGATGACGTGAAGAAACTGCACCGGGCGATTCTCGATGAAAAGATTATTCTTGTCAATCGTGAGGGATCAATCCGCGTATCGATTCACCTGTTCAATAATGAAGTTGATGTGCAACGTTTAATCGCCGTTCTCGACAGCTTTTCCAAGAAGATCTGAAAGGGGCAATTCTCAGTTCGAATTGGCCGCCGGCCCGGTAACGTTATTTCCCGACTCATTGCCACTCCTGCTGATAAATTCGTCGATCAGCTCCGCAGCCAGCAGATGACCGTCGGCATTGAAATGGATCCAGTCTTTAGCGGGATCGGTCCACAAGCCGGTGTACTTGTCGAATTCGGCGGCCAGGTCGACCAGGCCGACCTCAGTGTCGGCGGCTACCCGGCGGATAATGTCGTTGTAACGCTGGTGGAAGCGGTACATACCGGCGAGACCGGGCGGGAGAAGGTCGAGGTGCGGGATAGGGGATGTGAGCAGAATGGGCTCGATACCGTTGGAACGCGCGGTGCGACAGATTTCGGTCAGATTGGCGTAATAGTCCGACGGGCCAACCCGGTAGACGGGAGACTGCCGGTTAAACAGTGAATCCGGGTTCTGCTCGATACTTGACAGCCAGAGCTTTTTCATCATTCGATAGGTATCGAAGCGGGAGAAAAAGTTCTGAATGTCCAGAATGAACTGCGGGGGGAATTTCTGGTCTTTGTCGGGAATTTGTGATGCGGCCGCCCAATGGTCATTCCAGCAATAGAGAATGGTGACAATCTGCGGTTTCAGTTTCACCAGATAGCGTTCAAAGAAGATTTTCCCCTGGTAGGATGTATAGCCCGGGATGCCGCCGTTGATCACTTCGTACCGGTAGTCGAGCAGGGATTCGAGCTGCTCGGCGTAGGTCCGGCCATCCGGGATACCCCATCCAAAAGTACAGGAGTTGCCGAGAGTGATAATGCGGGGAAGATTGCCGGTTTTGCTGATCTCATCTCCTCGCAGTCCCATCGAGTTGATATGATAGGTCCGGCCTTCAAAGAATCGCGAGGTCACCGTCCGGTCCGATCTAAACCGCCAGAACAGTTGCCGGTCTTTTTTGAAGACCTCGGGATAATCGAGCGCGCGGTTGAGAATAAAGAATCGGTTTTGGACGTATGTATCGACGCCGAACAGCCGCACCAGACCTTCGACAGCGAGGCCAAACAGAACGAGGGTGATGACGGAGAACGTGATCACGCGCAATGTCGACAAGCGGGAGGCCATGATGATAATATATGCAATCGGCTAATAGATTGTCAGGTATTGAATTGCCGGGCGGAAGCGGCGGTGATCAAAAGAGTGAATAGATAAACGGGGCCAGGGCCGAAGACTCCGTGAAGACAATCAACAAAGACAGCAGGACCAGAAACAGCACGATGGGGGTCAGCCACCATTTTTTGGATGTCCGCAGGAAGAGAAAGAACTCCCGCAATATGCTCAAACGTTCGTAACCCGGCATTTATCGTGATCTCCTGCTCATTGTACCCCAACCGGCTATGTCGGTTCGAAACGGGATACGGACAACCGTCGTCAGTTCTCAGTACAAATAACCTATCCCGGGGCCGGATGTCAATCTTATCCGGGCTCGACAGGAATCTCCGATACGGCAGGCAAGCCGGGGGAATTCCATAGAACTTTCGGCCGTGTGCGGAGTTAAGAAGTATAAAAGGTCAAAAAAAACGGCGGCGTTGCCCCCGGATTCTTGTAGCGTCCGGACTCGTTCGTTATTTCTTTTTACGTTCATGGATATTGCCGACAAAAAAATACTCATCACGGGTGCTTCCGGCGGTCTTGGCAGACAACTGGTTTACTACATGACGAGCAGGGGTCTCAGACCGATTGCCCACTGCCGGACTTCCTCGGACGCGAGCTATATTGATAAGCATCACCTGGAAAAGCGGTATGCAGATCTTCGCGATACCAACGCGCTTCGCGAGATAGTGCAGGGTATCGACGCAATTATCCACACCGCGGCGATCGTGAATTTCCGCAAGGACAGGCGAACGCATTTTGCGGCGGTCAATGTGCTTGGAGCGGTTGACCTGTACAAAGCGGCGCGCGACGCAGGCGTTCAGCGGTTCGTGCATATGTCGACTGTCGGTGCGATCGGCGCCATCCGGAGGAACGGGAACGGCCGCTACCGGCACGGAACAAGGCTCGCCAATGAAGAAACAGAATTCAACCTCGACGATCTTCAGATTCCATACATACAGACAAAGCACGCCGCGGAGGTAGAGTTAATGGCGGCGGCGACCGAAGGCGGTCCGGAATTGGTCATTGTCAATCCGTCTATCATGGCCTCACCGTCGCGGGACGGCGACGACCGCGAGAAGGCGCTCAAGTCATTCAACCGCGTGGTCATGCCGGATATCCCCAACCTGTTGAATGTTGTCGACGTGCGCGATGTTGCTCCGGCGGTGGTCGCGGCGCTGGAGCGCGGCAAACCGGGGAATCGCTATGTCCTCGCCGGTGACAATATCAACGGGCGCGATTTTCTCCTGGCGGTCTCCGAAATTCTTGGAAAAACGCCGCACCTGTTGCGTATTCCCCGGTGGGCCCTCAACTGGGCGGCCCGCCTTTCGCTTTTTCTGGGTACGCTGGGAGGAAAGGCGAGGCTGCGGTTTTACCCGGATATTGTCAAATTGCTCGATTACGACTGGGCGTATTCATCGCTCAAGGCGCGGGCAGAACTCGGATTTCGAAATCGCTCCATTTATCACACGCTGGAAGATCTTCTCAACAACGAATTTGTCGGCAGCTGGCAGAAAGAGTCGGCTCACTGATCTTCACCGGATTTTTCGGGACCTTCATCGCCATTCCCTGTTATAGAGATAGAGAATGGAGGTGTTTACTATGGCATACTATCTCGTCAAAGCCAAACCGCTGGAAGATTTGCTCCCGGCGCTCAAGAAGCGAATGGACGAAGGGGAGATAGCGACAATGGAGCCGTTCGGGCAGGTGCTTCATGACGGAATTGAAAATGCGCGGCTCGATGAAAACGGTTTCGCGCTGTGGGAAGAAGAAGACAAATGTGACCCGCCCTTGAAGGAAGAGCGACAGGCGCTTCTCGAGCAATTCTTCACAGACATATCGGCTACCGAGGTCAACAAAGGAGAGGGCTGGAAAAAGATAGAGAACCTGCCGTTGCTCTGGGATAAGTATAAGAAACCGGAAATCGACGTGTAGATACCGGGTTCGATCGAGAATTCGTCGTCTTCCACCCCAAATTTAATGCCCGGATGTGCGATTGTGTATCCGGGCATTTGTTTGTGAGGGCCGGATGTGCGACCGGCATGACCGCGAATTGCTCTTTTGATTTGACACTTTGTTGCGTCCCAGCGTCACTTATGTGAATCCCCCATTGACATAGATAGACTCGATACGCCCCGCCTTTCACACACTGCATTTTGCGGAGGAGACAATGCTCATGAGAACAAAGGTAATGTTGACGGCGGCGATACTGGTGCTGTTGGCCGGCGTCCGGGTCAGCGTTTGGGCGGAGACGCATACGGTGGATGCGCCCATCAAGCGAGTGACGGTGTATCCGGACCGAGCCCGGGTGACCCGCGTTGCGACTCTTGATCTTGACACCGGCAAGCATGCGCTGGTATTCGAGAACCTCCCGGTGGTCATGCCGGACGAGTCTTTCCGAGCTTCGGCGACCGGTCCGGAAGGGACGATAATCCTGCGGCTCACCTACCGACAGGAACAGCATCTGCAATCGCCCAGAGAAAAAGTCGCCGCGCTGGAGCGCAGGCTGGATGAGCTCACGAATCAGAAGAAACAGCCGATGAAAGACCGGGCGGAGGCATTCACCCAGCAGAAGCAGCTTTTGAGCACGCTGTCGGAGGGTGCGACCAAGAAGTTCAAAGACGAGCTGGCTTACGGGGGGTTGCAGATCGACGAGTGGTACAAGGCCTACGCGTTTATCGGAGAAAAATTCAAGGAGGTGAACGACTCCTTGCGGCTGGTCGGCCTGGAACAGCGTGGTATCAATGGCCAAATAGGCGTGATAGAGCAAGAGCTGGCCGATATCAGGGGTGCCCGCACGAAGACCACCAAGACCGTGCAGATCGATATCGAGATGGAGGATTCCGGGGAAGTGACGCTCGATCTCGAGTACATGATTGCCGGGGCAACCTGGAAGCCGATCTACGATGCACGTTTGAGTGACGACGGTGACCGGGTGAACGTAGCGTATTTTGCCGATGTCAGTCAGCGTACCGGCGAGGAATGGAACGATGTCGAAGTTTCCCTCTCGACGGTGGATCCGGACCGGAGCCACGGCCCCGGGGATCCGGCCTTGTGGTCGTTGTCGGGTTACATACCGACCGGGGTGATCGTGGGCAGGGTGGTAGACAAGTCAAGCGGTCATCCGCTGCCGGGTGCGATGGTGAGAATTCCCGGCACCCGCACGGTAACCCGAACCGACCGGGACGGGAGATACCGTCTGCCGGATGTTAGAGAGGGCACATACGTTCTGGAGGTTACTGCCCCGCGGCACCAGGGCTTGAGCATTACCGGCATCACCGTGGCAAGCAACTCCGAAACCGAGTTGAGCCCGTCGCTCGAGCAGATAGCAGGGGGAATGGAAAAGACAATAACGGTACGCGGAGAGATTGACGTTATAGACAGGTTCGAAACGGCGAACCAGGCAACAATAGTGACCTCGGGTGCTTCTACCCCCGGCTCAGGTGAGGTCTTTGTCAGGGGTGGCAGTGCAAGCAACGTGGAGTATATAGTTAGCGGCTTACCGGTTGGTGATCCGGTGGGCGGTATTCCAGAACCGGCGCTGACGGCTGTCAGCGGATCGATTGTCGATGTCGGTTACTACGCTACTGTATTCAATGTGGAACGCCGGGACACGATTCCCTCGGGCGAAAAATCGGTTCGGGTGATGATCGGGCGGTACGATTTGCAGGCGACCACCGAGCTCATCTGTCGTCCGCGTAATACGCGGGGGGCCTATCGGGTAGTCAAAATTGTCAATCAAGATAAGGCGCCGTTTCTTCCTGGTCTGGTATCGCTTTTCACCGGTTCGGACTATCTGGGCAGTTATGCCAGTCGCGAGCTCATAGCACCGGGGCAGGAATTCACCCTTCCGTTCGGTCGCGACGACGGGATCGAGGTCA
>CAYNEO010000006.1:0-121688 GCA_964396245.1 uncultured Ignavibacteriales bacterium
GGCCTCCCGTGCCGATTCTCCGCTGTTCGTAGCTCAAGGCCGTCGAACTGTCCCCTAAACCCAAGTCATTCAAGATGCAATTGCATACACCTAGATGTCCAATTCTTCCTTGGTCCTCGCGAGATCTGTTTCAGCCACATGAGTCCATTCGTCGAACGATAGACTTTGATATTGTAGGGGATCTTTATCGAGGCTGTTAGGTATGAAGACATCGACCGTTATCGGCCATTTGGTGATATTTCGCAGACTATCCCCTTGGTATCTAACGGCGACAATGATGTATTCTATATCTTTGCCACCATATCCAAATTCTTGGCCGATAATTGGTGGATCAATGTGCAACATGGCATATTCATCGCGATACGGTCCCTTCAGAAACCGAACAAACTTAGCTACGCGAGGCTTAAGGAAAACTGTATAGCCTTTTGACCCTAGATACAGTTTATCTATCATATTAGGAAACCTCCTTTCATTTGATTGTCGCGACCTCAGCAAAACCTTGTCTAGAGTGGCTCGTTCACACCCATAACTGTAATAACATCGATCTGACTTTCCGCGTTCGGTACAACAACCTCTGGCAAACCTCCTAAGTAATCCTGATATCCTGCCGCACGTCGCACAATGACACCTTCGGTGCTATTGAGCCTGCCCTGTATGAGGAAGCGGCATGTATTCCAAGGCCCTACTCCAGCTACCTCGCGAAAACTCTGGATGAGAGCCGGGTCCACAGAAGTCCAATATTTACTGTACGGCAAAGATTTTCCTCCATAGAACCGCCATAGCATCATTCCTTCCGTCACCTCTGGAAGTTCCATACTTTCTATGGTCGCTCTGCCCAACAGACTGCCGATGCCGCCAACAGCAAGCGGTATAGCCCAATCGATAGGATCTACAATGGTATTCTCTATACCGTTTTCCCACAGGAGCTCTCCCCGGTGTACGAACCAGACATAGGTTACAGATTAGACCGGTCACATCGGTCACACAGAGTACTCGATCTAAGTTGAAAACCTGTGAGCCAAATTGCTGTACCTAATGCCCGTGAAGACTCTTTGCAAGCAAACCTTCAGCAATAAGAGCTCCGAACGAAAGGATCGTATACAACCATAGATAAGTCGCTTTTCGCCGTCTTTGAGGTTTGGACTCCCCCTCGTTTTTCTTGGGCAGGTGCACGTATTTCCGATCTCGCACAAGCCAAGAATAATTGATTAGAAGGAGAAGGCCGAAAACAGCCATCATCGCCCACTTGAAGAAATCTTCTTCACCGCCATAAAGCTCATAAATGCCAAAAACCTCCAAGAGATATATACAGGACAGAAGATTTATAGCCATCATAAATGTTATGCCGAGTAATGCGTTGTAATGAGGCATGTCACTCTCTCCCCATTTCTTCAAGTTCCAAGAGTAGAGTCTATAGTAAAGATATCTAAAGAATTCTCTCATACTGTTTTTCCAATACACGGCCGAATCTTGTAAATCGCCTGAAGTTGTTTTCCCCGTACATGGTTTATCCCCTCTTAGATTCGACGCAATATAGCACTTGAGTATTTGCCAAACAAGCTTTGAACGGCAGAAAGGCGATTGATGCAGGGAACCCACCCACAGGGTGGGGTACCGGGTTATTGAGTCTACATAGAGGTCCGTCGGGTCAACAAGCGATATCGGGTTGTTGCCACAGCAATTGAAACCGCCGGCGACCTGTCCAGGGGGGTCGACGCCGGTGAAATGGGCTAAATGTGGAATTCGATTATGTCGCCGTCGTGCAGCTGATAATCACGTTGAACCCGCTGACCATCAAAAGTGTGCTTGCCCCAGATGCGAGCGTACTTGAGCTTGGCGGCGAAATCTTTGTGAATCGATGTTGCCGCATCCTCGACCGTCCCGCCGATCGGCAGGATGACAGGATCGACCATCACCGGTTCTTCCCCGATATGCTTGGTGTAGACGCGTATGATTTTGAGAGCTTCGAAGATCGTCCGTTTGAACGCCTCGAGCGATTCGTCGTCGATGATGGAGGTCGCCACCATGGTGAAGCCCGGGAACAACTCCGCCAGTTTCGCCCGCTTCGCGCCGGATTCATCCTCGTACTCCTTATGGGCACAGATGATCGTTTTCTTGTAGCAGAAGCGGGGGTCCTCGGGTTCTCCGGTGACTTCCGGCTGGAGGATAATCCGTTTTTCGTTGAGTTTGTCGAGTATGTATCGCGCCCTCGGCATACACGCTTCGTTCTCGAGATCGCACACGACGACGACAATGTCGGCCGTCCGTATGAGATTCGACATGTAGTTTTCATAGAGCTCATCGGAGATGGGCGGAGTGTCGATCAGCTGGATTTGTATGGTCTCGTAATCCATCATGCCGGCGAGGGGCTCACGGGTGGAATACGGGTAATCGGCGACGAGCGGTTTGGCATTGGTGAGGCTTTCCAGAAGGGACGATTTGCCGGAATTGGGCGGGCCGATCAGGATAACCTGCCCGGCGCCTTCTTTCTCGATATGGTCGGGAGAAACCGCCTGGCGAGCACCGTGGCTTTTCTGCCCCCCCTCGACCGTTTTGGTAAGCTTGGCGATTTTGGCCTTCATCTCGGCCTGCAGCTTGTCGGTGCCCTTGTGCTTGGGCATCATGGCGAGGAGCTCTTTTGCCAGGCGAAGTTTTTCCCGGGGATCCTTCTCCGCCTTGTACTCGCGTTCGAGCTCGTAATACTGTGGCGGTAAGTTGGCCGGCATACCCAAAAATACGAAAAATCGAAACGAGGAACAAGTATTAGAAGATCGCCCTTCCGGACACGCCGGTTACCGGGAGACGGATCGGCAGACTTTTTCTATAGCCTCACAGACATAATCAACGTCGGTCAATTTCAGGCCCGGATAAAGCGGCAGCGTTACCACCCTTGCGGCGGCGCCGGCGGTGTTGGGGAACGGGGCCGGGGTCAGACCCATATCCCGATAGAAAGTAAATTCATAGAGCGGAATAAAATGTACGCCGCATTCGACGCCACGGGCGGCCATACGGCGGATAAATTCGTTTCGGTCAACCGTCAGCCGAGCGAGGTTGAGCTTAATGATGAACAGGTGCCAGGCCGGTTTGATATGTTTCTCAGAGGGGGGCGGTTCTACGAAGTCCGACAGCTCGGCAAGGTTGGTCAGATATCTTTCGCCCAGTTTCCGGCGTTTTTCCTGACTCTTGCGAAAACCGGGCACCTGGCTCAGACCGATGGCGGCGTGGAGTTCGGACATGGTGGCCTTCTGGCCGAGTGCGGTGACATCGTACGCCCAGGCGTTGTCGCCCCGCCGCTGGTAGGCGGTCGCGGACATGCCGTGACGCGACAGGAGACGCACGCGGTCGGCGAGGGCCTTGTGTTGCGTGACGACCATCCCGCCCTCGCCGCAGGTAAGGTTCTTGGTGGCGTGAAACGAGAAGATAGCGGCGTCGGACAGTTGCGGGATTGATTTTTTTTGGTAGGTCGCGCCGAGAGCGTGGGAGGCATCCGCTATCAACGGCAGCTCAAATTCCCTGGCTATGCCCCCGATGGCATCGTAGTCGGCCGGGTAGCCGGCGATATCCACCGGTATGATGCCGGCCGTGTTCGAGGAGAGTTTCTGCTGGAGCTGTTCCGGGTCGAGATTCAGAGTTACGGGGTCGATATCGGCAAAAACCGGCAGGGCGCCCGCCTGAAGGATAGCTTCGGCGGTGGCGACAAATGTGAACGGTGTCGTGACGACTTCGCGGTTGCGGACATCGATGGCGTTCAGTGTCGTCACCAGGCCGGCTGTGGCCGAATTGACGGCGGCGGCATGGCGGACGCGGTTCATTCGGGCGACGGCCCGTTCAAAAGCCTTGATATTCGGACCGGTCGAGAGCCAGCCGGATTTGAGTGTACCGGTAGCTTCGCGGATGGCTACCGCCGGAATCTTGAGATCATACAGAGGTATTTTTTTTCGTTTCATCGATCACCCATTCGTAAAGAGCGGCCATCATATCAAGCGATTCTTCCCATGTGAAATTCTCCCGGACAAATTCGTAACCCTGGCGGCCCATTGCGGCCATTTTCTCCCTGTCATCAGCCAATCGCAGGATTGCGCCGGCAAGGGCATCGGCGTCGCCGGGAGGCACCAGAAGGCCGGTTTTCCCATCGACCACAACTTCCGGTATGCCGCCGACACGTGACGCCACCACGGGACGTCCACAGGCGCCGGCTTCCAGCGCCGCCACTCCAAAGGATTCCGAGAGCGAGGGCATGACGACTGCGTGGTGCTGCTCCAGGAAGGAATATATCTCACGATTGTCTATGTAGCCAGTGAAGATGACGTTCTCATCGATGGCGAGCGACTTGGCCAGCTCCCGCAGCGTGTCGGTCATAGGTCCGTGACCTGCCAGAGATAGTTGGGTGTCCGGCCGGGCTTCGACCACGTTCGCCATGGCGCGCAGGAGGATGTCGGGACCATAGATGTCCATGTGCGCCTTCGTAAATGCCAGGCGCAACGGGGGCAATTCGGGGAGTTCCGGCGGATGATCGGACAGATCGACGCCAAACGGGACGACCGACATTCTCCCCTGGCACTGCGGACACAACCGCTTGATATTTTTCTCGAGAAAACGGCTCGGGACAGTGATGTGGCTGACGTGCCGGAGGATGTTTTTGAGGAGGGCTCGCCTGGCGGCGTTTGCCGGGAAGATGAGTATGTCGGAGCCCCAGGCGGTGAGGATGGTTGGCGCGAAGCGAACCCGGCTGGCCCACAGGCCGTAGCCGGTGGCATAATGACCGTGCACGATGTCCGGATTGAATTTCCGTGCTTCCCGCAGCGCTGCTCTTTCTCTGAAGACAAACGAGGCTCTTGAGGACCGTGGAAGGATGGCTGTTTCCACTCCATCAATCTGATCGCCGCCCATCGAGACAACCTTGATTTCAGATCCCCTCGCCTGCAGGCCTTTCGCCCAGCGAATGACATGAATCGAACCGGCATAGCCGAATATCAGGATTCGCCTATTGGACATGATGAGTCCTTTCTTCGGCAGGACGGGGACTGATCCTGATTGTCCGGGAGATGTACGTTCCGAGGCCCATCCAGTAAACCAATATCAGATATACCACGAATAAAACAATACCTGAAATGATGAGTCTGATTACGGCCTGAAGTCGTGACACAGCCGGAAAATATTCCGCGATAACCGGACCGAGGAAATACAATACGAGAAATCCCGCGGCGCCGGCGAGAAGGAGCTTGAAAACGGAAAAGACAAACTGTCCTTTCTCGGGCATCCGTGCCCGCTGGATTACGAGCACGAGCAGGGCGATGGCGAACGATACCTGGCTCAGGGTGGTTGCGGCGGAGATTCCCGGGTAACCGAACCATCGGGAGAACAGGGCGGTCGCCACGAACTTGGCGCCGAGGAGAATCACGGTGAAGAGTAAAACCGTCTTGCCCCAACCGCGGCCGTAACAGGCGCGGATCGAGGTTGACACGACAAACAGCGCAATGATTGTCGGCGTGTAGGGTTTCAGCACCCCGGTTGTAAAGTGCACCGATTCCGCATTGAATACGCCCCTGAAAAAGACGAGATAGACGATATCGGTTGCATTGAGAAAGAAATAGACTGCCAGCGGTACGGCCACGAGTACGCCGCCGGTGACGGCTTTGCGGTAAACCGACCCGAAGCGCTCCCGGTCGGTTTCGATTTGTGAACTGGAGAACATGGGAAACACCACGGATGCTATCGCCAGCCCGACAACCGAATCAGGCAACTGCACCAGGACCTGCGAGTAATTGAGCGCCGAGACAATTCCGGGTCCGAACGCCGGGGCAAAGTAGCGATCGATCATGAAATACGAGCGGTTCAGTACTTCGATAAGAATGAGCACGCCGGCGGTAACCAGCACCAGTTTAACCTCACTGGAAAAGACGGTCGGTCGATACTCGGTGAGCGGATGATAGGTTATCAGTCGAATAACGAGATAAATATTCTGGAGGAAGATGCCGGCAACCAGCCCGACGGCAATGGCGCCGACCGACAACTCGCGGTAGAACAGAATGATACATGCGACTGAAACCAGGTTAAAGATAATCGGTCCGGCAGCCGGGTACGTGAACACCTGCTTGATATTCAGGACGGCGCGGAAAAATGCCTCGGAAGTACCGAGGATGACAATCAGGGCGGTGAGGCGGCTGTACAGAATGATGCGCGTGAATTCTTCGGCGGTGAAGTCACTCGTCCAGATGCGCATGATGTACGGGGCGGCAAGGACAATGATGACCGTGATGACGACTGCACTTACAATGGAAAAATTGAAAATTGTCCAGGCCGACCGCCATCCCTGTCGCGGCTCGCCGTCGACTTGCGCTTCAAAGCGGCGGGTCAGATACGGGACGAACAGATAAAACGAGGCAAAATTAATCACTCCATAGGCGAGCGCCGGGAGAATGATCGCGATGAGGTACAGATCGTACTCGGTCGAGGTGCCGAATTTATCGGCGATAACCATTTCCCTGCCCAGCCCGAGTAATTTTGAGAGGAAAACCACTCCGGCGACTCCGAAGACGGCTTTGATCTTCCCGGAAACCAATTATTTCCCCTTGAAAAAGCGGGTGATCTCGCTCAGGATAATCTGAGAGGGTTTATGACCGTCGATACGCCACGCGACAGGTTTGACAGTCGGTAATCGTTTCAGGGCGGCGTTGACTTTTTTTGGTTCAAGGCCAACCAGCCGGTTGCCCATTCTGAGCGTCTCTTTCCACTCGGTTTCGTCGCGAAGTGTGAGCACGGGAGTTCCGAGAAACAGCGATTCCTTCT
This sequence comes from uncultured Ignavibacteriales bacterium, assembly GCA_964396245.1. Lineage (GTDB taxonomy): Bacteria > Zixibacteria > MSB-5A5 > GN15 > FEB-12 > CAYNEO01. Next base: position 6,790 of record CAYNEO010000006.1, read on the forward strand.
GGAGTCCGCCGGAATCGGTGAGCACGGCACGCGCGTAGCGCACGGCGGTCAGATTATCGAGATAGTTGAGCGGCTCGGTGGTGATGACGTTCTCGATTGCCGCCAGTTTTTTCATGAGATTGAACCGAAGCAAGCGCGAGCGGGTACGCGGGTGGATTGGAAAAAGAACGGGCCAGGGTTGACCGGACAGGATTTCAATCAATCGCTCGAGGTTTTCTTTCTCATCGACATTGGCGGCGCGGTGAATAGTCAGGTAGAGGTACGTATCCGGTTTGAGCGTGTATGACCTGAGGAATTTGCCGTTGCCATTGATCGTCCTTTTAGATTGATCGAGAAGTTCGAACATGAGGTCGCCGTTGAGAACAATGCGGCCGCGGATTCCCTCGTGCCTGAGATTTTTGGCCGCTACCGGCGTGGCGCAGAAAAGCAGCTGCGAGACGTGGTCGGTCAGGCGGCGGTTGATCTCTTCCGGCATGTCATCGACAAAGGACCGCATCCCGGCTTCGATGTGACCGACCGGTATGCCCAGTTTCGCGGCGGCAAGAGCGGCCGACAGGGTCGTGTTAGTATCGCCGTAGACGAGGACCATGTCCGGTCGTTCTTCCTGGTACACCGTTTCCAGCTTGATCAACATCTGCCCGGTCATGGCTCCATGACTGGCGCCGCCCAGTTGAAGGTTACTGGATTCTCTCGGTATAGCCAGCTGTCTGAAGAAGACATTCGACATGTTGGCGTCATAATGCTGGCCGGTGTGGACGATTTTATGGCGGAATCTCGTGGAGAGGGCCCTGGCCAGAGGTGCAAGTTTGACAAACTGAGGCCGCGCCCCGACAACCGATATGATTTTCCGTTTCGCCTTCATGAGACCGAGTATACCATGTCAGATGGCCGAGGACAACCCCCTATCGGGAGAGCAAAGTCAATATGTAGAAATCGTCGTCTGGAATCGGCTACGATGACGCCAGTTTCTTGACGGTATCTATTACCTCTGCCTGTTCCGCAGCCGTCAATTCCGGGTAGATTGGAATTGACAGGACCTGCTCGGCACAACGGCTGGAGACCGGCATCTGGTTCGGCTTGTATCCCAACGATGCGAAACATTCCTGTTTATGGAACGGGATGGGGTAATAAACACAGTGCCCGACCCCGGCCTCCTGAAGTCCGGCCAGGATCTTGTCCCGCAAGGGCGATAAGAGCGTGTACTGGTTGTAAATGTGAAACGTCGTGTAGTCTTTCACCACCGGCGTAGTCAGGTTGTCGACGCCGGCAAATGCTTCGTCGTAGACTTTCGCGTGCTGAATTCTTTTCTCGGACCAGCGACGAAGGTACGGCAGCTTGACCAACAGGATAGCGGCCTGGATGGTGTCGAGGCGCGAATTATAGCCGACCACTTTGTGTTCATACTTCCCGCTCTGTCCGTGAACGCGGAGCATTCGGCACACCGCAGCGTTGTTTTCATCGTTGGTGACAATCATACCGGCATCGCCGCCCGCACCGAGATTCTTGGTCGGGTAGAATGAGAAGCAGCCAAAATCGCCGATAGAGCCTGCCGGTCGGCTCTTGTATTCGGCCCCGATAGCCTGAGCCGCGTCCTCGACCACGGTCAGTTTGCGGTTCCGGGCAATCTCCATAATCGTGTCCATATCGGCCACCTGTCCGAAGAGGTGAACCGGCATGATGACTTTTGTATTCGGAGTGATTGCCGCTTCGATCAGATTGGGGTCGATATTGAATGAATCAGGTTCGATATCAACAAACACCGGCGTCGCACCTAAACGTGAGATAACGCCGGCTGTCGAGAAGAACGAGAAATCCGTGGTGATGACTTCATCGCCCGGTCCGACTCCGGCAGCTTGAAGGGCGACGATCAGGGCATCAGTGCCGGAGGCGACGCCGATACCGTATCGGGCCTGGCTCAGCGCGGCAATCTTTTCTTCGAGTTCGGCGACCTCGGGCCCGAGGATAAACTTGCCGTGCGCCAGCACATCGAGGACGGCTTTGTCAAGCTCCGGTTTCAGGTAGCTGTATTGCCGGGTGAAATCCAACAGTGGTACTGCCATATATGTTGCCTCAGTCTTTCCAACCCTGGTTTTTGAGTAACTGTTCTTCCGGGACATCCCGGAAGACTTTCGCAGGGACTCCCACTACTATCTTGCCGGCGGGAACGTCGGACGTGACCAGCGCGCCGGCTGCGACCAGGCAGTCTTCGTGGAGAGTCTTTCCCGGAAGGATAGTGGCGTTTACGCCGACCCGCGCGCCTTTTTTCATAATGACGCCCTTGAAATGTTTGAACCGCTCTTCCGTTCGACCGACATAATTGTCATTGGACGTGGCCGCACACGGGGCCACAAAGACCCTGTCCTCCAATTCCGAGTAGGCGGTGATGTATACGTTCGTCTCCAGCTTCACATACCGGCCGATAGTGCAGAAGTTCTCTATTGCCACCCCCCGGCCGACAATTGTGAAATCGCCGATTTTGACATTTTCGCGTACAGTCGACAGGTCGGCAATCAGCACTTTTTGGCCGATTTCGGCGCCGCGGTAGATGACGACATGGGTCCCGACAATGCAGTTGTCGCCGATACGGGTGCCGGGAAGTTCCTGGTCTTTTGTCACGGCGGAGTTGGCGGCGCGCATCGGACGCTTGCCGATCACGGCGCCATCGTCGATACGAACATTATCTCCAATGACGGTGCCGTCATGGACTATCACGTTACTGCCGATCTCACAGTTTTTGCCCACACGCACGTTATCGCCGAAGCGGCAGAAGTCGCCATGCACTGTCCCCGACTCGAGCAGAGCGGAGGGTGAAAGAACCGAATATGCCATCGAATCTACCTCATACGGGAATTCAAAGGGTTATCGCATTAATGCCACGCCGGTTTTTCGGTCCGGAATGAGTGGTCACTTCTTTTCGGGGTGATTCCTGCCGTGCACCCCCGGAAGCCATCCGAAAAAGGAGCGAAGCACATAGTTTGCCCGGGTATAGTCCTCCGGGTTCTGTTCGCGGAGCCGGCGGAAGTATTCGAGGATGAGGGCAAGGAAAACAGCGACCAGAATCGATCCGCCAAATGACGCCAACACGATCACGGAACGACGCGGGCGGTCGCGCACTTCCGGCGGACGGGCGTAGTCCAGCACCGTGAGCGTCGGGAGTTCTTCGTTCTCCTGCAATTTGGCCCGCTCCAATTGTTCGAGAAGTATCGTGTACAGCTGCTCGTTTACCTTGACCCGGCTGTACAGGACTTCGTACTGCCCTTTGAGCGTGGGCACTGCTGCCAGCGGAAGTGAAAAGAACGAACTGTCCGAACCGCCGGACTCCAGTTGTTCGAGTTGTTGTTTGATAATGTCCCGGCGGCGGCGTTTCTCGATCATCTCGGGGTTGTCTTTGCCGAGCACTTTCTCGTTCATGCGGATATCTATTTCAAGCTGGGCGAGCGACACCTTGAGAGAAATTGCCTGCTCTATTGCCAGACGCGTTTGCTCGTCGAAGTCGACAGCGCGGTGTTTGACCTGAAAATTCTCAAAAGACTGCCGGGCTGTATCCAGTTGTGCCTTTACCTGCCGGACGCGCTCTTCGATAAACTGCCGATTTTGCACCGCCCGGCGTGAGGCAATGCGACGGTTCACGAGGTCGAGTTCCTGAACAAAGGCGTTGGCGATCTCCGCGGCCGTTTTCGGGTCGCGGTCCTCAACCGAAACATCCAGCAGACCTTCCTCGGTGACAGTGAACCTGGAATGGCTCATCAACGCCAGGTACGTATCAGTAAAGCTTTCGGTTTTGTAATGCCTGGCGAGGTCAAAGCTGTCGATGACGTGTTCGGCAACGGTCCGACTTCTTAGCATACGTGCGAAAACATCGGACGCGGTTACCATCACCGGCAGATTGAGCCCCTCGATGACGGACGCTACTTCGGCGAGCTGCGAGGCGCCGCCGACATTAACCGTGACCTCTTTCGGAGGCAAGAGCAAGGCGCTGGCCCGGTACCATTTCGGTAACAGGAGAGATATAATGACAGCGGCGACAGTGGCCACCACGACAATCGTGATCATCAGGGCGCGTCTGCGGGCCACGGCTTCGAGGAAGAGCCAGAGGTTGTTGCTTTCAGAGGACTCGTTCATTGCGGTATTTCAATCTTCCGGACAACGATTTCGTCACCGTCGCTGATAGTGACATCGGGCGGCGCCGGATACGACATCTCGGCCAGCCGGTTATAAACCATGATCTCGGAACGGTCGGCATCGGCTGCAAAGCCGCCGGCGTTTTCGATATACATTCTGGCTTCCTGTCCCTTGATATACGGATAGTAGCCCGGGCTGCGAATCCGACCTGATACTTTTACAAAACCGACATAGGTCGGGATGAACACGGAGTCCAACGGTCTGAGCGGAGTAGCTTTCAGGTCGCGACTTCGGGTCGGTCCTCCCGTAACCGGAAAGCGAATATCGGGGACCTTGCTCCAGACATCCGGTTCAGGACGTCTGAAAATGGTTGTGCGGTCGACATTGGCCCTGCCGCCGAGACCGCCGGCGGAATCAAGTATATCCTGCAGGATCATGCCGTCGGTATAGGTGTATCGTCCCGGCTTATTTACGGCGCCGAATACGGCGATTTGATTTTCCCGGATCCTTGATTTCAGCAGGGGCACAAGAATTATCTCTCCCGACTCGACGTCGGTTGCATTGGCGACATCCTGTCTGCCGGGGCCTATAAGGTATGCGGATTGCGGATCGCCGAGGCTGGTGGCACCGCCGGCGAGGCTGATCAATAGAGGCAGATCATCGCCCGGCAGCAGCTCGATTTCCCTCGGAGAGTTTACTTCGCCCACCACCGTGACAACCTCGTCGGACTTTTCAGGGACGAAAATGCGTGTTCCGGCATACAAGCAAGGGTTGGCCGAATTATCGCCGAGAAATGTCACGCGGTCGAGGTCTACCGGCAAGTCGCCGGTGCCGCCGCTCATCACAATATGGCGGGTAGAGCCGCCCGGCAGGACACCGCCGGCTCGCTCAATTATCTCAGACGCCAGCGCGGACGTGTATCCCAGATAGGTACCCGGCTCGGCGACCGCACCGGTGATACTAACCGATACGCGATAGGGGTCGCTGACGCCGATATCGATCTCGTCGATGTTGTAGAGCTGTTTCAACGGTTCATACAGCAGTTTGCGGACTTCTTCGAGAGTCTTCCCTGCCAGGCTGTATATGCCGAGATTGCGGTGCACGATGCGCCCCTGCGGTCCCACGTTCAGCCCGACTGCCGGCAGGTTGCTGTTGACGAAGGTGACGATCAGCTTCTCGCCCGGTCTAATGATATAGATGGATGGATTAATGGGCTGGTCGTAGTAGTGGTATTGATCCTGAAGCAGCGTAGAATCGACGATCGTAAACTGGGCCGTCGCCGGTATGGCTATAAGGATAAGAGAGATAGCGAAAATCGCCGCACGCTGAAACAAGCCAGCCTCCACACTGATAGTCTTCGCAAACATCCGATGCCCGCAAACAATACGCAATGGGTCGCGGAAAGTCAACTGCAATAGGAAGTTAATGGCATCGACGCCCCGCCGGACTCCTGACAATCCCGGAATTCGCCTACTATCGAGCGGTGGTGGCATCCGGAGCCGGCTTTTCCCGTGTTTCCTGGTCCTCCCTGCCGGCCATCTGGTAGGCTACGGCGGCTTTCACAAAATCGCGGAACAGTGGATGGGGCTCGACCGGACGGGATTTCAATTCGGGATGGAACTGCACGCCGACAAACCAAGGATGCTCGGCAACTTCGACTATCTCAACGAGGCGGCCGTCGGGCGATACCCCGGCCATGATAAGACCGTTTTCCTCGAGCATCCCGCGGTAGGCGTTGTTCAGTTCATAACGGTGGCGGTGGCGCTCCGAGATTTCGCTTTTACCATACGCTTCCATCGACCGTGTATCGGGTTCGAGGATACAGGGATACGCGCCCAGTCTCATCGTGCCGCCGAGTTCGGTCACGCCCTCCTGGTCGGCCATAAGGTGAATGACCGGGTGTTTCAGGTCGCGGTAGAATTCGTAGCTGTGGGCGTCGGTCAATCCGCACACGTTGCGGGCATACTCGATAACGGCGCACTGCATGCCGAGACAGATGCCGAAGAACGGGATATTGTTCTCGCGGACATAGCGAATAGCCTCGATTTTGCCTTCCACGCCGCGTTCCCCGAAGCCGCCCGGGATGAGGAGGCCGTCGACGTCGTGCAGGAATTTCTCCGGCCCTTTCTGTTTGATGTCTTCGGAGCTGACCCAGATAAGCTGGACTTCGGCATTGTACGGAACGCCGGCATGCACGAACGCTTCAATGATTGACTTATAGGCGTCTTTGAGTTTCACATACTTGCCGCAGATACCGATCTTGACGCGCCGCTTGGGGTGATTGATCGTACTGACCATGGTTTCCCACTGATCGATTTCCGGCTGCGGGAGATCCAGGCCGAACTGTTCGCAGATGATATTGTCGAGCTCCTGCGAGTGAAATTTCAGCGGTACCTCATAGATCGTGGAAACGTCCTCGGCTACAATCACCGAACGAGTCGGCACCGAGCAGAAGAGCGATATTTTCTGGCGGAGCGAATCGGGAAGCGGCATCGCCGAACGGCAAAGCAGCATGTTGGGCTGAATTCCGATTTGCCGTAGTTCGCGAACCGAGTGCTGGGTCGGTTTGGTCTTGAATTCTCCGGCCGCCTGTATGTACGGCACGAGCGTGAGATGGATGAACATCGTGTGGCTCATCCCCTCCTCGAGTCCTATCTGACGGATGGCCTCGAGGAACGGGAGCGATTCGATATCGCCGACCGTGCCGCCGATCTCGGCGATAATGACATCGGGTTTGTCGGCGGAGCGGGTGGGCTGACGGATCCGCTTTTTGATTTCATCGGTGACATGGGGAATAACCTGCACGGTGGCGCCGAGATAGTCACCGCGGCGCTCGCGGGTGATGATCGTGTTATAGATCTGGCCGGTAGTGACATTGTTATCTTTGCTCAGGGACTTGTTGAGAAAGCGTTCGTAGTGGCCGAGATCGAGATCGGTTTCCGAACCGTCATCGAGGACAAATACTTCGCCGTGCTGGAACGGGTTCATTGTGCCGGGGTCGACATTGAGGTACGGATCGAGCTTAATCGATTGTACTTTTAATCCGCGACGCTGGAGCAACAGGCCTATCGACGCCGATGCTATGCCTTTGCCCAATGCGGATACCACTCCGCCCGTCACGAATATGTACCGTGTTCTGTCCCTGTCAGCCATGATCTTCCTCTTATTTCAAGATTTTCTCTAACTTTCTCAAATCTTCGGGCGTATCAACGGACACCGACTTCATTTTAGTCATAAACACCCGTATGGAGCCGCCGTTCTCCAGAATGCGAAGCTGTTCAAGCGATTCCGCTTTCTCCAGCCTCGTGCGTTTCCATCCGCCGTAGGCTTTGAGCGCCACCGCACGGAAGAAGTAGACACCGATGTGCGCCAGGTACGGAAATTGGGCGCTCTTCGGACCCGGTTCGGGATGCTGCAGGTGCGGAATAATCGACCTCGAGAACCACATCGCATCGCCACGGTCCGACATCGCCAGTTTTACAACATTCGGATTACGAAGTTCATTATCGTCTAGAATCCGTCTGGCCAGCGTGGCGAATCGGATTGTTCGGCTATGTTTCATATCTTCTATCACCCGATCCAGCAAGGATGCTTTCAATCCAAGGCAATCCGCCTGGACATTGACATAGATGTCGCCACCAAGTGTACCGAGTATCTCGGCCGTCCGGTCGGAGCCGGTCTTGTGTCTTTTCGACGTCATCATGACCTCGGCCCCGAATTCACGCGCATGCCCGGCGACCTCGGCACTGTCAGTGGCTATTACCAGCCTGTCTATCGTGCGGGCTTTTCCTGCGGACTTCCAGACATGGTAAAGAAGCGGGCGGCCCCGGAAGGGGTAAATCACTTTTCCGGAAAATCGCTTCGAGCCCAATCGCGCCGGGATAACTGCCACCACCTTGGCGCCCATCAGCCTGTCACTCCTTCTACGGCGGGATCATCCGGGTGCGTGGCAGAAGATTCGCGGATGTCATCAGGCGAGTCCGTCAAGTCGTCCAACAGGCAGCTAACATATTGTGAATCAGCGTGGTACATTGGCGGATCGACGGGACGATGAGAGAGCAGGGTGATGCGATGAGTGAGTGGGAGGGATCGGCCGGGGCCGAAAAAAGGGAAAATCTCGTCGCTTGATAGTGGCATAAGTCAATGTAAACACGCAGGCTGGCTTCGTCAACAAAAAAGCCGAATCGAGCGGTGTGACGGCCGGGGTGGGCTAAAGTCGTTACCTGTTTCAACCGATGAAACAAGCAGGTGTCTCAAAATGAAACAAGGAATGAACATGGATGTCACACAGTTTCAGCAAGAACCGGGCGTGGCCTGCGACTGTATTCCCCCGACGACCGCGCGCGTGGTCCTTCCGGTAGAACGAATCGGCGCGGCAGCCGAATCGCTATTGCTCGGCCTTCACTTACGCGGTTGGTTGACGGCCGTCGAATATGAATGGCTCGCAAGTTTCGGAATTAACGATTGTCGCCTCTTTCTTATCCATGATCGCGAATATTTGTATCCGCGAGGATTCGAGATATTTCCACTCGAGCTGATCCGGACCGCCAAACCGGAGGGCGAGGATGCCGTTTTCCGCCATCGCTACTGCCCGTCGGGCGACCCGCATTGCGGGGGATACGTTATTCACTCGGCCTATGTGAACTGCCCCGATTCACAGCCTCTTATCCTGGGGATGTTCGGGGCACAGGCGTCGGCTTCACCGGAAGACGAGGCTTATTTTGGGGAACTGGTAGCCGTGTTTCGCGAAGCATCGGAGAGGGCTCAGCGGATTACGGTACAGCTCGAGAGCAGGATGGAACCGCGTGTCCCCTCTCTGGTAGTCAATCGATGTTCGGGCCGGGTAATCGATGCGAACAAAAGTGCACTGGAAGCATTGGGATTCGCTGAGAGCGAGCTGATTGGCGCCGAATACAGTGCGGTCAAACATGCGCTGGCGCCGGTTATCGCGACACACCGTGTGACCATACGCAACCTGACTATCGAGGAGTGTCGGTTTGCGATTATTACGTGCACTCCGGTAATATCCCGAGAGCCGAAGACGGACTTTCCCGATGCATGTCTCAACAAAATGCGAGACAAAATCTCAAATGCCATGGCGGCCTCGAGTTTTCTCGCCGGACTGGTTGATACGCCGGATGAATCCGAACTGGCACATGCGATTACCGATGAGATGACAGAACTGGATGCCCTGCTGGACCGGTTTCACCTCGTCTTGAATTTCGAAAATCTGACGAAGGCGAAGATCGACCTTGGAGAGGAACTCCGCACCGCGCTCAGGCGCATCTCGCGGTATGCTCTGTTCAACCGAGATGTGGAGTTGATGTCGGACATTCCGAAAACGAGTATCTCGGCGCCTCCTATGGCGATGGCGATTCTACTGGAGTCAATTCTTCGCGATCATGATAAAGCAGCAACGTCCGGCGAACCTACCCGGATAGATGTTGTCGGAAGCGAATCTGGAGAGCGCACTGTCTTAAGACTGACGACCCGGTTCGACGATGCGCACATATTCAATCCGGACGTCCGAGGCATGGCGTTCGCAGAAAAACTTGCATCGATGATGCGAATCGGCCTGTCCGAGGCTTTATCCGAAAACAACCAGACCCTGACCACCACTATTGAAATACCTGCATAGAATATGGAGAGAATCGTGACTTCCTCGTACGACAACCAAAATTTCAAGATACTTGTTATCAGTTCCGAACGGACAGAGCGCGACCTTATAGTGGACGTTTTCGAGAAAGAGCAGTATGAGGCGACAACGGCAGGGAATACCGAAGAAGCGCTCAAACTTCTGGAGCGCGAGAGTTTCGATCTTGTGCTTTCCGGTCTCGCGTTTGTTGCCGACAGCAAATCGGATTTCTTGTCAGTGGTCAAGAGTCGATACCCGGAGACATATACTCTGCTCGTTACCGCCTGTGAGTCGGCCGATGATGTAAGTCGGGCGATGCAGTCTGCCGGCGGAGAGATTGTCCCCAGACCGGTCTCGCCCGAGGTGCTGAAATCAAAGGTGCAGCGGATAGTCAAAGAGAGACAGATGCAGCAGGAACTGACGACTCTTCGGCAGTACATTGCGATGAACTACGGCTTTGACAATATCGTGGGGATTTCACGGCCGATCGAGCAACTGAAAGAGACGGCGCGGCGAATCGCGCCGACCGATATCACGGTACTCATCACCGGCCCGGCCGGCAGCGGCAAGGAGCTTTTCGCCCGCGCAATACACCATCATTCCACGCGGCGCAACGGCCCATTTATCGCAATTGACTGCAGTACAATCCCGGAAGCGATGGTTGAGTCAGAGCTGTTCGGGAGTGCGGGAGAATCGCGTAACAACGCCGCCGGCGTGAGAAAGGGACTTCTGGAGGCAGCTGATGGCGGCACGGTATTTCTGGACGAAGTGAGCAATATCCCGAAGTCGGTGCACTCAGATCTTGTTCGATTTTTGCAGACATCGGAGGTTCGGGCTTCTGGCTCAGGGGAGTGGAGAAAAATCCGTGTGCGGATTATAGCCACCAGCAGTCGCGATCTCGGTGAAATGGCAGCTGCCAGGGCATTTTCAGAAGATCTTTACCTTCGGTTGAACGTGATCCCGCTCCAGATTCCGTCGCTTCTGAGGCGGGCGGAAGATATCGAAATACTGACCGAGTATTTCCTTCGGAGAATCAGCAGGAACGCAGGGACGCCAATGCTGACGATTTCGAGCCGGGCGATTGACAAGCTGCATGGTTATTCGTGGCCGGGGAATGTCCGCGAGCTGGAGAACACGCTCAAGCGTGCTGCAGCTCTCTGCACCAACAACCATCTCGATGCAGAAGATATCGTTTTTATCGGGACGGGCGGAGTGTCGGAAGTGCCACACACGGGATCCACGCGCAGGTTGACTTTGAAGGGACATCTGCTTGACGATGGTCAGCGTTCGCTGATCCTGAAGGCTCTCGACGACAACAACTGGAACTACACCAGAACGGCCGAGGATCTCGGGATCGGCCGCACGACCCTCTGGCGGAAGATCAAGAAATACAACCTGTCACGGGAAACAGCCGGGAGCGCGCCATGAGTCTTTCGTGGTCAGGCGGAGAAGAAACGGACAGGGCGCCGATCGATTTTAGCGTCGATCGATGGTGGTCGGCGGATGATGATCCGGCCGATTTGTTTATCAACCTGACGCGGAAGCTCTGTGATCATCTCGAGATTTCGCGCGGCATTCTGATCGTTCGCGATGAATTCGGCGCCCGGTTGGTTGCGGTCTCGACGTTCGAAGATGGATGTATTCGCAAGAATCTCTCTCTGCAAGTCCCGGAATCGTCGTCTTTCTTCGAGCATGTCGCCGGTGACGGCAGACCATTCACCGATGAATACTATGGCATGTTCAGCGGCAACTCGTTCGAAAAGCGGCTGTTGCTTGGTGACGATACCCGGTCGTACGCCATTCTCCCGCTGAACCATGACGGCAAGATAGTCGGATTGCTTGCACTCAGTTCTGCTGAACCGGCTGCTTTCGCCACCGTTGAAGAAGGCTTTCTCGGGAACATTGCCGACAAGCTCGCGGCACATATCAACCGACAGTTGAATCAACCGGACGGTACGTCCTACTGATTACTTCGCATTTCCTGCTTGATTTCGTATCGCGCACGATTGTGCTCATCGTTGGTGCGCGAGAAACGGTGCCCGCCGGTGCCATCAGCCACAAAGAAAAGATAATCCGTATCAGCCGGGTGAATTGCGGCCTTGATGGCTTCGAGACCGGGTGAATTGATCGGTGTGGGCGGGAGACCTTTCATCCGGTAGGTGTTGTATGGGGTTCGGACATTCAGGTCGCGCCGATAAAGCGGACGTTCCAGCCCTCCCAGGCCGTAGATGACCGTGGGGTCGGCATCGAGCCGCATGTTCCTGCGCAGGCGGTTGTGATAGACCGACGAGATGATCGGTTTCTCGCGGTCGAGTTTGGCCTCGGCTTCTATGATGGAGGCCAGAGTGATGGTCTGCTCGCGGTTCAGCCCGCCGGGGATTGTGTCGGGCCAGATATCCTCAGTCTTGGAGCGGAACATTTCCACCATCTCTCCCATGACATCTTTCGGGTCGGTCCCCCATGGGATAAAATACGTTTCGGGATAGAGATATCCTTCGAGAGTCGGTACGCCGACTTTGGCCAGAAAGGTCGAATCCTCGTTGAGATTGGCGATGTAGGTGGAATCAAAACCAAGTTCGCTGTTGGCCAGTATCGAGGCTACTTTCCAGATCGGGGCGCCTTCGTAGACGGTAACGCGCACTTTCAGGAAATCACCGGCGGCCAGTTTATCGAGCACCGAGGCACAAGAGTTTTCGCCGGTGAAATCGTACCTTCCGGGTACCAGTTTCTTGTCGATTGACCTGAGCCGGGCCGGGTAATAGAGCATCAGGCGGGAATCAACGACCCCGGACTCGATCAGGTGGGCGGCGACGGCGTTGAAACTGTCGCCGGATTTGATGATAACCGAGACGCGGCGCTCACCGATATCGACCGTGTGGTAGTACGCCCACCCGAGATAGCCGGTCACGAAGATAATCAGCCCGATCAGTATCTTGATCGAGCCGCCCAACATGGAATGTCGCCTGCTCATTATCCGGTCTCGCGTCAGTCCGTTCGTCGATCGGCGCCGGATTCATCCAGAAATCTCTGGAGAATGATCACGGCGGCAATGCGGTCGATTCGTTTCTTGTCCTTCCCGGTCCGTTTGCCGTGGGCGTGGATCACCCCGGCTGCCTCCTGCGAGGTATATCGCTCATCTACCTTATATACATCGATAGGATACGCCCGGGTCACTTTTGCGATAAAATCGTCGATTTCGTCGCACTTGGCGCTGCGGTCGCCGGAGGTCAAGAGGGGGTAGCCGACCACGAGTCCGGCCGGTTCATATTCTTTCAACAGGGCGACGGTTTTTTCGACCGCGTCCTTCATGGAGCGCACTTCGAGCGTCTGCAGAGCCGACGCGATGAGGCCGGTCGGGTCACTTTTGGCGATGCCGATTCGACGGGTGCCGAAATCGACCCCTATAAATGTGCGGTTGTAATCAGTCATATTCGCTTGTCATCCGGCAAAATTCCACCGGACGTTAATCTATACATCGGAGAAAAAACTGAAAGGATAAAACAGGGGCCGGCGCGATTTGACGCTCGGTTGCGGATCAGGTCTTGCGTTCCTTCTTCTTGGCGGCCGGGAACAGAACGTTGTTGAGAATCAGGCGATAGCCGGGCGAGTTCTTGTGCAGGGAAAGATCGGTCGGGGGATCATTGATCATATGCTGGTAATCCTCGGGATCATGCCCGGAGAGGAAGGTGAAAGTGCCGCGCCCGAGATTGCCGTGGATATAGCGGACCTCATCGAAGTTGTCCGGTTCGCCGAGGACGATAACGTGCTTTTTCAGCAAGGACTTGCGGAAACCGGTACACTGCCCCATGAAGCCGTTGACGGTCGACACGTGGTCCTGCACGAGCATGGTCGGCACCGGGTCGAGCTTGGCGGAGAACTCAAACAGGTAGAAGAAATCCGAGGCCTCGTTGGGGAATCGCATCATCCGTTCGGGATAAGTATCTATATTGGACCGGCGATACCGCATGGGGTCGAAATCCGGCACGAAATTCTCGAAGGCGAAGGTCCTGGAGTAGTCCAGTTTGTCAACTGCTCCCGGGTCAACGGGATCGCCGTCGAATTCGCGGGGGACGATATCGACGCCGTCGGCCGCAAGTGCGATATCAATCGTTTCGGGCGCAGAGCACATGGAGAAGAAAAACCCGCCGCGCTTCACATAGTCGTAAATCGCCCTGGCGACATCGAGCTTCATCTGTGAGACTTTGTTATACCCGAGTTTCCTGGCCATATCCTCATTGGCCTTGACCTCGGCCTGGTACCATGGCTCGTTGCGGAAAGCGCCGTAGAATTTGCCGTACTGGCCGGTGTAATCCTCGTGGTGGGAGTGCAGCCAGTCGTAATCATCGAGGGCGCCGCTCAGGATATCCTCGTCCCAGACAGTCGTATACGGGATTTCGGCGTAGGTCAGAGCCAGGGTGACGGCATCATCCCACGGGTCGTTGGTTCCCGGTACATATACTGCGATTTTGGGCGCTTTCTCGAGCTCGACCCGCTCCATGTTCTCGACCTCGATCTGCTGGTAAATGTCGGCCACTTCGCTGGAGCTGATGTCCTGATAGGTGACACCCATCAACAGACAAATATCCTCGGTTTCTTTGGATTTGTCGATGAGAAAGGAACCGGCGCGGTAATTCAGCAGCCATTCCGCCTTGTAGCCTTTTTCGAGCGCTTTGTAGACGGCGCCGTAGGCTTTGAGGTGATCGTTCTGGGTTTCGTCCATGGGGATGAGAAGCGAACTGGCCGATATTTGATACGGCAACAGCGTGAGCAATAGCAGCAGCAGGACCTTTTTCATGACGTATATTAAACGCATAAGCCCGGAATCCGGTTCAATATCTTCTGTTTTCCTGGTGTCGGCAGGGGGTGAAAGATACTCTACCCTCGTCGATTGGCGCATGGAACGAAAAAACGCGGCGCATGGAACACATACGCCGCGCGTGCAGAGCACAGTTGCGTTCATTCTTGGGCAAAAGGCTTACTTTTTCAGAGCCACTTTTCCTGAGCCGGTGCCAAGTTTGATGAAAGGTGTATCGCCGCCGCGGGTGAAGGTCTTGCGGTCATAGTGCTGGCTGTAGCGGGATATCACCTCTTCCTCGTCGAACGCGTACGGGGATACGATATCGCCTTTTCGCTCGCGGGCGGTAAACTCAAACGAGCCCTTTATCTCGTTGCCGTTGAAATCGAGAAGAGCATCGCCTGACGCCGAGCCGACCTCCAGATTGTACTTCGGACTCTCGCCGAGTATGACCTCGACATCGCCGGAGGCAGTGGAAAATTCACTCTCATCGGCCAGTATCACGTCGCGGGCGTCGACGTTGCCCGAGGCGGACGAAGCCTCGAAGGTACCCCGGCAGTCTCGCAGGGTGATGTCGCCGGAGGCGGTCGAAAGCTCGAAATCACCCTTGCAGCCGTACGCCTGGACATCACCGGAGGCGGTGCTGATGTCGTAGGTGCCGTCGCACTGCTCAAATTCAATGTCGCCCGAGGCCGTGCTGGCTCTGAGCTCGCCCTCGAAGGTGGTGACTTCCATGTCGCCGGATGCGGTGGAAAATTCGAACGAAGTACCTTTCGGGAGGACGATAGTCCAGGTTGAATGGCCGGAGTTTGAGTCTAGAATATCTTCACTGAGAAGCAGTCTCTTGCCGCGTTCGCGGTATTTGGGCTCGAATGAGTCGCGGGGACGGTACTGGTTTACGATGGTAACCTCAACTTTGTCGCCGGTCCCTTGTTTGATGACGCAATCGCCGGAGACGGTCTCAAGTTCGACGGATTGCTTACCTTCGAAGGTCCAGACGGTTTTATCCTTTGGGCCGGCGAATGAGACGCTGGCGAGGAGCAGCGCAGCGAGAATTGCGAGGCTCGCAGTCCTGGGTTTGCTGGGCATTTGTGATTGTCCTCCTTCACCTTACGGTGGATGCGGTCGGTTATTGTTAAGTCTATGTACGAAAAGGGACTGGGGATGTTTCGGGCAGGGGGTAAATTTGTCCCCGGGATGTGCAAAAGTGTTGACAAAGTAGGTAAAATGACATATTTTACGTATACTATTTGGGGCCCACACCATCGCATTCCAGATCTGTCTCTGGTTGCGAGGGGAGCCTGGACGGTTTAGGGGTCAAAGGTTGGGCAACCTAAGATCATCGATCGACATCGCTGATTTTGGCGACGGGTCGTTGCTGCGACCCGTTTCTTTTTTATCATGAAATGGGTTCGTTTCCTGAGTTTTTGTTCTTCGCCCCTGGTTGTTCTTTTGTGACGATTGCCCAATAAGGGGGTTGGGGGCGGATTCGCCTCCGGTTTAGTGGTGATTTTGCATGGGGGAAGAGAACACACCCCGCCCGCGAAGCGCGGGCACCTCTCTCAAGATCGATGTCGGGTTTCTCGCTCAATCGCCTGATGGCGATCTCGCATCGGAACGCCGACCTACATCAGGCGCCGACGATCCGGCGCAGGACAAATGCCGGGTGGTGGTGAATCCGAATAAATCCCGACCGAAACGCACGCAAGGAACATGGATTGTCCGGACGCCGTTATAGAAGCATCATACACGGCCGCTAAGTGCAGGCGGGTCGGCAACATCCATGATACGCAAATAAAGGAGTGTGCACCGATGTTGGAACACGTAACCCTTCGCCGGGCGATCGAGCTGGCGATTACCACCGAGGAACTCGGATCTGACTTCTATCAGCACCTGGAAGATAAGTTCAAGGACAGCAAAGAACTCAAGGATGTTTTCGGGCAACTGGCGAAAGACGAAAAGACACACGAGGCGCAGTTCAAGAAACTGCTGGAGAAGGCGCCGACCGATGACAAGCACGAGGAGCACTACGAGTCCTACCAGTATCTTCGGGCCACCTCCATCTCCGAGTTTTTCAGCGGGGACGGTTTCAAGGATATGGAGAAGATAGAAGAGCGCGATGTGGCGCTGGGCAAGGCGCTGGCATTCGAGAAATCGACTCTTCAGTATTACAAGGCTATGGAAGAGATTCTCGGCGAGGAGCCGCTGTTGAAAGAGATCATTGCCGCCGAGCGTCGTCACGTGGTCGCCATAATGAAAGTGATCACGACCGGAGCCAAATTCCGCGGCACCGAGTATGACTGGTAGCGGAAACACCAGCGGAACTTACTATCCGAGACATACGTATATCGGCGCAACGCGGACAGGCTGTGAATCCCAATTAATCTCAGGAACAGGAGAATGCCGTGCCATCGGTATTGATCACCGGCGCCGGACAGGGATTGGGACGGGAATTGGTCAGGGTGTATGCGGCCAAAGGCTGGACAATATTTCCGCTTGTCAGAAAGCCCGAAGATGCGCGGCAACTGGCCGCCGACCACTCCCCCGATTGTTTTCCAATTATCGGTGACGTCCGCGAGGATGCGGTGGAGAAGTCGATTGCGGACGCGCTTGATGCGCACGTCGAATCGCTCGACATTCTGATCAACAATGCCGGGAATATCAAGAAAGAGCGGGGGCTGCTGCGCGCTGACACCTCGGATATGCTGGATCATTTTAATGTGCATTGTGTCGGCGCGCTTCGGTGCGCCAGAGCGTGTTTGCCGTTCCTGCGGAAAGCGGCGCGGCCGGAGATCGTAAATATCACGTCGCGGCGGGGTTCGATCAGCCGGACACCGTATCTCGAAGGGGGGTTGATTTACGCGTATAAGATTGCCAAGGCGGCGCAGAACATGCTGACCGCCTGCCTCAGCGAGGAACTTCGCGGCGGCAACATTCGCGTCTTTGCGGTACATCCGGGGGGATTGAAAACCGCGGTGGCTCCGCCCGATGCCGATGTAGAGCCGGCGGATGCGGCGCATCGTTTGTTTCACTGGATAGATGACGTGGATGACACTGTCGATTGCGCATGCTATGATTTGACGACCGGGGAGATTATCGACTGGTAATCAAAATGTCTTCCTGTCTCGTTTACAGGCTCAAGATTTTTCCCAAAAATTGTTGACCGCATTATCTTCTTTCGCTATCTTCGTAGCGGTTTGGGGAAAACATCCCGATTTGACAGAGTAGGTAAGGATGCATGAAACGCATCAGTATATTCTGTCAGGTGACCGGGTAATCAAAATTGCATTCGGGGAGATTGGGTGGGAGGAGAATCAGCAATTCCAAGCCGGGACTTAGCAGTTTGCTACAGCAGGATCAATGGACCGCGGAGCTGAGTTTGTGGAAATCTGATCAACACACGGTTCTACCGGATTACCATGCCGGTTGGACGTGTGTACCAACACTATAAACTAAAGGAGGAGATCTATGAGAATCGCGAAAGTGATCCTCACATGCATCCTGATCGCGTCACTTTCCGGATGTGGGGCGATTTTCAAGGGTTCAAGCCAGAACATCAGTATCCAGAGCGCTCCAGCCGGCGCGACCGTTACCGGCAGTCCGGGCTTCGGCACGCTCACGACACCCACCACCTTGAAACTCTCACGCAATTCGAATTACGAGATAACTTTCAATAAGGAAGGCTACAAGTCTACAAGCGTCGGCATTCAGAAGTCAGCGGATGGCGGCATCATCATACTGGACGTCTTATTTACCGGACTGATCGGCGTAGTGATCGACGGTACAACCGGGAGTTGGAACAACCTCAAGCCGGAAACCGTCGACGCGGTGCTCGAGAAAGAGGAAACGGGAATGCTTGGCCCGGACAAGATCGAAATAACCGTGTCATCATGTTCTGCAGGTGCAGGGGTGAATATAGAATCAACTGAACCTGTAACAGTGGAGGTACGAAAACAGTAATTGCACAGCACATTAGACCAAAAGCCTCGCGGGCGGGGATTCACACCACCCCCGCCCTCGGGGATTGAAGACGCCCTCTTACGCCCATTCCGCTTGCCCGTCACGGGCTCTTTTTGTATCTTGGGCCACCGAGACCATGATACATGAAAGGAGATTCACGTGAAGGGTGACCAGAAGATTATCGACAAACTCAATGACCTGCTGGCCGACGAACTGACCGCAATTAACGAATATATGGTTCATTCGGAAATGTGCGATGACTGGGGTTACGGCAAGCTGCACGAAAAGATCGAAAAACGGGCGATCGACGAAATGAAGCACGCCGAGAAACTTATCGCGCGGATCCTGTTTCTCGAGGGCAGCCCGGTTGTCACTCACCTCAAGAAGATCAATATCGGCCAGGATGTGGAGGCCCAGCTGAAAAATGACTGGCAATCGGAAAAAGAGGCGATTGCATCGTACAACGACGGCATCAAGCTGGCGGTGAGCGTCGGCGATAACGGCAGCCGGGACCTGATGGAGGAAATTCTCGGCGACGAGGAAGGCCATATCGACTGGATCGAGGCACAGCTCGACCAGATCAGGCAGATCGGAATCGAACATTATCTTGTGGAGCAGATAGATTAGGGACGAGTTTCGGCCCGCCGTCGGCGGGCCGATTTCTTATAAGCGAGGACCCGTCACCACCGGCAGAGGACCGGGGTGAGGTCGAGCGAACCATAAATAAACCACTTGTCATCGGTCAGGGGATCGGGGATGTAGTCCACACCCACCCCGATGCCGAACGACCGGTAAATATCCAGTCCGAATTCCATCTTGATAGCGGCATCGATCGGGTCGTAGCCGTCGACGATGTCGTATGTCAGTCCGCCTCCGATAAGGGCATACATCGAGGGAGTGTACCCGCAGGCAAAGCTTTTCTTGCCGGCCACGAAGACCGAAAACCCCTGGATATCGTCTTCGAGATCGACATAATAGACGCCGACTCGTGATACGAATGAGAAACCTCGTTCCTCAACGGTGAGCAACGGAGCTTCGAATCCAAGCCAGCCGGCAAAGACGGTGGTGCGTCCGGCCTGCATGTACGCGCCCGGGGTAGCCATGGCATAGGCCTGCACCTGCGCGGAGGCGCCCTGGTTCACGAGTAACACAATCAGGACTATCAGAAGTGTCGGAGCGGCTTTCATTCGAATCTCCCTTGCATGATTTTTATGACACGATCTGTCAACCTATCGGGTTTAGTTTCCCTCTGTTGACTTGCAGGTGTGCCTCTTAGCATTTTCGGCTTTTTCCGCCGGTTCTTGAGGGGGTGAAAACACGCTAACGGCAGGGATTGACCGGCGCCCGGCTGGAGCGCTTTTCCGCAGTCGTGAAATCGGAGAAAAACTCCAGAACATAGAGTAGAATCCCCTTGTTACAGGGGCAACAGACTTTGCCGGAAAGGAGACGGAGATGAAGGGTGACGAGAAAGTCATTGAAAAGCTGAACGAGATTCTTGCGGACGAACTGACGGCGATCAATCAGTACATGGTCCATGCGGAGATGTGTGACAACTGGGGATACGAGAAACTTCACCAGGCAATGGAAAAGCGGGCAATCGATGAAATGAAGCATGCCGAGGCAATTATTGCCAGGATTCTCTTCCTGGAAGGAAGGCCGGTGGTCAGCAATCTTAACAAGATCACTATCGGCCAGGATGTCGAGGCGCAGCACAAGAATGACTGGGATGCGGAGAAGAAGGCTATCGGGCTTTATAACGACGGTATCAAGCTGGCGGTCAGCCTTGGTGACAACGGCACCCGTGACCTGCTGGAAGATAACCTGATGGTGGAGGAAGGGCATATCGACTGGATCGAGGCCCAGCAGGACCAGATCAAACAGATGGGCATTCAAAATTACCTGGTAGAACAGACGGACTGATGGCACACCAGCCCCGGGGAGCGCGGTGTATCCGTCCCCCGGGTCTTTATTGCCGGCATCGGCGACCGACTGAATCATACTCTTGACGGCATCAGGCTTTCGTATACTCTCCAGTCTGACATTCCCCCTTTGCCCCGCCTGAAGTTGTTGATTATACTGGATCTATGGACATTTTCGATCATGATGAATCACGCGACAGCGAGAACCGTCCGAGTACGGCGCCGCTGGCGGACCGGATGCGGCCGCGGACATTCGATGACTTCATGGGGCAGCAGAAAATTGTCGGCTCCGGCGCGCCGCTTCGAAAAGCGATAGAAGCCGACAAGGTCGGTTCGATAATCCTGTGGGGACCGCCCGGTTCGGGCAAAACAACGCTGGCGGAGTTGATCGCGAAGTCGACTCACGGGCAATTCGTCCATTTTTCGGCGGTGACCTCGGGAATCAAGGAGGTCAAGGGTATCCTGACCAAGGCAGCCGGTTACTACCAGATGTCCGGCCGCCGGACGTATGTGTTCATCGATGAAATCCACCGATTCAACAAAGCCCAGCAGGATGCATTCCTGCCGTATGTCGAGAAGGGTGATATTGTGCTGATCGGGGCCACCACCGAGAACCCGTCGTTCGAGGTCAACTCGGCGTTGTTGTCGCGGATGCGGGTTTACGTGCTGGACCGGCTCTCCGAGGATGATATCAAGGAGATCGTGATTCGGGCTCTCGATGATTCCGAACGCGGTCTGGGCGACATGGAATTGACGCTGGAGGAAGGCGCCCTTGATTTCATTGCGGCGGCGGCCGATGGTGACGCACGCCGAGGCCTGTCTCTTCTCGAAATGACGGCCCAACATGTCGGGCGGGGCGGGTCGATCACGGTCGATGTTCTTCAGGAGGTCAACCAGAAGAATATCCTCGTTTACGACAAGGCGGGTGAGGAACACTACAATCTCATCTCGGCGCTGCATAAGTCTATTCGCGGCGGCGACCCGGATGCATCGCTTTACTGGCTGGCTCGGATGCTCGAGGCGGGTGAGGAACCGCTGTATATAGTGCGTCGGCTGGTGCGATTTGCTTCCGAGGATATCGGACTGGCGGATTCGTATGCTCTCACTCTGACGTTGAATGCCCGCGACGCGTATCATTTTCTCGGTTCACCCGAGGGTGAACTGGCCATAGCGCAGGCGGTCGTGTACATGGCCTGCGCGCCGAAGTCGAATTCGATCTACACGGCCTTCGGTCAGGCGCGGAAGGATGCCTCGGAAAAAGGCTCGCTGCCGGTACCCCTCTGGATTCGAAATGCGCCTACGTCGCTTATGAAGGCGCTGGGGTACGGAAAAGACTACAAGTATGCGCACGACTATGAAGGCGCACTTACCGATCAGGAATATTTCCCGGATGAACTCGCCGGGAAAGAATACTACCATCCCAGAGAAGTCGGGAAAGAATCGCGGCTGGCGGAGTACATGAAGAAGTACCGGGAATACCGCAAGCGGGTCATGAAAAAAGGGGACGGGGAAGAATAGTCCGCGTTTGACGCCGTCTACTTTCTCAATGCAGCCGGAATAGTCGCCGTGGGGAGGTGAATTGAGAAGGTCGTGCCCTTGCCGACCTCGCTCTGTACCTTGATATCTCCCCCGTGTTCCTCGATGATGCCCTTTGCCACCGACAGACCCAGCCCGGTTCCTTTGCGGGTTGACTTGGTCGTGAAGAACGGATCAAAAATCGACGGCAGTACGTGGGGAGGAATACCGGAGCCGTCGTCGGCGAATTTCACCGTCACGAACCCGGGTTCATCGGATGGCTCAGCCGATATGGTCAGCTTGCCGCCTTTGCTGAGGGCATCGACCGCATTCAGTATCAGATTCAGGAACACCTGGGCGAGTTGCTGGCGGTCGCCGAAGATGGTCGGGAGATTTTCGGGGATCGACGTTTCCACCCTGGCGCCTTTTATTTTCACCTGGTTCTGGGCCAATTTCAGTGTTTCGCCGACGAGTTCGGCCAGGTTCAGCCGTTCGGTCTGAATTTCACTCTCGCGGACAAAATCAAGCAGGTTGCGGACAATTTTCTCGGAGCGTTCGGCTTCTTTCTGGAGGTCGCGGACCATCTCGAGTCGCTCATCATCGGAAAGGTTGCGGTAGTCTTCTTCCAGCATGGCGGCCGTGAGGGTGATATTGTTCAAGGGGTTATTCAGTTCATGCGCTACTCCGGCTGTCAACGTGCCGACCGCGCGGAGCTTATGGGATTCAATGACCTGTTCCTGCCGGCGTTTCAATTCGTGCATCATGTGATTGAGGGCGAGGTTCACGTTGGAGATCTCATCGCGGTACTTCCGCTGCGGCATGATCGGCGTGAGGTCTCCCCCGGCGATGCGGTTGGTAAGTGTCATGAGGCGGCTGAGCGGCCGGTTGATCTGACGGAACAGGAAATTGGCCATATAAATGGCAAGGACGAGAAGCCCTGCAAGAAACAGGAGGGGTACGAGCTTGGCGTATCGGAACGTGGTCCTGACCGAGTTCAACTCCTTGTCGGAGAGTTGCTGGGCGAAGGAGATCATCTGGGAGCCGTGCTGGCGCAATTCGCTCTCGATAGCGGCTTTTTCCGACGCCGCAGCTTCGGGCGCGAGGCTGTCTATCCCCTGCAGGCGATGCATGAGCTGCTGGTAACGAACGAGGTGTGATTTCAGTGTCTCCACTTTCTGCTCGCCGAGGACCTCGCTCATCTGCCGGTCGAACGTGACCATGAGACTTTCGGCCGCCGATACGTGGTCGACCGCATACTGAAGATCGGTATGATACAGGAAGTAGTTTTTCTCGAATCGCCGGGCCTGCTGGATTTCATTGGTGTAGCGGTCGGCGATCACGAGGAAGCGGGTCTTGCTGTCGAGACTCTGGAGGGTCGCGATAAAGGCAAATTCGGCCGCGGCGTTCAATATGAAGAACAGCAGAAATCCAAGCAGCAGCCGGGACCGGATACTGAATGTCGGGCGTTCTTCAAGGGCTTTCCGGGCGCGGATTTCAAAATCAACCGTGCCGGTATCGGTGCTGTTTGGTTCGGCCGGTGTCATGGTTTGTTGCGACTATCGGCAGTCGGAATCATGGTCGGTCGCTTACGCGGCCGGTGATCGGGTCACTTCGAGCCTGCCCGGTATGCTTCGGCGGCCCTGACGATAACTTCGCGCAGGTCGTTAGGTTTGAACGGCTTGGCAATAAAGTCGAAGGCGCCCTTCGCGAGCGCCTCGCGGGCCAGTTCAATGGTTGCATAACCGGTGATGATAATCACCTTGGTATTTGGTGATTTCCTGGTGACCCGGGAGAGGACCTCGATACCGTCGACATCATCCATACGGACATCGGTGACAACAATATCGAAGGTCTTCTGATTTATCCGTTGAAGGGCGGATGCGCCGTCTTCGAAAACCTCGACGGAGTAGCCTGATTTTTCGAGGGCCGGTTTGAGTCGTTTGCCCACAATCGGCTCATCGTCGATAATCATAACCTGCAGCGGGTCAGTCACATTTCCTCCGATCGTTGCCAATTAGACCCATTTGTCAACACTGTGCTTGCGCATGTATAATAATGTGATTATATTCACAAATCAAGTCCGATTCCATCTCGATACAATTAACGATATCGGTGGCGGCGGACAAAAGATGGGTGTTATGGTATGGCCATAGTGACGATTTCCCGGGGGACGTACACCGGCGGCAAGGAACTGGCATCGAAACTGGCATCGATGCTGGGCTACAAGTATCTACCACGTGAAGAGTTATCAGACCGCGCGACGAGGATGGGGGTGCCGGTAGGCAAGCTTCAGATGGCCATGGTCAAGCCTCCCCGGGTGTACCAGCGGCTGGCCAGGGAACGGGATCAGTATCTTGCCTGTATTACGATGCTTCTCTGTGAAGAAGTGCTCCAGGGAGATCTGGTCTTTCAGGGTCACACGGGGCACCTTCTGTTGCCCGGCGTGCCAAATATTCTCCGGGTGCGGGTCCTGGCGGAGCTCGAATTTCGCATTCGCGCGGTCATGCAGCAACACGGACTCAGCCGGGAGAAGGCCAAAGAGTACGTAACCAGTGTCGATACCGACCGCGACAAATGGGTGCGGTTTCTGTATGGGGTCGACTGGCACGATCCGTTCAATTACGACCTTGTGGTCAATCTTGATCAGACGGGAATCGGTAACGCATCGAGCGTGCTGTGTTCGATGGCGCAACTGCCTGATTTCAAGCTGACGCCCGCGGCGGAAAGGTCCCTGACGAATCTCCATCTCGCAAGCAAGGCTCACTATGCTTTGGCCACGGATAAACGGACGAGCTACGCGGATGTGAAGGTTACGGCCAACAACGGCGCGGTGCAGGTAACGTATCTCCCGCAGCAGTCCGAAGTCGCCCCGTATGTGCAGGAAGTGCTGGCGAAGATCAGCGAAATCAAGGAAGTGAACACGACGATTGCCCGGAGCAGCATTCTGTATCTGCAGGAGAAGTTCGACCCGGAATCGCCGAGTTTCGGTGATGTGATTCGGGTGGCAAAGAAGTGGGATGCCGCGGTCGAGTTGATGTGTGTAGCCGCCGAGGGAAAATGCCCGGGTGAGGAAGCATACGTAGCGCACAAGGACGAACCGTCGGAAGTACGAACGGACAAAAACGGAGAATACACCGGCGGCATTCAGGATGACACCGAGACGACGCCGAAATTCAGCACGGACATTGCTCGCTCACTGGACGAATTGGTTAAGTGCGGGTGTTCCGGCGGAAGTTCGGCCTTTTACGGCAAGCCCGAAGCGCTTTTGAGTGCACTTCAGCGCCGATCCACATACAGCATGGTTGTACTCGGTAACCTGTATATTGACAAGAGTCCGTCGGTTCGGACGCGGATGAAAAGCGAGCTGAAGAGTCTGTTTGGTGACCGTTTGACGGTGCCGGTGGTGGATGATACCGAGTTGCAGCAGCACTTTACGTTCGGTATCAAGCACCTGATTACGATGCTGGTCTCACTGGCGGTGGCGGCTGCGATCTTTGTGAGCATCTTTTTGAATCAGGAGCATGTGGTCAATTTTCTTTCGGGTGAGGAATTCAAGCATCTCCGCTGGTTGGCGCTCATAGGTGTTGTCCTGCTTGTGCCGCTGTTTGCGGTATCTTACGGCACGTTTACGCGGCAGCTTCTGCGGCTTCTCAGGCTTGATTGATAAAATGTGCATGTTAAGATCTTTCGAATAGGAATCAACTGATGCTGGGTGTTGAAGGATTTTTGGATCTAACTTTTGCGACAGCGATCCAGGTCGTGTTGCTCGGGTTTATCGGCGGCGTATTGAGCGGATTTATCGGCAGCGGCGGAGCATTTTTCATGACGCCGGGCATGATGAATCTCGGTGTTCCCGGTGTGATCGCGGTCGGTTCGAATATTACGCACAAGTTCGGCAAAGCGTTGATGGGGTCCCGTCACCACGGCGAGATGGGGCATGTTGATAAGAAGCTTGGCCTGTATATGTTGATCACGGCTTTGATCGGTATCTGGGTCGCCGTCTGGCTCAACGAAATGCTGTTCGAAATGAAGGGCGAGAGCCATGGTGAGGCGGCCGGGTCGCCAGCGGCGGATCTGTATATCAGCGCCATATTTGTGCTCATCCTCTCAGTTGTCGCCATATCTATCCTTCGGGACGCGATATCGTCCGGCAAAGCGGAGGGAGGTCCATCGACCAAGCTGGCTGAGACCTTTGCGAAGTTCAAGGTACCACCGATGATCACGTTCAAGACTGCCGATGTGAGGCTTTCTTTCTGGACGATTTCTATTGTCGGGCTGTTTACCGGTTACCTCGCGGGCACAATCGGGGTGGGCGGTTTTATCGGGGTTCCCGCCATGATTTACATCTTTGGTGTACCGACAGCGGTAGCGGCAGGCACCGAGCTCTACCTGGCGATGTATATGGGCGCGTGGGGCGCAATCGGTTATGCCTGGGGAGGTTTTGTCGACCTTCGATTGGTCCTGCTGCTGTATCTGGGGTCGCTGACGGGTATTTATATCGGCTCCTACGGTACCAAGGTGGTCAAGGAGAATTTGATTCGGCTGGTTACCGCTATTATCATTCTTCTGTGTGTCGTCAGCCGCGCCGTGAATATTCCGGTGTATCTTGACCAATTGGGTTTCATGGATGTAAATCAGGCAACCTCTTCCTGGCTGGAGCTCGCCAGCAAATATCTGCTATTTGCCAGTGGTTTTTCCGGCGTCGGCGTGATTTTGTGGTCGGTGGCGCGCGCCTACAACAAACGTCGACGGGTGCAGGAGATGCTGAGCCGGATCGATGCAACAGATGCGGGTACGTAGAACTTATCGGGCCCGCGGAAAAACGTCCGCAGCAACCTGAGTGGCGGTATCCTTTACGCGGCAATCTCTCGGGCAGTTAATCACTTTCCCGCAAATCTGCCGGCATCCTGTGGGGCAAATCGAATCTTTACAAAACCGGGGTGGTTAGCATATATTGGAGAGAATTTTAATCTGAATTTATCAATCTGTGGTGGATACATCCGTCTAGAGGAGATCAATTGTGAGACAGCGAGGATTTATGGTGAAAACAGGGGTGGGAATACTGGTGGTGGCAGTGACGTCACTCATTGCGGCCGGCTGCAGCCAGAAAACGGCGCAGATAGAAATTCCCAAAACACACGACAAAGAAGTGGCGGCGCAGTACGCCAAGCTGGGTAACGACGGGTACATGGCGCTCGACAACGCCGGGCTTGACAGCGCGGTCGTGCTTTTCACTCAGCAGGCAGAACTGATTCCCGAAGGCAAGTGGGGATACTACAACCTGGCGTGCGCCTACGGGCGAAACGGCAAGGTTGACGAAGCGTTTGTCTGGTTGACCAAGGCGGTGGACAACGGCTGGGATAATCCCTCTCAGCTGGAGGATGACGGAGATCTCGCGGCGCTGCGCGAGGATGCCCGTTTTGAGCCTCTTGTGGAGAAAGCACGCGCGGAGCAGGCACATCGCGAGGCGATGTTTGCCGCCGGATTGCCGCAGTACGACAACCCGCCGATGGAATTCGCGAATGAAGATGAATTGAGCGCCTGGGCGGACGAACAGACCGAACTCTTGCGCGCAAATATGCGTATCTGGCAGGGCTGGCAAACGATGGCGGCGCGAATGGATATGGAAGCCAAACGGCTGGCAGCCATGCGAGAGATTCACAAGGACGATCCCGGTTTCGATTATGACCTGCAGAGGATTATTGTCATGAGTCGACTGAAGTCACTCTACGACGAGCAGTGGGGATCGATCTCGGAGGCGGTCATGGCTGCCGCGGATGATTACCTGAAGAATCATCCGGACGGCGACGGAAGCGGGCAAGCGGCGTATCGGGGCGGCATGGCGGCGATGATGCATCGTGGTGTCGCGAGCATCGATGATCCGCAGTGGGCGGCTGATTATGCCAGGGCCAAAACATACTTCTCCTCGGTCCCGGAGACTTCCGAGTACTACGGGGCATCGCAGGCTTTCCTGCTGGCGGCGGATGTCACCAAGGCCGGAAACCACCGGGAGTCGGTTTATCCCCGGGTGAAGGAATTTGCCGAGAAGTACAATGAGGATAACGGCGCCAAGACGATTATGTCGGTATTCCTGCACCCCGACGTGATCGCTTCGATATGGCCAATCCCTCTCACCGCAGTCGATATCGACGGCAAGCCGGTTTCACTGGATCAGTATAAGGGAAAAGTGGTATTGCTTGATTTCTGGGCGACATGGTGCGGGCCGTGCCGGGGCGAGCTGCCCTATATCAAGGCGGCCTACGAGAAGTTCCACAAAGACGGGTTCGATATTGTTTCCATTTCGCTGGATTATCCGCAACGAACGAACATGGACGATTACAAGACATGGATTGCGGACAACGGCATGACGTGGCGGCACGTCTACGACGGTGAGAACTGGGACAGCCCGTCGGTGAGATCATACTATGTGACGAGTATTCCGTCGCCGTACCTTATCGGTAAGGACGGCGAATTGGTCGCGATGGGTGATGATTGCCGTGGCGAGGACCTGGAAAAGAACATCCAGAAAGCGCTGGGGTCATCGATCTAATTCAAGTCCGTCGGAAATGATCACATAACAGGCCGCAGTTGCGGCCTGTTTTTTTGGCTCGAGTGGCGGCCGGCCGGTCTCAGAGGTCCAGAGCCATGAATCGGGCGCCGGCAATGGGGTTGTGACGGTAGGGCTCGGTGTCATGGAAGCCGAGCGATTCATATAGCCCGATAGCTTCCTGCATCCAGGGAACGGTGTCGAGTAACATTCGTTTATAGCCCTGTTCCCGGGCGATGTCGATAATCCGGATAGCCAGTTTTCGGCCGAGACCCTCTCCCCTGACCCGTGGCCGAACGTACAGGCGTTTCATTTCACAGGTGTCGGAGTCGATTTTCCGAAGCGCGACACATCCGACCGGCTGTTTTTCGTAGTACGCGACCAGCAGGCGGCCCCCGGGCGGGGCGTATTCTCCCGGCAGGGAGTTTAACTCACTTTTGAAGTCCTGAAACTCGAGGCTGAATCCGAGGGTATCGGCGTACTGTTCAAAGAGCCGGCGAGCGTCGGCGATATGCCGGTCACTTGTTGTTTCGACTATCTTCGGCATAAAACTGCGGTACAACCTCCGCGAAATCTACTATTGTCCGTGGCCGGAGTCAACTTCACTCAGACCACATGTTTACTTCCTGCGCCGGCGGGACGATTTCCCGGAAGTCCTCCGTCGAGATTTACTCCGGGCCATCCGGGTATCGGCCGCTTTCCGACCGGCGAGTTTCTGGGACGCCTGTCGGGCAAGGCGGGTTTTCCTCAGGCCGAGACTCTGCGCTTTCGACTGAACGGATGAGAACGTACGGCCAAGTTCGTTAGCAACCGTCCGTGTGGGTTTCCTGGGATATTCGCGCCGGAGCGTCTTGATTTCATTCGGCAACCATGCCTGCGGACCCGCGGGCCGCCGCCGCTTGCGAGCCATCAGCGGATTCGGCTCTTTGCTTTTTCTTTTCCTGGTCGCGGCTCTTTTTTTCGTTGCCTTGCGCATCACACGTTCCCTTCGGTTTGATGTTCGCACACAACCGACCGATCATGCATACGTGTACATGATCGTCTACAATATATACGACAATGAAAGCGTGTATGATGTTCCCGGATGGAACGCCGGAGTTTGCGTCATGTGCGCCTATTTTTCGCCGAGCCTGGCGGTAGCGGGAACGTAGGTACCGTCGAAAAACACCGACCATGTCGCCCCGTTATCGGTCGACCGCTCGATAAACTGCCGGACCTCGCCGTCCTCCAGGGGCGTAAAGGTCATGCGTGACAGCTCGGTCGATCCATCCAGATTGACTCCCTTGCCTTCAAAGTGCATGGCGCCGCCGACCAGTTTCCCCTCATATCGCAGGATGTCGCCCGAGGCACTGATCCACGTCTGGTACCACTTGTTGGCGTGGGGGTCATAGTAATTGATCGACTTGCCGTCCACGCCGTACGGTGAGCTCCATTCTTCCAGCAGGGTACAGCCGTTGAGAATCTTCGACACGTGGCTGGTTCCGACACGCCGTTCCGACGGACCGAAAACGGCCCAGTCACCAACCCAGAAATCGAATTGGGAATATCTCGGGTCGTACTCGCACGGTCGGGCATTACGCTCAGCGGCCCGGGTTACTTCCTTGAAACGCGGGTCATCGCGAAGCGAGTTGAGATCAGAATCGGACTCGAGGAGCTTTGTATTCCCAAAGCCGGCATCGTCAGCCTTCTCGAGCCACTTGAATGCCGCGTCGGAATTGCCGCTGAGAGCGGCGGCGCAGGCAAGGTTGTAGCGGGTTTGCGGGAGGGCGTAGCCGAGAGCTTCCGCCCTTTCCCATGCTTCCAGCGCTCCCGGGTAGTCTTTCTGCATGTGTCGCAGGGAACCGAGCTGCATCCAGGCAGCAGCATTCTGTGGGTCGGCAGTGACGATTTTCTCGTACGCTGCGGCTGCTTCAGTATAGTCTTGCGCCATCATCAGCGCTCGAGCCTGTTCCAGGGTGGGGGTGTCGGCGGACCCCTGGGGGTAAACGCCCGGAACCGTCAAAATCAGCAGCACCGCGAGTATCAGCACTACTCGTCGCAAAAGATTCATCATGGACCTCCTGTATCTACTAATAACGTCTACGGATCTGCATACGGTATTCGGGGCGCGTTGGGTTCAATTTTTTATTTGACTCGCAGTCACGCCGGTCGAGTATTGTGTCTGTCAGGTTATCTACAGACACATCGACGGATACATGTGATAACACACGCAAGCGATCAGTCGGAGGTGATCAATATGGTGACAAGGGCGCTGGGGGCAATGGTCATGTTTTTGGCTGTCATTGCAGCGGGATGTACGGGTTCGGGTGACAGTTCGGTGGAAATCAGGCGGCTTTCTCTCGATGATGCCACGGGAGTGGTGGATAGCCGGCTGGTGGTTCCGGACGCGGAGGTTTCGGTTGACGGCGGCGGTTCGCTTCGCATTGATGCCGGAGGACCAATGACCGTGAGGTTATTTGCCGTTCCCGATATTGATCTCGAGAACGCCAGGCTCAATTACCGGGTGCAGGTGCGGACCGAGGGAGTTCAAGGGACGGTCTATCCGGAGATGTGGTGTCAGTTTGCGGGAATGGGAGAATACTTTTCGCGCGGATTGCAGAAGCAGTTGAGCGGGACAACGGATTGGACGACACTCGAGACGCCGTTTTTCCTCAAGGCGGGCGAAAATCCTGACACCGTGAGGCTCAATATGGTGATTACCGGGCCGGGAACGGTCTGGGTTGACGATATCAGGCTGGACCGGGAGCCGTTGGAGAACTCCTCGCAGCAATAACCCACGCAAAAGCTTCCTTGACTGAGTCGACACAATCTGTATGTTGAGGGGTGGAGTGTTTGCTGTGGGATTGACTGACGGGGAGACCGTCGCATTTGAATATTGGGGATACGTTGCAGGTCAGATTTGCATCACTTTTCCGCCGAGCTGACATCTGGCTGGTTTTCCTGATTGCGTTGGCGCTTCGACTGGGTTTTTTCAGAGTCGTGGTCGGCCAGATCAGCACTGATTCACTGGTGTCGGTGGCAGGCGACAGCGTTCACTATGTGCAGCTCGCACGAGATTTCATCCATGGCACCAGCGGGGCATCCGATTACCTCTGCACGTGGGGACCGGGGTTCTCCGCTTTTTTGGCCGTGGTATTTACATTCTTCGGTGAGCACTGGACGTTTCTGACGTTAGTGCAAATACTGCTTTCGTCCCTGTCCTGCGTGCTGTTGTACGCTTTTACATTCATCGTCACGCGAAGTTATCTGGCTGCGTTCATTGCGGCGATTCTCCTCGCAGCGTCGCTGACCGCCATATCGCTGAGCGTGATGATCCTGTCGGAAACCCTGTACGTATTCGTGTTTCTCGCCGGGCTGACGCTGTACATAAGCGCGCTTCAAACCGGACGCTGGCGGCTTTTTATTGTCTCGGCGGTTTTTACCGGGTATGCCATCCTTGTCAGGTCAGTCGGCCAGTACTGGCCGGCAGCCATGCTTGTCATTGCGGTCCTCTTTGTATTTGAAAAGAGAGCCGCGCGGGATCACGGGGGCGGCAGAATCAACCGTGTATTGCTGTCAAAAGTGTTGATCTGCGTTGGGCTTGTTCTGGCTATCGAGGGAGCCTGGATGACACGAAACTACGTTACCCACGGAACGTTTTTCCTGACGACAGCCGGCTCGGGGGGAATGGCCAATGTGGCTGCCATGGCATGCGAACGGATGGACGGGCGAGCATATCGCGAGATCAGGGCTCAGTGGCAGGCGGAATACATGAAGGAGCACCATCTCTCCAGGCTTTCACCGGTTGATGCACGTCGAGCGGACACTGAAAAATCTTCCGAAATTCTAAGACGGTACCCGATTGAAGTCTTTGCGGCGTATATGTCCACGGTCTGGCGAAATCTGAATGAAGTCAATCGGTTGAATCGGACGCTGTTGCCGGCATACAAGGCCAAGGTTGTGCAGTTGGAATACTTTTTTTTGGACAATCGACTTAATTACCTGCCCTTCATCCTGTCAATAGCAGGACTTTTGCTTCTTCTGGTGAAACGCAATTTCATGGCTGCAGTCATCTTTGGCGTAACGTACGCTTATTTTGTCTCGTCATTAGGCTTTACCCTTTGGCAGGGCTCCCGGCTTTTTCTGCCGGGACAGGTGGCAGCCCTTCCGCTGATCGGCGTTTCAATCCTGTCAGTGATGGAGTTCGTGCGGAGCCTTGCCGCAAGGGCTATACGCGTTTTCCCTCGGTTCCGTGATGATAAATGAGCAGGAACAGATACCCGGCGGCCTGTGACCGATTCTGTGGAGTTTGAGAGAATTTGAATCAAATGCCGAAGGGGGGACTCGAACCCCCACGCCCGTAAGGACACTGCGCCCTGAACACAGCGTGTCTACCAATTTCACCACTTCGGCAATATTGATCGCGAATCCGCGAACCTGAGCGGTCAGGCGTTTCAATATACACGCAAAATCGGTCAGCGCAACCGCAAAATTTCAGACACGCCGATGGCTTCCGGACGCGTCGAATATCAAGCAGTCAGCCAGCAAAACAAGGCAGATATGGATCATCAATGGGTTTCTCGGAAATCAGCCGCGATTCGCCCGTGAAACACCGGCAATAGCATCTGTTCACGCCGGAAGAACCCCAGGTCAAAGGAGATCCGGCCCGGTTGCCGCGGGACCATCCTGTAGCAATAGACGATATCCCATTTCCCCCAAGTACCTGTCGGAGTCGCAGGTGAAAAATCCAGGTTTTTCCGGGCGCCGTCCGAAGTGAACAGGTGCAGAGAGATTCGATAGTCCCCCGATATATTCTCCCTCGCCTCAAAACGAAAGATAACCATTATCGAGTCACCGACAAGAATGGCATCGGCGCCGACCAGGGCGATACTGTCCGCAAAAACATGCTGTCCCCCCGCTATGTTGATGGAATGAAAAGCCGCTGAATCGAGTTTGACACGTTTCGTCACCTGATCCCTGCCCTCAGGAATCAAATAGGACGATATATCCTTCACACGTTCAAGATACAGCAGGCTGTCGGCCACCGAGGCAAAGGGCCGTTCCGGCTTCCGGGCTCCTCTTTCGGGCAGGTTCTTGGAGAGCTGAAAGAGGTTGCGGCCCGGACGTCTTATGAAGAGAGCAGAGTCACCGGTAACAGATTGAGGAAACGACAGCGTCTTGCTCGTATACATATAAGGGTAGTTGCTTATGTTTATCGGGATCTGGTACCGTCCGGAGTTGGCCGACGGCATGAAATAATCCACCGTATCAAACACGTTGTATCTCAGAGCAACATAGAACACGTACGGGTCTGCTATCGGTTGAAGCAGATTCAGGAAATCGTAACGTTCTTTGAAACGCGAGGCAGGATGGGAATAGTGCTCGTTGTTGACTATGAATGTATAGACCGGGTAAAATGAGCATACCTGTAATATGGCTGAAAGGAAGACAGTACCGGTGGCCGCCTCCATCTCCACGGGATTGGTGCCCCAATCCGGTGCCGATTCGGAGCGGGCGGTCTTGACCATATTATCTTTTGCGCAGGTGTCGAGGCTGTTGAGCCGGACCATCAACAGTGTGATGAGGATTACGGCAACCGCATAACGGCGAGTCCGGGTACGCACACTCCAGCGGAGAACTGCCGCCAGAAACAGCCCTGATATGGGAACACCGGCCAGCATGACGAAGTCGCGAGCTTTCGTGAGATTGAACGAAATATCCAGTGCGCCCAGAATGGATCCCGCCAGAAAGAACACAACAACGGATCCTACCAGAATCAATAGACTCCGGTGTATTGGCGCGCGGTACCGCCTGGCCGAGTATATGAGACCGCCCAGGAAGATAAGTCCAATCCACGACAGCTTCATATACTCGAAATCTATGCCGGAGCTATCAAATGTGAACCATCCTCCCCGGGATCTGTCCATACCGAAACGGGCAATTGACACCAGCAATGGCAACCAGTAAGGAGCGCTGAATATCGCCGCCAATCCCAATACGATCAGGGCCGGTTTCAGATGATATCTCGATTGTCGGCGAATGAATGACCAATTGCGGAACAGGGTCTCTCTCATCACTATGAGAAAGCCGCCCATGAAAAACGCATAGAAGTAGGTCGCAAAGATAACGGCGCCGAGAATACCGCCCGCGAGATAAAACCGCCACCCGGTGTCCGGATCCTTCACTCTCTCGACAAAGTACAGCCACCAGGGGAAGAAGAGCATGTTCCCGATATATTGGTGGGCGCTGTGAAAGACAAACGGGATACGATCACCGGTGAGCAATACGGCCGCAAATGTGATCAGCAGAGCCTGAAGCGGCGATACCAGTTTTCTCCAGAGCAAGTACAGGCCTCCCGGAACGATGATTGACAGTATCCAGAGACCGATCTTCATCATCTTGTAGGCGTCGACCGACATCAGTTTGGCATACACGGAAAGGCAGAAGTAGTAGAGCGGCGGATAGAACGGCGGCAGGTTCTTGTAGAAAAAGTCAGTATCCCAGCCAAAGTACACAAAATGCAGAACCTGCGCTATGCGGAACTGTTGATCACCCCAGTAGGCGTTAAGGCCAAATGCGGTACCGTCGAAGACAATAGCGGTGAACACCAGACTGTTTACAGACAGAGTCATGATCAGCGAGAAAATTCTCCAGCCGGTTCGAAACGGTGCGCGCCAGAGTATTACGACTATTGTCACGAACGCCAGCGACCAGCCGTCGAGCCAGATCAGGTCATAGATCAACCGCTCCTGATCATACGCTCTCAGCGGAAACGAGCGTACGAAGAGCAATAGTCCAAGCGAGAAATACAGAATCACTGCAAGAAATGTGAGAACTGCTGCCCTATTCGTGTGGAATTTCATCTTCAATTACCCTGCCTGTGTACCCCGAGACTCCGCTACGTCGCGGTACCACCCGCAGAGCCCGTATCCGAGATTACCATCGTCACACAGTATGAACATGAATTCAAGAACACTCGGTGAAACCTGCACTAGACCATCCGCTCCCCAACCATAAATCATATTCAGGCAGTACGATACCACTCCCATTGGACGCATGCAACGATTTTGTCGGTGTGGTCGGGTCGCGTGTCCTCGCAGTTCGTTTACATCAATGCCCGCCGGCCCAGGCGGGGAAACTGCTCAGGTCGATACCGAAGACAGCCGTCGCGAGCATATAGACAAACGCCGTGACCACTACGGCGCCAATGAAATTTAACCATATCCCGGTACGAATCATGTGGGGCATGCGGATCTCGCCGGAGCCGAACACAATAGCGTTAGGTGGCGTAGCGACTGGCAGCATGAAGGCGCACGATGCCGAGAGAGTGGCCGGGATCATCAGGAGCAATGGATTGACTTCGATGGCCACGGCGAGAGATGCCAGAATCGGCAGTACCATCTGAGTGGTCGCCGTATTTGAGGTCAGCTCGGTCAGGAATGTCAGCATGAGACAGACGATCAGAACAATGAGCAGTACCGGGAAGCCGCTGAACACGTGAAGTTGTTGTCCGAGCCAGGCCGATAATCCCGATTCCTCGAATCCCCCGGCGAGGGCAAACCCGCCGCCGAAGAGAATAACGATTCCCCAGTGAAGCTGCGTGGCTGTTTCCCAGTCCATGAGGCGGCCGCCTTCTTTCGATTTCGACGGTATGATGAAGAGCAGGACCGCGATGATCATCGCGACCGTACCGTCGTCGATGAAGTCCGGCGACGGCATGATCATCGACCATCCCGGTATGGTAAACGCGCCGAGCTCGATAGGACTTCGGAAAAGCCAGAGCAGCGAGAGGACAACGAACAGGATCAGAACGATCTTTTCTTCGTATCTGATCTGGCCGAGCCTTGCGTATTCAGTGCGGAAGACTTCCCTGCCGGCACTGAAAGTCTTCGTTCCCCGCGCGTACATGAAAATCAGCAGGAGCCAGCAAACGACAAAGAACGTGACGGCAAACGGAAGACCGAAAACAAACCACTCGGCGAAAGTGATCTGGGGGGCGTCCGGGAAGGAGATCGCAAAAATCCGCACGAATGCCAGGTTGGGCGGGGTACCGATGAGGGTGGCGGTTCCGCCTATCGAGGCGGCGTAGGCTATCCCGAGCAGGAGCCCGACGGCAAATTTACCGATCCCTTTTTCGCCGAGGCTTTCCTTGAGCTTGTAGACGATGGCCATCGCTATCGGCAGCATCATCATGGCGGTGGCGGTGTTGGAAATCCACATCGAAAGAAAGGCCGTTGCCGCCATGAAGCCGAGAATGATTCGACGCGGACTGAGCCCGATGAAAAGGATGATTTTCAGGGCTATCCGCCGGTGCAGGTGCCATTTCTGCATGGCGAGGGCCATGATGAAGCCGCCGATGAAGAGAAAGATGATGTTGTTGAAATACATCGGGGCGACAGCTTTGCCCTTCATGATGCCGAGCATCGGGAAGAGCACCACCGGGAGAAGAGCTGTCGCTGGAATGGGGATGGCTTCGGTGATCCACCAAACCGCCATCAACACGGCAACGGCGGCCGTGAGGGTGACTTGCGGGTGTCCCGGCTGGAGGTCAGTCAGTGTAATTATCAAGACGGCCGCCACCGGGCCGAGGATCAAGCCGATTTTCTGCCTGAGATCACCCATTGTTGGTCACAGTTGTGCGGTTAGCAAGCTGGATACGGTTTGCACTGATGTAACGTTAGGCAGTGGCCAACGCGGGCACAAGTTTTTTGATTGCCGACATTCAGCCGATAATCGGCTCTACCAGAATCCGAATTCTCCCGGCGCCTGCGAGGTGGTGAAGGTCACCTGACGTGCGGGGCATTCGGGACGATTCTCGACGGTGTGGTGGCAGGCCTCGATGTTGAGCGTTACCTGACCGTCCTGCCCGTATGTCCGGCGGTAGAGATCGGCGACCGGAGTCAAATCAACTTCCACCCAGGTGGCCCAATAAGCCTCGCAAGGATCCGGAATTCCAAAGTGGCGCAAGTACAGCCTGGCCTGCACGGGCTCTGACTCCATAAAAATCGCCGGTGACATGAAGACCTGGAAGTAATGTCGCCGGCATCCGCCGCCGTACCGCGCACGCATTTTCAGCACGTTGCCGTCCAGGACGACTGAATCGATGTCATAGGAGTGAACCAAAAGAGCCTTCGGGTCAATGTCGGTTATTATGACCGGATCGAGGACAGACACATACTCTTTTTGCACCTCGATTGTTGCCGACTTGAACCGGCTGCTGGTGTCGACAGCGAAGGCACCGAAGGGATCGACACCGGGATACGGCATGAGTTCGGTGAGCACGATTCGATACCCGAAAGTATCGATCGATCCTATCTCGGATAACGGATAGGTTTCCAGCATCCCGAGCCCCGTCCTGACCGTGTCACCCTCAGGGCCGATCAGCCGAACCTGGATCTCGGCAAAGCCTTCCCAGTTGCAGAATGCACTGGCAGCACAGCGCTCGTCCCATATCAGACCATCGAAGGCAATTTTGAGCCGACCGTCGTCGACCGATGCTTCGTCACCGTAATCGAGCTGAACGATTTCGGAAGTGCCGGTATCCCCGGTAGGGTCCCAGCCGGAGTTCGTGGAATTGTCAGAGCATCCGGCTGTGAGCAGAAGAGCCAGAATGCTCGATACTAACATGAAGGTACGCATAGATTATTCCTCCTCGACCTCACTGCAATAAAGCGGTAGATATGGAATTATACAATGGCGAATTCAATATGGGCTTTCGGGGATATGGTCCGGCGGGAACTGGACGCCGGGTGAAAACGCTCTATCTCCTTGACTTTTCGGCGGTTATTGTTATACTTATGCTAGTAGTCGCGTGAGCACGAACTTTGTACGACATCTCGGATCAGCGCTATTTCGAGCACACGGCTGATCCGGACTCAACAGCAACATAAACACCTTTGTTACTCGTCCGAGGCGCAACTCTATGCAGCGTACCCGCCTTGTGCTGCGTGTTGTCATATTGTGGGCATTAGGCATCGGCCTGGTACAAGCCCAGGTGAGCCGGCCGATTTCTCCGAAGAGCAATCAGTCGGTCCTGAGCGCATCCGTGGCTTCCGTGAGGACGTCGACGGTAGACCGTCAGAAACTGCTCAACGAGGACCGGCTTTTTGATTCCAAGGACATCCCGCGCCGGTTTGGAGTCCCCTTTGAGGTGGACTACTCCCTGGACAATTCGGGTACATGGGATGTTTTACCGTCGGGCGGCAGGCTGTGGCGCCTGCGGATCGAGAGCCCGGGCGCATTTTCGATAAATCTGGTTTATGATCGGTTTCACCTTCCCCGCGGGGCCACCTTTCACGTCTACAACGAAGATCGCAGTGTCGTTATCGGAGCATTTACCGACGCGAACAATCCCGACGAAGGCCGTTTCGCGACGGCGCCGGTTCCCGGCGATGTTTGTACCGTGGAGTATTTCGAGCCGGCAAATGCATCCTTTCGCGGCGAGATAACAATTACGCGGATTGTGCACGGCTATAGAGATGTTTTCGCTCTCGCGAAAGCAGATCAACCCGGCTACGGCGAATCCGGTTCATGTAACGTGAACATCAATTGCCCGGAAGGAGCGGACTGGGGGGATGCAAAAAGGTCGCTGGCTATGATCATCACGCAGGGAGGCTGGCGCCTGTGTACGGGGGCGCTGGTCAATAATGCCCGGCAGGACCGAACTCCGTACTTTTTGACTGCCAATCACTGCCTCGGTGAAGAAGATACGTGGGTATTCATGTTCAATTATGAGAGCCCCGGTTGTGATAATATCGACGGACCGATCTGGATGACGACATCGGGTGCGGTATTACGGGCCACGAACGCGTACTCTGATTTTGCCCTGATTGAGATGCTCGAACCGCCGCCGGATACCTACAATGTTTTTTATGCCGGCTGGTCAGCGGTCGACGCCACGCCGGACAGTTCGGCGACCATTCATCATCCCTCAGGAGATATCAAGAAAATTTCGTTTGATTACGATACACTTACGTCTACGGCGTACCTTGGCGGACCGGGGTCGGGGAATTCGCACTGGCGGGTGGGGTCATGGGATCTTGGGACGACCGAACCGGGTTCCTCGGGCGCACCGCTGTTCAACCCGGATCACCGGCTCATAGGTCAGTTGCACGGTGGCTACGCGTCGTGCACCAATCCATCGTCGGACTGGTTCGGGAAATTCTCCCAGTCATGGTCTTATGGCAACACCGCGGTCGAGCGCCTGCGGGATTGGCTGGATCCTTACGGGACGGGCATAACGACGCTGGACGGTCGTGAAGCAACGGGCGTGACTATCTATCACGTCGCCCTGACTGATACCCGGGAGACTGAAATCGATTATGAAGTGCGAGCCGCGGTTATATCCAATTGCGCGATAATGGATGACTCCGTGTTGCTGTGGTATACCGTGTTTGACACGACATTCACGGAGGTTCTCTCGCCAACCGGCGAGCCGGGTGAGTTCGCCGGCTATATCCCGGCACATCCGGCGGGGACTGATATTACTTACTACCTGACAGCCCGTGATTCGTGTGGAGCCGGCAAAATAAGCGACACGTTCTCCTTCCGAGTACTTGACAACGGGGTGCTGCTGACACCGATTTATATGACTGATTCAGATCGCGGCAATGAATCGGTGGAGTACCTGCTAACGGTAACAAACACCGGCGTGAATACTAATAATTACAGTGTGACAGTGGCCGGCAATGCCTGGCCGACAGAGCTGTTTTACGCATCGGGATCCGTGCCTTCCAACCGTACCGGTTATCTTGACGCGGGCGAGAGTGTCACTTTCATGGCAAGGGTTGATATCCCCTCCAGCCTGTATGGTGATTGGGATACAGTACGAGTTGTCGCGCGGGCGTTCTTCGACAGCACTGTCGCGGCTTCTGCCATAATAAAGACTGTTTCTGAAGGTGAGCCGGTAATCCCGCCGTTATTCGAGCCGTTCGGCGACACGGTGTTTGACCGGTCACTCTGGACGGTGACGTCGTATTCGCAAATCAACGACCGGGGCAGCGGGGAGCCGTCACCGCCTTACAGCATCAACCTCAATGGAGATCCCTATGGCGCCGATACGGTCGTTTCACAGGTAATCGATATGAATGACCAGCCAACAATGATGCTTGTCTATTATTACCAGCAGGGGGGCGGAGGCGAGGACCCCGATGAAGGCAACGACCTCCGGGTGGAGTATCTTACATCGGGCAAAGTGTGGCAACCGCTAACCCGTCACTTGGGCGTCGACTCGCCGATGACAGAATTTGCCAGAGAAGTGCGGAGTCTTCCTTATGGCGCGTATCACGCCAACTTCCGGTTGAGATTTCGAGTGACCGGCGACGCCGGTCCATTTGACGATTGGTTCGTAGATGATGTCAGTATCGAACCGGCTCCGGTGATTTCGGTCAATCAGACATCGATATCGGTCATTGTCTATTTCGGCGATTCCGGTACTACCGAGTTCGAGGTGTCCAATGTCGGCTTGGCCAATCTCGAGTACGGCCTTGACAGTCTACCGGCGTGGCTGGCGATCGATCGGCTTTCGGGCCTGCTGGAACCGCAACAGATCGATACGCTTACCGCCATGATTCTATCGCAGTCACTGGATACCGGCCAGTATGTCGACAGTCTCTTCATAACGAGCAATGATCCTGACAGTCTTCGAAATCCGCTGATGATACCGGTTACGCTCACCGTGCGGGATTGGCTTTGCGGCGATGTCGACGAGGACCTGAAGGGGCCTGACCTGGCAGATATCACTGCCTTGATCGCAATCGTCTATTTTGCCTACAGCCCGCCCAGCCATCCGGAGGCCGCCAATGTGGATGCGTCCCTTGACGGAGAGTACACACTGAACGATATTGTCAGGTTGATAGGCTACGTATACTTTGATGGTCCGGAACTGAACTGCCGATAGGTCCTGCCATTCAGAGAGGGAGTGATCGCCGGTGAAAACACGCGGTGTATTCATATTCGCCGTACTGGCTCTGCTGATGGTTGCCGCCACAGGGGAAGCCGCCGAGTACTATCTCCGATTCAAGGTGTCTTCACGACAAGAACTCGACGCGGTAACGCGGATTGTGTCGATCGACAATGTTATCGACTCGGTGGTATATGCCTACGCTAATGAGGCTCAGCTCGAAGATATTCAGCGGCTCGGGTACAGCATCGAACTTCTCCCCCACCCCGGCAGCGACGCAAAAATACGCATGTCGACGGCCTCGGGGGTTACGACGGATTGGGCCAGTTACCCGACTTATCCCGGATATGTGAGCATGATGGAGCAATTTGCAGTCGATTACCCCTCATTATGCCGGCTTGACACGATCGGTTACACCGTGGAAGGACGGTTGTTGCTGGCGGTGGAGATTTCGGATAATGTCGGAGTGGAGGAAGATGAGCCGGAAGTCCTGTTCGTCAGTTCAATCCACGGGGATGAAACCACCGGATACGTTCTGATGCTTCGCTTGATCGATTCCCTGCTCAGCAGTTACGGTACCGATCCGCAAATCACGCGGATGGTAGACAGCCTGAGTATCTGGATTAACCCGCTGACAAACCCGGATGGCACCTATACGAACGACGACCTTTCGGTTATCGGGGCAACCAGATACAACGCGAACTCTGTCGACCTGAATCGCAATTACCCTGATCCGGTCGCAGGGCCGCATCCGGACGGCCGGAGCTGGCAGCCGGAGACGGTGGCGATGATGGATTTTGCCGATGCCCACGATTTTGTGCTGGCGGCGAATTTCCACGGCGGAGCCGAGGTATTCAATTACCCGTGGGATTCAAGAGTGGCGCGCCACGCCGACGATGTCTGGTTTCAGTATGTGGGCCGGATGTATGCCGATTCGGCACAGGCGAACAGCCCCAGCGGGTACCTCGATGACCTCGATGACGGTATCACCAACGGATGGGACTGGTATGCGGTCTACGGCGGACGGCAGGACTATATGAATTTCTTTCACGGATGCCGCGAGGTCACAATCGAGATAAGCAAAGTCAAGCTGCTTTCGTCGAACCAGTTGCCTGATTACTGGGATTACAACAAGATATCCCTCCTGCGCTACCTGGAGCAGGCACTCACGGGAATTCGGGGTGTCGTCACCGATGCAACCGGCGACTTTCCGGTCGCGGCGACGGTCACGGTCCTCAATCACGACAAGGATAACTCTTTTGTATACAGCGATGCGGATGTCGGCGACTATCACCGAATGATCGCGCCGGGGACGTATGATCTCGTAATCTCTTCGCAGGGATATTTTCCTGACACGGTTCGCAACGTTGTCGTAAGTAGCGGAATCGTTGTGGTCGATGCTCAACTGCAGCCGCTGCCGTCGGAACCTATCCTCGTATTTACCGACCGGAGTCCGTTTGAAGTCAATCCCGGAGATACTGTCGACATGTACGTCACTCTCACGAATGAGGGCGGCAGCGATGCGGTCAACAGCTCGGGGGTGGTTTCGACGCTTGATACCTTTGTAACGATTCAGGAGAGT
This sequence comes from uncultured Ignavibacteriales bacterium, assembly GCA_964396245.1. Taxonomy (GTDB): domain Bacteria; phylum Zixibacteria; class MSB-5A5; order GN15; family FEB-12; genus CAYNEO01. Next base: position 49,745 of record CAYNEO010000006.1, read on the forward strand.
TCCGCGGGATACGGGACGATTGCAGGTTTTGGCGGATCAGCCCAGTCTCTTACCCCTTACCGATTTGTCATCGACGTGAACTGTGCTCCCCTGCACGTGATTCCCTTCTCTCTCGATGTTGCGGCTGACGGCGGTTACGCGGACATGCTGGGATTCGGATTTGCGGTGGGATTGCGTTTCGAAGATTTCGAAACCGGGGATTTCACCGATTTCGACTGGCAGATGAGCGGTGATAATCCCTGGCTGATAACATCGGAGCAACCCTGGGAGGGAGCATACTGTGCGAGAAACGGCTACATTTCACACTCGCAGACATCGGTGATGTCAGTCACGCAGGAGAATCTTCTGGAAGGACAGATATCGTTCTATTTTGCCGTCTCGAGCGAAGCCGGTCACGATTTTCTCAGGTTCTTCATAGACGATACGCTTAGAGGCGAATGGTCGGGCGAAGTGGACTGGACCAAAACCTGGTACGAAGTCACTTCCGGAACCCACACGTTCACGTGGGAATACGCCAAGGACGCGTCCACGTCATCCGGAACCGACCTGGCGTGGGTAGACTGGATCTCATTCCCGGCGCTCAATACGGATAGCGACGACGACGGGATTGTCAACTCCCTCGACAACTGCCCTCTCGCGGCTAATGCTGATCAATCCGATATCGACACGGACGGAGTTGGAGATATCTGTGATAATTGTCCCGAAGTGTATAATCCCGACCAGACCGACAGTAACGGCGACGGACGAGGCGACGCCTGTCCGGGCTGCTGCGTGGGCGAATATGCCGGAAACGCCGACTGTGATCTGGAAGACACGCGCACCCTGGCAGACATTACTCGTTTGATAGATCGCGTCTATATCTCTCACGACCCGCTCTGCTGCGAGGCAGAGGGAAATGTGGACGGCGACGCTGAGGGGAATATCAGCCTTTCGGACATAACCCGGTTGATCGACAACGTCTACATCTCGCATAACCCGACGGCTCCCTGTCAGTAATAGCTGCTGTGCAGGCAACTCTTCAAATTTCTCGCCAAAATACGGTCTATCGCACTGGATGGAACAGTGTCCAGCGCGGGCTGTTACTGAGGTAACAAAAAGCCGGCAAGGCAGTTAGTAGTTTGTTGACCGCCCCCGCGTTTGTCTTGTATAACTCACTGGACAGTAATAAATGCCCGGTCGTTGCCGAATGCGGGAATAGTGCGTAATTACAACGGCCGCTTGGAGTTCTAAAGGATATGGAGACAACAACCGAGAACACTAATATGCCCTTTGCGATAAAAGATTGCGCCCTCATTCCACGGATGGTCGGTATCGGCAGGGCGATGAATCTTCGGGAATTGCAGGAACGGATTCAGATGGCGCCGGTGGAGAGCCTCTTTCACCACTTCTGCGAAACGGTGATCAGACCGACTTTCGATGACCCTGAGTTTCGGAATGACCTGGCCGTTTGGGCGTCTCACTCATTACGTGACCGGGTGCTTGCGGAGCGGCTGGGTATCATTAACCCATACGCACTCAATGACTTCGAAGAATTACGCTGGATCGTCCAGGACATACTGGAAGAACGGCTGGCGGAACTTCCGCATATCCCCTGGGCTCCGCGAGGAGACGAATTCCGGTTCATGCAGGCGGTGACGGTCGTCTTCGATACCGGGAAGAAGCTCGAGCGGCCAGCTGATTTAGTTCGTGAACTGCCCCACATGAGTCTGGGGTCGGTATACTATCACTTCGTGGAGGCAAGGCGGCGAACGGAGTCAAAAACCGACGATTTTCGCGCCTGGCTGGCCGATTTTAACGAACATACCAAGAAGCTTTGTGAAGCTCTGAAGAGTATCGATTTTTATTTTCTGGCACTTCCGGAACTGAAACAGGCACTGATCAACAAGACCCGACAGATCAGCGTGGAGACAGCCCATGGATAGGACACTGGCAGATTACGAACCGGTGGTGGGGCTGAACGCCATCTCGCAGTTGCGGCAACTGGCCGATGATCTGACAGGCGCGCGGGTGGTGCATGTCAATTCGACGCGGGTCGGGGGCGGCGTGGCGGAAATCCTGTCATGGTTGATTCCGTTGATGAAAGAGCTGGGGCTTGACGCCGAGTGGGAAGTTATCGAGGGAAATCCCGGATTTTTCAATACGACAAAGGCCTTTCATAACGGACTTCAGGGAAACCCGGTCATTCTCTCCGATCAGATGATCAAGACCTACGAGGCTACCGTGGCCGAAAATGCCGAACGGCTGCGTCCCATTCTCGAGGAAGCGGATTTTGTGTTTATTCACGATCCACAACCGGCGGCGCTTTTGGACATGTGCGGCAATCGCAAGGGGAAGTGGATCTGGCGGTGCCATATCGACGCCAGTCACCCAAACAGGCGGATCTGGAACTACATCCGTTCTAAGGTATCGAGATACGATGCCTCGATATTTTCAATGCCGGATTTCGCCCAGCGTATGGATCATCCTCAGTTTATCATAGCGCCCAGTATCGATCCGCTGAGCGAGAAGAACACCGAATTATCGCAGGAAGAGATTGCCCGGGTCCTCGAGGAACACTCTATCGTTGTCGATGACGACACGCCGATTATTACCCAGATTTCGCGGTACGATCGATTCAAGGACCCGTTGGGCGTGATCAAGGCACACCAGCTTCTCAACGGCGCTTTCAACTCGCACCTCATTCTCGCCGGAGGCGGCGCCAGCGACGATCCCGAGGGGGAAGCGGTGCTGCAGGAGGTCAGGGAGGCGGCCGACGGAAACAAGCGGGTGCACGTACTGATGTTGCCCGGCGATGCGCACCGCACGATCAACGCTCTCCAGCGGGCATCGACAATTGTCTTCCAGAAATCGCTGCAGGAGGGATTTGGATTGACGGTGACGGAAGCGATGTGGAAGGGCAAGCCGGTGATCGGAGGGAATGTGGGTGGTATTCGTCTGCAGGTGCACAATCATCACACCGGTTTTCTCGTGGACACACCTGAAGGCGCGGCGTTGAGAACGCGCGAATTGTTGCGGCGGCCGGAACGAATCAAGGCGATGGGACAGACGGCTCGAAAGTTCGTGACCGATAATTTTCTATTGAACCGCCACCTGAGAGAATATATGACACTTATGCTGGGATTGAGAAGAGGGCTTGCAAATCACCTTATCGCAGACTAATATAGAGTTGATGGTACGATGGGAAACCGAACGGAGACTTGACAAATTTTTCTCTGATCTCGAGCACGCATCCCACAGAATCCTCCTGCTCGACTATGACGGTACGCTGGCGCCGTTTCGCGAAGAGCGCAACCAGGCAGAACCGTACCCCGGAATCCGCTACCGACTGAAACAGCTGCTCGATTTGAAATCCACACGGGTGGTCATTATCAGCGGCAGGTGGAGCAAACACCTCATACCGCTTTTGGGGCTTGCGGAGATTCCGGAGATCTGGGGCAGCCACGGCGCCGAACGGGTAATGCCGGACCGGTCGATACAATTAGTCGAACTCAACGAAGAAGTGATTAAGGGTCTCACCGAGGCTGATCATTGGGGCGAGAGCGAGGGACTTGCCGATACCATGGAGCGAAAACCGGCGGGACTGGCTTTTCACTGGCGGGGTCTTGACACAAGCCGCGCCGAGCGAATCCGTCAACGGATAGAGGAACACTGGATAAATCGGGTTGCCCGACACCGACTGGAACTGCACGAGTTCGACGGCGGCGTGGAGCTCCGGGCGGCGGACGTCAGCAAGGGTCAGGCGGTTCAGAAAATTCTCGAGGAGGCGCCCGACGACGCGATGGTGGCGTACCTCGGTGACGACCTCACTGACGAAGACGCCTTTAAAGCTCTTGACGGCCGCGGCTTACGCGTACTGGTGCGAAAAGACTATCGTGATACTGATGCCGATGTGTGGATCAGGCCGCCCGAGGAACTGCTCGATTTTCTCGATCACTGGATAATTGCCACGGCTTGAGGTAAGTCTTACCGACCGCCAGGCGTCCCTCCCCCTGCATCCCGCCGGCACAGCCCGCATCGGTTGCAATTCGCCGACAAATGTATTATGATAATATATACGGTTAGCCCGCAGGATACGCGGGATACGAAGTATACTATGCATGCCTTCACGTACTGACTCCGGGATAACATATAGCGGAGGGACGATGCCAATAGCAGGTAAGCGGCTGGTTGTCGTTTCCAATCGACTGCCGGTGGCAATAACGCAGGATGACGGTCATTGGACTGTCGCACCCGCAACCGGCGGGTTGGTGACAGCGCTGGTGCCCATAATCAAGCGAACAAAAGGGATGTGGATCGGATGGCCGGGTTGCAGTTCGGAGGCACCGTCGGAACAGCTACTCCGGGACTACAGCGCGGAGCAGGAATATCAACTCAGGCCGATCATGGTCACCGAGGAAGAGATCGAGAAGTACTACCGTGGTTTTTCGAACAAGACCATATGGCCGCTTTTCCACGATCTGCTGGGATTTTTTACATTCGACCTCGAAAACTGGAATACCTACATGACGGTCAATCGGCGATTTGCCGAGACTGTCGCCGAGACGATCCAACCGAACGATTTTGTCTGGATACATGACTACCAACTGCTTCTCGTCGGCCATTATCTCCGGCAGTTGAAGCCCGATTACTATCTGAATTTCTTCCTGCATATTCCGTTTCCATCGGTCGACCTTTACCGCCGGCTGCCGTGGAAGACGGAGCTGTTGGAGGCGATACTCGACTATGATCACATCGGTTTTCAAACGCCGGCCGACAGGCGGAATTTCATTTCGTGCGTCAAGTGGCTGATTCCGGAAGCCAAGCGAATGGTGAGAAGACGTCAATCAACGATCAAATACCGGGGACGGGAGATCAAGCTGGGATATTACCCGATAAGCATAGACTTTGACGAATTCGCCAGCCAGGCAACCAGCAAAGAAGTCAATGACGCGGCGTGGTATCTGCACGAAAATTTTCCCAAACAGACGATTGTACTCGGACTGGACCGGCTGGACTACACCAAAGGCATTCCGGAGCGATTCCTGGCCTTCGAACGTATGGTCGAAAAGTACCCGGAGGTTCGTGACAAACTCACACTGCTTCAGGTGGTTGTCCCGAGCCGGCTGAACGTGCCCGATTATCAGGAGCTGAAAGAGTATCTGGACTCACTGGCGGGGCGAATCAACGGACGGTTCTCAGAGCACGGATGGGTTCCGATTCACTATAATTTTCGTACGCTGGACCGGGCACAGCTGCTGGGCCATTACCGCGCGTGCGAGATTGCGCTCATCACTCCCCTGCGTGACGGAATGAACCTCGTATCCAAGGAATACTGCGCGTCATCGATTGACAACAACGGCGTGTTGATACTCTCGGAATTTGCGGGAGCGGCGGCGCAACTGGCAAAGGGCGCTATCATGGTGAACCCGTTTGACCTCGAGGGGACTGCGGATGCGATTTATGCCGCCTATATCATGCCGTTGGAAGAGCGTCAGAGACGCATGAAAATCCTCCGGGCGGAGGTGAAACGTCATGATGTCAGCCACTGGGTGAGCTGGTTTCTTGGAGACGAGCAGCATTCCGAAAGCGAGCACGAGGTCATGTCGCACACCGGCCGCTAGCGCGCCGTCCTATTTGTAGAATCACCCATAATGGGAAAACAGGCGAAGGTGCGGGTCCCTCGCCTGTTTTCTTTTGGGGGAGGAGATGTCGGAAGAGTGAGTTATTTCTTCTTTGTGTAGACGGCGACAGCGGTAGTGACCCATGTATTGCCGCCATCAGGCGAGCTTTCCATCTTCCAGTCGAAACTGCCGGGAGTCTCGTTATAGGAGGTGATGCGTCCCAGCATTTCCTGGCCGTTCCACATCTCCTGTCCGGTCATCACGGTACTGTCACCGCTTCGAGTCCCGGTGTAGAGGCTCATCCGTCCGGACATGTTATCGATCCAGGACATTTGCCACTGTTTTTTTTCGCGGTCATAGCATTGAATGCCGGTGCCCTCAAACGGCATTCCGGCCCACTCGGCGCCGCCGAAATCGTATTGCATGGCAGCGCCATCGAGAATATACGTGTACGTGCAGGCTGCGTTCATTTCAGACCACGTTGAGGGATCGGGGTCCATGCCGGTTTTCATCACGACGTCCCATTCACCGGCAAGCCATTTGATGTCCTGCATCTGTTTCGGCGGGCCCATCGGCGGCATGTCCTGACTGGGTTTCATCTGTCCCTCATCACCGGCCACAGCCAGGCCGGCGGCAACGATCAGTAACAGACCCGCAAGAAAAGAGCGTTTCGGTATCATGTTTTCCTCCATCAGGCCCCGGCCGTAGCCGGCTGTGCCGTTCGGTGCGATCAGGTTGGTTTGAAGATGTCCGGTATAATAGTGCGCGAACCAATGATGGACGAATTTAGTCTAATATAGTCCGGCGCGCAAGTGTTTTTTTCAGAAATGCCGCGCCGCCAGCGAATCATAGAGGACACGGGCGATCAGCATATGTCCCTCGGCGGTAGGGTGACAGTGGTCGATGAACAGGCGTTCAGCATCGTGTTCGCGGAAGACACGCGGCAGGTCGATAACGGTGATCCCCCTCTCCCCCTTAAGTTTGTCAATGTTCTCGTAGTATGTCTCCTTGATGCGGAGGGAGAAATAATCGGCCTGCAGGGCGGAATCGAGGTATTGCCAGGCAGGTGAGGCGCTGTCGGAAAGGATGGCGGGCCAGTCTTCCTGTGTGGAAAGCATGGTAATGCCGAGGTTGTACAGAAAAGGTGATCCGGCGGCGAGAAGCGCCGGCGGGGCTTCGGGTTGAAGAGATTGAGCATAGAGACCGCGGGCTTGTTCGAGGTATTCCTCGGCGCGGGTGAAATCGCCGGCTTCCCAGTACGAAACGCCGAGGTTGTTGTAGGTGAGGGGCTCGGTCTCCCCCTGTTGAATCATGCCGCTGTAAAAAGCGATTGCCTCTTCGGGCGGCAGATTATCGTCATACGCCGACGAATAGACGTTCCTGGTGAAGACATCCCCTGAACCATACAGCGTATCGAATATGTTACGGCTGAGACAATATTTGAGATCACGGCCCAGTATGTCGGCGATGGCATCGGGCAGAATGGTCTCGCCCCCGGTCCCCTTGACATTCGTAAACACTTTAAACTGGAGACCGGCCGGCCACAAATACGGCACGGGCGGTTTCAGGATAAGCAACGGACAGTTATGCTCGCGGCATTGCTCGGCGATGTCGGACAGATTGGCGCCGTAGCGTTCGGCAGGCACCCGCACGGTGAGAGAAGACGGCGAAGGTTCTTCGGCGGGCCGTCTCTCCGCCATCGCGGCGCGAAGGACGCGGTACAGGGCGAGATGACCAAAAAGAGAGCGAACGGAGCGGAACTCCTGAGCCTCAATGAGTTCCCGGTCGGTCACCGGGCCGGAGATCGAGGCGTCGTTATTGCCGCAGTAGACAATGATGAGATCGGGCTCGTATTGCCATCCCCTCAGATTGAGATACTGATCGATCTGCTCGCTGGTGTAACCGGTTACAGCGGCATTGATAAGCTGGACTTCGGTATCGCGGCCGACCTGCGCGTTCAGGAGACGCACGAGCAACTCGCCGAATGTTTGCTGGTACGATTGGAGACCGAGGCCGACGGGCGATGAATCGCCGAGAAGCAGAATTCGCTTATAGCCGGGCGGTTTTGTGGTGGTTACTTCGTTTCCGATAAGATGCTGTGAATTGGTTTTGATCAGGGGATTGTCGAGATTTGCCTTGAAACGCCAGAGCAGCTCGGGATCGGGCTCATTCCAATCGAAAAGGGAGCCAAAGAATCTTGTTTGCCAGCCGGGTTCAATCGCGGCGCGAGCTGATTCGGTGATCCGGGATTCAAACAGCCGGGAGGCGAGCTCGGCGGTGATCAGGAAAATGATAAAAACGACGGCGCTATAGGCGAGCTTACGTAACATGAGAGAATGTATGGATTTATCCATGCAAGTGTCAAGCCCGCGCCGTGACCCTTCGAGGCCGAAATAGTCCCAAGAAAAACCGTCGTTAGTTGGTCCGGTTTTCGTACCTGGAACCGATTTTCAGCCCGGAGTCAAGTGTTAAAACTTGCATCGAGAGTGTTCCGGCGCCTATGTAGTTTTCAGGGGCAGGGGTGTAGTGTGTCCGCGGGACTGCTACCGTGGACGAGCGCCGTAGATAAACGATTTTCGCATCTTGTTCGTCCATGTAGCGTGGGGAACGAACGGAGAGTCTGCTAGCCCGAGAGGCATTTGGATCGTGTCAAACGTCGCAGATCTTAGAAAGCAGTCAATAAGAGTCGTGATATACGCGATTGTCTGTGTGGCAGTATCTCTGGGCGTATTGTCGGCCGACGAGGTATCGTGCGATTTTAATTCCGAGAACCCGAGGGTTTTGCACGCCAAGATGTTTTTTACCGGCGGGCAATACGCCTGCGCCGAGGAGGAACTGAAAGCTCTACTTGACAAACCGGACATTAATCAGCATACCGCGGCCGACGCTCACATGTTGCTGGCGGCGGTATACTTTCAAACTATTGACGGCGGAAATGCCCGGCGGCAGAAGACGCGGGAGCAGTTCATTCTGGGCCTTCGCGCCGACCGGAATTGGAGCGGTAATCTGGCAGTCAGCTCGGCCGAATTTATCACGATTTTTAACGATGCGCGAGAGCTGGTAAACTGGCTGTACAAGGAATCGCCGGAACTGTTTGCATCCGACACCGTGGCGGAAGAGCAAGTGACGGAAGCGGTTGCGACAAAAAAACCATGGTACAAACGGTGGTGGGCCCTGGCCTCGGGAGTCGGCGTGGCAGTGCTCGCCGGGGCGATAATTCTCGGTGGCGGCAACAATGGAAACATAACTCCCGAGGATACGCTTCCCGATTTCCCGCCGACGCCAAACTGAAAAAAAGCGCCTGCGGATGCAACCGGTGACCCGGTGAAACGCGTTTAGTATATAGAAGCGCAGGGATGGCCTTAATATGAGGGAACAGAATGGGAATAATTGCTAAAGTAACCTCCTTTACATTCGTAATCGTCTTCTTGATCACCGGATCGCTAATCGCACAGGCCCCGGGGACAATTGTCTATCAGGGTCGCCTGACGGATGTGGCCGGCAATCCGATCACGTCGCCACAGACGGTGATCTTTTCGATATACAGCGTGCCGACCGGCGGGCTGGTGCGATGGGACGAGACGCTGACGATTCAGCCGGATGCCGAAGGTGTCTTTATCGTTGAACTGGGGACTATTGACACGACCCTGGCATCGGTATTCTCCGGCGGCAAGAGGTACCTGGGTATCAAAATCGGGATGGACGACGAGATGTCGCCGCGACAGCTGCTGACCTCGACGCCCTATGCGATGCATGCCCAGAGCATCCCTGACGAGTCGGTGACAACGAATCGCCTCGCGGACAGTTCGGTTACGACGGTAAAGCTGGTTGAAGGAGCGGTGACATCGTACAGCGTCAAAGATAACAGCCTGACCGATGTCGACATCCTGGACGAGCCCGGTATCGCGTTCACGATGTTGCAGCCGCCGAATACGTTTCTGCTCATTCCTGCGGGAACCAATGCGCTCGATTCCATAAAGGTCACGGCGCCGGCGCCCGGTTACGTGTATGTGTGGGCACAGGCAGAAATCGCAGTTGACCACAAGGCAGGGACCGTGGATCAACTGATTTTCCAGGTGACGCCGAACCAGGACACGATTATTCCCAACAACTACGGATTTGCCATGATCATGCTGCCGGCTGAAATGCCGACGCAGTCGCCGACGTCGTCCTATATCTATCCGGTTGACGCCCACCGAACGTTCCAGGTGAGCGCCGCGGGAGAGTATACATTTTACTTTAACGCCAAAGTATCCTCGGGTGGCGGCAACAACGATGCGTTTTTCAATCTGCAGATGACCGCAATGTATTTCCCCACGGCGTATGGCCCGGTCAACCTGTCTCCTCCGCCTCCTTCGAATGGGGAGCAGGTACTGCAACCAAACAGGGAGGTTAGCGACTGACCGGTATTACGGCCGCCATGGAAAGGCAGATATGAGGTCCGTGTTATACATAGCAGATCGACCGCGATTCCTGGCCGGCGCCGGGTCACGAGCCGGATTGTGCCTGGTCCTGGGAATACTGGTCGTACTGCTGGGCGCCGGAAATCTTCTGGCGCAGGCTTCGAGTGACAATTACACCCTTACCAGTTCGTCTCTCGGGTCGGGCGGCGGACCATCCGCCAGCGATGCATTTTCTGTCATCGGAAGCATATCGACCGGAGGAGCGGTGGTTTCGTCGGCCGGCGACAGGGCGTTATACAGCGGGATCCTGGTTCTCAATTACGGGGTTGGAGGAACGTTTCTCGCCTATTACGACGGCCATCACACGGACACCGTCGAAGTGAGCAGCCATACTGTCAAGATCGCCTACGGCGGGGGCGAAGGACCGGTCACGGGAACACTCTATTCTCGTTTGGGGGGCCAGAGGACATTTTCCAACGGTGAACTGAGTTCCGGCGAGGGTGATACGCTGGTGATCGAGATCCCGGCTGAGCGGCTTACCCCCCGGGGCCTGGAGTTCTATTTCGTCCTTGAACGAGGCCGGTATACGCGCAATCTGGGCAGCGATCAATCCCCGTATGTGTATATCACCCATGTAACGAATGAGACCGGCAGGCGCCCGACCGCCACTCCCGATGCCCGGTACAGGATGGTGGGAGTGCCGCTGAATATCCAGGGCTCCAATTCGGTTACGGCGGTCTTTGCAGACGATCTTGGGGCACCCGACCCGAGGAAATGGCGACTCGGCAGTTACGTCAATCCCGGCGATTCGATCGCCGAATTCCCGGATGCCGCGCCGGTGACTCCCAGCCGGGCCTACTGGCTGATAACAAATAACCGAACACGTTATGGCGCCGAGGGATTCACGGTGCGACCGGACCGGGAGCATGAAGGCACAGGCTATTATACTGTCCCTCTTCGCAGGGGTTGGAACCAAGTGGCGAATCCATTCCCGTTCGACCTGGATTGGCGACAGACATTACTCGAGAAAGACGGGCTGATCTCCGGGCATGATTCGATCCTGATCGACGACAATGCATACTGGTATTCGGGGTCGGGTTATTTCCTGATAAACACACTCCTGGCGTGGGAAGGCTTCTTTGTGTTTGTCAAAAAGGCGGGCGTCAGCCTGCTGTTACCTTACCGGGAATCCTCGATGGGAAGCAACAAGCGCGTATCCGAGCCGCTGGCAACATCGGCGCCCAAAGGCGATTGGCTGATTGAATTCAAACTGGAGGCCGACGGGCTTGTGGATGAGGGGAATTTCGCGGGGGTTTGGCAATCGGCAGACGAGGGGGCCGATGATTTTGATGCCCCGGATCCGCCATCGGCGCCGGGTGGCCCCAGTCTGGGCTTTCGCCTCCCGGATAACGACCCGTATCTCCGGCGCTGTGATATTCGCGCGCCGTTTGAGGACGGGACGACCTGGGATGTTCGGATGGCGTATGCCCGCGGCCGGACATTAACCGTGACCGGCATTGAGGATCTGCCCGAGAAGTTCCAGGCGGTGTTGATTCTGGATGTCGGGCAGGCGTCGACCCTTACCGAGGGTGCGGTGATCGAGATACCTCCCGATGTCCGGTCGGCAAGACTCGTGGTCGGCGACCAGAATTTCACCGCCGAGGAGGTGGCATCGGTCCTGCCGCAGGATTACGAATTGATGCAGAACTTCCCTAACCCGTTCAATCCGTACACCAATATTCGGTTCGGTCTGCCGTACGCGACCAACGTGCTGCTGGAAGTTTACAACCTTCTCGGGCAACGTGTAACGACGCTCGTGAACGGCCCGATGGACGCCGGCACGCACACGGTGATCTGGAACGGTATCGATGCCGACGGGCGGCAGGTGGCGACCGGGGTCTATTTCTATCGTCTGACGACGCCGGACTATACCGACGTCAAGAAGATGCTGCTGCTCAAGTAAACTCCATTTACACGGAATAGATCGGAAGAGTGTCGGCCAATGGGGGCTTTTGGCCGCCGGCATCCTTTTGAGAGTCAACTTGTGGTTGACGGGTGCACGGAGTTGTGTTTATACTAGTGCTTACCGGATAAATCTCTCAATCAAAGGAATGGACCCGTGGGAAAACCAGCGGCACGCCTCGGCGATTCGACAGCGCACGGCGGAAGTATTGTGGCGGGAGCCCCGACGGTGCTTATTGGCGGCCAGCCGGCGGCTCGTGTCGGTGACATGCATGTCTGTCCTATGCAGACGCCCGCAGTGCCGCCGATTCCTCATGTTGGCGGACCCATCATGCCGCCCGGTTGCCCGACAGTGCTCATTTGCGGTCAGCCGGCGGCGTGTGTCGGTGACATGGCAACCTGCACCGGTCCTCCCGACACCATCCTTCCTCCCGGCTGCCCGACAGTCCTGATCGGATCCGGCGGGGGCGGCGGCGGTGGGGGCGGCGGCGGCGGGATGAAAAAGTCCGCGATGAAGTCGAAAGATGTCGCGGTGAAAAAGACAGCCACGTCGAAATCGGAGGACAGCCAGTCCGATACGGAGGATCACTTCCTGGTGGTGAAATTTGTCGACAAGGGCGGTCACCCGATAAGCGACGTGGGTTACACGGTTAAGTCACCCGACAATGAACAGACCGGCGGTCGTCTCTCGGGGCAGGTGAAAAGCACCGGTGTCAAGGAAGGCGACTACGAAGTTGCGCTGAAAACCATTACGAAAGCCGAGTGGTCGACAAAAGAGGCGTCGGTCGGTGATAAAGTTAAACTGCTGGTCGAAACGGCCGGGATCGACGCCGGTGAGAAGCTTGCCCTTACCGTGTATATTCGCGACAGAAACTTTGCCGATCACGTGCTGGAGACTATTGAGAGCGAAGTCGGGAACGACAAGGTCGAAGAAGAATGGGAACTTCGGATAGCCGACGCGTATCTGGAGGATCAGGACGGCAAAGAAGGCAAGGCGTACTCGTATCCCACGTTCTATTTCACGGCTGCCACCGGTGAGATCAAGACGCGATCCGGTATCCTGACCTACAAGGACTACCTGGAACTGGAACTCAAGGACGAGGATGACAAACCGGCAGCCAACGTTAAATACAAAGTGTATCTCAGGAATGGTTTGATCCGGGAAGGCAGACTGGACTCCAACGGCTATGCCAAGGAGGAGAATATTCCTCCGGGCAAGGTCGATGTTGCGTTTGACGTTCGCGACACCGAAGAGTAAAATCACCCTGCATTAGAATCGATGCCAAAATCAGTTTCGCACACCAAATCGAGCCTCACTCTCAAACGGGTAGCGGTCGACATTCTTGAATTTGGTCCCGGGCTGTTTCACGAGGAGAGCCCGGTATTGATGCCGGCGCTCACGGGCAGGGACAATCAGGCCAAGGCACTCGGTATCAAGACACTGGGGGCGGTTTTCAAACAATACGAGTTCGACCCGCGCAAGCGAGCGGTGATTGCCTCGCACACGGATACCGGCGGCGACACGAAAGAGAAATTCCAGCTATCCGAGCTGAGGGCTAAAAATGTGCGGTGGCTGCTGACCGGAGACATCAACTACTGGTCGAGGCTGTCGACAGCCAATCACACGATCAAGGACTGCAAGCGAATCATGTATTACTTTCGGGAAACGCGGGATTGGGACTGCGACCCGGGGGCAATCGATGATTCGTACAAGGACATGGCCCACAAGGCAACGAAGGCGTTCTTTCGGGAGTGCAAACTGCCGAAGAGCGAAGCCCTGGCTGATGCGGTCAAGAAGGACGAGAAGCACCGCTGGCCGCTTTCGGCCTGGAAAGCGGTCTATCGGTTGTACCAGGATGAGATTCGACGGGCGCTGGGGATATCCGCAGTCGAGTTGAAGAAACGGCGGAAGCAGTCGCTGAAGTTCGTGGGGACGTTCAAAAAGTATGTCGCCTGCGGAGAGTCATTCCCTCTGACGGAGCCAAAGAAGGACAACGGGTACAATGACAAAAAAGAGCGGCGGGTGGAAATCCTGTTTTTTTACAACGATGAAGCCCCGGGGGTACGCAAGGGTTCTCCCGGGTACAGCTGCCCGTCGGGAGGCACCAGAAAACACGTCGCGAAAGAATGCCCGATCTATTTTGCAAAGCACCTTAAGGCCACGTATCTCGATCCGGAATTCGAGCTGAAGGCAATCGCGTACCACCTGAAGTTCGTCTACTACAACCGGGTGAAGGAAGCATTGACCCCGGTGCCGGATGGTCTCAAGATAAAGGCCTATACATACGAAACCGTCGGCAGGAGAAAGAACAGGAAGGAAATCGAAGCCTTTTCCGGCTGGCACGACGGCGTCTACATGGTGAAGGTCAAGGACGAGAATCGCGACAGTATCTATTTTGAATTCAAGACGCCGAAGCCGAAGGATGAAAACCAGCTCTCGCAGTGGTGGGTCTATATATCTGACAAGAACACCGATCCCGTCATCAGACAGAGCACGCCGGTCGATGTGAAGCGGCTATTCAACAAGGAACTGCACAAGCGCATCCACTATTATGATTTGCCGATGGAATGGTCATCGGAGAATTACTGGACCCGGTACCAGAACAGCATGACGGTCGGTGAAGCGTTCGACGAAGTGATGAAGACCAAGCTGTCGCTGAAGCCTTATGGCGCCAAGACCACATCGGCCAACTCTCCCCTCATGTTCTCGCTCGACGATGTCGTTCTCACCGATGGAACCGGGAAACAGACGGTGCAGGATCAAGATCAGGCTGGTGCGGCGAAGGCGCTGGGTGACGATTCGCGGATTACCTTACTCTACCTGGACAAAGCGGAGAAGTTCAAAGTCAAGGTGTACAAGCCGCGGGAGAAGGCGGCGTATTTCAGTGAGGTGGAATTCAAGCGAAATCTCATTTACGATGTTGATCCTGCCGTTGGCGTGGTGGTATTCTGTAGCGCGTTTTATCACATTCATGATCGTCGTACCGAACGCGCAGGTGGGTTGGATTTCTCGAAGGGGCATATCCTTGGGGCGCGCGCTGCCAGACTCGATGATAACGAAGTCAGCTACAAAAGATCATTTCGCGGCACCGACGGCAGTGATGAGGTGACCAAAGCATACCTGGCTTTGTACTGCGGTGACTACGATCTGCACTATGTGCATCACTGGGGACTTGACGGCGCCCGACCGGTCAGCGCGCTCATATTGCACTGGTCGTGCCGCCTGACGGTCGACGGCGCGCAGGGCGGGGTTGCGGCCGACAAGAAGAACTTCGCTGAAGAAGGTTTCGAGAACGCCATGGTTCGTCTCAATGCCAAGGACTATGAGTTCGAGGCGCTCAGCGGGCCGAAAAATACACGCATCAAGATGTCGGTTCTTCTCGAGGTCAAACTCGACTCGCGCGGCGGCAAGAACAAGACGGACATCACGCTGGTAAGCGACGAGACCGGCAGCTCGATCAATATCACCGACGGTAACGCTACGTTTCGCCACAGCGCCTATGCGGAAGAGACCGTACCGTTTGGAGGGACTTCGCCGGATCCTCTCAACAGCAAGGCGGATTACGACGGAAGCAAAACCAAGCGGCTGACGGTGGCACACGAGCAGGGACATGCCTCGGGCTGGGACGACGATTACACGCAATCAGTCTCCGGTTATTATCCGCTCGTTCGTTACAGTCAGGCCAACCTCGGCTGGCCGTATTCCATCGATGAGTTGTCGATCATGAAGAGCAATCATGCCACCCGCATGCGTCATTTCTGGGGCTTTGTGAACTGGATCAACGACGAAGCGGCCGCTGGAAAACACCTGAACGGCTTTCTGGACGGGACGGCGTTCCAGATTCTGCACAAGGATATTCGTTTTGAACTGACGAAAGCGAAGTATCGGAATATTTACACGGCAGCATATGACTCGGGCAGCGATAACACGGCCAACGCCCCGTCTCGCATGGACCTGCTTCTGTACAAGATCGGCAACGATGAATTCGCCAATACACTGACCGGTTCACAAAAGTACACCGGGCTGCTGGCGGTCAGGATCAAAATATCGGTCGCATTTGTCGACGGTGACCCGACCGAGCCTGACGAACAGTGGACCAATGCATGGAAGGGCCAGTGGCTGAGAGCGTTCAATCAACGTTGTCGCGCGATGACGGATCAGAAATTCCGCGTTGCCTGCGGTGACAGCACTAATGATTTTGCCAATACATATGTATTCGTTCTCCCGCATTTCGAGGTGAGAGACGATGCAACCGATGCGGCCGGTGCAGGTACGCATTATGAATTAGAGGTGACGCTGGATTACAGCGATTCGTATTCCCGGACCGGAGGGAAAATCGAGGTCGGCAGTTCGGTCGACAACCGGCGAATCGTGCGAGGATTGTTCGGCCTCGATGCCGGGCTCGGGGACCTGACCACCGACAACCTGGCCGACCTCGTCAAGTGGATGAAGCACAACACGGTTGCTAACGGCACGTTTGCGGCACAGTCTTTGTGATGGAGATGAGAAAATTCATGGGACGATGGCATGTTCTCTGGCTGATCGGTGTGATGATCATCCTTCAAGGGGAAGGATGCTCGTCGGATTCTACCGCCGATAGTCAGAAAACATCCACGGCTGAAGGAGCAGGAATGGAGACTTCACTATACCCGACGTATTTTGCCAATACGATGCGGAACTCTTTCGTGAATAGAAGCACCCGGATTTCCGGTTCGCCGGAGTGGAAGGCAGGAAAACCGGCCTCGGGCGAGGACCAACCACGCGCCCTGTTCACCTGGGCCGACCATGTGGCGGTCGAATCCGAATCCACCCTGCGGCTGTTTGACAAGAATGTCACTCAACTCTGGAGTCGTACCAAGGCGGGCGGCAGTCCGGCGGCGGTAGGAGACAGCCTGTTGTACTACCAGGATGAGCAGTTCTATCTGACCGGTGTGGATATCGGAGGCAAGGCGAGGCTGAGCGATGCCGATTTCCCGAATGCCGTTGACCCGGCTTTCCAGGTTGCGCTTTTGGCGCCGCGCAAGGATGATTTTCTGGCTGTTATCCAATTTACCGGGGGACCGGAGGGACTGTCGCCGAAAGTGTACGTGGAAGCTACTCGTTACGGGAGAAACCTGTCGGCGTGGGTGAAAGAACTCGACGGGACCCAGGTGCTGGAACCGCTCTACATTCCGGCACAGGAGCGGCTGATCGTCTTTCTCGACGATATTATTTTCTTCGACGCCAACACGGGCAATGAGATTTCGCGGCATCCGTATATCATCGCGCCGGCCGGATGTTGTGCGGATACATCCGGAAATCTCTATATGATTGGCGCACCCGCGGGGAAAAACATGCTGGTGATGATGTCAGCCGCGGGACAGGAGGTCTGGCGGTGGGAGGATACCTCGTCGTCCGCTCCGGTGAAAAATGGCCGGCGGCCTATTCTCGGGACGGCGAACCAGGTGTTTCTGTTGATCGGTACGTCGGTGATAGCTCTCACGGCCGGCAAGCAGGACTGGACGTTTGATACCGAAGGGCCAAGTCCGGATTACGGCACCGCACTCGCCGACGGCTCTCTTCTGGTCACGGCCGGAAATATGTTGTACCGACTTGACAACGAGGGTAATGCCGTGCTCGAGGCGGACGCAGAATCGAGGATACTCACACCGCCGGTGATAGACGCCGAGGGGAGTATTTTTGTCGCCACGGCGAGCGAACTGTTGCGGTTGAAGTAACCACCGGCCGGGCGGCGTACAGCTTATCTGAGTTGCCCGTGTGAGGCAGCGACACTACAGGAAGGTGACGGAAAATGAGCAGAGCGAATAACGATTTCGCGATCAATCTCCCGGCCAACTGGGAAGACCAGACGGTATACGCGTTCATGGGTCCGTATGACAGCGGTGTCCAGCATTTGCTGACCCTTTCGGTCGACCCTCACGTGGAAACGTCGCTGGCGGAGTACGCGCAGGAGCGTCTGAACGCGACTCTTGATACGCTGGATAATTGCGAAGTGCTCAAAGAGGAAGAAACCACGCTTTCCGGCGGGCGGCCGGCTTACGAGGCGGTCCTGAAATGGATTCCGACCGACGGCAACGCGATTTTCCGGCGGCAGGTGTATGTGCAGATGAAAGGCAAGGTTTACTGTTTCGCGTCCAATTTCTCAAAGAAGACGATAAAGACGATCGGGGTCGAGGTGAGTCGCATTATCGATTCGCTCTCCCCCGTAGTGGTGGAGCAGGCTGAAAGCGACTGATGAACGATTATGGACCTGAAGTTTAAGAAGTCAACTGACACCGAACACAAGATCAAGCTGGAATCGCGTCTGGTTTCGGCGAACTGGCTTTCGGGTACGGCCATAGGCGGCGAGACGGCTACGGTCGAGGTTCGAACCAGCCTGGTCGGCTATGGCGCGCCGATAGAAATACAGGGAAGAATGGAATCGGGAAAGAAGCTGGATAAGATCAAGGGTCAGGTAAAGGGAAATAAATTTGTCGGGGAGTTGCCGATTCCGGAGGATATCGAGGCGGATGAGATGGTGTATTTCGAGGTCAAGCTTTCCAAGAACGATCTCGAGGGCGAATCCAATCGTATACCGGCGGTGCCGGCCGTGAGAGTGTCTGAACTAAAATGGAGTGCTTCGGAAGCCCGTCGCGGAGACGCGCTTACCCTGTCGGCCAAAGTGAAGGGGCTACGTGACGGGACTGAAGTTTCGCTGGTGGTGTACGAATATGACCGTGACGGGGCGCATGATCCGGTTGTGGAGTTGCCGGCCGTGGTTCAGGATGAGAAAATAGAGCTGCAATGGGAATACGAGTATTTCGAGGACACGGACGAAGTGCCGAGCGAGGAGGAACTTCAGCGGTACGACCGGCACTACAATGCGCCGGAATATTTCTTCGTGGTGAAAGTGGATCGAACCGAATACGGCTCTGAGCAGGAATCCGGCCTGCTGCTTTTCAAGGACTATATTGAACTTGCGCTGGTAAATGAGGAGGGAATCGCTGTCCCCAATGCGAAGTACCACCTGATTCTCGCGGACGGCTCCGAGCGCGAAGGAGAACTCGATGAGGATGGGTTCGCCCGGGAAGACGACGTCCCCCCCGGTCCCTACTCGGTATTCTATTCGGAGGCGGGGGAATAATGCCGGTCTTCAACGTCCGTTTTTTCCTCATACACAAGCCCCGGCCGCCGCTCAGCGGTTCAAGTGGTCCGGGAGGTTCAGCCTCACCCATAGAGGATCTGCCTGAGTTCCGGGATTTTCTCTCGCGTTACACTTCCAGACTGACGGATATGTTCGAGCGGTCTATCCCTCACACCCCCGGTTATGTCGCCCCTTCACCATCAGACGCTCCCGCGAGTTCCGAGTCCTCTGCAGGCTCGTGGACGGTGAATGTGCAGCAGGTTCCAGAGGCCGGCCCGGGAGTGCCTGACTTCAGCGGATTGACTATCGGGCCCCGCGATCCGATCGTATATCTCTCAGGCAGCAATCACAGCGCCGGTTCCGCAGTCAACCGTCGAGCCTCTTATGTGATGCTGGATGCATTTAGCCAGGGAAACTTTCCCGGTACGCCACCGTCGTATATCAGCAGCTGGCGCAGCCAACTCAGCGCCGGCGGCGATGTAGGCGGCATGGCGATGATCCCATGGGATACCGGTTCGATGACCGAAACCGTGCGGTTCGCACCGCTCGTGCCGGAGGTGTTTGCGAACCTGACGCCCATGACCGCCCCCGACATCTTCGCGCATATGACGATCGGGGAATTACGAAGCCGGTGGGCCGAGGTTATGGCAGGGTTCCTGGCCAATGCCTCGTTTCACGAGATCGCACACTGCAAAGCCGAGTGCTACAATCGCCAGGCTCCGACACAGGCTGGCGGTTCAGCTTCGACACCCTGGCACAGCACACGGAGCAGCTCGATTCACGATGTCAGCGGAGCGCGAATACTCGCGGCTGAAGTAGCCTGGAACACGTCACCCTCGGACGCCGATCTTCAGACCATGGGTCACCACATGCTCTGCCCGATGCCGTTTTATAAGCTGGACGAGCCGGTCGGACCGCAGTGTTACGATCGAGGAACACCACATCCCCTGACGCCGGGCCCGCCGCCTGCCGAAGAAGAAGAGCTTGATCTCGATACGCTTGACATCTAGGAATGAAATTGTGACCCCTGGCCTGTAGACTGACTAATGCGGAACGAACGGATGATTTGACGCAATTGTCGGTTTATAGACCGCTTAAATACACTATTCGGCTCTGCTAACACGTGAATGGGGAATATTGTCTTGACTTTGACCGGCACGCGTGTTACGTTTTTTGTTGTATCGAGGGCGGTGCTGATGTAGTCTGCTTGCATCAACTTATCACGCATTGAACAAAGGGAAATCATCACATCTGATGGATATTGCCAGTTATTCTTCGGATTCGCGGGCAGTTATCAAAAATGCCCGTGAGGTGGCCGCGGCGTTCAGGCATCCCGAGATCGCTGTCGAACACCTTCTCATCGCCACGATTCGGCACGAGGGCTCGGAGGTCGAGTCGATTCTCAATCAACTGGGCAAAAGCCCGCGGTTCATTGAATCGACCGTGGAAGATTTTCTCAAGGAACAGCCCAAACGGTCATCAGCGAAAGAAAATCTCTCCATTTCCCCTGCCGTACAACAGGTCTTGAACCAGGCGCTGGAGGAAAAAGCCCGACTGTTCGACCCTCTCGTTGAACCCGAGCATATTTTCATCGCGATTTTCGACCCCAAGACGCAGCTGTCACCGTACCTTCGCGAAAAGATTGATTTGACCAAAGAGGCCATGTACAACGCGATCTCGGAGTCGAAGTCGATCGAGGAGATGGCCTCGACGACGACCGAGGGCGCCGAAAAGGAAACGGGTGAAAAGGCAAAAAAAGAGATCGCCGGCACGCTTCGTTACTGTATCGATCTCACGAACCAGGCGGCCGCCGGTCAGTTCGACCCCTGTATCGGCCGCGATAAAGAGGTCCAGCAGGTGATTCAGATCCTGATGCGGCGCCGCAAGAACAGCCCCGTGCTGGTCGGCGGGGCGGGAGTCGGCAAGACGGCTATCGTGGAAGGTTTCGCTCAGGCGGTGATCGACAAGAAAGTCCCGAAGGCGCTCGAGGATGTGAAGGTCATGGAAGTCGATATGGGTTCGATGGTGGCCGGTGCGAAGTACAAGGGCGAATTCGAGGAGCGGTTCAAGAGCCTTATCAGCGAGGTGGTGAAGTCGGGCGGAAAGGTCATTTTGTTTGTGGACGAAATCCACACGCTGGTGGGCGCGGGGAATGTCTCGGGCGGAATGGATGCTGCTAACCTGGTGAAGCCGGCTCTCGCCCGGGGTCAACTGCGGCTTATCGGCGCGACGACGGAAGAAGAATACACGAAGTACCTCGAGAAGGACAAGGCGATGGATCGCCGTTTCGAACGGATAAAGGTTGAAGAACCGAATTTTGACGACTGTGTGCGGATTGTTCGCGGAGTAGTCGGCAAATACCAGGATCATCACAAGATCACCTATACCGATGATGCCATTACCGGGTCGGTGAAATTTTCGCAGCGGTATCTCAGCGAACGTAATCTGCCGGACGTGGCGCTCGATATTATCGATGAGGCGGCCTCGGAGTTCAAGGTGAAAGAAGAATTCGCCAAAGTCTACGTACCGTCGCTGACGGAACAGCTCGCCGAGGTCGAAAAACTGCTGAAAGCTTGTGACGGCAAGGATCCGTCGAAGGATACGGAAGCGTTCGATCAACTGTATGCGAAATACGATGAACTGTCGCGGAGTCTGGATCGGCTGAACGATTTCTGGGGCCACCGGGTTGAGGCCGGCGAGGGAGGTGCCGAATGACAACCGAAAGACTGCCGCTGGACGAGTTGAAGCGCGAGTTCGCGGAGAAGAAGACCAAATTTGAGGCGCTCAGGAAAGTGGTCGACGAGCTCGGCGACAACCATTTTGTCGACGACGCCGATATTGCGGCCGTGGTGGCCCGCCGGACGGGCATCCCGGTGTCCAAGATGATGACGGCCGAGAAGGACCGGCTGGTGCACATGGAAGAAGTGCTCTCGTCACAGATTGTCGGCCAGCAGAATGCGATCAAGGCAATTGCCAATGCCATTCGAAAAGCGCGCGCCGGTTTGAAGCCGGCGAATCGCCCGGTGGGTTCTTTCCTTTTCCTCGGCCCGACCGGCACCGGCAAGACGTATCTTCCCAAGTTGCTGGCGGAATTTCTGTTCGACGACAAGAACGCGATGGTGCGCATGGACATGTCCGAGTTCATGGAGCAGCATGCGGTCGCCAAGTTGATCGGCGCCCCCCCCGGTTATGTCGGCTACGAGGCGGGCGGTGTGCTGACGGAAGCGGTGCGTCGCAAGCCGTTCTCGATTATTCTCTTTGATGAAGTGGAGAAAGCACACCCGGAGATATTCAACGTTCTGCTTCAGCTGCTTGATGACGGCCGGCTCACCGACGGCCAGAACCGGACGGTTGACTTCTCCAACACGGTGGTGGTGCTGACGTCGAACTACGCCGCGGACTTGATTCTCGACGCCGACCGGGAAAACAAAGAAGTGGACATGGAACAGGTGCGGTCGTTCCTGTTCACCAAGTTTCGGCCGGAATTTCTGAACCGACTCAACGACATAATTGTATACCATACGTTCACACCGGAGCAGGTAGAGACGATTGTCGGGCTTGAGTTCAAGCAGCTGGCGCAGTTGCTGAAGGACCAGAATATCAAGGCGACCCTCAGCGATGAGGCCCGCAAGAAACTGGCGCGTGACGGATACACGTTCGAGCTGGGAGCCCGTCCGCTGCAGAGAATTATAGAAAAAGACATTATCAACAAGATGTCCATAGATATCATCACCGGCGCCATCAAGCCGGGCGATCATGTCGTAATTGACGTGAAGGATGATGCCTATACATTCACGACTCAGTCGAAATAGTATCGCGTACTTATAGACTCAGCGGAGGCATTTATGGCGAAGTTCATTCTCGGCGCAACCGAGCGGGTGAAGAAGGATGATTCCATACCGGTCGAGTTGCTGCCATCAAACAAGATCCTCTACGCGGCGCGACTTAACAGCGATGAAGACCCCGATGTTACGCCGACGAAATGCACCAATTTGAAAGAAGTGTTCGAGAAGTTCCAGCCCTCTTTCGACGTGGAACTGGAGTCGGAGGAAGGCGAGCCGATCAACGCGGATTTCGAGATTCGGGCGATGAAAGATTTCACGTCCAAGGAACTCATCGAGAAAAACGACCATCTCCAGAAGACATACTACAGCAAGGAGATGATGGACGATCTCGACAAGCAGTTGAAAAAGAATAATGCGCTGAAGAAGACGCTCTCCGACAAGGAAAAGAAAGAGGCGTTGCTGAAGGCGGCCAAATATTACATCGACCTGCTCAGCGAATAGAAAGGTGGTGATTCGTAATGGGTGATGAAGAAAAAAGAGAAATGCAGCCGGAGGCCGCCGAACCACAGCCGGCGGAAGCGGAACCGGTAGTTGCAGAAAAGATATCCGACGAAGAGTTTGCGTCGATGCTGGGCGACGCGTTCGGCGATTTCAGCAAGCTGGCCGCCCTGCTGCCGTCATTCAAGACAGCCGACGGCGACCTGGTGCGCGGAGTCGAGTGGCTCGATCCGAAGAAGGATTTTCAGCGCAAGGATTTCCTGACCAAAAAGGACTTCGAGAAGCAGCGCAAGCTGCTGGCCCAGCGCCTGAAAATCTGGACCGAGCATCTGTCGAAGAGCGATAATCTCGATGATATTCGCAAGAGCCTGAACGAGACTTCGGCCAAGCTCGAACAGAATCTCCAGAAGAACATGAAAAAGGTGCACCAGGCCAGCCGTGAGCTGGAGACCACGTACCGCGGGATTGCACAGTTCTTTGCCAACGCCCAGCAGGAACCGGATGAGAAAGTGAACGCCTGGTTTGCCAATATCAGCGGCGAAGAGTTGCTGAATCCGGACGACCGGGACAAATTCGAGGAACTGGCGAAGTCGATTGCCGACCTGTTCCGCGAGTGGGATATCACCGAGGCCTTCGGCATGGCCGTTATCCCCGGTTACCTGGGCAGTGTCGAGAATATCGACACGGTGGCGCGGCAGCTCGGCTTCCCGAACAAGGTGCACGTGATGACCGATCTTCCGAATTTCGAGAAATTCGAGGAGGTCATGGACATGCTCGAGGACCCGTCGTACGCCAGCCTGGCCGGTATCGACGCCTACAAGCAATATGTGTCGGTTTTTGCGAACTATGTCATGGCCCGCAATGCCAATCAGTTTGAAGACGACGACATGTGGGTGCCGCCCTCGGCTGCCGTGGCCGGCAAGATGTACCAGGGCGACCTGACGGTCGGGATGCAGCAACCGATGGCCGGTTTCAAATACGGCAAGGTCAACGATGCCAAGTACCTTCGTTTCAAGGCGAATCAGCCGGATGCTTCGAAGATCAACGAGAAGGGCGTCAACCCGCTGGTTGATTTCAAGGGGACGGCGGTGGCGATGGGCTCGGCCACGCTGTTCAACAAGGAGACGTTCAACAACTATTCTATCCGCCGCACCTATGACTATGTCTACAAGACCCTGCGGAATTACCTGAACAAACAGACTTTCACGGTGATTGATCAGAAGTTTATTGATACGATGCGCCGGGATATCGACAAGTTCATGAAGGCCATTACGGGGTCGGATAATATCCTCCAGGACTACAAGGTGGATATTTTCGCCGACGACGAGATGCGCAAACGCCAGGAAGTCGATGTCAAGGTCAGCCTGAATCCGAAGTACCCGGCCAGGACATTCAATATCGAATTCATGGCCTGGGGCGAAGGCGATCAGGTCAACGTGAAAGACAAGTAGTCTCTGTCGCCGCCGCGGTAATCGCGGCGGCGATTCATCTTACGGCAATGTAAACAGTGTAACATAATCACACGTGTTGAGTAAGGAGAAGCACTATGGCACGCAGACCGGTACTTGAGGTCGACGGCGTTGTTTACAAGAATGTCTACTCGGTACAGTACAATCTGTACACCGCCAAAGACGAAACCGGACGTCCCTCTGATCGCGCCCACGCCGGCGTGATAACGGTCATCAGAGAATCAGACGAGAATTCGGATATCGCCCGCTGGGCCATGGACTCGAGCAAGCCGAACTGGAAGGCCGGCAAGGTGACCTTCAAGAGCCCGGATGATTCGGCCATGAAGGAGCTGTCATGGGAAGACGGGTTCATCACCAACTATGTTGAGGTGATACCGCACATCAAGAACAACCCCGATGAGCAGGTGTACGAGATGTTCGAGATTTCGTGCAGTAAAATGTCCATCGGCGACGCGGAAATCGATAACCGCTGGGAAGAATAAGAACCGCTGATTCCGCCGGGCGGCTATATGCCGTCCGGCGGACCATCATTTGAGAGCGGGGCGCCATTATGCCAGCTACAAATCAGTCTTCATCGGGGAAGTCCCGAAACGGACGCAAGGAACCGGGGCCGGTTGTTTCCACGGCGGCGAGGTGCGAGGTAAAGGTCGGGAGCAAAACGCTCTCGTACGATATCGCGCAGGTGGAACTCAAGAGTTTTGTCGACGACCATCACGTTCTCGAGGTCAAAGTGCGGGAAACCGACAAGGCGTTTCAGGAGCGGGATATCAGTGATGTCCAGGGTCATGCCTCCTATCTCGGGGAGACGCTCTCCCTCACGCTGACCACCATGGATCCGCAGGGCGAGGACACCGGCACTCTGAGTTTCACCGGTATCGTGACCGGTGTCAATGTCGAAAGCAGCGTGGATGAGCTCAATGTCACGACTATCCGGGCCGGCAGTCCGACGGTGGCCATGGACGGAGCGCGGCTGAACGATTTCTTCTTCGACAAGAAACCGATCGATGTAGTCAAAGAGATCGTACAGCGCCATAAGATTACAGCCGGCAAGTTCGACGATGCCGGCAATCAAATGAGATATTGCGTCCAATATCGGGAGACCGACTACGATTTTGTCATGCGGCTGGCGACCGGGGTCGGATTGTTTGCGTTTTATGACGGTAATGAATTTCGGGTGGCGAAGGCGGATTCCACGACCACGACCGATGTCACGTGGCGGCGCGACCTGGGGGCGTTTTCGATGAGGCTCGGTACGGGCCAATCGAAATTTGCCGCGCAGGTGTTCAATTACGAAAACAAGGATCCCAAGCAGCTGGGTACTTCGAGTTCGCCACAGACTTCACTCTCCGCCCTTTCGGGAACGGCAACCAAAGCCTCCGACAAAATTTTTACGGAAAAGAGCTTTGTCCCCGGGTCGGTACCCACCGCCGACACAAAATCTTTCGATCAGGGCCTGCAACAGACGCAAGCAGGCGCCTGGGGACGTTTGGTAACATGTGTGGGACAGTCAACGGTGGCTGCGATCAAGGCGGGCCATCGCGTGAAAGTTGTAGGAATGGGTGGCCTGGAGGGTGTGTATTTGGTGACATCGGTTCATCACCGGCTCCAGGAAGGCGGACAGTATTACAACGAGTTCAAGTGTATCCCCATCGACCTCGCTTTCCCGCAGGCGCTGTCACGTCGCGAACGGGCAACGCAAATCCAGAGCGCGCTGGTCACGGACAATAATGATCCGGATGGTCTCGGCAGAGTGAAAGTGAAGTTTCCGTGGCTCGATGATAAAGAGACGCCGTGGGTACGGGTAGTTGTCCCCCATGCCGGCGATTCCCGGGGATGGTATTCCCTGCCGGAAATCGGTGACGAAGTTGTGGTCGGCTATGAGAACGGTGACCCGGATCGGCCGGTGATACTGGGATCGGTGTACAATGCGGCCGGAAAGCCGCCGTCAGACGCGAAGAGCGACGAAAATGAAACCAAGCTGTTTCTCACGAAGGGCGGCAACCAGATTCTCTTGAGTGATAAAGGCGGCTCGGAGAAGATCGCGATCACGACGAAGAACGGCGACAACCAGGTAGTGCTGGATATGTCGGGCCCGAGCATATCGGTTCAGAGCAAGGGCGATATATCGATAAAGGGTTCGGGGGTTACGATTTCGGCCGACAAGGAGATCGTGTTGAAATCCGGGACCAACACGAAGATTACCGCCAGCGCGAACCTGGAAGCCAAGGCATCGGCCAACTTCAAGGCCGAGGGTGCGATGATGGATCTGGCCGGACAGGGTCCGGTTAACATCAAAGGTGCGATTATAAAGCTCAATTGAGTTTCCCTATGGATTATCTGGCATTGCCGTTCGAGCTTCGTGAGGATTACCTGAATCGTGCGGAAAGCCTGCACGATTCGATTTCTTATGCGATCGGCCTGTTGCTGAGTACGCGGCAGGGCATGCTGGAGTTCATGCCTGAGTTCGGCTGTGACGTCTGGCAGATGGAATATGCCGACCTGTACACGGCCAACAAGGCGGATGTGCGCGCCAGCCTGCGAAATGCAATCGACAAATTCGAGAAGCGCCTGTACGATGTCTCGGTGTCTTTCGCGAACGTGTCCGGCACGAGGCATCACGTCCTGGGAATGACGGTCAAGGTGACCGGAAACTACCGTGAAGGCGGCGAAGAAAAGAAATTTGAGGGCAATTATCTTTTAGGCTGACATGAAACAGCATAAAGCGAGAACGCAACAAGAGATTTTCACCAGCATGCACCGGGAGTTGCGGACATGGAATTCCGAAATTCCCGAATCCCCCGAGCGACTCGATCCGATTCTCAAGATTATCCTGCAGTTGCACGCAAGCCAACTGGCCCGGATGGATCAGCGAATAGACCGGCTCTGGGATATCGCCCGAAACTCACTGATCCGGTCACTCTACCCCGAATGCAAGCGGTGGCCGGTTCCGGCGCACGTGGTAATGCGGTGTCTTCCGGCCGATCCGGTCGTCGAGGTTGACCCGCACACACGGTTTTTCTATCGGGAGAAACGCGAAGGCGGCCAGACGTTCTTCTTTTCGTCGCTGCGGACCGAGAAATTGGTCAAGGCCGAGGTGAAGCATGTTTTTGTCAAAACACAGTCTTCCCTGATCGACCTCTCCCCTTTGCCGGAGGATACTCCGCCCCGGGCAGAGCCCGCTGTCCAACTGGCCCCCGGCGAGTCAGGCAGGGTTTATCTCGGGATCGATTTCGAGGGTAATCCGGCGGTACTCGGAAAGGCGACAGTCTTCCTGAGAGGCTCGGATGAGGTCCTGAAACAAATCAGGTGGGGGCAGTGGTACCCGTCGTCCACCTCGGGACAATTCTATGATGACAGCCGTTTCTGTCCCGGTTTGACGAGCACGATCGATGACGTGATTTCGCTCAACGGTGAGCGGGCGATTGACTGGGGCGGCTTCCGCACGACTCGCGACATGTTCGGTCGGCTGGAAAATCACTTTGCCATTCTCCCGGAGTCGTTTACATCCACGTGGCAACCGGGACCTGCCGAGACGACTTTGGCCGACGCGCTGGCATCGCAGGGAATCGCACTGGACTCCGAGACCGGTCAATTCTACTGGATTCGCATTGATCTTTCTCCCCGGGGCGATAAACGGCAACTGTCGAATCCGCTCTCGGCGTATTTTGATGCGTTTATAGCCGTCAACAAGAACGAGATGACACTGTTCAAGCATACCGGCGGCAACCGCCTGGTGGAGGTTGAGTTGCCGGAAGATCTTTCGAACATTCTGGATATTACGAAAGTGGTTGATTCGACGGGTCGTGAATATCGCCCGGTGCATGAGATTCAGCCGGATCCTTCACACGGGAGTTATTCGCTGGAGGAGCGTGACAACAAGCTGGTGCTGTGGTTCGATTTTTCATCGTCCCTTCAGCTGCCGCCGGATTCGCTGACGGTGACGTACAATATCACCTCCGGGACCGACGCCAACGGTATCGAGGCCGGACATATCACCGAGCTGTATGAAAGTCATCCGGGCGTGGAATCCGCCGAGAGTTTGACATCGACTACCGGGGCGATTCCGGCAAAGACGGAGGAGCAGGTTATCAGCGAGGTATCCTCGCGTCTCCGCAACCGCGACCGGGCTTTGAGTTTCGATGAGATAGCCCGGTGGGCTTTGTCCTTTGACTCGCGGATCAAGAAGGCGACATGCTCCAACGGTATCGAGAGAACCGCCCACGGGGTAAGGCGATGCGTGGTAGTGGAAGTTACGATAGCGGCCAATGATTTTTATTCTGATGTCGAAGTCGACCTGATGCGGGACCGGCTGGGCGGCTTTCTGAAATCCCGGGCGCCGGTCAACACACAGTTCAGGGTGGAGATACACCGCACATGAGCGACCGCGCTGTTCATACCATGCCTGATTTCTGCAACCGTCGGGCGCCATTTCATTTCACGACAGCCCTGATGGCTCTGATGAAGCTGGGGGTCGACATTAATCGGGTCAATATCCTCGCGGTCGGGGAGTATGAGAATTACCGGGGTGAAGTGCGCGAGCAGGAACCCGAACCGGGTACCGCGATCACCGATCGAACAGGCGTAACACTGAAAGTGGGATACTGGAGCGCCGTCGACACGGTGCCGTACCAGTTTTTCTACGGGCTGGGCAATTCGCATAACCGGACCGCGGAATGGGAAGATCGGGCGCGAAACCTGATGGCGCCGTTTGATGCGGCGGTGGTTCGCCATGAGGCTGTCAGCGCCTATCAGCAGTTGAAGTACTCGATGGGCTTCGGAGACATGGACCATATCGGAAGATTTCTCGGCCTGTTTGCTTTTGATCTCGGGAAAGAGGCGGAATCACAGAATGAGGCAATGATATGGGCGGCGCTGTTTCCGACTTTTCACGCCTGGGCAGGCAACCCGAGATTCGTGGAACGCATTCTGTGCATCCTTTTCGGATATAAGTTCGAGATTTCCGAGAACGTAGTCGGCGAATACGAAATCCCGAAGGACCTTCGCTATCACCTGGGTTCAACACGTGACCGGCTCGGGCGGGGAACGATCGTGGGGCGATCGTTCGTGGAGCAAGACTCCCGGTATACCGTGATAATCAAGGGGGTGGAACCGACCAAGGTCAGGAGTTTTCTCCCGGGACAGAAGAACAGAAAGAAACTCGAGCAAATACTGGCACTGTGCATGCCGGGAGATCTCGAGTACTCAGTGCAGGTAAGTCCGAAAAGCAGGCAATTCGAACTGGGGCAGAAAGACGGCAGCAGCTACCTGGGATACAATACATGTGCATAGAAACTGATATGGATCGGGTAATTCGAGAGGACTTCAATAGTGTTGACAGGAAAATGCTCAGTATCCACATTCACGATAGTCAAACCGAGGCAGGAAGATGAGTGATTTGAACCTATATTCGGTGAACTGGCAGGATGGGATGTTGCTCACGCAGCAGCACCTGAAGAGCCAGGAGAAATATTTCGAAGACCTCGCGCGCTGGTACGCAACATCCGCCGGCGACAATTTCGGACTGATCAGAAAATCGCTCTCCGGCCAGCCGGCGCTGAATCTCAACCTGATCGTTTCCGGCAGTCGGCTTCGAGTGGAAGTGTTGCGGTGCCAGGCAATCACACCGGGCGGGTATTATATCGAGGTGAATGAAAGTGCCCGAAACGCGGTCGTGGGTGAAGCGGAACTGGGCGACGGTAACGTCCCGGTGTTTATCGGTGTCGATCCCGAGGCGAAACTCCAGGTCGGCGAGCCTGATCCGAAAGAAGATGTCCCGCGAGTCCCTTACGTCGCCAACCGATATACTCTCTTCCTGGGCAAGAAACCGTCGCTTCCGGAGGAGCAGTTCCTTCAGATCGGACAGGTCGCGGTGTCAGGCGGTGAGGCGGCGCTTTCGGCGACGTACTATCCGCCGTGCCTGTCGATATTCGCCGACGAGCGCCTGAACCAGAAGGCTATCGATCTGAGGAACCGCCTCGAGAATCTCCTTTCGCTGGCCTCGCGGGCATACACCGCCATCGCCACCTCGGGAGCGCTTTCCACGGAAAGCTCGAGCCTTCAGGTAGCATTCAAGGAGACGATGTATCACCTCGCGTTTCATCTGTCGGCCACGCTGGACGAACTGGTGACCGGGCGCAACGCGGGACATCCGATCAGGCTCGTCATCGTTTTCAAGAAGCTCTTTCGCGTGTTCACAACGCTGCTGAACCTTCAGCCGGGACTGAAAGATTATTTGAATGAGAAGTTTTTTGTCAAGCAGATGAACACGGAGGTCGGCCGGTTCATGTCGGGGGTCGAGTCTTTCCTGCTGTCAGAGTACGATCATCGTGATATTGGCGGGCAGATAAAGATTATCGATGACACGGTCGGCACATTGCGGGCGATATTCGGCTTTTTGGCGCAGCTCAAGAGCGAGCAGCTCGGTCCGCAGGCGGTGGCTACCGATGCGCTTACATACCGTGGCAAGACCTACCGGATCGTGACGCTGGGAACATGCACCGCGGAGCAGGTGGGTGAACTGAGCTATGTCCTGATCGCGTTGCCGTCGCCTATCCCGGTGGCGGACACGGTGTTGTTGATGTCCAAGGACCTGTTCTCCACCGCCGAGTGGAACAATATGCAGGTGCGGCTGGGCTTCAACGAGGCCCGCGGTCTCGGTGAAACGGACCCGGTCGATGTCGATACCACCACGTACGGTGACAAGGTTGCCCTGCACCCGCAGGATATACTCAAATCGCCGGCAGTCAGCCAGGTGACCCTGATATTCCGGGGCGCGAGAGATATGGAAAAATTTGCATCCCTGGGAAAAACTGATTTAATTATGTACTCGGTTTAACGAGCTCAGACAGGCGACAACATGGAAATAAAGAATTACATCGAAGAACTGTTCGCGTACCTGAACAAGTATGAAAACAGCTACGCGCAGTTTGAAACGGAAGCGTTTCTCCAGACCTACAACGGAATCATAGCGGTTTTCAACCCGCTGCGGCAGCAACGCAACGAGGCCATGGAGGTTGACAGCTATTTCCTGGAGAAAGTCAAGCAGGCGCCGCTCAACAGTTCCGACCTTCGGCAACTCACTGTCCAGGTGCTGGTGACCTTTTTTGAGTCGGAAGCGGATACGGACGGGCAATCGAACCGGGCCTATTCATACTGCCGCGGACTTCGGGCGGTCAAGCAGGATATCCCCTATTTCGAGAATCACCTGGTGCCGCTGCTCTTTGACGAGGGCGGATTGAACGCGAACCATCGCCTGCGGGCGTTTCTGCTGGGTGAAGTTGCGCGTTACATGAACAAGTTCGGCAGCCGGGTACAGCTGAACGTGACGCCGGAGCAATTCCAGGCGATGAGCGATCCGATGAAGATACTCGAGCTGGAACGCCGCAGGCTCACAATCGGCGACGATCTCGTCAAGGACCGCACCACCCTGGAATTCCACCTTCAGAGAATAGACTATTTCAATAAACTCGGCGATAAGAGCAAGCTCTACGACCAGTTTTTGCGCGACTGGGGCTATCTCAAGACAACCAGTTTCTGGTCAAAGGTAAAATCAGCGATGTCGGCCGTGGGCGGCAAATTTCGGGGCGCGTTTTCCAGTTTCGGTTATTTCCGCCTGATTATGACACAGCGCAATCCGGCTTATCTGTTTTATGGCGTGCTTATTGTCGTGTTCATCTTTCTTGCCATTTACATTCCGGTGAAGTGGCATGATTACGGCAATAACAAGCTCGATCAATTTCAAAATCGCGCCCAGGAACTGGCGACAGGAAATCCCGGTAAGTGAAGCACATTCAATCAAGGATGACATGACACTGTGAGTTTCGCAAAAGTATTCAAGATATTCAAAAAGGGCTCGAAAGCCGCCTCCAAGGGCAAGGCGAAAAAGCCGGCCGGCGGTTATGACTGGCCGTCGGGCGTTCGCATCGGCGTCTACGGGCATGCCAATTCGGGCAAGACGGTTTACTTCACAATCCTCAATGAAGAAGCCAAGATCGCCCGCAATCTTCAGATTTCAGTCACCGACAACGCCACCGCCGGGGAGTTTCTCAAGAACTACCGGGCGCTCTGGGGGCTGGGGACCTCGAGCGATGTCGGCACCATGGTCGATCTCAGGAGCGAGAAGAAGTTCCCGAGCCCGACCGAGACCGATCGTCTGCTGATGTTCAACGCCATTCTCGACCGGAGCAAGAAACTGTCGGTGGTGTCGTACGACTATCCCGGCGATGCCGTGTCGATTTCGGCGCAGAGCGAGTTCAGGGACAAGGTTACGGATTTCATGGCGGGCAGTCACGGAATCCTGTTTTTCTTCGATCCCAAGACGCTCCAGGCGGAGTTGCAGACGCAGGCGCACGTGGCCTCGTTCGTGAACATGACCGAAATGCTGGCGCCGATCGAATCGCGGCTGCCGATACCTATCGCGCTGGTGGTGACAAAATCAGATATTCTCGACGGCTTCTCCGATGAAAGCCAATCGGTGCTTATCAGTTCGGAAGACGAGCATTTGCTGTCCGAGGATTTCGAGCTTTTCCTGGAAAAGGTTTTGAGCAGCAATCGGATCGCTTCCAACAGCGCGTGGGCCGGTTCAGTGCGCAATATCCTGGTGAAGCTTCGCGAGTTTTTGAAAGTTGTAATCGGGCGAACACTCGATTTCCAGATATTTTTCATTTCAGCCACGGGCGAAAGCCCGGAAAAGATCGGCACCGATGTTGGCCGGTCCATTTATCAGCCTCCCGATAAGATCAGTCCGGTTGGCGTGAAGGAGCCGTTTCACTGGCTGTTGAATTCGATATTGCGCAATCGGCGAATTTCGCGCCTGAGGACGGTATCGAAATATGTCGCCATGCTGAGCCTGGCCTGGATCGTGCTGTTTTCTGCCCCCTATCTGTTCCACTTCAGTTTCCTCATGCCCAAGGCGGTGAATGTCGAGAGGAATATCCTGGCCGAATACGACGGCAACATCTACAATACGAGCGATGACGAACGGCGAAAGATCATATCGGCCTATAACCGGTATGAGCAGTCCTGGACGGTGAAGTACCTGTTTCCGAAGTTCCTGGTGCCGTCGGGACGAATCAGCGACCGATACCGTGATTTCAATCTGTCGACGGCCGTGAGCCAACTTGATCACACGTTGAGCCGATTCACGCAAATTGTCAAGGACAGTGCGCTTTGGCCGAAGCTCAATCCCAGCGACAACGCCATCATAACGAATAAGGAACACGAGGCCCTGCTCGCGGATCTGAACTCGTTTCACCAGGGAGACTCGACCTCGACGCTTTACCAGCGCAGTGGCCGGGCGCTGTCCTATTGGGATCTGTTTACAAACTATATCGCGAACCGGTCGGATTCGATGGCACTGAACGGCGTGATCGAACAGGTGGAATTTGACCGGCGCAATTACGAGGCCAGCCAGAGCAACGCCGAAAAGATGCTGGGGCAGGCTCTCGAAAACAGTCTGCAGGTCAGAACACAGAAGAAGGTCAAGACCGAGATTGCCAGAAAGGCGGCGGCGCAACTGGATGACGTCTTCGAACGGATCAACGCCAACGATGATCCTGAATACCGATTGGATGACGCCGTGACGGAATTGAGGAAGATTCGCGACGATCTGGACCCGTCGGTGGATGCGGCCAATATCTCGGCAATAAATCGGTACCTGAACCAGGCGGCCGAGTTTAACAAGACCAGAAAATACACCTACAAGGTGGAGTCGGTTCCGGGGAACGGGCATCTTCATATCGAGGCCGTCCCGAGCGGCGGCGAACCGTCGTGGTCGGAGCAGTCGCAGACAATCCAGGGATTCCAGTACTCGCTCAACTGGAAAGCCGGTGATGATATTTATGTCGCACTGGATACTGTCGGCGCACCGGAGAATTGGGGCAAGACGGCTTCCGATAAGACCATACTCAAGGGCAAGTATTCGATATTCAAGATGGACGGCGAGATATCGTTCTCCAATCTCGGGCAGAAAGTGGTTATACGATTCAATCCGCCATTGATGGAACGACTTCCGGTACTCAAGAAATAGAGTCGGTACAAAGTTAACCAAGGAGCAGGGAATGAAAGCTATACGGTCGAGCAGATATCTCAGGGGGGTAATCGCGGCGGTTCCGCTGGTCACGTTCCTGTTGATCCCGGTGATTCAGGCGGCCACGTTTCAGTTGCCGGAAGGGACAGAAGTCAAGGTCCGGTTCAACACCGAACAGAAGATTTCATCAGGAACGCTCGCGAAGGGTGACTCGCTGATGATCACACTCGCTGAGCCCATATCGGTCGGCGATCAGATGCTTATTGCCGAGGGCGCTCCGGGGAAAGCGGTCGTAACCGACGTGGTCAAGGCGGGGGCTCCCGGCAAACCGGGACATATTGCGGTGCAGTTTGTCAGCCTGGGAACGCGCGGCGGATTCAAGACTGCCGACGGAATGGCGATACCCCTGGCAGGCACGGCCGAAAACACCGGCAAGGGCAAGAAACTGCTGGCGTTTGTCACGATCGTGGGGATCGTTCTCATCAAGGGCGGCCAGGGTGAACTTCCTGCGGATTCGGTTTACACGGCCAAAATCGGCAAGACGGTCGTGCTGACCGGCGAAGTCTAAGACAAGTATCAGCTAGAATGGTAAAGGCCGGTGCAAATGCACCGGCCTTTTTCGTTCGTCGCCATCGTCTTGCTGTCGACTATGGCCAGTAATACGTAACGCCGCGCACCTTCAGGGTGGCGAGGTACTGTTCGGCGGATATAGCGTCGAGCCGGCAACCGTACAGATAGACAATATCACCGCTGGTCAGCCCCGGATTGTCGACCAGCGCCTTGATGTTGGTCACACCACTGTAGCTGAGGTCGATGGTGTTGATATCGGGCATATCTGCTATAGCATCGATGTTGCTCAGTGTTCGGCACCCCTGCAGATTCAGCGATTGAATCGGTTTCCCGGCCAGCGCGCTGATATCGGTCAGGGAGGAATCGCCCATCATGGCAAAGTACTCCAGGTCGTTCATGGCATTGAGAGGGCCAAGGTTCGTCAGGTCGAGCCCGGACAGATCCAGCGAGTAAATCATTGTCAAACCTGAAAGAGGAGTAATATTCGTAATCGGGTTGTAGCTCAAGTCAACATATTGCAGACCGACCAGGTTCGCAATAGGGGCAAGGCTGCTAATGTTATTGCCACTGACCTGAAGTCCGTTCAGCTTATCCAGATTCGCGATGGGCGCCAAACTGGAGATTCTGCTGTAATCGAGATTGATATATTTCAAGTTAGCGAGTGCTTCCATTCCAGACAGATCGGTCACACCTCTCTCGACACCATATATTGTAGTGATCTGGAGAGCATCGGTCAGCGTGATCGGCCCGGTAATGGGCGGATAGAGCGTGTTTCGGACGATATCCTCCAACACGGAATCAGCGAATGTGATCACCGAGTCGCCCACACCGGCGAGCTTGATATAGGTTTCGTCGGAGTATATGACGAGACTATCAGCCGGCTCTCCGGATTGATCGACGGAAACGAAGACAGTCCAAAATTGCAGGATCGACATGATCGAATCGAGTTCATACTGGGCGGTGGTGAAAGCATCGCTTCCAAAATTGATCGTCGCGATCACACCGTTCCCCTGCGCATCGACAATTCCAGTATTTTGACCGTCGTATACGTTGATTTCCCAGACGTAGTCGTCGAGATTGGCGCGTCGAGAGTAACGCGACACGGAGGGATCCATTGTCGCCGGCCAGTCGGTGCTGATCGGCTCGACTAATGGTCTTCCAACCATGTTATTTGTATATCGGAACTGGACGAAGACCGAGATAAGGTTCGGGACGTTCGAGACCTCGAGATCGAGGGCAAACGGCGATCCCGACTTCAGCGCCGTGAAACGCGGACTAAGCCGAACCATCGGCACCGACGGCTCCATCACGATGTTCACCTGCGATTGCTGATTCGGTCTCACGGCGGCGACCGATTCGCCCCGGTATATGACTATCTCCTGCTCGGGACTGAGCGACAGGTATGCCGGCGCCGGACCGGCGAGCGCCTCGAGAGTGAATTTCCGGTCCGCTCCGGCGGGAACGTTGACCGAACCCTCGAAGGCGTGCTGATCAATCAGCTCGAGGAAGGTGACTATCGTATCCATGTCCGATGCCGACACCGTCAGACGGAGCTGTCCTATGTACTCAAGGAGGTCGGGAGTCGTCACCTTTGCGGTTATCGCCACGTTGTTGTTATCGGTTTTGCTGCCCGTCGGGCGATCAGTGCAGCCGGATATCAGGGCCAGCATTACGACCACCGCCAATGCGGGAAGCAGTGCCAGACGAATTGCTTTCATGCGATTGCCTCCTTCCCTACATTGCTGCGGTTAAATCGAAGGTTATCTGGTACCCGGTGACGTCGATATTGCCGCCATCGGCGTTGCCGGTATAGATTTTGAAACCGCCGTTAACCCGTACGGTTTCCTGAAACGTGCGACCCAGAGACGCACCGATACCGAAGACGGTGGCGTTATCGAGACCGCGGTTGCTCTTGGTGACAATATGCAGATCGGTGGCCGGGGTGACAAACCACTGCGGGCTGAACATGTAGGATACCGCACCGCCGACCGTGAATTCATTGCCATAGAGCTTGAAGGCATCGAGTTCGGCGCCGGTGGTGTCATACTCCTTGTTGTCGCCTCTGAGAACATAGCGGACCAACCCGCTCAGCGTCACTTTCTCGCCGCTCCACTGACCCGAGAGCCTCGAGTCAAACGACGGACTCTGGCGGAAGGTGTTGATGTTGTCAAACTGGTCGGTGGTGTAAAGACTATAGATGAAATCAAGTGACCACGTGATATCGCCGCGATCAAAATCGGCGCCGACATTGGCGCTGAAAACATCGCCCGGATTGTAGTCCCCGAGATTCTCGTATGGTGTGTATGTCCCGGTGTATTGATACGAGAGGCCGATGCCGCCGCGAATTCCCTCAGAGAGCACGGCCGCTCCGCCGAGCAGGATATTGAACCCGAAGCCTTCGCCGAAGCGCCGCATCGGCAGGTCGAGGAAATTGGTGGAGAGCACGTCGAGAAGCAACGCCTCTTCCGCGTCGAGCTCCCGCTTGCCGGTCGGCAAATTCAGACCGACACTGACCAGGAGTTGATCGTCGGCAAACGAGTGGTTGGCCTGCACCCGGGCATCGCCGAGACCGTTCAGGTCAAACTCTGATCCGGCTTTCAGCGTGTTGCTGGAGTTGGCGATATAGAAGCTCATCTCGAAATTATCCTGGAGCGGCACGAAGCCGGTGAGCGGGATCATGAACTGGTTGACGGTAACTTCGTCTCCGCCCTGTTCCAGTTTCCAGTGGCTGTACACGACGTGTGTGCCGGCCGCGGGTGGCTGACCGTAAACGATTTGAGATACCGCGGGGGAAATATCGAGGGCAACAAGAGCCAGCGCCGCTAACAGTATTATCAGTATTTTATTGCGCATTGAGGTCCCCCTTTATCGTGACGGTTCCGACTCCGTTGACGACGGGCGGCCTGATGGGGACCGGTTTTGCCGGTATGTAGCCCGGGATAATACCGCCGTTCAGTGAAAGCGAATTCAGGCGGCCATCGAGACCGAGTCCCATGTCGCCGGGCTCGCTTTCACGCATAACCGTGGTTTCAAACTGCGCTACGGAATACTGGCCGCCGTCGCCCATTGCGAGGCTCCCGGAGACAACCTCGGCGCGGTTCTGCGCCTGGGTGAATCCGGGGTCGAGTTTCTCGGCCTGCTGGTATGAAGCCTCGGCGTCGCGAAGATACCCGCGTTGCTCATAGTCGAGTCCCTTGCAGTACGCCAGAAACGCCAGATAGGACTCGGTAGGAACCGCACTGATGGCATCACGCTCTTCCGGCGTGAGTTTGATGCCCAGCGTATCGATGATGTCGAACACCAGTTGTTTTTGCGCCTGAAAGATCTTGTCGACCTCGGCTTCCGACGGTTGCGTGCGATCAATAGCACTGTCCGCCGTATTAACGACGACGCCGTCGATTCGCACGTCTTTATCGCCGATTCCCAACATACTGCCGGTGACCATGTTGCGACTTCCGAGAAGGCGACCGAGCCGGGGCGCCGTTGCCGGATTCACGTACTCGGAGGAGCTGAGTTTTAACTCATCGAGGATTACATCGATCTTCATCCGGTCGACAACGCGGAGCGACTTCACTTTTGCCAGGTCGGCCGATGTAAATTCGGCCAGTCCCAGCGCGAGAGGTGCAAGGTCCGGCGACAAGTGAGAATCATCGAAACCGACGACCGCCACGGTGTTATCGGGGATGGTATCGATGTCGATGGAAGCTTCGTTGGCGAGGACCGTGTTGACTTCCTTGGTGATGGCATTGCCGATCAGATGATCGAGGTGGGCGCGAATGATATTCTTGGTCTTGCCGGAACCCTCGAGGCTGAGCGCCGCCCCATAGGCCGTGATCGCCTGGTCGGTCATGTCCTGCTTTTCGTAGATGAGGCCGAGGTACAGGTTACTGCGGGCATCGGGCCTGATATTATTCGCCTGCTTGAGGGCATCCTCGGCCTTGATCAAATCTCCCTTCTCATAGAATGCCACACCGAGTTCCCGCCAGGCATCGGCACTCTGAGGGTTTTTGTTTATTTCCTGGTAAAGCGCATCTATCGCCTGGTCATAGTTTCCTTCTTCAGTCAGGCGCCGGCCCTGATTGTAGAGACTCTGCGAACAACCGACGATCAGAAAGACGGCCACCAGGAGTAGCGCTAAAACTGTTTTCATGATAGCCTTTCGTGCATGTCAAT
Organism: uncultured Ignavibacteriales bacterium; assembly: GCA_964396245.1. Taxonomy (GTDB): domain Bacteria; phylum Zixibacteria; class MSB-5A5; order GN15; family FEB-12; genus CAYNEO01. Next base: position 89,356 of record CAYNEO010000006.1, read on the forward strand.
ATGCAGCCGACGGCCGAAGATTTATCCGGCCAGGGGGCGATAAATATCCATTTTTCGCTTGGCTTCGACGAACGAGGAGTCCGCTTCATAGGCCTTCTTGAAATACTCGTAGGCCTGCTTGTAATCGTATTTATCCATGTACTCGAGGCCTTTGGAGTACAACTCCGTAGCGTCGTATGAATCCGTCCCGCCTTCATTGATCATGCCTATCTGGGTGGGATTCAACTTGACATTGAGTTTGTCCGAGAGGTCGACCACGAGCTCTTTTTCCATCTTTGAATAGTCAGGCTTGCCTTCCTTATCGACAGATGCCGTGATCTCGGATGTCTCGACATTTACGACGCGAACAACCATGCGGGTGTTTTTGTCGTCGAGCTGGGTGATGCTGCCGAATATCATGTACTTGGCGCCCAAAATCTTGCCTACCTTGACGGCTGTAGCCTTGTCGACGACACCTGACTGCTGCATTTTGATTTCATCAAGGATGAAATCCATCTTGTCCCGCTCGATTACCTTGAAATCGCTGATCTTCCCGAAGTCATAGGCAAAGAAATCCGCAAGACCCTTGCTGATCAGGCCGAGCTTATCCTGGTACTCGCCGACAGAATAGTTGTCGAACGGCATGATAGCGATGGTGATAAGGTCGGCGTTTTCCTCATCGCAGGTGAGCATGCCTTTGTTCTTGAGGATTTCGTACCATTTGTCACGCAATTCCTGTGGCCAGATTTCTTTCGGTAACGGCGTGATACAGGGGCCTATACTCGAAATCTTGGTCAGGTAGTCAAAGGCTTTCTGGAGGTATTGTTCACCCTTGGCATAGGTGATGATGCTCATTACTTCGTAGACTGCGACGCTGTCGTACTTGGCGAGATTGGGCCGCTGAATCAGTTCACTGGTGATAGCGAGCCCCTGGTCATAGTCGAGCTGGTTGTAATAATCGAGCGCCCGGGAGAGTTCGTCGGCGACCGATGATTCCTGGGCCGGCAGTGAGGCAACCAGCAACAGACACACTGATGCCGTCTCCAGCAGCCCGGCGAGCACCCGGCGAAGAGAGTGATACCGCCTCATGGCAACTCCTTTGGATATACGGTTGGCGTTATATGGCTATGAAGTCAGACCGGTACTACAATATAGTACCTATTTCAAAAAATCAAAAAACACTTTGTGCGTGCTGTCGGTCACGATGGACAGTGTATCGGCTTTTTCGAGTTCATCCTCCCCGAGCAAGAGTGTTGCCCGAATACTGTGCGTCCCGCGTTTCAGAAAGAACGTGTAATTCGTTTTGTGGGCCTGAAGCTCACCGTCTATGTAAATACTGGCGCCGCGCGGGTTGGAACCGACACGGACCTCTACTGTCTGTTCTTTGGGTTTGGGTGGCGGCACCGTGAACGAGTACTCGCGCCGCACAGTACGGCCGGCATCGATGCGGAAAGACTCCTCGCGCTGTTTTTCCTGCGAGGCATCGTTGACCACGCGAACCGTGTGCATACCGGTATCAAGCGTTGCCGACGCGGAACTTCGGTTGCTGCCGATCAATCTGCCGTCGACATAGATGTTGCCGGACGGCCTGACCGTGACGGCAAACGTCCCCTTGGGAATCGGGGTCGGTCCGACATCGACGATAAATGACCATGTCGGCGAGGGCTCGCCCCTGACCTGATCCTTGCTCATCGGGTAGATTCGCCAGTAATAGGTATTGTTGGCGAGCCCGTCGGCGAAAGTGAAACTGCCGTCAGTAAGTCCGGCGATAGTCTTGGCGTCGGTGAAATCTGCGTTCGTTGCATACTGAAGAATGTACGAAGCTCCCTCTCCTGCGGTTGGCTGCCAGGTAAGCGTGGGCCGCTCGTTATCGACCAATGTCTGGTTGTCGCCGGGACTCAGCAGAACAACGGGACCGGGACTGGTCGGGCTTGTCGGCTCGGGCGTCATTATGGCGAATTTGTAGATGGCGAAGGCCACGACAACTGTCAGGACAGCGGCGATACCGAGAATTATCCGGGAGAACTTTCGGCGGGGCGGCGTCCTGGGGACGGTCGGGGCCGCTGTGACCGGAACTTCCTGCGTGCTCGTCTGCTTGACGGTTTTATCAGCAGCGACTGCTTTCAGGGCGTGGCGAAACTCCCTGGCCGACTGATAGCGTTGCGCCGGGTCTTTACTGATGGATTTGAGGATGATGCTTTCAAGGTCTTTGGGAATGCCGGAGTTGATCGACCTCGGTTTTGGCGGTTCATTGAATATCTTGGCGTCACGGAGGGCAAATTCGTTTTCGGCCTGAAACGGCAATTCACCGGTCAGCATGTGAAAGAGTGTTGTTCCGGTGGCATATACATCGACAAGAGCGTAATCGGTGTCCTCGGTGGGCGTGAATTGTTCCGGGGCCATATAGGCCGGAGTTCCGCAAGCGGTGCCGGCAAGGGTCAGACTCGGGTCGCTTTTCCCTTTGGCAATACCGAAGTCGATAATTTTCACCTGGCCGCGCTTGTCGATCATGATATTGCTGGGTTTGATATCCCGGTGGTAGATTTCCCGTTCGTGGGCAAACTCGAGAATATCGAGAACATCCATGATAATCTTCACGGACTCGGCGATAGGTACCCGTCCCTCTTCCTTGATCTTGTCCTCGAGGCTGACACCGTCGATGTACTCCATGGCGATGACGATATCATCGCCGTGGTTGAAGAAGTGTTTGATACGGCAGATGTTGGCGTGGCCGTCGAGCAGGGCGAGCTTGTCGGCCTCCTGCTTGAACCGTTCCGCCAGGCGGGGGTCGGAGAGAATTTTCAGGATGACCTTGAGGTTGGGTACGTCCTTGTGGACTCCGAGATAGACACGAGCTGAGCCACCGGCGCCGATTTTCTTCAGCACCCGATAGTTGCCGATATACTGTTCTTCCATGCCTCGATGATATTAAGCTGTTGGATCAAATGCAATATAATAGACTCCCACTCGGGAGTCACCTTGAAATGAGCTGATTATTCCTTATACGCCGGGAGAATTGTCACAACGCAGGCTTTTCAGCGATCATCATGATTTCGAATTCATCCAGCTTGAGCGGCCGCCGTCCCCAGTCACCGGCCGTACCGCCGCCGATATGCTCGACTGTCAACCCGGCCTTTTGCGCAAGAAGGGTCAGTTCGTCCGGCGTATACCCCTTTTCCCGCACCTCGACACTTTCGGTCCCCGACGGCGTTTCCCACTCCATTGTGCATACTTCGACGAGACCATCGGGATCGAATTTACCGGAATCAACATCCGCCTGCGAATACTGACGGATTTTTTTAAGCCCGTTGGAAGCAGTCAGTATCAGGCGTCCGCCCGGCTTGATAGCGTCGGAGATATTTCGCAGAATAGCGTATCCCTGATCTCGGGCCGAATGATTCGAGCCAAGAAGACCGAAGGAGCCTTCACAGAGACAAATAGCTCCGTCGAACACCGGTTTCAGTTTCACCTCGGTAGCATCGGCCTGAATCAATTCGATCTCCACCCCGGCTTTCGCTGCGGCCATTTTTGCCTGCTCGAGCATTCCGCGGGAGAGATCGACGCCGGTCATCCGGTAGCCTCGGCGGGCGAGTTCGACGCTGTGCCGACCGGTGCCGCAGCCCATGTCGAGGATACGTGAACCGGGCCTAAGAGCGAGCTCGGCGATGATAAAGTCAACTTCCGCCAGCGTATTTGTGACGAAAACATTCTCCATGTACTTTGGCGCGTGACCGTCGAAGAATTTTTGATAGTTGTTTCGTCGATGCAAAGTGGTCAAGCCTCCTGTTTCCCGTTGATATCTGCTATGTTAAATCGTCAATGTCGGATCGATGATGTCAGGAATTACCATCCAGGCCAGCGACCAACTGCGGTCATCGTTTTGCCGGAGGCAGACGACTCCGGAATTTTGAAATGCGACGATCGGCTTGTCGGCGTCCCCGCAGAGTAGAGTCGAGGCCAGTTTGCTCAGGTGCGGAAGATGGCCGACCAGCATGATGTCCTCGGTTTCTTCGTCGAGTCTTGTCTGCCACAGGGATACATCGTCATTCGGGCTGAGTCCGTCGGCCAGCGTCACGCCTTCGCTCGGATGAAACCACTCCGAGAGAACCTCGCCTGTTTGTCTCGCGCGGGCCTTGCCGCTATGGACGATTCGATGGATTTTCAGGGTTGTATGTTTCGCGATGAGGGCGGCGACGTTTCGGGTGTCGATGACTCCCTGTTCGGTCAGGGGTCGGTCGGGATTCTCTTCTTTGGACACCGACTGACCGTGTTGGACCAAATATACCTTCATGGTTCATTTCTCCCGTTCAAGCCGGCGGCGTGGTGGCTCGCCGGTCAACCTGGCTTAACGAATATTTGCGATATATACACTGAAAACAATTGAATAGTGAAGGTTGGTCCCGACAAATCCGGCCTATAAAAGAAAACCGCTCCCTGGTGGCGAGCGGTGATCTATGTTCATAATACGGTTGTCCTAGTAGAGGTACGCCCTGAGAGAGCGGCTGCGCGAGGCATGCCGCAGGCGGCGGATAGCCTTCTCCTTGATCTGGCGAACGCGTTCGCGGGTCAGGGAGAAGCGGGCTCCGATTTCCTCGAGTGTTAGCGCCTTTTCGTGATTGAGACCGAAGTAGAGGTTGATCACCTCTGCTTCGCGGGGAGTCAGCGTATCGAGCGCTTTTTCGATTTCAACGCGGAGCGACTGGCTCAGCAGAGCCTCATCCGGCGACGGCTGGAATTCGTCTTCGAGAACATCGATCAACGAGTTGTCCTCGGAGACGGAAAACGGCGCGTCGAGCGAGAGATGCGAATTGGAGATCTTGAGCGTGTCGGCGACTTCGCCTTCCGACAGCTCGAGTTCCTTGGCGATCTCTTCCGGCGAGGGTTCGCGTCCAAGCCCCTGCTCCAGGCGGCTGGAAATCTTGCCGATCTTGTGCAGGGTGCCGACGCGGTTGAGCGGAAGCCGCACGATACGGCTCTGTTCGGCCAGCGCCTGCAGGATGGCCTGCCTGATCCACCAGACGGCGTAACTGATAAACTTGAAACCGCGGGTCTCATCGAATCTCTTGGCGGCCTTGATCAGTCCGATATTACCTTCGTTGATCAAATCCGCGAGCGAGAGACCCTGATTTTGGTATTGTTTTGCGACCGATACGACGAAGCGCAGATTGGCTTTGGTAAGTTTTTCCAGAGCTTTTTTATCGCCCTGCTTTATTTTTCTTGCCAGCCGCACTTCCTCATCGGCTGAAATAAGAGGGGTTTCCCCAATTTCGCGTAAGTATAAATCCAGGGAGCGGTCCTCATCGCGATATTTCAGGGATTGCTTAGCCACAGTTATTGACTAACTCCTTCTCTTAATTATTATAGCATCCGTGCGGCCGGTTATTCATGATCGGCCGTATTGTCTTTTACATTTATGGTCGCACAACTTTCCGTGCGATTGTGCCATTTGGCTCTTGAACAATAAGAACCACTCGATTTGACGATTGCCCTTGTTGACGGGCAAACTCGTTAATCTCCTGAATCGAGCTGATCGGGTTGTCGTTCACCTGCATGATTATTGTGCCTTCGGCAATCGACGCCCTGTCGGCGGGAGAACCGGGATAGACCCGGGCAACATACACGCCTTCGACGGGATCGATTCCCAGCTCCCGGGCGATACGGGCCGTAAACGTGAACAATTCCATGCCAAGCCAGCTCTGGACAATATCGACATTGGGATCGATCCGTTCCGAACTGCTCGCCATGAAAGCGTCCCGGTCGGCGATCGTCGCGGTCAGCGTTTGCCGATGACCCCCGCGAAGGACCTCGACCGGCACCTGCATGCCCGACTTGACAGTAGACACCAACACCGAAAACTGGTTGCTGTTCACCACTTCTTTGCCGTCGAATCCAACCACGATATCGCCGCTTTTGATCCCGGCGTGTCCCGCCGGTGAGTTGGAAAAGACTGAATCAATCACGACCCCTTTAACCTCGCTCAGGCCTTCGCGTTTCGCCTGCCGCTCGGTGACGTCCGAGAGAAATACGCCTAACCATCCGCGACTTGCTCGTCCGTCGGCAATCAGGTCCGGGACAATGGCCCGGGCGAGATTGATCGGGATGGCGAAACCGATGCCAACCGATGTGCCAGTGGGACTCGATATGGCAGCGTTCACGCCGATACACTCGCCTTTCAGGTTAAGCAGCGGACCGCCGGAATTGCCCGGATTTATCGAAGCATCAGTCTGGATATAGTTCTGGTATGCCGGGGTTTCGCCACTGAACCGCAGATTGCTGCGTCCGACCGCCGAAATGACACCGACCGTCACGCTTCGGTCCAGTCCCTGTCTCGGGAAAGGGTTGCCGATGGCTATCGCCCAGTCGCCGACTTTGATCGCCTCAGAGTTTCCAAAAGGGATCGTTGTTATCTTTTCTTCCGGCTCCACCTTCAGAACGGCCAGGTCGGTGGCAGGATCGGCTCCGACCAGTTGGGCCTTGTACTCGTATCCGGAGGCGGTCCTGACGGTCATTTCTTCGGCATCAGCCACGACATGGTTGTTGGTCAGGAGATACCCGTCGTCCCGGAAGAAAAACCCGGAGCCGGAGGACGTAGATCTACCTCCGTAGAAATACCACGGCAGGTCGCGCTCTCGGCTTTTCGCGGAAATATTCACCACTGCGTTCTGAACCTTTTCGACCACCTGAACAAATGGCGACTCGTACTCGCCGTTTCGTTCAACGACCGGGTAAACGCCTGTCTGGCTGTAACTTGCGGGACCTTGTGCCACGGAACGGGCAGGCAGATCAAGGTTGGAAGCAATGAGAATTCCGATGATGGTACACACAATCGCAATCGCGGCATAGGAGGCAATTTTCAGCCCCCTTCCAGATTCGGGATTACGACTGGCAGGGTGGAAAAACCGGCCTTTCAACGATATCCTCCGACAGACTTAGCCTTGCAAGATAAAAAATGGTTGAACCTATGTCAACCACAATCTACGCAACTTATCATATTTCCTTAATCGACATCTCAAGTTATAACGCAGCACACCCCTGTTTGATTCAACTTTTTTTTGCCCAACCCGTTGATTTTTTTCAGGTTTGCCCGATTTGGCCGATGCGTCGGCCGCCCCGGTAACTTATTGACAAGGAGCGAAAAAGCCTCTACCTTCCCGGTACGTATGTCCTTATCCTCGACAGCAAGAAAAGACATAGTGGAGGTCGGGAGACGTCTGTGGCTTCGCGGCCTCGTGGCGGGAACGGACGGGAACATTTCCGTTCGACTTGGTAACAACCGAATCCTTATCACGCCCTCAGGCAAGCCCAAAGGCGACCTTTCGGCGGATGAGCTCCTCGAAGTCGATTCTGATGGTCGTCTGTTGGACGGAAAGTTGCCGCCGTCGTCAGAAATAGCCATGCACCTTTTTGTTTATCGCCGCCGCCCGGATATTATGGCCTGCGTTCATGCTCACCCTCCGTATGCCACAGCCTTTGCCGTGGCGGGTGTTGAACCGGACCCCAATGTCCTTCCGGAGGTGGTTCTTTTTATCGGCAGAATGCCCCTGACAGATTATGCTCCACCCGGAACAAATGCAGTTCCCGATGCCCTGCAGCCGTTTATCGGGGAACACAACGCCTTCCTGTTGCGAAATCACGGTCTGTTAACGACGGGACGGGACCTTCAGGAGGCATATAGCCGCCACGAGACGGTAGAGCACTACTGCCGGATTTTGCATGCTGCCCGTCAGGCCGGCCCGGTCGGGACAATTCCGGACAGCGATTTTCAGCGGCTGGAGAGGATGCGGGCGCAGCGAGAACAAGCCTCCGGCGGGAAGAAGACCGAGAACTGATGCTCAAGAAGAAGATAATTATCGACAAGGCGAACCGGCTGTACCAGATGGCCCCGGGAGTGCTTTCACTGATGCGTGCCGAACGCCGCAAACCGCTGCTTAAACGGGTCGAGCTGCTGGACCTGGCGACTTTTTCGTGGCCGGTCGAGTACGACTCCGATATGCACCTGAAAGCCGGCTCGCTCGAACCGGCATCGCGTGATCGAATCAGCGAACTCAGGGAAGCGGTCGCGGAATGGCTCGGCGCACACCACAAGGTAAAGGTGAACCCGGAGAGAGAAGTGTTTATCGGCGGCCGGATCAGCAGCCTGATATTCAGCCTGGCACTCTCGTATATCGAACACGGGGATATCGCTTTTGTCCCGGATGTCGGGACCCCCCTTTATCGGCGGGTGATTACCGCCTGCAACGGTGAGCCGGTCGGTTATCCTCTCAACGCCCGCAATGACTGGCTTCCGGATTTTGACCGTCTCTCGACCAATCTCGGGCGCGTATCGCGAGTGCTGTTCGTAAATACGCCTCACAATCCGACCGGGGCTGAACTCAGCGAGAAGGATATGAGCCACCTGGTCTGGACGGCGGCGCGTGAAAACGTGCTGGTCGTCAACGATGCGGCGTACCAGTCGGTTTCGTCGAGGTTGCCAATTTCGTTACTGGCGGTCCCCGGCGGAAAGCAGGTGGGTGTGGAAGTTTACTCGTTTTCGTATCTGTTCGGACTGCCGCCTCTCCCCTTTGGATTCGTGGCCGGCAACCGGGAGGCAGTCAGTGCTTTGAAACTGGCCTCGGAGTTGACGCCTTCGTTTATTCCTGATTTCTATGTTGATCTGGCGCTTCACGCGATACGGACCTTCCCGGGTGAAAACCTGAAACGGCTGCGCAGCATGTTTGAGGAGACTTCGGCCGAAGCCGCCGCTCTGTTGATCAAGCTGTACCTGGAGAAGGCCGGTCAGACAACGGTACCGTTCCTGTGGGCCAGAATAGAACGGCGGCGTCATTCGGGAACCGCGGCACGGTTGTTGTATCGCCGGAGCCGAATCCTCGTTGCCCCGGGCACCGGTCTGGGAGAATCGGGACAGGGCTATTTGCGTTTCTCGCTGACAGCCGGCCCGGAAAACTACCGCAAGGCAGCCGCCCGATTGAAACGAAAGATGAAACTATTCCAGACCGAGGATGATGAATGAAAGATGTCATCCGGCTGATGGGGCTGCCGTTTTACGGCTATCACGGCGTGACCGCAGCCGAGAAAGAAACGGGAAGGCTGTTCGAGATCGACTGTGAACTGGAAGTCGACCTGGCTGAGCCCGGCGCAAGCGACCGGCTATCCGACACAATCGACTACCATCAAGTGTACCTGGTGATCAAGGACACTGTCGAAGGCACGGCTTTCTCGCTCCTCGAGGGCCTCGCAACTCACCTCTCCACGATAATCCTTGACAAATTTCCGGTGTACCGGGTAACTTTGAAAGTGCGTAAAATGCACCCACCAATCGCCGGGCATGTAAAATACATAGAGGTCGAGGTCACCCGTTACCAGGACGACCCCACCAAACTGACTGCGCCGGACACTGAAAAGGGACAATGACCGCAGATGGCTGAAACGGTTTACCTGTTGCTCGGGTCCAACCTGGGGGATCGCAAGGATTACCTCAAAGAAGCCTGTCGGCGTCTCGAACAGATAAGGGGATTCGAATGTGTAGCCGTCTCGCCGATCTATGTTACAGAACCGGAGGATATGCCGCCCGGAAGTCCCTCATTTCTCAACCAAGTCGTGAAGGGAGAATTTGGCAACACGCCCGCCGAGTTGCTGACGGCTGCCGAGGAAATCGAGGCGGAATTGGGCAGGACCGAGAAGGGACGGAAGAAGCCCCGGACAATTGATATCGACATCCTGCTGTTTGGTGATCGCCGGGTGACGACCGAGGCGCTGACCATTCCGCACCCGAAGCTTATCTCACGAGTGTTCGCGTTGGTCCCGCTGCTCGAGGTCGACCCGGACATCGTCGACCCGACATCGGGCAAGCCATTCCGCCAGTATCTCGATAAACTGAATACCGATAGCGTTACACTATACGAGGATCACGTTGGCCGACACGTTTAGCCCGAATTATGTTGCTGTTGAAGGAGTGATCGGCGCCGGCAAGACAACATTTGCCAAAATGCTTGCCGAGCGGATCGATGCCGAGCTGATAGCCGAAGAAGTGTTCGAGAATCCCTTCCTTACAGACTTCTACAAGAATCGCAAGCGGTACGCGCTATCGACGCAGTTGTATTTCTTGATCTCGAGATTTCAGCAGCAGCAGCAACTGATGGTGCGGGACCTGTTCGCCCAGCGGATTGTGGCCGACTATTTGTTCGCGAAGGATGCCATTTTCGCGCAGGTAAACCTCTCCGAGCGAGAGTTGGCGCTTTACGAGAAGATTGCGCCGGCGCTCGCACGCGATGTCCCTCGGCCTGATCTGGTCATTTACCTACAGGCGCAAACCCCGACACTCCTTCAGCGAATTCACAAGCGCAACTTTTCCTTTGAGAAGTCTATCGACTTCGACTATATCGATGTTCTCAACAAGGCGTACGACTACTATTTCTTCCACTATACCGACGCCCCTCTGCTGGTAGTAAAAACTGACGAGATCGATTTCGTGAATAACCCGGAACACTTCGATGATCTGATCGAACAGATCAGCAAGCCGCTTGCGGGCAAAAAGTATTATGTTCCGGCCGGTAATCTTGTCCGGGAGTAGCATGTTATGTCAGTCATGAAAAAGAAAAAGAAACACACTATACAGACATTCCATGACCGCAAATCGGCCGGCGAGAAAATCGCGGTACTCACGGCATATGACGCCTTTACCGCCGGTCTGCTGGATCAAGCGGGAGTTGATTCCCTCCTCGTCGGCGACTCCGTCGGTAACGTGCTGCACGGGTTTCCGTCAACGGTTCAGGTGACCATGGAGATCATGCTGGCGCACGTTGCGGCGGTCTCGCGCGGGACCGAAACAGCCCTCCTGGTGGCCGATATGCCGTTTATGTCTTTTCAGCCGTCGATGGAAACGGCGGTTCGTAACGCCGGGCGGTTCGTTCAGGAGGCGGGCGCGGAGGCGGTCAAGATCGAAGGCGGTATCGAGATGGCGCCAACGATCAAGCGGGTCGTGGAATGCGGAATACCGGTGATGGGGCATATCGGCATGACGCCGCAGTCGATCAATGTCTTCGGCGGTCCCAAGGTCCAGGGGCGCGAAGACAGTTCTCGCAACTATCTCATGGAATCGGCGCAGGCCCTGGAAGAAGCAGGGTGCTTTTCGATGGTCCTGGAGTTGATGGAAACAGAAATCGCCAGGGAAATCACGGCGGGTCTGAAGCGGGCAGCGACAATCGGTATCGGCGCCGGACCATTCTGCGACGGTCAGGTGCTGGTGATAAACGATATTCTGGGACTCAGAGAGCCGGGCTTCAAACCAAAATTCCTGAGGCAGTATGCTGATCTTCCGCCGATCATCACCGAAGCCGTGAAGTCATTCATCAAGGATGTCAAAGAAGGCAAGTACCCGAATAAGGACGAGTCATACTGACCATTCTCCCCGACATCTCCCCCATCGAGCGAAAACCTGCACGAAGACTATGAGAAGATGCCTGCCAGCAGCAGGACAACGAATATGACGATGATCAAGCCGGCGCCGGCAGCGGCAAAGATCCACGGCGGGATGGCCGGTTTTTCTTTTTTCGGTGGGTCGGCCGGGACTATGCGGCGATCTTTGGCCTCTTCGCGGCGGCGATTGTAATCTTCCCAGTCGAGCAGAAACTCCTCGCACGTACCGTACCTCTGGGCAACACGGACGGCAAGCAGCTTGCCAAGCATTTTCATGATATCTTCGGGCAGGCTAATCTTGACATCTTCCAGCAGCAGTCGGCCTCCGGTATCGTACTCGGGATTGCGACCGGTGATCAGCTGGTGGAGAACTACACCCATGGCGTAAATGTCTCCCTGCCGGGACTGTTTGCGCTCGGGCGGGCTGTACCAGTTCTTCTTGTTGCTGTCGTCGTAGTGAATGGGCAGGCCGAAATCGGTCAGCTTAGCCGTTTCCCGGGAGTCGAACAGTACGTTTGAGGGTCGCAGATTGCCGTGAACGATGTTCTTTTTATGGGCGAAATCGAGACCGGCGGCGACCTGCAGGATGATGTTCATCGCCGGTTCCCACTCGTACTTGCGCACCATTCTCTCGGAGAGCGAGCCACCCTGGGCATACTCGGTGATGATTACCGTGGAGCGGCGGTCACCGCCGGAGCCGAGGATGTTGATAACGTTTTCGTGCTTGAGCGACGCCAGAAGCTTTGCTTCTTTGCGACCTGCTTCGCCGCGAGTATGCCGCTTGATAACATAGAGCTTCTTGTTGATCCGGTTCTCGACGAGAATCGTGGAGCCGAATCGGGTTTCCTTGATGGTATCCAGATAGCGGCATTTCCCGACAAACGACTCCGTTTCGGCTGATGAATAGGCGCTGGCAGGCTGACCGGTATCGTTGGCTCTCATGACGTCCAGAAGGGCGTCTTTCAGTTCGACCGCAGTCTGGAAGCGGTCTTTCGGCTCCTGGGCGAGGCATTTCAGGATGATCTGGTCGTAGGAATCTCCCAGCTCCGGATTCAACTCCGAGGGCAATTTAAAACGACCGTCGGGGCGTCTGCCGGTCAGAATCTCATAGAGGACGATGCCCATGGCGAAGACGTCGGTGGTCTGGTCGACGTTGGTGGAACTGACCTTCTGTTCGGGCGACATGTAGGCCATAGTGCCCATCACGGCTTCGCCGGAGGTCATCTCACCGTCGGGAGGACCGATGATCTGGGCGATGCCGAAATCGGCCACCCGGGGATTCCCCTGACGGTCAATGAGAATGTTGGCCGGCTTGATGTCGCGGTGAATGACGCCGTTTTTGTGGGCGTAATCGAGCGCCTTACACACCTGGACCATCATATCGAGCTTGGTACGCAGGTCGATCTTGTCGGAGTTGATCACTTCCCTGAGGGAGGTGCCATCGACATATTCCATCACGAAATAACAGCGGTTACCGGCCTTACCGCGGTCGATGACATGGACGATATTGGGGTGGTTCAGGCGGGCGATTACCAGCGATTCGCGTTCGAACCGACGGACGATATCGGGATCGTTGGTCAGCTCGGAAGAGAGGATTTTGATAGCGACATCACGATTCAGTGATTCCTGGCGGCCCTTGAAAATCTCCGCTATGCCTCCCTGGCCGATCTTGCCGGTGATGACATAGTCTCCAATCTTGACAACTTTTTTCTCTTGAACAGCTTGTGTCATGCGAGCCGATTTCCAATAAAAAACAGAGACAGCCGTTAAACCGCTATCTCTGTTATAATCGGCAGCTTTGGGAGAATCTTTTATTTGACGAAGACCATTTTCTTTGTCACGGACCCGCCGTTGTATGCCAGGCGATAGAAATAGATACCGCTGGGATTGCTGGAAGCGTCGAAGGTCACCCGATGAACACCGGCCGGTGCCTGACCGTCAAAGAGGGTCGCCACCGACTGACCGAGAATGTTGAACACTTCGAGTCTGACCTTCGAGGCGCGCGGCACGGCGAATTCAATCTCCGTAGTCGGGTTGAACGGGTTCGGGTAGTTCTGTGACAGCGCAAACTCGGTAGGCAGGAGGTCACTGTCAGTACCGTCGTTAACATCGGTAGGCACCAGAACTTCGACACCTCCGGGGACTACGTCCGGATAATAGACTGTGTCTCCCGTGTTGTCAGCCAGGTTGACCACGGTGCCGTCGTGAACCTCGGTTCCCGGGATCAGCGAGTCGATGAAGGCTGAGTCCAGGTCGATGAACTGCGCGGGGGCCTGGTCCGAAAGAGTGAAATACAGCGTCGCCACCAATCCGGACGGACCGCTGATCGTCGGCGGCGGATCAGACGAGGGTACGGGAAGGTACATCACGTTCACCCGCTTCTCAGCCTGAAAATCAAAAGAACCGCCGGAGAGTCCGTCGATGACCAGCGAGCCGTCGAACGTGACAGAGTCCAGCGTCAGGTACGGGCTGTCGTAGCGTACCGGTACCTGCAACCCTGAGAAAGCCGCGTTATTGTTGTGCAGGCGTATAGGTACGCTGAAGGGATGACCGGCGTGTGCCTGAACGCTGTCGATTGAGATATACCCCGAGTACTCGGCCGCGAAAGCCGGTATCGTGGCTGCGAAAATCAGCAGGACCGCTGCAAGCAGTATTGTTAACTTTGATCTCATTATAAGCATCCTCTCAGGGTAACGGGAGTACCCGTCTGGTTATCAATTTACATCGTAATGCCAGTCTTTCCAAGGTCTCTCTTGCAAAGGATATGCCGCAAATACGAGACAAGCGGTAAACAGCCCGGCCGACGCGACAAATGGCTGTTGTTGCCCACAACTTGTTGTTAATAAATTAGTTAGCTTGACGTTCGAGGCTTGAACAGTATTGTCGTCATCGGTTTTCTACCGATGTGAACTGCACATTTATGTACGCATCGAGTTGCCTATCGGGGCAAGTGGATGCAGACAGGGAGGGTATTTGCGCCGACTCCTGTCTCCCGGGGCAAAAAGAAAGCAGGCCAATCGGCCTGCTTTCAATGACTTAAGTTAAAACCCGAAATTACCAGTCGGTCTTCACGTTGACAAAGAGGGTCTTATTGTCACGCCAGACAAAGAAAATCACCTCGGCGGGCTTCTCCTGCTCGATTTGCTCTACGGCGGTTTTTACGTCATCAACCGATGTAATGTCAGTGCTTCCAATTCTCTGAATGACATCGCCGATCTGTAATCCGCCGACAGCCGCGAGGCCGCCCTGTTTGAGCTCCGAGACGATAGCCCCGGACAGTTCATCTTCATCGAGATTGAAGAACAGGTAATCGGCAAAGACAAGGTCGCGGACCTTGAACTCGAGCGACTTGCTCTCATACTCTGGGGCATCCGTCGCCGCCAGAGGGGCTTCCTCCAACAAAGTGGTTACCTTGAGAGTATCAATGCCGGTCTCCGCCGGCCGCAATATCGAGAATTCCACCGAGGTCCCGGGACCCATCTCGGAGATTGCCCGCTGGAAAACAGGAAGCTTTTCGTCCTTGTTGACCTCGACCTGCTGACCGTTTACTTCGTAGATGACATCCCCGACCTTGAGTCCGGCTGTTTCAGCCGGCGAGCCTTTCACGATATTATTGACAATGATCCCGCCGGGGACATCGACACCGAGAAAGCCGGCAATATCGGGAGTCAGGGCCTGAAGGGTGATTCCCAGCCAGCCGCGGTCGGTTTCGCCTTTCATCGGCGGGTCAGCGATCAGTTTTTCGAGTCGGTCGGCAGTTACGATACCCAGCATGGGAAATTCAAACCGGCCCATCGATTCCAGCATACCGCTGGCATCGGTGTTGGCGACTGACGGGTTCATCAGTTCTCCAAGAACGCCGACCGGCTGCATGTTTTCGTTGAAGACGACCGAGGTCATCTGGAGCTCGCTGAATCCCACAGTCAGCGGGAATGCTTCCGGAGCTTCGACAATCGTTGAGAGCATCCCTATGTCGGCGGCCAACGGTGGTTCGACATATTCCGGCAGGAGCATGTACAGCGCAACCCACTGTCCGACCTCAAATTTCTGATTGCCGACAAACTGAACCGGCTGGAATTTCGTATCGCCGGCATCGGTAATTTTGAGCGCGCCGATCCGCGTGAATCGGTCAACACCGAGGTACTCACCGGAGAACTTGCGGCCATCGAGCATCGTGACCTCGATATTGGTCGGCGTTGCCTTGAAACTCACGCCGGACAGTGACGCAAAGGGGTGTTCGAAATCGAGCCCGGAACCGTCGAATATGACGAGGCCGTCTTCCGTGACTATCGTACCTAACAGCCGCTGTTCCTGTTCGTTAGTCTGCATGCCGAAGGACAGCTCGACTTTCATATCGAGGATGACAGTGTAGTCCTGAATCGCCTTTTCGAGTTTTCGGAAGTCGAAACTTTGCGCCTGTACGGATGCCGATGACGACGCGGCCGATCCGAGCATTACCAGTATCAGCGCGAGTGCGCCCGTACGCCAGCGTCTTCGAATGTTATTCATGGAGGATTTCTCCTTCGTTATTTTCCACATTTATGACGACCAGGCGTGTTCCGCCGCCCCGTCGTACGCTAAGCAGCACTTTGTCGACCTCCGAGGCCGCGAGCTCATTGTAGCGGGTTATGAATTCGCCGAGATCGGCTATCGGTTCCTTGTTGATACTTACGACGACATCACCGCGACGCAGCCCGCCGACATCGGCGGGACCAACACGTTTGACGCCGACGACATAGACGCCGAGCGTATCGCGGAGTTGACTTTCAACCTGCATCTGGCGCGTGATGCGCTTGGCGGTGAAACCCCACTCGGCCGCCTCGAAATCTTCACCCTGAAGATCGCCGAGAGATTTGGTGGTTACTTTGAATGTGTAATACTCGTCGTTTCGAAGCACCTTGAATTCGATATCGGAACCCGGCGGATGGTTGGCGATCTTCTTGTAGAAGGCCGGTAATTCTTCAACGAACCGGGCCGATACCGGCTCACCATCGATTTCCACGATGACATCGCCCGCCTTGAGGAAACTCTCTTCGGCCGGCGAGCCGGGATCGATCGATGATATCAGCACGCCGTTGCCGCCATCAGCTCCGAAATAACTCTCCATCTCCTGCAGGGCCTGCGCGTGAACGCCGATCCAGCTTCGGCTGACTTTGCCGTTGGCGAGAATGGCCTGCGTAACTTCCTTGACGATATTTATCGGGATGGCAAAGCCAATGTTATTGGCAAAGAACGTGGCCCTGGAGTTTATGCCGATAACTCGTCCGGACATATCGACGAGCGGCCCTCCCGAATTGCCGGGATTAATGGCGGCATCGGTCTGGATCCAGAGATTGTACCGGCCGGTCTGTTCACCGGTGGGAAGGCGTACGTCGCTCGAAAAGTACCGGTCCTTCGTAGATATTACACCAAAAGAGACGGTACGGGAGAGCGACAGCGGCGAGCCCATGGCCATGACATACTGGCCGACCCGGATCGAATCGGAGTTGCCGAACTCGGCAGCCGTAATCTTGCCCTCGTAATCATCGAGATCAAGTTTGAGCACGGCAATATCTGTGGGCGGGTCTCCGCCGACGTATTCCGCCGTTACCTGTTCTTTATCAAAAAGGGTGACTATGATGCGCTCGGCCTTGCCGGCGACGTGGTAGTTGGTAACGACATATCCGTCGGGGTGAAAGATCACCCCTGAGCCGATAACTTCCTGTTTCTTGAGTTCGCCGGTGAAATAATCCTTGATAACCGGCTGAATATGAACGACGGCCGGAAGCACTTTTTCACGAGCCTGGTAGATTTGTTCCTGTTGTTCAGTAATCTTCGGTTGAGCATTGAGACTGACTGTGCACAGGATCAGGACAGACAGCAAAATTCGCAGCATTTGGGCTCCATGTTTCAGATTCTCCCGGTTTATAACATCGCAGACCGGGATTGGTTCACCGCCACCCGGGGCGGCGGACCGCAGTCATCAGTATATATGCCCATAAACGAGTCGGGCAAGTTGTTTTCTATTCCTTTGTATGCAGACGGCGACAGGCCGGTTGCCGTGGACATAAAAAAAGCCGCTCCGATGAGCGGCTTTGGACTATTGGACAATCGCAGTTCACTATTTGCCGTAGATATCCACCGAGCCGAGACCGATGTCCAGAATGAGAAGCATTTTGTTTTCGGCATCGTCGTAACCGGGAGATTCATAGATCCCGTCGCGGATTTCATCGAGGTCAAGATCATGGAAGTCAACCGAGGACAGGAAGCCTTCATTATCGCTTTCTATCCGCACCGGCAGGTCTACGGGCAGCATGACATCGGCCGAGCCGAGCCCGATGTCCAGTTTTACTTCGGACTTGCCCGTATAGCCGCCCATGAAATCGAGGTCGCTTGAGGTCGCGCCGCCTGAAAATTTCAGGTAGTCGAAATTGGCGTTGCCGAGATTGGTGAATTCGACCGATGAGGCTCCGACATCGATTCGGGCGCTCTTCAGCCGTTCGGGATTCGGCTTCGAGAAGTCGATTTTGCCCGATGCCGCGCCGATCTGTAAATCCAGGTCGGTAACAGGCAGTCCGCCGAAATCGATGTCCGCCTCGGAGGCGCCGATCTCAAATGTCAGTTCTGCCGGATAACGCGTCGATAGAGTCAGTCGCCACGAGTTATCCGCCTTCTTGAAACTTGTCTTGTGTTTCGAATTGCTTTCGAGATAGAGATGACCGACATCTCCGTGCTTCTCGTAGTTTACGGTATACTCGACCCTTCGCGGATCGTACCTGACCTCCAGTATAGCCGCTTCTTCGATATCGGCGGTTACAATCTCCAGATCACCGGCGCCGAACTCGCAGTCGATCACCAGTGACTTGGCTCCCTGGGCGTCGACCTTCTCCGTCGCCTTCTCCAGATCAGCGGCTTTTGTGTATCCTGCACCCATACAGATAAGGATGAGCAACAATCCTGTCAGCACTTTACCTTTCATAGCACCACCTCCGAGTATTTCTCTTAGGATACGGATGATTAGAACGGGAGTTTCACCGAGACTGAGATATCTACTTATTCATTTCTCGATTCTGAATCTTCTTCCCCCTCGTTTTCTTCTGATTCAGGCGGTATTCGCCGAGGAGGAATGGGAAAGTCCTCGTGTCCGGACTCTTCGGATGGTCGTCGCAGGGGAGGCGGCATGGGCACAGCCGGCCCGGATTCATCGGGCGGCCTACGCGGCGGTGGTGGTGTCACGATCGGCGGTTCTTTCGGCATCGGCGGAGGAGCCGGTGAAGGCGCTTTCTCGCCGGCGCCACGGACGCGATCACTGAAACTCGTGTATTCGCGGAAACCGAACCGGCAGAGGACTGCCGCTCCGACGCCGGCGCAGACGGGGTACGACGTTATCACGATCGCCAGCACCAGGAAGAAGATGCCAAACCCGTGGGACACCGAATCATTCGAGCCCAGCAGTATCGCCACCACGAACCAGAGGGCCATCAGTGAAAGCAGGCCGACGACAAAACTCACCATGACCCCTTTGCTACCGGCACCGAATTGCACCAGAATCCTTGCGCCGACCAATTGCGAGAAGACGATTATGCCGAGCGCGAATGCAATAACGTAGACGAGCGGCACGAACAGCACGACCAGCAGCCCGACAATCGTTATTGCAACGAGCGCCAGCACCATGGGCATGAGCAAAGTTCCCAGCAATCCGATGACGAACGACCGGGCGGGATACCGTGTAATGCAGGTGCTCATCCGGTCCATGTGTCGCGGAGACAGCGTGAGAGCGATGAATCCGGCCGAGAGAAAGAACAGTGTGAAACCAAAAACGACCCACAGGCCGCCGGCAGAGAACGAATACCCGATTAACTCGTCGGGAATCTTGCCGACCGACGTCGTCTCCGTGATTTCGCCGAGGATGATACCGCCCGGCTTGACGACCACTTCGGGAGCAAGGATGTCACCATCGACCTGTCCGGATTCGGTTACCAGGACACGGCCGTTGAAGGATGTGATGCTGCCTTTGACCCATCCGCGCACGGTGACCCGACCGAGGGCCGTGATATCGCCGTCGACATATTCATCGTATCCAACCAGGACATTTTGTTCCATTGGCTGGACGACTTTTCTTTCGGTGCAGCGTTCTTCGACCGGCGGTACCGGCAGGGACGACTCGCGGCCACCCTCCCGGCCGGCGCCGGGTCCCTCGGTGGCCAGTTCGCCGCGAATAAATGCGCCCGCCTCGAAATCGTACACCCAGCGGTTCCCGAGGGTATCGTAGGCGACCACCCCCTCGTCGCTGAGTTCAATTTCGGTGAAGACAGTGTTGGGCGGGGCGAACTCGCCGGTACCGGTATCCTCTTGAGCGGTCGCAGGCGCGAAACAGACACCGCTCAGGACGATAAGCGCTAGAATGACACCGATATGGCGAGGAATCAAACGCATAACACATCCTATGTAACCGCGCGGGCGGCCGAGAATCTCAATACTGCGCAACCGAAACGTCGCCGGTGGACGACGTCACGTGAATAGTAACACCCCCATCGCCAAATTCTCCCACCAGCCTCCTGCCGGATACGGATGTAATTGTGATCGGGATGTCGGTCTTTACATTACCTAAATCAGACGCGATGTCAAGTGATGCGGAGGCCGAACGCGACACGACCAGGTTGACATCGCCGCTTTCAGTCGAGATAAAATTGTCACGGGAGCTGAGCAGGTTGGTCCGGACGTCGACACTGCCGCTGGCGCTGATCAAATCCACCGCACCCCGTTCCTGCTTGATACTTATCGATGCCGAGCTTGATTTAATCTTGATATCACCCTCGATCCAGTTGAGTTCGATCTTGCCCATCGGCTGGTGAATTGTCACGGGGCCGTAGATCAAATCGCCGGTTGTATTTCCCGAAGCATTATTGATGGTGACTTCTCCCTCGACAGTATTCAGCTGGATATCTGATGATGAACTTCGGAGGTCGATGGAGCCTCGAAGATTGCTGAGCATCATGGCGCCGGTGTTGTTGCTGATCACGATATCACAGTTCTCGGGCACCAGGATCTCAAAGTCGATAGCGCCATATGCATTGTCCTGCGCCGTGCCAAGCAGTTTGCTCCAGAACGACGGGTTGTGCTCCGGCTGCTCGATAAAGCCGGTGTTGATAATCAGCGAAGAACGCTCGCGGTCGACTTTCATCACAATGTTGTCCGCGATCTTTCGTGCTTCTTCCATACCGACGGCGTTGACCCGCCGGGTCGTTCGGATGACGACCCTATCGACGTCGTGGCTGGTAACCTCGACATTTCCTTCGTGGTAGTTCAACTCGAGTCGCGGCTTTTCACCGACGGCGTACACCTTCTCGTCCTGAAATGAATATTCCTTGGCGGAGACGGTCGACCAGGACGAAATCAGGAAAATTGACAGGAGGAGATATCGAAACCGGGTTGTGGGCACTCTGCCGACTCCTTGAAACAAGCTTCTAGTATATAGATTTGAGCTTCTTTTTCAGAAGCTCCCGCGCCCGGAAGATACGCGCCTTGACGGTGCCGACCGGGATATTCAGTAAATCGGCTATTTCCTCGTATGATTTATCTTCCTTATGGCGATAGATAATGACCTCCCGGTACTTGGGCGGGAGAGATTCGATGGCTTCGTCGATACTGAACCGCTGCTGTTTGCGCTCGAGGTCTCGCTCGGGATGATACGTGTAATCAGCAACCTCGAACTCGACCTGTCCGTCCTTGGTTTCCAGCGGGCGGTCCAGTGAAAGAGCCTGAATCCGCTTTTTACGCAGGTAATCAATCGAGGCGTTGGCAGCGATTTTATAGAGCCATGTTGAGAACCGGTATTCGGAGCGGTACATAGCCAGAGAGGAAAAGGCCTTCATAAATGTTTCCTGCACGAGATCATTAGCGACATCCTCATTGCGCACTATCTTATTGATAATATGGAAGATAGCGGCACGGTGCTGATCGACGAGGGCGGTATAAGCCTTCTGGTTGCCGGCCAGTGCGTCAGAAATCAAGGCTGCTTCGTCTTCGTGCAATCAAGTCCCACTTTCGAATACGGTTAGTGGATAATCCGGTTTCGTATTGTAAGGGAATATAGTAAAAACAGATACGGGAGGTAAGACAAAAAACTCTTCCCGGGGACAAGATCAATTTCCTGTCGAGATGACAGCGAAACGGAGCGGTTTCTTACCGCCCCGTTTTTACCTGTGTTTCTCCCGTTTTTCGGACAACGGCAGGCAGGTAAAGACTACATTGCCGAGGCGGGCGCTTTTTTGATATTCTGCAGCATGGCCATGAAGCCTTTGGTCATTTCTTCGGCCGTCTTCTGTGGCCCCGTAAGCTTAAAGAAGACATTGCCTTCCGGGCCTTCAAGGACCGCCGCCGTCATATGGTACCCGGGCATTGCCTCTGATTGGCCGGACATGGGTCCGCCCATGGCGGCGTCGTAGGTTCCGGAAAGTTCAACCGTGTGCACTTTCATCCCGTCGGCGGTGAAAGTATTTTGAACGGCCTTGGTGCCCGGGTTGCTGCCGTCGGGCATGGACATCTGGTTTATCCAGCGTTCGATGTTATCCATGACCCCGCCGCCCTGGTTCTGGCCGAAATAATACACCGCGACAGTGGCCGAGTCGGTATCGTCGTCGACCGGTCCAAAGGCATACTCAGCCTTGCGCATCCCGCTGGGCCCGAAGTCCTTCCAACGAGTCGGCGGGGTGAAACGGATACCGGCGAGGGTTACCGGCTGACCGCCGAGTTCGATATTGGAGGCAGCTACCTGGCCGGACTGAGCGCCGGACTGTGATTGTCCACCGGATTCGTTACTAGAACAGCCAACGAAAGCCAGCACCGCCAGGGCAACAACAAGGGTAATGATTTGCTTCATCTTATGAGTCCTTTCTTTTTCGTTCTGCCGAAGATAGACATCCACGATCCACCACGCAACCGCAATTCGGCAAAAACCGTGCGG
Source organism: uncultured Ignavibacteriales bacterium (assembly GCA_964396245.1). Lineage (GTDB taxonomy): Bacteria > Zixibacteria > MSB-5A5 > GN15 > FEB-12 > CAYNEO01. The sequence goes on from CAYNEO010000006.1 coordinate 111,695, forward strand.
CCGCACGAAGCGCGCCAATTCTCCCGGGATGTCGAAACGACCATCAGAAAAATATTGACCGACGGCATTTAATCTCTCAGATTGCGCTGCCGGAAGAGACGGGGCGTCGATCTCCGCGCCGTCATCTGGAGGCTGCAACGGGTAAAAAGGTGCGGCGAGTTGAGCAAGGATAAATCTCTCTGAGAAGATCGTTCGGCCCGTTCCGGGTGTCTGTCGACTAAGTGCAGAGAATGAAATCAGGGTCACGAAAACCAAAGTGTGTTTGGCGTGGCTCCGATACAGATTATAACGGAACTTTTGACACCCTCAGGCGATTTGATTAGAACACAGCCTGCTGGAGGTAACAATTATGGCGACTGAAATTAAGCGAAAATCATGGTCACAGTTTTGCAGGAAGTTTAACGTGACCAACCAGTATCGGCTGGCTGATGTACAGGTGAAATCCAAAGGCCAGCGTTCAATGGATGTGGACAGAGGCGCTCCGTTTCTCGGTATCGCTCTGGCCAAAAAAGGACGAGCGATCGCGGGGATTGAGCTCTTTACCGGAAAATATGATCCCGACAAGCTAAACGAGCCCGTGGTATCAATCCGGGAACCCGAGAAGATCATACTCGAAAAAGACGGGTCCGGAATGGACAACAATCTTGTTCTGGAGGCCAAAGACGGGACCCAGGTCAGTATCAATCTCAGCGGCGCCAAGGATCCCGAGCGGCATCGGTCGCTCGTGGAAAAGCTGGCATACACGATTTATGAACGGCGCGGACAGCAAATAGGCCACGAGTTTGACGATTGGGTCGAGGCTGAAAAGCGGGTCAAAGAAAAAGAGCTCCAGCTCACTTCATAGACGTGTCAGGCGGTATGGAGAATTTCCGTACCGCTCCGCACCAACAGTTGACAAATAAGCCTCTTTGAGCCGAGTTACCTGTCTACATCTACAGGAGGCACCAAATGACTGCTGATACACATCATATTGCGTTGTCGGTATCCGGAATGTCATGCACCGGATGCTCCAGCCGAGTTGAAAAAGCACTACGTTCGGTTCCGGGCGTGAAGGAGGCGCACGTAGATCTCGACTCGGCCGGCGCCACGGTAGAGACAGAAGCCGATGGCCCGTCAATCGAGACGTTAATCGCCGCGGTTGAAAAAGTCGGATATGAGGCGAAAGCGGCAGGTTGATTCACCAGTCAAAATGCTGACATGGGAGGACGGTCTCCGGGCAGAGTGATGGACTTAGCTATTGTCTTGTTTTCTCCCGGTGGCGCTTTACGAAGTGGCGGATGACAAAGTAGACCACGATCACAAAGACCACTGCGCCTGAGAAGATGAGAAAGTAGGTCTCGAAGCGCTTGAACGTGCCGAAAATCCTCGGGATGTAATCGCCAAGAAAATAGGCGACATTTACCCAGACCATCACCCACAGCACGGCGCCGATCACGTTGAATACGAGGAAGCGCCACCACGGCATTCTTCCTGTGCCGGCAATTATCCCGTTGAACTGGCGAAATCCCTCCACGAATCGGGCAACGGCGACCACCTTCCCCCCGTGTCTGATGAAGAAACCCTCCAGCTTCTTAAGTCGTTCTTCGGTGAGAAAGACATATTTGCCGAATTTGAGAACGAGCCTTCGTCCGCCGAAGTGACCGATTGCATATCCGATATTGTCACCGATGACGGCAGCGACGATACCCAGGATGATCACAAAGTAGACATTGAATTCGCCCGCTGAGGCAAGCAGACCTCCGGCCACAAGCATGGTCTCCCCCGGCATCGGGATGCCGAAACTTTCCAGCAGTACTCCGATCAGGATCGCCCAGTAACCGTAATGCTGAATGTACGGGGCCACTTTCTGCAGAAAGGGAGCAAACGACTGCCAGTCAGCCAAACCCGAAAGCGCTACTATCACCGAAGTCCTCCCCAGTTTATCCGATCAACCGGGCAAGCAAGAATGCCGTCCCGGCAGCGATACTGCCGACAACGGCCATCTGCAGGCCCGACTTAAGAGTCTTTACGCCCATGACCCTGCCTTTGATAAGTCCGAAGACAAACAGCGCCAGAATAGTAACGGCAATAGATACGTACAGCGCCGAATGTACCGAGGGCAGGAGAATGTACGGCCCGAGCGGTATGAAACCGGAGACCGCATATGAAAGGGCGATAGTCAGGGCGCTCTTCAGGGCCCTGCCGGGGTCGGGTTTTTCAAGTCCGAGTTCAAAACGCATCATCAGGTCGACCCATTTCGAGCGATCTTTGCTGATAGCGTCGACCACCGGTCCGACCTCATCGTCCGGGAAGCCGAAGTTGGTCAGGATGTCGGCGACCTCTTTGCGTTCTATGTCAGGGACTTCTTCCGTTTCCCTTACCTCGCGCTGCCGCTCTACTTCATAATGCTCGACATCCGATTTCCCCGCCAGGTAACCGCCCAGTCCCATGGATATCGATCCGGCCGCTATTTCAGCCAGCCCGGCAATCACAACAATTTTGGCCGCGACCGCCGCTCCGGACATGCCGGCGGCAATGGCAAAGGGAACTGTGAGCCCGTCGGACATGCCAATCACGACATCGCGAACGGTGTCCGATGCCCGGAAGTGCTTTTCCGTATGCGATCTGCTTGTCATATATGATTCCTCTCGTGAAACTGCAATAGACGGCGTTCAAGCGTCCTCCCGGAGGGTCGAGCCAACTGCTCGATCAGATTTGAGGTTGTCTCGCGGACCGGGTCAGGCCCGAATTGCAGAGATGATTGTGGAGACTACTCGCACAAAGGAATTGTGCTCCGCCCGTCGTGTTCTGACTTTTGGGCGGGTTCTCCGGACGACAAGATCCAGGTGATCGGGACTAATGTTACTCCATTAATGCTCAAACAGCAGCGGGAGTTTCATGTATGACACCAAGAATCATCGACCAGCAAGGGAAGGTTTGACGCAAAATGAAGAAGCCGGGGCCGCCTCTCGGCATTCCCGGCCGTAACTCCAGTGCCACTCAGTAAGAGAAATTACTTAATTCGGCAGGTAGACAGACCCCGTTTTTCCAGGTACTGCTGATGGTACTCCTCGGCCCGATAGAACGGACCCGCCGGGAGGATCTGGGTCACGATCGGCCTTTTGTACCGTCCGCTTTCTTCCAGTCGCTTTTTTGATGCAAGAGCCGCGGCCTTCTGCTGATCATCGTGATAGAAAATCACCGAGCGATACTGGCTGCCGATATCCGGTCCCTGACGATCCAGGGTCGTGGGATCGTGTTCGTTCCAGAATACCTCCAGCAGCTTTTCGTACGACACTCTGGATGGATCGTAATGCACGCGGACAACCTCGGCATGACCGGTGGTATCCGAACACACATCCCGGTAGGTGGGGTTCTCGGTGGTTCCGCCGGCATAGCCGACTTCGGTCGCCGTGACACCTTCAACCTGGCGAAAAACCGCTTCTACACCCCAGAAACAACCGCCGCCGAAAGTAGCTTCAGCCATCTGAATATCCTCCAAATCATGCTGATTCATGTTCATCTGTTTGTCTACGGCCGGATTGTCGCTTGCCACTGTTTCAGCCCGGTGCGACACGAGCCAGGCCGCTAGCATCAGCACCAGAATTGCCGCACCCAGCCAGATTCCGGTTTTCATCCTCAGTTCACCTTTCAAAGTTGCATGAATCTTGTCTCTTGCCCTTTGGTGGTGTGAACCACGGCAACCTTACAGGCAAAAGCAGCGGCTGCTTCCTTTAAACCAGTGAGGAATGTGGATGTTCCGAATCCATTTGCTTTCACCGTTTCCTGACGCGCCAGCTCAACCGGGCAGTTGGCCGCTCGACCGGGTAAGGCGTGCCGAGTCGGGGTCTTGAGCCGGTCCGCCGGCATATGTACCATCAACGAATGTTTTAGTTGTATGAACATGGGTTCATAGAGATATTTATAGATGTTATGGGCATCGTTTCCTTGCGATGCTTCCCTCACCATATAAAAGAGGAGAGACCGCCATGAAGAAGTTCCTGGCCCTCTTCACTGTCTGTTGCTCGTTGCTCGTGATTTTCGGATGCAGTCAATCCCCGACAACGTCTGATTCCAACGACAATGCTCTTGCGACACAACTGGTCCAGAGACCGCAATTTGTCGAAACGCGACCGCAGGCAGTGGTTGATCAATTCGTGATGAAGCCATCGGCACAGTACCTTTTCCAGAAGAAACCACCGCCGCCGCCACCGGACACCGGTTCCGCCGACCCGAATCCCAATCCGGCCCACAAGTATGCCTACGTGGCCGGTATTTCAGATTACGAGGGCACGGTCAATGATCTGCAGTTCTGCGATGACGACGCTCAGGAAATGAAATCGCTTCTGCAGGGTGAAGGGTTCACGATCCGCATTGATATCGACCGCAACGCCACCGCGGCAAATATAGTCGCCGGACTCCAGTGGCTGGTCGAACAGGCACAACCGGGCGACGAGATTGCGTTCTGCTATTCAGGACACGGGATGAAAGCCCCCGGCGACGGATCGAGTATCATTTCGACCGACCTGTATTACATAACGCACGGCTACGTGATGGAAATCTTCAATTCCGCCAACTGCTCCAAGAAGCTCGTGACACTGGACGCATGCGTGATCGGCGATTTCCATTCCGATTGCCAGACAGGAACGATCGTGGCAACCGCCTCGACCAATTCCAACTCGTATGACGCCCCGGACCTCAAGAACGGCGCGTGGACCTATTATTTCCTCGAGGGAGCCAACTCGCAGGGATATGATTACGCTGAGGACGTTGCGACATATGCCGAAGAGATGATGACGATCTGGGCCTCCCAGTATCACCTTCGTGTCAGTCCGAAGCATACCGACAAATACACCGGCATGTTCGACATGTAATCGGTCGGTAGACTATTTATGAATGAGAAAGCCCATCCAAAGGATGGGCTTTCTGGTGTTTGGGTGACAGGCTCCGAAGGTGTGAGGCGCGATCAGGCGCCTTCGATATCTACCAGCTTGGCCTCTTTCCACACATCGCCAAGAAGCGCTGTCGCCTCGAGATCCACACGCTCCACAAATTCTTCCGGGACAAGCACCAGGTAGCCGCCGCCGACCGGGACAAAGGACGACGGTCCGAGGGTACCGATATTGCCAAAATGGCCGACCTCGGGACGGATGATCACCGGAATGTCTTTCGCCCTCAGTTCCTCTTCGAGCATGGAAGCATACTCGGGCGATGTCAGGCGGGCAAGTTTCACCCAGTCTTCATACTCGGTTTCTTCGTCAGCGGGCACAGCCGGCGGCTGGTCGACCAGCTTTACTTCACAGTCGGAACAGTATTTCGTGCCCTCGGTGTACTCGGTTCCGCATTTCGGACAGAACGGCATAAGAAACCCTCCTGATTGCAGGGTAATTCGAACGAGCAATCACGTTAACCAGAGTCTTCTGCCAGTTATACTACCGTCAGGTATCGGTATTCACAACTAAAACCGGACTTTAGCTGACATAGTGTATCCGGCATTGTGGCTGGCCGAATGTCCCAGACGCATTCAGCTTTGGGAAGAAGCGTATGAGAAGCGATCTCCCTGAAAGATTCTCACGGTCTCTCCATGCAACAGCACCCAGATACCGTAGATACCGAGCGTTGTCCCCAGGGGAAACGCCGGCAGATTGAGGAAGCTGAGAATCAATGCCAGGATACGTCCCCAGTTCCGGAATTTGATCAGGCCGTAGCCGGCGAATACGTTGGGCAGCGATGCCATGGCTGTGATCAATATCACAATGGCTCCGAGCGTGCCTATCACCAGCCCGGCTCTCGGGTTGTCGGCGGCCGCCAGTCCACTCCCGACGAGGAAAAGAGCCAGCATGATCAGCAGCGATACGAGTCCCAGAGCGCCATAAACCAGGTAGAGCAACCCCAGCAGGTTGATGTGCTTTTTCATATTCGTCCTTTCCTGGATTCAGTTTGACTTACGGCCTGACCCGAGAAAAGTTGCCGGACGAACGGATAGGCGTCTGGAACGGAGGACGCACTACGGTTGAACAGGCACGCTGGAATTCCAGATATCCCGGTACATTTTCCACGTATCACCGGATTTCTGCCAGACCACGACAAACTTGCCGTTGTCCAGTTCCTGGTTGTCGCCGGCGAAAATCCTGTATTTGCCGACCTGATACGCATACTCGCCGAAGGCGTGTGCCTCGAGCGTTTCGAGGTCAAGCCGGTTGACGCCCATCTCGATCATCACCGCCCAGTATTCACCGATATTATCCTGGCCCCTGATAATCTTCTCATTCGGAGGGAGGATATTGGCATCGATCGTGTAAAGGGCGGCGATGGCATGCGGGTCACCGTCGGTGATTGCCTGCATGAAGTCATTGTCCGAGAGGGCAATGGCCTGCAAAGCCTCGGGGTTGTCGACAGGTCGATCCTGGCACGCAACGCCGACGAGTACAGAAATGACAAGTAACGCGAACAAAATGGCGGTAACGGAAGAGCGCATGTGGTTCCCTTTCGTCTAGAATAAAGGCAGTAATTGTCTGTCGAAGTTGTGCCTGTGCGAGTGGTGCCATAAGAAAGGGAAGTTTGTGCGCCGGTGCAAGCGGGAAGTGGCAAACGTCTATAGGCGCCAGCCGGGATCTATTGGCCCCGGTTCCCAGTTGGCTAAAGCGACATAGACAAGGACCACAAAGGCCACCGACGCGGCAACGCTAATCAGAATCAATGTGCGTCTGGACATCGGCGAGGACGTCAAGATAACGGTGTTCACGCTGTCAATGCGCAGCTTCAACCTGTCTCCGGTTGTCAGTACGCCGTAAAGTGAATAGTCTGCGCAATTCAGCCGTCCGGACTCACCTGAAAATCGAATGGGATGTCCGTCTCTTTTCACGGCGGCAGAAATGTGATAGCCGGCGAGCTTGTTCCATTTCTTTTGGGAGGACTTATATTCGTCGACCGGCACTGCCACGACCGAGTCACCGTTTATACCTAATGCCATCAGCACATTCTGGATATTTTCCAATCGATACGAGACGCTGTCCGAACCGTTTACCTCGCCTTCGATCATTTGTCGTTGCGCAACATAACGGCCACCTGTAGACGAGAAGATGACTTGCCGGTCGTCCGCAAGGACCACGCCATAAACTGGTTGGCACGCCACCGGCTCGACGGACTCCAACGGAATCATCGTTGTTTTCGTGCATGCGCTGAAATACGCCAACATCGTTATGATAATTATGAATCGTTTCATATATCCTCCTTTGCTTGCCTTAACCGAAATCAAATGCGGTGCCGGATCGCTCACCTCTTTTGCTTACCGTAACCCGTTGCAATTGAATTCACTACCAGAGTTGTCTTCCTCGATGCCTTGGGTGGATATGGTTAGCTCATTCCTCCCGTGGTTAGCTGGTAGCCAACCAATGGAGACGAATGTTGTCTGAAATGTGGAGTATTTACTTCATTTTGGACTTGCGGGTCTGTCGCACGGTTGTTTCATTAGTTCAAAATCAGTCCGGAGCTGGTCCGCATCCCTGCGCCGCAACCGGTGCACATCTCGAGCGGCAGCCGTTCGACTACCCGCATGGCATATCCCCTATGCCGGTTTCGGAAAATCAATAGAACTTACCAACCAAACAGGAGACGGTCATGAAACCTCCGTTGTGGCTGACAGTGGTGGGGAGGAGCGTCATTCTGGCCATCGTGATCGCCGGAGTGTGTGTCGCCGGCACGGGCGCCGGTAAGATTCCGATCACGACATCATCGGAGACAGCCGAAAAGTACTTCATTCAAGGGCGGGAGTTATCGGAGAACCTTCGCGGTACCGAATCAACCGAGTATTTCAGGAAAGCGGTCGAAGCTGATCCGGACTTTGCCATGGCGCATCTGTATCTTGCGTTCACAGCACCTACGACCAATGAGTTTTTCGACGAGATCGACAAGGCCCGGGCGCTGATGAATCGGGTTTCCGAAGGGGAGCAACTCTTCATCAAAAGCAACGTGGCGGCTGCATACGGCAAGACCGCTGAATCACGCGAGATGCTCGAGAAACTGGTTCAGCTGTACCCGGAGGACGAGCGGGCGCTGTATACTCTGGGGACGGATCATTTCGTCCGCCAGGAATACAGCGATGCGATGAAGTACTACGAGAGAGCCGTGAAGATCAATCCGGACTATGCCCCGACTTACAACGAGATGGGATACACGTATCGCCGCATGGGAGATATGGGAAAAGCAAAGATTGCATTCCAGAAGTATATCGAGCTCATTCCCGATGATCCCAATCCCTACGATTCCTATGCCGAACTGCTATTGAAAATGGGGCAATTCGATGAATCTATCACGCAGTACCAGAAGGCTCTCGATTTGGATCCATACTTCACAACTTCGCATTTCGGCATCGCCACCAATCTGTGCATGAAGGGCGATTATGACGCGGCCCACAAGCACGTGGATGAAGCGTACAAGAAGGGCCGTCATGACGCCGAAAAGCGAGCGGCGCTGACCGCCAAGGCGATTGTGTATATCGACCAGGGCAATCACGACATGGCCATGGATGTTGTCCAGAAGCGCCACTATATTGCCAGGGAAAGTCAGGATCCCCTGGCCATGGCTGCCGACATGGAACTTCTTGGCGCGCTGCTTATCGAAACCGGAAAGTATGACTCGGCCGCCATCATGTATATGAAGGCTCGCGATATCGTGGCCAATGCCGAACTGGACCCGATGATCAAGAAACTGCAGGACATCGACTACCTGTTCGAAATGGGCTGGGTGTACACCGAGAAAGCAGAGCTCGATAAGGCGAAGGAGAATGCACAAAAGTATCTGGCCGAAGTAGAGGCTCTCCGCGACCGGAACCGTATCCGCACGGCTCACCAGTTGATGGGCCAGATTGCTCTCGCCGAGAAGAATTACGAGAAGGCCGTTTCGGAATTGAACCAGGCCAATCTGGAAAATCCTTATAACCACTACCGCCTGGCGATGGCCCATAAGGGGCTTGGCGATAAGCAGAAGGCCCAGGAATACTGCGACAAGGCGGCCAATTCCAATGCGGTGAACAACATGGCCTACGCGATGATTCGTCATAAAGCAAAGAAGATGATGACGTCGTTATAGTGTTTGTCAATCTTCGGCAAGCAAGAAGCCGGACTTCCTAAGTCCGGCTTCTTCAGCTTGCATTCAGGGTCTCGCCGCACGGTGAACTTACCTCTCTCAGCATGCATTCGAATCACATGCTCCGGAAACTTCCCGCGCTGGTCCACGTAGAGCAATGTATCCTTATTCACATACAGGATGCGAGGGTACAAGCATGAGAAAACTGGCAGGGACACTACTGGGCGTTATCGCCATTGTCGGGCTTATAGCTGTTTCCGCCGATGCACAGTCGCTGAATCGGCGGCACCAGATTGAGTTGCGGCTCGGCATGTGGAACCAGACTACCGACGCGCGGACAGAAATAGGACCCGGGGCAGTGTCGACCTCGGTAGAGAGCGACGGCTTCCTGGGCGGAATCGCTTATGGTCGATGGCTGGAGGAGGGTCTGGCGTTGACAATCAATGTCGGCGGCATGGCGGCCCAGTCGGAAACTCGAACCGGCCTGTTGGAAACCACTACCGAGACCGACGTAGTTGCACCGATCATACTTTCGATGAAGTACTATCTTCCGAAATCGACCTACGGAACCTCGGTCAGGCCGTTCTTGAAGGCGGGCGTCGGGACGTTTATCGGCGTACAGACAATCGAAGAGACAAGCTTGACGGTAGTCACGGAGTCGAGAACCGAAATGGCGATTGGCGGGCAGCTCGGGGCGGGGGTCGATTTTGTGGTCGGCCGGCATTTCGTAACGGGTCTGACCATAGCTTACAATGTGATGAATGATTTCGAGGAGCCTATCGGCGGCAGCCGCAACTACAGCGGCCCGGAGTTCGTACTCGGGTTCAGTTTTGTCTTTGGCCGCGGCATGAACTAGCCGGATCAGCAGAAAATATGGCGGAGGAGGTAGGATTCGAACCCACGGTACCTTGCGGTACAACGGTTTTCA
>CAYNEO010000007.1:0-32974 GCA_964396245.1 uncultured Ignavibacteriales bacterium
GGCGGACATTCTACGGATCGCAAGCACCAGGTAACCCACCAAAATCAGTTCACCGATTATGAGGCCAAGAAAGAGAAACTGATTACTGAATAGGAACTGCGTGACCGACGGCGTCGATGCAACCCACATCGCCACTACCGCCGTGATAACAAGCGCAAATGACATCCAGCCGTAAACGCGGCTGATAAAACTGCGCTCCTCCATCACAACCGGATATGGCGGCGTATATGTCGAATCCATTGGTATTCCTTCCAATAGTATCAGGCTAATGTAGCAAATCCAGCGAGTATTGGAAACTTAATACAGCGTCAACACGAGATGCATTGGCAAGGTTCTAAGAATCGGGAGAAAAACGGTCGGCGGACTAGGCGGTTGTGTCCGGATTGCCGGCCTGCAGCGAATCTTTTAACTTCGGCTCACTCAAGCGGAAATGACCGGCAACTTTCCACACACGGACCGGCATGCCCATAAGACGGGGCCCGCGAAGAACATCCTGCTCGCATGTCTTGCCCGGGAAAACAAGGGGAAGGTAACGGTTATTGTGGATCACGAACGGACGATTACTCTTCCGCGTCCGCTTATCAGAGATAATGCCGGTATGCATGTGGTGGTTGGAGCCGACATCCCAGATAACGATATCACCCGCCTGCCAATGCTCGTTTTTCTGGTCTACCTTCTTCGGCAATGACTTGTAGTTCTTCTGGAAGAACTTGAGTAATACCCAGACCCGACGGTGGTCGATATATTTATCCGGTGTTTCGATGCCGTAATATTCGCGGTGCTTTAAGATATCCTCATGGACCATCTGCTGCAAATCATAACCGGCATTCCGGCACGCCCTCACGATCAAATCGGTGCACACACCCTCATTGGGCGCTACGTCACCCATGGGATAAACATTGTATTGCTGCTTTTCACCGTCCTTGAAGCGGGGAGGATAATATTGCCAGAGCATTTGCGGATTATAACGGGTCTCGTTGGCGAGCTCCTGCTTCGCTCCATCGAGAACCAGCTCATCGATCGACCGTGATTGCGATGGTGTCTTGCCCGGTAGAGACGAAAACAGTCCCACAGCGGCGGGCAGGAGCATTAACAGCAGTATGCGCTTCATGTGACGGCTCCCCATCTCACGTTTGTCTTCCATAATAGTAACGTTTTCAATAACGCTCCGTTTGTCGCATACGTTCGCTTATATTACAACGCATCCACAGAATTACCGTGATCCTACCTCTCTGTTATACCAAAATCAGCTACGGGTTCCGGCCAGATTGCGTTTCTCTTAGAAAAAAACCTGAGGACAAATCTCCCCGTCAGGAAATATCCCCGTATTCACTCCTGCAGATGTATTTCCCCGGCGCGACCAAGCGCCAACTTGGTAAGGAATGGTCCCAGTCCTTCGTAGACAATGACCGACGACAGAACCACTGTTCCCATCATATACCCGATATCCGGGTGTGTTTGCGTAACCGTGATTACCATCCCGATTGCAACCCCGGCCTGCGGCACCAGGGCCATACCGATATTGGAGTATACCTGCGGCTCGGCCCCGAATTTTTCGCCGGCCACGTGCGACCCGAGAGATTTGCCGATCGGTCGGGCGATCAGGTACCCCAGACCAAGCAGGCCGAGGCTCAGCAGTGCGTTCAAGTGCAGGCTGGCGCCGGATAGAACAAAAAAGGCAATGTAAAATGGCATCTCGGTCTGTCTGAGTTCGGCGTAAACCAGCCGGTGCATCATGGACAGGTTGTTGGTCACGGCACCAATAACAAGACAGGTCAGCAGGTACGAGATTCCAATTGTTCTCGCCAGTCCGATCGCGAGGAGTAGCCCGCCGATAATCACGAGAAGGAGTTCTGATAAATCGTCAATCTTCTGCTCCCACCAGGAAATCAGCGCCCCAATCACGCCGCCTATTATAACAGCCAGGAAGACTTCCTTGATAAACCCGAGCACCGCCTGGTCCAGAGACATCCCGTGAACCATAGAATAAATACCGAAAAAGAAGCGGAAGAAGACGAGGCAAATCACGTTGTTTATAGCCACTACTGCCAACAGTGTCTCTGTCAACGGCCCCCGGCTGCTGTACTCACGAGTAACGAGCAGTGTGACACCGGGCGCCGTAGCCATGCTCACTGAGCCCAGAAGGATGGATAGCCCGAAGTCCCCGGAGATACCCCACGACACCAGAAAGACAAGGATGAAGGCTCCCAGACTCTCGGCCAGGGCCATAAAAATGACTTTCCGTCCCATTGACCGCAGGTGTGATAATTCAATTTCACCGCCGATTGCGAATAGAATGAGACCAAGGGCGATATGGTTGATCATGTAGATATCCGCGAGCGTGGTTGATGATATCAACCCGAGGACGGAAGGACCGAAAAGCAGCCCCGTCAGCATGTAACCTGTGACCCGGGGGATTTTGAACCTGTGGGAAAGCTTGCCCCCCAGAAGTCCCAGGAGGATTACCATCCCCACACCCAGCAATTCGTGGATTTCCACTGGCTCGCCCTACTGTGTGAGTTCGGTTGAAGTCAAAATAGACCGGACATACAATGGTGTCAACTTGAGTTTGCCGGGACAAATACGCAACACAAGCAGCTTATCAGGCCAGGAATTGCGAGCGGCAGAGTGCCAATGACGAGCACAAGCCGAGACAAAAGACGACCCGACAATGTGAGCACACCAAACATTGCCGGGCCCTTCCACAACAAGTCACGCGTACGCGTGCTTGGAGGGTTACCCCTCTCGCACTGTTCTTATATCAATTCGTGTGCCGACTCAGGGGTCGTTCGGTTTGTCTTGTAATTGATTGATTTAAAACGAATTAGGCCAGCCAACGCGTTGGTGCAGTGACGGGCCGTGTCGGATCGACACGGAAGCTCGAGTTATTAGGGGGTAATTTGTACCCCCCTGTAGCCAGTTTGATAGCTCCGCTTCTTCAGCCGGACATGCCGGCCACGTCGATATCGTGCGCTTTGATCTTTTTGTGAAGGTTCGCGCGGTCTATACCGAGCAAGCGCGCCGCACCGGCAACGTTGCATCCGGATTCCTGCAAAGCCTGGACGATCAGGGTCCGTTCCATATCCTTGAGTCTCGCGGAAAGTGTTGTCGGCGTGGCATCGGATGAAGGCTGCTTGAGGAACCGCTTTACGTCATCGGCAAAGATAATGTCCGAGTCACTCAGCACGATCAGTGATTCGACCGCGTCGGCTAGCTCGCGAACGTTACCGGGCCAATCGTGTGCAATCAACGTGTTGACCGCTGCATCATCGAACTTTTTAGGAGCCAGCCCGCGTTCCACCGTGAATTGAGAAGTGAAGTACGCTACGAGGGCAGGGATATCCTCCCTTCTGTCCCTGAGCGGCGGCATCTCAATAGTGACGCCTTTGATACGATAAAAGAGGTCGGCTCGCAGATTCCCTTTACGCATTAGTGATTCAAGCGGTAGTTGCGAAGCACAGATCACCCTGATATCCGTGCGGCAGGTTATCGGCGAGCCGAGGCGGGAGTATTCGCCCGACTCCAGTACCTGAAGCAACTTGGACTGTATGTCGAGATCCAGATCCCCGATTTCATCGAGAAACAGCGTCCCCTCGTTGGCGTACTCGAACAGTCCCATCCGATCAGTGACGGCACCGGTGTAGGCGCCCCTGACGGCGCCGAACAGTTCCGCCTCGACCAGTCCGTGTTTCTTGTGGCTCACTCCGAGAATCGCCAACGGTTTATCACACCGTTGCGATGCCAGGTGAATGGCATGAGCTACCAGTCCCTTCCCCGTGCCCGTCTCGCCAATTATCGACACGCGACCGTTGCCGGCGGCTACCTGGTGCACCTGCCGGACGATTTTTTGCATGGCTGTCGAGCGGCCGATAATTCCATAGCGCGACTCCGCCAAACGGCACATGAGTTGTTGGTCCGTGCTCAAACGGTAGGTCTCAACGGCATTACGCACCGACCGAATCAGCCGCTGGATGCTCTTCCCTTTTTGAATGTACTCAAAGGGCTTCTCGTCACGGTCGATTTCGGCCTCATCGTATTCTCCCGGGTACGCGGTATGCAGAATAATTCGGGCCTCCGGCTGTATCCGCCTGATTTCTTCCATCGCCTTGATTCCATCCATACCGGCCATCTTGATGTCGAGAACGACGGCCGCTACTCCCGGATTCGATCTCACTTTCTCCACCGCCTCCATTCCGCTTCGAGCCGAGATGATCTTGTAGTCTTCCTCGAAGAGATCTTCCAGCATCGACAGCACGTGTGGATCATCGTCTACCAGCAAAATCGTGAACAGTTCTTCCATTCATTCTTCCTCACCCATAGAATTATGACGGCGCCACCCGGTCCGCCTGTTTCAATCTCATCGTGAAAGTCGTCCCCTCACCCGGCGCTGACTTCATATCGAGGGTGCCGTCGTACATGTCCAGGATTCGCGCTACCACCGAAAGGCCCAAGCCGGTCCCCGTGTCCGGCTTTGTTGAGAAAAAGGCGTCAAAAACTCTCTCTTTGATATCATCGGGGATTCCCGCACCGTTATCAGTCACGGACAATGCGACCGTATTCTTTTCCGTTTCCACCAAAAGGCAAACATGCGGGTCAGAAGTCTCTGCAAGCGCATCCAGGCTGTTTCTCACCAGATTATTCAAAGCCATGACCATCTGATCATGGTTGGCCGAGACGCTCACGTCCGTCTCCCCCTTGACCTCAACCGCGACGCCCTGATCATCGATCCTGTCTGCGTTGGCAGCCAGAACTTCGTCAATGACCGATTTGAGTCCGACATTCGCCGGCTGTGATTCCGAACCCAGCCGCGTATAACGGGAAATAATCTCCGTGATGCCGATGGCTCGTTCAACGGCGCGATTGGCCGAGCCAACGTATTTGTCGGTCTTTTGCGAATTGGCATTTCCCCCGTTCGGCATCTGCTTCAACCTGGTCAACGCCGCCTCCGCGGGGAACAGGGCATTGCGTATCTCATGAGCAAAGCCGCCGGCAATGTCCCGTGCCTGTTTGTACTTTTCCTGTTCAACCAGTTTCGCCTGGGCATCTCGCAGGGCCTGATGAGCCGTTTCAAGCTCCTTTTTCTGGCGAGTGATCGTGACGAGATTCTGCTTGGTCCGCTGACGATAGTAGTTGACCACAATAAGCACCAGGAATAATCCCAGAAGACCCGAGAGGATGTAGCTCTGGTGATGCACATAGAAAATCGAAACGAACTTGAAGATGTCCTGACTGTGTATGTCGCCTACCATGCCGCCGCTCCCAGAGCCGACTGCTATCGTGATTGCTCTTCCTACAGAGTCCAGCTTGACAGCCTCGACGGAAGACGCAGGTCCGGAGAAATGGAGCTGTTTATGAAGATTCTGATCGTAGATTCCATCGCTGAAAGCAATCACACTGTCCGACCGACCGGTAATTCGAAGCCAGGTGACGAATACCGGACCGGTTATCGTATCCGAAGCAGCCAGGAGTTGTAGGTCCGGAGAGTAAACCAGCATCCTGCCGTTGAACGGACTCACGTAGAGAGCCGCCTGGCCTGTCTTGGGATATGGTCCCATCCACATGTCCCTGACCGGACCCTCCCCCGCTATCGTCTTGAGCACCGAGCCGTGCCGATCCACAATTGACAGGTAGTACCCTTCCGCATCGTCCTCATCTGATTCAGTGGCGCCGGTGATCGGCAGTCGGTGCGACAGGTAATATTGCCCGGGCTCGGGAGCCGGGCGCATTCTCGCATAGTAGTGGCTTCTGGCCACCATATAATTGTTCGTTATGTTCCCCTTAGCATCCACCACGAACAAATAGGCGTAAAGATCGCTAAATTTACCGAGTGTTACGCCCTGCTTGGGATTGTAGGCAGTGAAAATAACACCCGGAGATAGAGAATCCTTGAGCGAGTAGAACCGATGACGGTCGAGGTTACCCGGCATGTCTACGGACCACTCGATTCGCATCTCGTCGATATCCACGCAAATGAGCAGGCGCGGGAGATAATCTCGACCTGAGTTTATATAAACGAAGGCCTCGGTATGGCCATCGTAGTCGTAGTCTTCAATAAGCAATATCGGAAGCCCGGGTTCCCAGCGTCCGTCACCAGTTGAATCACGCCCGGTCGCCAGGAAACAGCGAACATATCCATCCGAGTCCGGGATAAGCTGAAAGAACCAGGCCGAATCGTTGCGGTATCCCGTCCCCACCAGCTGCCTGATATCCTGGCCCGGGTCATCATAGGTGGCGACATCGCTGAAAGTCAGCCAGATCGGATCGTCATCCTCGACTGTCAGCGACGGGAAGATCCGTTGCGATGTAACCGACGGTTCATCTGCAAAAATGGTGCTGTTGTATGCCCTCGCCAGCTCGGCAGTCGAATCCCCGGGTCTCATCGGCCGGAGCACGAACAGCGAATGCATTATCGGCTTGGCGAACGGGGAGCCGGCCGTACTCCAGGTCGTATCAAGACTGTAAGGAAGGTATGTGGTGTCCCCCGAGCCCTCCACCGCAAGGTGATCAACTGCCAGCACAGTACTCGTGTTGACGACGAAGCAGTATATAATGAACAAACCCGTAAACGGGATAATCCGCGACATAATAGCAGTTAATCCGATGTCACAAGGTGGTGCTTCCCCGTTTGCTGTCTCCTGTTTCAATATAATAATCAACTACATATCTGTCAATAGATTAGCTGAGCGCGCGGTCACTCAATCTCCCGGAGCTTTCGGCAAGGCGGATTAGGCCTTGTTGAGATTTAGCCTATCTGTTAGATTATCGGAAATGCGGGCGGTGATACCGTCCCGCCTTCCGTTTTCCGCACCGAGATCAATGGCAGCACCTGTTCCGGCGCGTTGCTGATGACCCGAGGGGATTTTCTGTGATCAAGCTGACCGATATATCCAAAAGCTACGGCGACAGCAAGATACCGGCAGTGAACAAACTGACGCTAAGCGTGGAATCAGGTGAGTTTTTAGTCCTCCTGGGTGAATCCGGCTGCGGCAAAACGACCACATTGAAAATGATCAACCGACTGATTGAACCGACCTCCGGTACTCTCGAAGTAGCGGGCCGAGATGTAGCTCAAGTCGACCCGGTTCAACTGCGCCGCAGTATCGGTTATGTATTTCAGGAAATTGGGCTCTTTCCCCACATGACCATCGGTGAAAATGTCGGCGCTGTGCCGCGATTGCTCGGATGGTCACGCGAGAAAACAGCCAGGCGTTCCGATGAGCTGTTGGAGTTGGTGGGCCTTGAGCCGGCCGAATTTCGAGGGCGGAGGCCCGATGAACTCTCAGGCGGTCAGCGACAGAGAGTCGGTGTGGCGCGGGCACTGGCGGCAAGCCCCGATGTCATGTTGATGGATGAGCCTTTCGGCGCCCTTGACCCCATTACCCGCAGCGGTCTGCAGGACGAATTCCGCAAATTGCAGCACCGCTTGAGCCTCACGGTCGTCATGGTGACGCATGATGTGATGGAGGCCCTTTTGATGGCTGACCGAATCGCCGTGATGGAAGCGGGCCAAATCGTCGCGATTGGCACGCCCCGTGCGTTGCTGGAAAATCCGGGGCATCCCTACGCCGAAAGTCTGCTCGACACTCCCAAACGGCAAGCGGATGTACTCGAACAAATGATGCGTCGGGACGATACCAAATGAACTGGTCATCGGTAGGCCAACAATTGGAATTGTTGCCAAACTACCTCGGGCACCATCTCCTGCTCACCGTGCTCGCACTCGCTGCCGGTATAATCATCTGTGTCCCACTGGGGGCGCTTGTGACACGCATCAAATCTCTACAGTGGCCCACGCTCACTATTGCCGGAATCCTGCAGACCATACCCGGCATCGCCCTTCTTGCCCTGATGGTTCCGTTGCTGGGGACGATCGGTTTCCTGCCGGCCTTGATTGCACTTACCATTTACAGCTTCCTCCCTATTCTCCGCAATACGGTGACCGGTATTCTCGGGGTCGATCCTTCGGTAATCGAGGCGGCTCGCGGAATCGGTATGACCGACATGCAACTGCTTTTCCGAGTGGAAATGCCGCTCGCCCTGCCGGTTCTTGTGGCCGGCATTCGCACGGCCACAGTCTGGGTTGTGGGAACTGCAACTCTTGCCACGCCGGTTGGGGCCACCAGTCTTGGTAATTTCATTTTCAGCGGATTGCAGACCCAGAATCTATCCGCCGTAACGATTGGGGCCGTTGCAGCCGCGGTGCTTGCCGTAGTCCTTGATCAACTGGTCCGATTGATAGAGGTCGCCGCATCGAGACGGAGCTTCAGATTGGGCACAACAGCAGCAGCATCGCTGGTAGTATTGATCGGGTTTGGTCTGGCGCCTGTCATTGTCGGAGGACCGGGAACGTCCCGCACAGAAAAAGTCGTTATCGGGTCGAAACCGTTTACCGAGCAGTATATTCTTGCGCAACTGATCGCGGACGTAGCGCGGCAGGCCGGTTTCAGCGCTCAGAATCGTTCAGGGATGGGATCGATCATTCTCTTTGAGGCAACCGCCAACGGGTCGGTGGACTGTTATGTCGATTACAGTGGAACGGTATGGACAAATGTCATGCATCGGGAAGATTTTCCGCCCCGTGAGAAAATGCTCGCCGAAATGAAAGCCTGGCTAAAAGAAAAGCATAATATCGAGCTCCTTGGTGCACTCGGATTCGAAAACACATATGCACTGGCCGTACGGAAAGAAACCGCCGAGAAATACGGGCTTGTAACCATCGGCGACCTCGCCGCAGTCACTCCCGAACTGTCCATCGGCAGCGACTACGAATTCTTTTCGCGGCCAGAATGGCAGGCACTCAAGAACAAGTATGACCTCAACTTTGCTGAGCGACGCACGCTTGACCCCACGCTGATGTACAGTGCCGTCGAGCAAAAGCAGGTCGATGTGATCTCTGCTTATTCGACCGACGGCCGTATCGCCGCTTATGATCTCGTGGTCCTTAAGGACCCACAGCGGGCTCTCCCCCCATATGATGCCATCCTCCTACTCTCGTCTCAAGCGGCTGACCGCCCCCGACTCGTCGGGCAGCTTCGCTCGCTGATCGGAAGTATCAGCGATTCCACCATGCGGCAAGCTAACAAGCTGGTCGATGTGGACGGTCAGTCGGTGGACAGCGCCGCCGCCGCACTTTTCAACCGGCTCTAGACGCCATTAACACAAGAATAGAGAATCGGGGCACATATGCAGGCCTCTCGTGTTTATGGATATGAGGTTCGTGACACATTCACAAACCTGTCAGGATTCTCATGGACCATCAGTATTAGTCGGACCCGTTGCACAAGTACACTGTTCAGGAGGATGATGGGGCATACGCACACTGAAGGCTTTCCCCTTCCGTTTTGGGCGCGAGCCTCGCTTGATATTGGATGCTGTCGGCCCCTGTAATACCGGAGGTAGATATCAATGCACGTTCAATCCCATACAAAAGATGCCGTTGATCGAGCCGAACTTGCCAATAGATTTCTCTCGGTCCGCGAATTGAGCGAATACCTGTGCCGGCCGCTGGTTACCGAGGATTACGTAGTCCAGACAATCGAAGATGTCAGTCCCCCAAAGTGGCACATCGGCCACACGACGTGGTTTTTCGAGCAGGTGGTGCTCGAGAATTATGAGAGCAATTTCAAGCGTTATCACGACGGTTACTATTTCATTTTCAATTCCTATTACCAGTCATTCGGCGATCGGATTCTCCGGAATAGGCGCGGCACCCTGTCCCGACCGACAGTCGCCGAAGTTATGGAGTATCGCAAGAATATTTCCGACCGCGTGGTCAAGCTGGTTGAAAATATCGACAACGATAAGCTACCGAAGATAGCGCAACTCATAACACTCGGGATGAATCATGAACAGCAGCACCAGGAGTTGTTCGTCACTGACATCAAGCACATTCTGGCAAGTAACCCGCTTAACCCGATCTATGTCGAACCGAAAGGCGTGGTTGCTGATCGGCCGATACCGCTCGATTTTCTCCCGTTTGAAGGAGGTATCAAGGAAATCGGGGCACATGGCGACTGTTTCGCCTACGACAATGAATTCCCGCGCCACAAGGTGTATCTCGATAATTTCAAGCTCGCCAACAGGCCGGTGACATGCGGAGAATATCTCGACTTCATGAAGGACAACGGGTACGGCGATCACAGATTATGGCTTTCGGACGGCTGGGATGTTGTCAATCGCGAGAAATGGGATTCTCCCCTGTACTGGCTGAAGACCGACGATGAATGGCAGATTCGGACACTGACCGGTATCCGACCTATTGATCCGCACGAACCGGTAAGTCACATAAGCTATTACGAAGCATGGGCGTTTGCCCGCTGGGCCGGCAAACGCCTGCCAACTGAAGCGGAATGGGAAACGGTCGCCGAACTCAAGAAAACGGAGGATGTCGAAGGACATTTTCTCGACAGCCATACGTTTCATCCGCTCTCGAGCCCGCCACAGGAACGCGACGGCAAGGCAATCGTTTATTCGATGTTCGGTGATGTCTGGGAGTGGACCGGAAGCGCCTATCTTCCGTATCCGGGATACCGACAGACTCTCGATGCCCTTGGAGAATACAACGGGAAATTCATGAGTGATCAGATGGTGCTGCGTGGCGGGTCATGTGCGACTCCCCGGGATCACATTCGGTCGACCTACCGTAATTTCTTTCAGTGCGATAAACGCTGGCAATTCACCGGCGTTCGCCTGGCGGACAATGGCTGAAGAGGGAAAGGAAAATTGTCACAATCTATCGAAGTAATCAATCCGCAGGATTTCGCCGCTCGTTACGGCGGTCGTGAAGCATTTGCCCTCGACATTCTCGTCGGCCTGTCCGAGGAGCGCAAGTCCATACCCTCGAAGTACATGTACGATGACGAAGGCAGTCGACTGTTCACCAGGATAACACAGTTGCCCGAGTACTATTTGACCGGGTGTGAGCGGGATTCGCTCGAACGGAACAAGGAGCAAATCGCTGACTGCGCCAATGGGGAACCATTCAACCTCGTGGAATTCGGCTCCGGCGACGGCGTCAAGACACGTATCCTGCTGAAACATTTCATGGATCGCGGATTCGATTTCCAATATGTACCCGTTGACATATCGAGGTCCGCTATGGAAGTTCAGCTGGAGGATCTTCGACGGCGCTTTCCAAATCTGCAGGTACAGGGTCTGGTAACGGACTACTTCACGGCGATCAAGTGGCTCACCAATCGCTACAAACGGAAGAACTTCGTACTATTTCTCGGCTCCAATATCGGCAATTTCACTCACGGACGAGCCCGGTTTTTTCTGCGCCACCTGTGGAACTGCCTTCACCCTGATGACAACCTCTTGATCGGATTCGACCTCAAAAAAGACATTGAGCTGTTCCTCAACGCCTACAACGATTCACAGGGTGTGACCGCCGAGTTTAACCTGAACGTCCTGCGGCGGATTAACCGTGAGCTTGGCGGCCAGTTCGATGTCAGCAAGTTCCGACATTTCGGAACCTACGAGGTATTCACGGGCGCGATGGAAAGCTACCTGGTAAGCCTTGAGCAACAGGAAGTATTCATCGAAGCTATCGGAAGATGGTTTACGTTCGCTCCCTGGGAGCCGATTCACATGGAGTATTCATACAAGTATCTCCGTTCCGACATCGATATGCTGGCCCATGAGACCGGATATGCCGTCCGGCACCATTTGTACGATGCCAAGAAGTACTTTATCGATTCCATCTGGGAAGTACAGAAATCAGATAGAAACGGACATCTGACCGAAGCCGAATCGGCATCCGTATCCGAGCCGACTTCGAGCAAATAGCGGGTGCTGATGTCTTCTCCTCGAATGATTCTCCCCGATATGCAATACGCTGGAAGAATGTGACCATAAGCTTTCAGGAGAACCAGGTATTATGGCTGACAGACAAGAAACAGGCACATTTGACGCGATCATCATTGGATCGGGTCAGGGAGGCACGCCTCTCGCTATAACGCTGGCCAAGATCGGCTGGAATGTGGCATTAGTGGAGAGAGAATTTGTCGGCGGGTCGTGCGTGAACTACGGCTGCACACCCACCAAGACGATGGCGGCCAGTGCCCGCGCCGCATATCTGGCGAGGCGCGGAGACGACTACGGAGTCCGCCATGGCGAAATCACCGTCGACATGAAAATTGTGCGAGAACGCAAACGGGGCGTCGTCACCAAATGGCGAAGCGGAGAGATGAAGCGTATCGAGGGTACGGATAATCTCACGCTGATACGGGGGGAAGCTTCATTTGTTGACAAGCGGACACTAAAAGTTGCACTCAAGGATGGCGGCTCAAGAAATATCTCGTCTGATAAGATCTTTATCGACACCGGAGGCCGACCGGCAATGCCCCCAATCGATGGTCTTGACTCCGTGCCGGCCCTCGATTCCACTTCTATCATGGAATTGGATATCGTGCCGGAACACTTAGTGGTTCTCGGAGGTGGTTACGTGGGGCTGGAATTCGGGCAGATGTTCCGGCGATTCGGCAGCAAGGTCACCATCGTTGAACGTGGTCCTCACGTGCTGGGACGCGAGGATCAGGATGTCGCCGAAGAAGTACAGAAGATTCTCTCTGCTGACGGGATCGACATTCGACTGCGCACGACCGCCCGGCATCTGCAGCCAGCGGATAATGACGGGGTTCAATTGACTGTTGAATACGATGGCGAAACATCGACAATAGTCAGTTCCCATCTTCTGGTTGCGGCGGGCCATATTCCCAATACCGAGACTCTCAATCTGGAAGCAGCGGGCGTGGAGACCGACAATCGCGGGTACGTCAAGGTCAACGGAAAGCTCGAAACAAATGTCGAGGGTATTTGGGCAATCGGCGATGTCAAGGGCGGACCCGCATTCACACATATTTCCTACGACGATTTCCGTATCATTAAGGCCGGCCTGCTCGACAACGAAGAGAAGTCTACTGAAGGACGCCTTGTCCCGTACACTGTTTTCATTGACCCGCAACTCGGACGTGTTGGTCTGTCCGAACAGCAGGCTCGCGACAAGGGTCATGATATCAAAGTCGCCAAGCTGCCGATGAGCAGCGTCGCACGGGCGATCGAAACCGACGAGACCCGTGGCTTCATGAAAGCCGTTGTCGATGCCAAGTCAAAAAAGATACTGGGCTGTGCCATACTGGGTGTCAACGGCGGCGAGTTGATGAACATGATCGAGATTGCCATGATGGGCGAACTTCCTTACACCGCCCTGCTCGATGCGACCTTCGCCCATCCCACCCTCGGCGAGTCGCTCAACAATCTCTTCATGACAATTGACGGTTGATTTCGGCACTACGTTCTGTGATCGATTCTACGGGCTCACTACGGAGCGGGCAAAGCGCTGGATTCATGCCAAAAAAATTGCCGCTCTTTGTTACAAGATTCACAATATTTGCTCGTAAGCTATTGCTAATCAGGGCATTGTTAAGGCGGAAATACTGCCAAGGCAGACTCCGATTAGTATTGACAAAGCTCCCAAATGTGGATTACTTGAGACACAGAGAGCTGAGATGACCGCGGGGCCGGGGTGATAATGTATGTCTGTCCTGACCCGAGAATCGGTCGTTGAATCTGGCCACGATTAAGGCGTGCTGGGATGGGTATTCATCGTGTAAATCCGGCGGAGCCGGGTACAGCTGTAGCGCGGCATCTTCTCCGATGTAAGCTATTCGGACACCCCATCATATTTCTCTTTCCTAACCGAAAAACGACTCATCGGCAAGTAGCCAGGAGAAAATCATGAGGCTCAAAACTGCCCTGGAAATCATGATCCCGCTCGAAAACTATCCCCATATACCGTACTGGTTTTCTCTTCGCCAGGCGGTCGCCGAAATGGAAAAGACCTCGCTGGAAATCGAAGGGCGGAAATCCCTGCCAAGGGCGCTCCTGGTCTTCGATGAGAAATACAGTCTCCTGGGTATAGTCCGTCGTCGAGATATCCTTCGCGGTCTCGAACCGAAGTTCCTTCGGACGATGTCGATGAGCTACCGGAAGAAGTTGTTCGACGTCGATGTGGATCCCAACCTGATGGAGCTTTCCTCCGGCAGGATTGCCGAGGCAATGCAGGAACAGGCGGAACAGCCGGTATCGGAGGTCATGCAGCCGATTGCTGCGACTGTCGATGCTGAGGATCATCTGGCCAAAGTCATCTATAAGATGACCAGCAGAGACCTCACCCTGCTTCCCGTCATGCAGGATGACCAGGTCATAGGAGTCGTTCGCAGTGTGGACGTATTTCGTGAAGTGGCAAAGATATTACTATAGCGTATGATACGCCGAGCTGAACACGCAAGACCCCTGGAGATGGTGTATTGAAGCCAATTAAAGAAACCGAAGAGCAGAGACCGGCGACCGGTCGGGGCGGCCTTCCGCCCATGCCCTCCGAGATTCGCCTCGCCCGAATAGTCCGGCGGATTGACGTCAAACGACTTTTCTTCATTTTCCTCGGTCTGGGCCTGTTTGCGATAATCTATTTTTCCCCGGACTTTTCTGACGCCGTCGACCCGCAAGGTAAGCACTTCGTTCTCACACGAGAAGGCAAAGCAGCGTTGGGACTCTTTCTGCTTGCCGCAACGTGGTGGGTATTCGAAGTCATTCCGATAGGCGTGACCAGTATAGGCATTGGAGTTGTGCAGGCGCTGTTTCTCATTCGGCCGGCCAAGATAGCCTTCGGGGATTTCATGGATCCGTCAGTGTGGTTTATCATCGGCTCGATTGTCATCGGCATGGCCTTCTCGCGCACGGGATTGACCAAACGCATGGCCTACAAAATGCTCGTTCTGGTGGGGGAACGAACGGCGATCATATATCTCGGGGCCTTTATCATGACCGCCGCGCTGACGCTCATTATGGCTCACACCGCTGTCGCCGCCGCTGTTTTTCCTCTCCTCATGGCCATCTACAGCCTCTACGATCAGGACCACAAGCCTACCCAATTCGGCAAGGGGCTGTTCATCGGCATGGCCTTCGTGGCGGGAGCCGGAAGTATAATCACTCTGCTCGGCGCCGCGCGAGGCGCAGTGGCCATCGGCTTTTTCAGAGATATTCTTGGGCGAGAAATTGGCTTTTTCGAGCTCTCCTACTACATGTTTCCGGTCGGCGTCACTATGGTGATACTGCTATGGGGACTGACGATGGTCTTGTTTAAACCGGAGCACAAGACTATCCCCGGTCTGAGAGAGCGGGCAAAGGCTCTTTACTCCGGTCTTGGGAAGATAACCCTGACTGAGATCCTGACATTAGCGATTGTCTTTGCCGCAATCCTGATAATGAGCCTCCGCTCATTCGTACCGGCGCTCGAACCATTAAACAAGAGCGCCGTGATCCTGGTATCGACGATTCTGTTTTTCCTCTTCAAGATTCTGACCATCAAGGATCTCGAAGAAATACCGTGGAACATCATTTTGCTTTTCGGCGGTGCGATGAGTATCGGTTTCTGCCTGTGGCAAACGGGAGCGGCGGAATGGCTGGCTATCGAATGGCTGGCCGTGCTGAAGGACGCTCACTGGTTCATATTCGTGATGGGCATAGCTCTTTTCGTTCTGGTTATGACCAACCTGATAATGAACGTGGCCGCAATTGCCATCTCACTGCCGGTGGCTCTGGTGATTGCGCCGTATCTCGGCGTGGCGCCCGAAGTGATTTTCTTTGCCTCGCTCGTGACGGCCGGTATGCCGTTTCTGCTGCTGGTTGGCGCGGCCCCGAACGCGATTGCATATGAAAGCCGTCAGTTCACAAGCGGGCAGTTCTTCACCGCCGGCATACCCGCGAGCATTCTGCTGCTCCTGGTGCTCGGGCTCTTTGTGAGCGTGATCTGGCCGGCCATGGGGATGCCCGTGACACTTGGATGACGGCCCATGGAAGGCAGACACCCGGCAGCGGTCCGGATTTTATTGGAACTTGCACCCGCAATCGGGTCTGCATATACTGAAGAAAATGAGATCAACCGCTCGAACCAGCAAGGGAGTTCTCAGTGGCGATAGTTGGCATATTCAGCGGTTCATTTTGTCACGGCGAGGAAATCGCCGATAAGACGGCCACCCGACTCAATTATGAACGGATCGAACAACGGCTCCTCGAGCAAACGTCGAGGAGTTACGATGTCGACGTCGATAAGTTGATTCGGAGCATGACGGGCAAAGCGCCTTTTCTCAACCGCCTGACCCGCGAACGGGAAAAGAATATTGCGTATCTGAAGGTAGCGCTGGCGGAACTGATCCAGCTCGACAAGCGGCTGATTTTCGGCCACGCGACACACCTGCTGCCTTCCACCGTGCCGCACATTCTCAAAGTGTGCATCATCGCCAATCATGATTACCGTGTCGGTCAGGCAACAGCGACCAGGGGAATATCTGAAAAGGATGCATCGCGCCTGATTCACAAGAACGACGAAGAATTGCTGGAATGGACACGGTACCTCTTTGAAAAAACGCCGTACGACGCTTCGCTCTACGACATGGTAGTACCCATGAACGACACGTCCGTCGATGAAGCCATTGACCTGATCTACGACAACGCCTTGAGCGATCCGCTGCAAACAACGGCCCGTTCTCAGCGAGCGGCGGAAGATTTCATTGTCGCGTCGAAAGTCAATTTGGCCCTGGTCGAGGCAGGCCATGATCTGGATGTCACTGCGGTCGACGGCGAGGTGACGTTGACTATCAACCATTATGTCAGCCGCCTGAAGCAATACCAGGATGAGGTGAAAAAAATCGCCGCCGGTGTGTCGGGTGCCAGAGAGATAGAAACGAAGATTGGGCCCAGGTACAAGGAACCCTCGATAAATCCCCTTTCGAATGTCGACGTTCCGCCGAAGATCCTGCTCGTGGACGACGAAAAAGAGTTCGTTCACACGCTCTCGGAGCGATTGCAGACACGCAACCTGGAATCATCCGTAGTGTACGACGGCGAGCAGGCGCTTGATTTCGTGAATAGAGATGAGCCGGATGTCATGGTTTTGGACCTGATGATGCCCGGGATTGACGGCATCGAGGTGCTGCGTCGAGTTAAACGTGAGCACCCGCAGGTGGAGGTCATCATACTTACCGGCCACGGCTCCGATCGTGAACGGACACTAGCCGAAGAATTGGGCGCTTTCGCCTATCTCGAGAAGCCGGTCAGTATCGATGTCCTGGCGAAAACCATGAACGAGGCTTACGAGCGGGTAAATAAAGCAAAAGCCGCCCTGCGGCGCGAACGGGATATCACCGACAAAGGCCGCCAAGAGTAGCCGCACAGGGTCTACGTGACCAGAATCAGGGTATTTGGTATGAACACGGAGAAGGATGTGGCGGAACACGCCAGATCAAGACAAAAAAAGAGCATGTCACCGTACCGCCGGTTGTGGAGATTCTCCGTCATCGTCTTCTCGGTGGTCGCGCTCACGCCGCTGGCTATCCTCACGGTAATCAACTATCACCAGGATCAGCAGGCATACGACGCCGAGAGCCGATTCGCCATTTCCCGCATACTGATCAGTACCAAGCGGACACTTCAGTTCGTGATCGAAGAACGCCGTTCGGCACTTTCCCTGATCATAGACGAAAAATCATACGACGAATTAAGTACCGATGAAGGACTTCGCAAGACGTTGCGTCAGCTGAACGCCTCCTTTGGCGGCTTTGTCGATCTTGGACTGATTGATTCGTCGGGAAACCAGTTCTCATATGTCGGACCGTACGAGCTTAAAGGCCGCACTTACAGCGATCAAACCTGGTTTCATCAGGTCGTCCTCCGGGGCGGGTTTGTCAGCGACGTGTTCATGGGACACCGCAATTTCCCCCACTTCGTGATCGCGTTCAAACACGAAAAGGAAAACGGCGGCTATTATGTCCTGCGGGCCACGCTCGACATGGAACTGCTCAACCGACAGATAAACGGTCTCGATCTGGATCCTGAAACGGATGCGTTCATTGTCAATAACAAAGGCATTCTTCAGACGGCATCATTATTCTATGGACGCGTCCTCGATACCGTAGAGATCGACCTGCCGGCACGCACTCGTAACGAAGACGTGCAAGAGCGGCGGCTCGATGGAGAGTTGATAACGGCCGGGTATGCCGAGATCGAGTCATCACCATTCATCCTGGTCGTGGTGAAACGACAGGAGAGTCCGTTCTTGCACTGGTTGCGGCGGCGTTCCGATCTGCTCTGGATACTCCTTGTGAGCGTGGCGGTTATTCTCAGTGTCGTGTTGTATCGATCGGGGCACATGATCCGCCGTCTGCGCGACGCGGACTCCCAGCGTGTGAAGGCCCTGCATGATGTGGAATACACTAACAAAATGGCAACTATCGGACGGATGGCGGCAAGTGTCGCCCACGAGATCAACAACCCGCTGGCAATTATCAACGAAAAGGCAGGACTGCTGAGAGATATGGCCACGTATACCGAAAGTTTTCCGCAAAAAGAAAAGACACTCGGACTTGTTGATTCCATTTCGCGGTCGGTAGATCGGTGCAGCCAGGTGACACATCGCCTGCTTGGATTTGCCCGCCGCATGGACGTGAAGGCCGAGCTGATCGACCTGGAGAATCTGCTCACCGAGGTCGCCGGTTTTCAGCGGACGGAGGCGGTTCACCGAAACATTGAAGTTACTTTTGAATTGCCCCCTGACCTCCCCCAGATTGAAAGCGACCGTGGTCAGCTGCAGCAGGTCTTTTTGAATATTATCAGCAACGCCTTTGCGGCTGTCGATGTCGGGGGCAAAGTCGCCATATCGGCAAGGAAAAATCCCGATAATTCGGTGGCCGTTACCATTACGGACAACGGCCACGGAATCCCGCCACAAAATCTGAAGCATATATTTGAGCCGTTCTTTTCCACCAAGGGGGAATTTGGAACCGGTCTGGGCCTGTCTATCACTCACGGCATAATTGAGAAACTGGGCGGAAAGATCGAGGTAGAGAGCGAAATAGACAGGGGTACAACTTTCACCGTGACCCTCCCCACGAGAGGTCGGGAGTAGAATAATGGCTGAATTTCGAGCATTGTTTATAGACGACGAAGAAGAGCTGGTCAGTACCATCGTAGAACGACTTGGCTATCGGGGGATTGAAGCCGCTTACGTCCTTAACGGTCAGGACGGGCTGAAGAAAATGCAGGAAGAGACGTACGATGTTGTGGTGCTGGACCTCAAACTACCCGGCATGTCCGGCTTGGAGGTTCTGAGGACAATCAGCAAGAACCACCCGACGGTCCCGGTTCTTCTGATTACCGGCCACGGGTCGGTCGCCAACCAGGAAATGGAAAAACCACCGGAAGCATTCGACTATCTGGCTAAACCGATCGATCTGGAGAATTTGATCCAGAAAATGAAGGAAGCGATTGCCAGCGTATGACGGAAAAACCCGACAGTGATCAGGAGCGCCTTCTCAAGGAGCGCGGTCTGGCATTTTTCGGAGCCATCACGGCGTCGGTATCCCATGAGTTGAATAACGTTATCTCGATCATCGATCAGAATGCCGGATTGCTGGCCGACCTGCTTATCGGCACCCGGAACGGGCGGGAAATTCCCCCTGAACGGTTGACAAAAATAGCCGAAAGTATCTCGCACCAGACTGAACGCGGCGTCAAGATCATCAAGCGCTTAAACCGCTTCGCGCACTCGGTGGATGATCCGGAGAGGGAATTCGACCTGAACGATACCCTGGAAAACCTGATGGCCCTGACACGCCGTTTCGCCAACCTCAAGAAAGTCCAGCTGGAAACCCGGTATGCCGAACCACCAATTACTCTCGTCAATAGCCCTTTCAGAATACAGCAGGCACTGTTTCTGTGTCTGAGGTGGTTTTTATCTGTCGGACAGCCGGAGGATATTATATCGGTGACGGCGAGTCGCGATGAGCGCGGTGTTCGCATAGTCGTAGATGGGCCTTTGTCTGAAGCAATCGAACCCCCGGACCTGGATTACCTGAAACTGCTCATGGACCGGATGAGCGGCGCCGTACGGTTCCGCGCAGATGCGGAACGACACCGATTCGAGCTGTTGCTGCCGACAACATCGTAAGCCGGTCGGTGTAGCGGGAAACAGAATGGTGCGAGTCGATGTTGAAGCAATAGGTATCAACAAGATTGAGGAGATCAGTCATGGCATCTGCCACGGTACTCATAGTTGACGACGAGCAGGATTTCGCCGAAGTATTAGCCGCCCGTATGGAGGGACGCGGACTCGAGGCGGACATCGTGGATAGCGGCGAGAAAGCTATCGAACAGATTAAGAAGAAATCTTACGATGCCATCATACTCGACCTTGCCATGCCGGGACTCGACGGCATAGAAACGCTCAAGCTGCTTCTCGCCGATCAACCGGAACTCCAGGTGATTCTTCTTACCGGACGGGCCACGCTCGACAAGGGTATTCAGGCGGTCAAGCTGGGCGCTGTCGAGTTTCTCGAGAAACCTGCGGATATCGAGACTCTGGTCGGCAAGGTAAAGGTCGCCCAGATGAAGAAGATGGAGCTGTCTGAACAGAAACTCGATGATATGATCTCCGACATCCTCAAGAAAAAAGGCTGGTAGCCCGGCTGGAAGAAGGAGTAGAATTTTCATGGCTGAAAATAAGCGTTTTCTCGTCGATGTCGGCGTGAGGGATCTTCCCTTTCCGATCACAGTTGCCTCCAGAGATCACCCCAATGGTCAACCGACTGTCGCCAATATCTCTGTTTCAGCACGAATCTACCATGAATTCGAGGCCAGGTGGATTGACCGCTTCATTCAAACCATTCACAAACATCAGGGTGAGATCAGGACCCGCACACTGAAGAACAATATTCGTGACTACCTTAAGGTACTGGACGCAACGTCGGTACGAGTCGACTTCGACTATCCGTTCTTCATTGAAAAACGAACGCCGGCGTCGAAAGAGGCCTGTCTTGTCAAGTATCAGTGTCGCTACTCGGCGCGGATAACAAGCACGGACGATGAGCCGCGTGTCTCCCAGCGCGTAATAGTTCCGATCATCACCACCTATCCGGCATCGAATGCCGATCGCGAGGGCGGGTTGTTCGGCCAGCTGACAAATATCCAGGTGGATATCGAATCAAGCAGCGAAGTTCACGTGGAAGAGGTTGTCGACAAGGTTGAAGCGAAAGCCCTCTCCCCTGTTTATTCGTTCCTGACTGAGGAGGACCAGGCGCACGTTATACACATTGTGCACACCCGGGAGAAATCGTCGGTTGTCGTGACGGATGAAATCAGCGAGTCTCTTGCGTCGGATCCGGCTATCACCTGGTACTCTCTCAAGGCCTCCAACTTCGGGATGCTTCACAACTACTCGACCATCATCGGGACCGAGACGACCATGATGTCGCCCTCGGGACCGCCGCGCAAAAAACAGAATAGCGGCGACTGAATCGGAAACCTACTTCTCCTCGTCGTCCAGTTCGCGCATCGCGCGCAGGATTCCAAGCGCGCTCTGGCCGGTAGCCAATTCCGTTATCTTCTCGATCCTGGCGGCATCGGCCCGAAATTTATTTTTCAACCTTGCTTCGTACGCCTGCTTCAGCACTTCCATCAGCTTGTCGAGTTCATACGGCTTGGGAAGGTAGCTGAATGCACCCAGCTTCGTGCACTCGACAGCCGAGTCTACCGAACCGTGCCCGGTGAGGATAATGACCTCCAGGAATTTGTGCTCGCTTTTGAGGATTTCGAGTACCTGCCGCCCGTCCATTCCGGGCATCTTCAAATCCAGCAGAGCCAGATCGAACTTGCCGCTTCGGGCGGCTGTTACCGCCTCGGGACCGTTAGTCGCCTTGGTTACGTCGAAATCCCGCAGCTCGAGCCGCTTCGCAATGGAATCGAGGAATTTCAGTTCATCGTCCGCGATGAGAAGTTTGATCTTATCCGGCATATCTGTAACCCTTCCAATTAAAATCCCAATAACTTCCAGTACCCCAGAAAAGTCCAGAGCCAGAGTACTGCGAATGAAAGCAACAGCACGACGAATCCGTGCTTGAAGAAGTCAGACAGTGTTACCAGCTGCTCGCCGGTCATGGGATCCTTTGCCATCGCGTAAGCAATCGCGTTGTTCGGCGTTCCGATAATCAGCATGTGGGCAAACGACGAGGCGAACGCGGTGGCAAAACCGACCATCCACGGGTTTGTCCCCGAAATCGTCGCCATGGGGATAGTGATCGGCCCGATTGCAGATACGGTGGCGCCATCACTCATGAAATTGGTGGTGATCCCGGTAAAAAGACTCACCGCAATCGCGAGCCCTTCACCACTGGTCAGGAAGTCGGGCAAAATCCTGATAAAGGCATCGGCGAGCCATAGCGCCGCCCCCGTTACCGCCAATCCCTTACCCAACGCGGTTGCACTCGCATACAGGGCGACAACATCCCAGGGAATTGCCGCGATATCTCTCCACCTGAGGATGCGGAAGATATTCAATACGACGAGGGCCAGGATCACCGGACCGCCCATGCCGTAAATGTCACTGGCGGTGATCCAGAGAATGATCAAGCCGATCAGAATAGCGGCGGTAATATACTCATTTTTGTTCATCGGGCCGATCTTCTCGGAGGCCTGTCTGACCAGCGATGAGGCATTCAGGTTATTCACTTTAAGCCGGCGTCGAAATACGAGGTAGAAATAGGTCGCAATAACCAGGGCCATAACCGGCACGAATGGAAGGCCGTACTCAACCCACTGTCCGAACGTCGGCACGTTGCCGTAGTCACTCAGAATTCCCATCATAACGGCGTTACGACCACCAGCCGCCGGCGAACCGGGACCGCCGCAGTTGGCCACGTAACAAATCGACAACACGAACATCACCGCCAGTGCTTTGTCTTTTTTGACCCCGGCAGCTCTTGTCGACGACGCGTAGATCATAATAAAGAGCGGCATGATGAAAGCAACCAGAGCGTGTTCCGAAACGAAACCGCAGGCTATCCCGAGCAATGGGAGGAAAATGAACAGAAGGCGTGGCAGATTTTTGGCGGGACCTAACAGCAGCAGGCCGATGCGGCGGTCAAGGCCCGTTTTTGTGATAGCCGCCGACATCGCCAAAACGCCGAAGATGAAGATAACAGAGTCCTTGGCATAAGCCGATGCGATTGCGTCGGGCTTCATGATCCCCAGAAAATACATGCCGACACCGACAATGAGTGCTGTGACTCCGACCGGTACAGCGCCAGTTGCCCAGAATAGGGCAGCGATCAACAAGATTGCCAGCATCACGCGCGCCTTAACCGAGGCCTGATGAGGCGTCAGCAAGACCGCCACTTTCTTACCCTCGGTATTAACTGTGCTCGCAGTCATCCCGGTGCTGCGGCTGTAATACTGGGCAATATCTTCACCGTCCTTCATTTTGCGATATTCGGCGTAACCAAGATTGGCATCGGTCAGCTGGCCCGTCTTTGGAGCCGATAGAAGCTCCAGCATGCGCTGCGGTGGCGGCGCCAGCACGATGGCAATGAACAGCAGAATGCCCAGAATAATAATTCCCGGCCGTGAATTGTGCGAGCCCCATAACCATTTCAATTTTGATCCGCGTTCGACATGGGGGACCTCATGCCGGGCCATGACATGAACTTTATCTTCACGGGCGGTCTCTATGAGCTTCACCAGTTCATCGAAATCATAGGGCTTCTGCACGTAAGAATATGCGTCGAGACGGCCGGTCTCCATCGCCGACTCGACCGAACCGTGCCCCGTGAGCATTATCACCTGAAGCTCCGGACGGAAGCTTTTGATTTCGCGAAGAACCTGTTCGCCGCTCATCTTCGGCATTTTGCGATCAAGGAGAACAACATCGATATCACTATCGTTACGAATCAACTTTATGGCGTCTTCGCCGTTATCCAGTTCGACCGCTTCGAGCCCCCGAAGGTTTAATCGCCGCGTCAATGAAGTTCGAAACTTATCTTCATCATCGATTATCAGTACTTTGCTCATAGACTAACTCCCGGCGGGTCAGCGCATTCAGGTTGAGAATTGTTTGATTTGGGACGCTATTTCGTCGGCCAGTTCCGAGAGCCGGATCAAACCAACAACATCCTTTCCCCTGGTGACCAGAAGCGACAGCGTTTGCAGTGTCACGAGTTTATTGATCGCCTCTTTGAGCGGAGCGTCCTCGGCGATACTCTCAGTCACCGGGTGCATGACATCCGTGACCTTGAGTGTCCCGGCTCTCGCACACAGGACCGACAGATCATCCTGGAACAGGCGCAAATGATCCATCATGGAATCGATAAACTCCGAACTGACACCCGCCTGCGACAGCTTGCCCAAGTCACCGAGAACGTTGTACCTGGGTTCCAGCGCATTCAGCAGGGCCAGCTGGCCGATTTTGCCGATTACTTTCCTATTAGCATTCACGACCAGTACCGCTCGATATGGTTGCCTGCCCGGCGGAAGGATCTTCTGAGCTTGATCGAGCGCATCGATTGCCTCTACCAGCGTGGCGCCCTCGCCTACCGTGGGGTACTCGTCCAGTGGAACCATCAGGTCTTTCACTCGCTTTGAATCCATCGTCGATCTCCACTATCTCTCAAATCATCACCACTTCTGCGACACGTCGTTACCGGTTTCGGATCAAGGACTAGTCTTCGAACTCGTCAAGACAGCGAGTTACCTCGGCGATCAGGTCGGCCAACCGGAGAATGCCAGCCACTTCCTTACCATCGGTTACCAGCATGCGCATGGTTTGCCACATAACAATCTTGTGGATGGCCTCGGAGAGCGGTGCGTTTATATCGATGCTCTCGGTAACCGGTCGCATGATTTCGGTAACGTTGATTGTCCCGGCCCGCCTGCAGGCATCGACCAGGTCACCTTCCCAGAATCGCAAGTTATCGACAAGTGAGTTAATAGTGTCGCTGCTGACCCCGGCGCGGGAGAGAATCGAAAGATCTCCCAGCTGGCTGTATCCGGGTTCAAGGGCGCCCAGAATATCAAGGTGACCGAGTTGACCCACAACCTTGCCGGCAGCATCGACCACCAGCACCGCTCGAGGCGATTGCAGACCACTTTTGAGTTTGTCGCGGGCTTCCTTCAGCGTTCGGATTGCATCCAGAACAGTCGCGTCACGCGGCACCAGCGCATATTCCGTCAGCGGAATCATGAGATCTCTGACGCACGTACTTTTCATGACCTTACCCTGTGCACTTGTTTTTCAGTCATCTCGTAACCTATTGACTCAACGGGAGGATTATGATGAACTCACTCCCTTTGCTGATCTCACTCTTTACCTCGATTTTCCCTCCCAGGCTCTTGATAATGCCATAGCTGACCGACAGGCCCAGACCCGTGCCTTTGCCGACTTCTTTTGTCGTGTAGAACGGCATAAAGATCCGATCGAGTTGACCGGGATTGATCCCCTTTCCGGTATCGGCGAGGCTGATCCGGATTGCATCACCGTCACACCCGGTAGTAATCGTTATCTTCCCCGGTCTTCCCTCCAGCGCATCGACCGCGTTATTGATGATATTCAAGATGACCTGTTGTAACTGGTTGCCATCGGTGACCAGTTGGGGCAGGTCGCAATTGTAGCGACGTTCCAATTCGATATTTGCGACGGCTATCTCAGGACCAAGGATACCATCGACGACTCCGTCGATCAGCTTATGAATGTCGTACGGTTTGAGATCCATGTCGTTCTGGCGCACGAACCCGAGGAGTTTGCGAGTGATGTCACGGCAGCGAAAAACAGATTCGTGGATACTGTCGAGATGGGCGGCGAGTTCATCGCGAGTGATCGTCTCCCCGAATGCCGGATCGGTCAGGTCCTTGAGCAGACCGGCTTCCTCGCTGATCGATGCGAGCGGATTGTTGATTTCGTGGGCAATTCCCGCGGCCAGTTCACCGACCGAAGCCAGCTTTGCAGCCTGGCCCAACTGCGCGCGGGTACGGTCCGACTCCATCTGAAATTCAACCAACCTGCGCGCCCGTACGACGATCACACCAAATCCCAGGACAATAAACGCGGCCGCGATGCCGATAAATGTTAGCTGCGCGCCTGATAGAAACGGCGCCTCTCCTTCCTGGGCGGGCTGGACAATCAGCGCCCAGTTGGCTGTGCGCAACCAGTTGTATGCATAGGTAAATGAGTGTCCGTTGATCTTTACGTTCTCGACACCGAGACGGTTATGAGTCGGCGGGACAACTGCAGACATCTCGAGCGGCGTCCCCAAATGCGGGGTAACAACCTGGTAGTAGCCCCCCTTGTTTACGATGGACGTGAGTACTTCCTGTGACCCCTCCAGCGACACTATGTATTCATAGATTTTTTCGGGATCGAGAGTGGCCCGAAGTATAACCGGCTCTCCGTTGATAGTCTCACTTACACCGATCGTGAAGTGGGGACGCTGTCTGAAACCAAGGTAGATGTCGGTGAACACGTGGCCGGGTGTCGCATAACGCAGAGACTGAAACCAGCTTTCCGTACTGTAGTTGCGCTTCTCGAGCGACGGATACGGTCCCGCATAGGTAGCCTGGATGCCGGTAGAATCGAAATAACCGATATCCACAAACGTTTCGCTGTTCTTCTGCAAGTTAGTGAGGAACGTTTGCAACAACCCGGGTTCCGGAGACACGTGAGGTTCGAGATCGTCCAGCAGGTTGGAAAGGTTAACCAGTCGCTCGGACAAGAACAGGTCCAGCGTGTTGGCCTGATTCTCGGCAATTGCCTTCAGGTGCTGACGTTGCCCCTCGGCGACAATGGTGCGATGCTGAATGTAGAAGTAAATGGTGAGGAGAATAAGCGGGCCGAGATAGGTGAAAAAAAGACGAACGACATGCTTACGCCGAATCCGTCGATAATGGTTATCGTCGAACGGGAGTGGTCCCTGCGGGACTCCGGCATCCATCGCACGCGATGATGTCATGGGCGTTTCCTGCTGAGTTGACAGGTCCTTCACCTGGGCTTCGGCTGCGTCCACCAACTAAAAACAGAGTCGTCCGTACGTTGTCACTTTGTGAATTATGTCACAATATCTCACTTATGTCAATAATATTCGACAAGTGTGTCCGGTTTATTTCGCCGAAAAATGACGCCCCATCTCTCAAGAAAAGGGGCGTCATTCATATCCAATGAGTTAGACCCTGGCTACTTCCCGCTCAGAATATTCTCGACCTCTGCCTTATCGACATCGAGAATATACTGAATTCCACTAACCCTGGCCGCATCCGGCGTCAAAGCGGCGATATCGTCCCGGGTTATGTGGCTGGTCGAAAACTTGCGGCTTCCGGCCATCAACTGTCGAAGACCCTGGGCAAGGCGTTCATAATACGTGTACAGACCGAGTGCGCCGGCCGGAATACGCGCGAATTCGTCCTCGCCGAGTTCGGTGCGAAGATCGCTGGCAGTCACGAAAATCTCGTCCTTTGACGATCCGAACCGCTCGACATACACCGGCAGCTGGTTTTCCTCGATTGCCCGACCAATGGTCTTCCCGACCATAGCCGCTGCAATCGGGCTGCGAGCCATGCCGACCAGCTTGACGAACGGCGCGCCGATAGCCAGACCCTTATAGATCTGGTCTTCAAACGTGAAGCCACCCGCCACGGCGACAGCCGGGACATATTCGCCCTTGTCGGCGAGCTGTTTTGTGTACTGATACAGCAGCGAGTGGAGTTCGACCGGCGGAACGCCCCACTCGTTCATCATGCGCCACGGGCTCATACCGGTACCACCACCGGCGCCGTCAACGGTGAGAAGATCGATTTTGTATTTCGATGCATACTTGACCGCACGGGCGAGGTCAGCGGGACGATAGGCTCCCGTCTTCAGGAAGACGTACTTGGCGCCGGCTTTCCGAAGCTCTTCCACACGCTCGGCAAAGGACTCCTCCGTCACCATCCCGACCCGGGAGTGACGCTCGAATTCCTTGAAGGCACCGCGCTTGAAAGCCGCGATTACGTTCGGGTCGGTAGGATTCGGAAGCACAACGTAGCCGCGCTTGTACAGCATCTGGGCCTTCTCGAGGTTACGAATCTTCACTTCCCCGCCGATATTCTTCGCGCCCTGACCCCACTTCAGTTCGACACACTCAACGCCGAGTTTCTCGATGGCGTATTCCTGCGTGCCAAGACGCGTGTCCTCGATATTCGCCTGGACGATAATCGCGCCGTAGCCGTCACGCTGATGGTCCTTGAAAAGGCGAACACGGCGCTTCAGGTCGACCGTGTCCACGGCCCTGCCGTTTTCGATGACCGTTTCCGGATCCATGCCGACCACATTTTCACCGATGGTCAAACCGGTACCGGCGAGCGCCGACCCGATAGCAAGTCCTTCCCAGTTGTTCTTGGCGATATCGGTCGAGCCGATGCCGGGAATGATCCACGGGTAGCGGAATTTCAACCCCTTATCGTGGCCGAACCTGACTTCCAGATTAACATTCGGGAAAACAGCCTTGTCACTGTCGGCTTCGATGCCGTGCGCTCCGACCGCCGTACCCATGATGTTAAAGTGCGAGTAGTCGACCGGGTATGATTTTTCCGATGCGGTCGTAATAACACCGAACGGCTGGGGATAGATTACCTCGTGTCCGCGGTATGCGGATTTGCCGATTTCGCACATGCCAATACAGCCGTCGACACAGGTTACACACATCCCGGAGTTCGGCGATATAGAACCCTCGGTGCGGTTCTTCGTCAGCGTAGCAGCCGATGCGTTTACCCTTGAGTATGACATTGTCTAAATTCCTCCATTCACGTATTTATCACGATTTTTTGATTTCACAGGCAACACAAGGATCCATATAGCACATCATATCATTGAAATTGTCTTTCTCGACGCAGGGTGGGGCCAGGTTGGCACATCCACCGCACACCGCCTTTTCCGGCTCCGTATAGGTGCACCGAAGCTGGCAGGCCGGGCAGACATAGATACATCCACCGCACAGCCGACAGACGTCCGATTTGATATCGAACGGCGTTCCGATACTGCGTTTTTCGCCGCGGCCGCGGAAACCGATGGCATGGGCCATCATCTGCTCTTCGCACATCCGCACGCAAAGACCGCAGAGAATGCAGTCCTCGTATTCCTGGTGAAAACGCTGCCGACGAACATTGAACTTCGACGCCAGATCCTGAATCACTTTTGATTGCGGACAGGTCGACAGCAGCAGTTCGATGATCATCCGGCGCGCGCGGAGCACCCGTTCCGAAGCGGTTCTCACTTTCAGGCCTTCCTCGGCCGGGTAAGTGCAGGACGATACCAGTTTCGTGTTCGGTTCATTCCCGATTTCGACAACACAGAGACGGCAGGCGCCATATGGCGACAAGCCTTCCATGTGACACAGGGTCGGAATCGGGAATCCCAAGAACTGGGCCGCCTCCAACAGAGTGGAACCTTCTTCCACGGAGACGTGAAGACCATTTATGGTTAAGTTGATCATGCCAGTTTACCTCCCGTGGTGACGGGCTCTTCTTCCCTTTCTTCGGTTTCAGCCGGCTGAGTGAATTGCAGATCGCACCGGAGACATCGGCATGCTTCCCGCATGGCCTCGGCCGGCGAGAACGCCACCTCGACCTCGGCGAAATTGCGCCGCCGCCATTCGGCAGGCGCCCGCGGGGTTTCGGGCCTGCTGGTTTGCGATGTAGTCAGCTGATCTATCTGCAACGGCTCGACATATACTCGCGGCAGTATTGGGCGCGGCGGCTGCCAGAGCGGTTCGTTTCGCACATAGCGATCGATCATTGTAGCCGCCTTTTTTCCGGCAGCGATAGCCTCGACAACGGTATTGGGACCCGTGACCACGTCACCTGCGGCAAAGACCCCCGCACGATTCGTGCTGAGGCTCGCCTCGGCAACCTGCACCGTGTTCCAGGCCGTGGTTTCGATGCCGCTAGAACGCGCGGGACCAATAGCGTCGATACCGGCGTCTTCACTGATAGCCACGACGAGCGTATCGAGTGGAATGTCATACTCGGTGCCTTCGATAGGCACCGGCCGACGACGGCCGCTGGAGTCGGGTTCGCCGAGTTGATTCTTGATGACGCGCAGGCCGGTAAGACGACCGCCTTCCTGGATGACTTTCGTCGGAGATACGAGCGTGACGAGCTCGATACCTTCCTGTTCGGCAGCTTCGATCTCTTCGCCGAAGGCAGGCATTTCGTCATGGGTGCGACGATAGAGAATCGTGACGCTTTCGACATCCTGCTGACGCAGCGCCGTTCTGGCTGCATCGATGGCCGAGTTACCGCCACCGATTACGCCGACCCGTCCCTTCGCAAGGGCCTCGCCGCGCTGGTTGAAAGCCTTGAGGAAATCGATCGATGGATAGACACCCTCCACATCCTCGTTAGCGAGGTGCAGCGGACGGCTCTTGTGCGCTCCCAGGGCGAGCAGAACCGCCTTGAACCCATCGTCGAACAAACCATCCACCGTCAGGTTTCGGCCAAGCGACATGTTGCACTTCAGCGTGATGTTTTCGTCGAGAAGGCAATCGATTTCGCGCTTGATCACGTCTTTTGGCAAGCGATACGACGGGATGGCGCAGTAGAGCATGCCGCCCGGCTGGTCCTCTGCCTCGAATACCGTAACTTTATATCCCTTCAATGAGAGGTAATGTGCCGCCGTGAGACCGGCCGGACCGGAGCCGATGATGGCCACGCGCGGCGCCTCACCGCCATTCCACGTGGCTCGTTCCGGCTTGTAAACCGACGGATCAATTCGGTCGGTGACAAACCGCTTCAGCGCCCGAATAGACACCGGATCACTGCCGGTTGTCCCGGCGCGGCAACGCTCCTCGCAGGGATGGTGACAGACACGCCCGCATACCGACGGGAACGGGTTGGCTTCCCGGATGACCTGGTAAGCCTGCTCATACTCGCCCCGTTGAATGTGCGCCACGTAGCGCCAGGCTTCCGTCCCGAGCGGACAAGCCGTCTGACACGGCGCGCCGACAAGGTCGGTACACACAAAGGCATCGCATTTTTTATCAATGATATGCCGCTCAAATTCCTTGCGGAAATATTTCAGCGTACTCAGGACCGGATTGGACGCCGACTGACCCAGGCCGCACATGGTTGTGTCTTTCACCGTCAGGGCAAGCTCTTCGAGCAGGTCGAGATCTTCCATGGTCGCCTGGCCCCGGGTGATATCATCGAGGATCTCATACATCCGCTGCGTGCCCTTCCGACAGGTAAAGCACTTACCGCAGGACTCGTCCTTGAGGAAATTCATAAAGTACTTGGCGACATCAACCATGCACGTGTTCTCATCCATCACGATCATACCGCCCGAGCCCATGATGGAGCCCACTTTGGCGAGACTGTCGTAATCGATAGGAAGATCGAACATGCTTGCGGGAATGCAGCCGCCGGACGGTCCGCCGGTCTGGACCGCCTTGATCTTGGCTTTTCCGACCGGGCCGCCGCCGATCTCGTAGACTACGTCGCTGAGTTTTATGCCGAGCGGTACCTCGACAAGGCCGGTGTTCCTGATTTTCCCGACGAGCGAGAATATCTTGGTACCGGTATTACCGGGGACGCCCACTCCAGCGTACTGTTTAGCGCCAATATTTATGATGACCGGGATGTTGGCAAGAGTTTCCACGTTGTTGATGCACGTTGGATTGCCATCAATGCCCTTGACGATCGGGTACGGCGGACGCTGGCGGGGTTCTCCCATGAATCCTTCGACCGACTTGATGAGCGCGGTTTCCTCACCGCATACGAAAGCGCCGGCGCCGCGAACGATCTCGATGTCGAAATCGATCCCCGTTCCGAGGATGTCATTGCCGAGCAGTCCAAGCTCTCGTGCCTGGCGAAGTGCGATCAGGGTGTGTTTGATGGCGAGAGGATACTCACTCCGGACATAGACAATGCCCTGGCTGGCGCCGATAGCGATACCGGCGATCATCATGCCTTCTATGATTGCATGCGGATTCCCTTCCAGAAGACTGCGGTCCATGTATGCTCCGGGGTCACCTTCGTCGGCGTTGCACACAACGAATTTCTCTCCCGTACCGTTGCCGGAGGCCCTGGCCAGTTCCCACTTCTTGCCGGTCGGGAATCCGGCGCCGCCGCGCCCCCTCAGGCCCGAGGACTTGACCTCGTCGATTATCCAGCGGTGATCCGGATTGGAAAGGACTTTCTCAACAGCGGCGTAACCGCCCTGCTCGATGTAGTCCATTATGCGGATCGGATCCAGTCGTTCGTTCGTTCCCAGAATCGTCCGCGTCTGCTTCTTGAAGAAGGCGATGTCGTTCTGGCTGTGGTAGGCTCTGTGCTCGCGGGAATCATGATAGATCAGATCCTCTTCGATATAACCGCCCACGGCCGATTCGATCACCCTGGGAACATCTTCCATCTTCAGTTTGGGATAGAGATGCTTCCCGGGCTGAACGACAATAAACGGATCCATCTCGCAGAAACCCTGGCAACCGGTGATCCGCAGGCCGACTTTCTCCTGCAGGAAATTGTCCAGGATGTACCTCTTGATGATCCTGATGACATCGTTTGCTCCGCTGGCCTGTCCTCCGGTACCGGCACAGACAACCAGCGTCGGCTTCTCATATTGATAGCTGCTCTCTCTCAGGACACGGCCGCGAAACTCGACCAGCTCCTGAACTGATGACAGTTTTTTCATCTACTCACTTCTCCTTTTGACGGTACGTTCTCCGCCTCAATCCTCAAAAGGTCTGCTGAGGTCAAGCATATGTTCCTTGCATCCGCGCCGAGAACACAGTTGCAGGACACCTCCGCCGCGGACAATCATCGGGACCATCGGTGCACCGCAGGCACTGCATTTTGCGCCCCCGATCAATTCGGCGTGACAGTGAGGACAGAACATATGCACAACGGTATTCAACGGTATCTCGTATTCGGAATGAACAATGTAGCTCCCCCACAGACTCGATATCGCGAGCCACCCGTGTGTATTCCCAAATGAAACGGTAACACGAATAGAGGGGTGCCCGTCGATCTGCCGCCGCGGGTCCATCAGACTGTGGTTACAGCGGCTGCAACTTACTTCCACCGGGAAGATTCGCTCGTCGGTTTCGACATGCACAGCGTCGATGCC
>CAYNEO010000007.1:33074-60110 GCA_964396245.1 uncultured Ignavibacteriales bacterium
CGGCAGTCGAAACGATTCTCGCAGTTGACACACAGCCCTTTGAGCGGATAAGCGCCCGATGTTTCCGGCTCGGCCGCAGAGACGGAATCTTCGACCCGTTTCTCTCGCTCAGCCAGACAGCACGCGCTATCTAGAGGAGTACGCATGGTCCAGTAGAGGCACGAGTCTGCGTGGATGCAGTCAGCACATGAAATCGAGAGCGTCTGTTCCGGTTCGGTTGCCATAATGCAGTCAGCCGCACGATATGAGGTGCGGCGCAGTTTCTATCCCACTGACGACTTGTTACTTTACGGCCGTCCAGCGGCCTTCTGCCGGATGTAAAGAGAACGCGAAACTGTTGCAGTATCGCTTGATAGGTTCCTGACCCACATCCTCTCTTCCATCATTAATTGCCTTGTGAAATTAGTAACAAATAGCATACCGAACAACCGGTTCATTTCCCTTTTTGTCAACTTTAGGACAAATTCAATCCGATATAAGCTTAACTCATTACCAGGCAGCACGATGCGGGACATAATAAACTGCTTACTGGAGTCCCCGAATCCATGTTGTGGCATTCGCCGGCCGACTGACATACGTCTGACAATGGGTATATTCGTCTCATCGGGGAGAATCTCCCCACTGGTGGCTCCGATGTGCCGGAAGGAGATACCGTTCACAAAGGCGCAAAATGAACCAGATGGCTTTCCATCAGAACGTTTACGGGTACCTGATCGTCACTCCGGATTACCGGGTAATTCGAGCGAATATTCTGCTCCATATACCGATCCTGGTGTCATTCTATTCGCTACCAGACAAATATTGCTAAATCATTGTCACTTTTTTATCTTTGTTCCGTAATTATGACTGATAACGAGGAGTTGATATTATGATTGACCAAGTCGACAAGCAAATTCTGGAATTGCTCCAGGAAGATGCCCGCATGCCGAACAAGGAAATCGCGTACCGCGTCGGACTGGTTCCGTCAGCGACATCGGAGAGACTGAAGCGCCTCCGTGAACGCGGTTTCATCAAATCGTTCGAGACGCGTCTGGACCCGTCCAAGGTCGGTTGTAAGCTCCTGGCTTTTGTCTTCGTCCGCACAAATGAGTTGGGCGGCGGATGGAGTACGGGAGGAGAACTGGCGCAAATCCCGGAGATTCAGGAAGTCTATAATATCGCCGGCGAAGATTGCTATCTCATCAAAATCCGGGCTCACGACACCAGCGCGCTTACTGAAATTATCAGGGACAAAGTTGGCGCCATCAAATCGATCGTATCAACGCGCACGACCATCGTGATGGAGACGTACAAAGAAACTTGCCGGGTGCCGATCGATATCGAACGGCGGTCATCGGGCGGCAAATAACAGGAGACTGCTCTAAATGCCTCGCGCATCACGGACCGCCATAATCGCCGGTTTTGCGGCCATCTACCTCATCTGGGGATCAACCTACCTCGCTATCAGGTTGGGCGTGGCGACTATTCCGCCGTTTCTTTTGGCCGGCATTCGATTCCTGGTCGGCGGCTCAGCACTCTATGCGTGGACACACCTGCGCGGGGCACCGCGACCAAAAGCTTCCCATTGGATGTACGCCGCGATATTGGGGACCCTTATGGCCGGTATCGGAAACGGCTTGGTCACATATGCCGAGCAGACGG
The DNA here is from genome assembly GCA_964396245.1 of uncultured Ignavibacteriales bacterium. Taxonomy (GTDB): domain Bacteria; phylum Zixibacteria; class MSB-5A5; order GN15; family FEB-12; genus CAYNEO01. The sequence continues at coordinate 34,716 of CAYNEO010000007.1, forward strand.
TCCCCTCGGGGCTTGCCGCCCTTATGGTCGCCTTAATCCCCGTATGGATTGTTCTCATGGAATGGCTCCGACCCGACGGCACGCGACCGCGCAGCACAGTAATTATCGGGCTTGTGCTCGGGCTCACCGGTTACGTTCTGCTCATTAACCCTGCGGAAATCGGCGGATGGAATGAGGTGAGCGGATGGGGAGCGCTGATGCTCACACTGGCGTCACTTTCCTGGGCCTCGGGTTCGTTATATTCGCGGCGCGCACCATCCCCGGCGTCGCAGGTTCAGGCGGTAAGCATGCAGATGCTGGCCGGTGGTGCGGTGCTCATGGTCCTGGCCGTCATAACGGGCGAGTTTACATCCCTCAATGTCGATGCGGTGTCATGGCGTTCGCTCGTATCGCTGACTTATCTCGCGGTGTTCGGTTCGACCGCTTATGCCGTGTATGTGTGGCTGCTCAAGGTATCCGAGCCATCGAAGGTGGCGACCTACGCCTTCGTCAATCCGGTCATTGCCCTGGCTCTTGGGAGCATTCTGGCCGGAGAACCGTTTTCCCCGTGGACGTTGTTCTGCTCAATTGTGATCATCACGAGCGTCGCACTGATTGTCACATCCCGAGCAAGTCGCGCCAAAAAGGAAGCGATTATCCAACCCGGTCAGGCGCCGCGTCCGGGGCATCCTGCCGTCGGCGCAGCGGCTACCTGCGAGCCGGAGTGACAGGAAACCGCGCCACGCACCATCCCCGGCACTATACCCAACCCGAAGAGTTCCATTGTTGCAGTGAATAATAGCAATTAGCGGGATAGACGGCCTTAACCAGCCTTACGCTTTTCCATCGAGCGAATCTTCAGAAAGAGACCAACCGCGAGTATCGTAATGATCAGTGTCGCCACGCCGAGCCCTTTACGCCGGAAATAGTAATCATCGATCTTGCCGAGGGCCGCATCCTCTGTTTGCCGGGCCGTCTCCAACCCCGGTTCAACGACAGCCTTGACACTGTCTACATTGAAAGTGTGAATCATCGCCCGGGATTTAATCACTGCCTGATTTACGTCTTTCAACTGGAACTTGAGGTCCGTGACCATCATCCCCATGTTGTCCGCTCTCTCGATCAAAGCCGAGGCGGTGTCGTACGCCTGGTTCATGCTCGCCAGAGCCTCATGAATACCGGCGGCGGTTTCCAGTCCGGGTTCTCCCTCCGAATGACACTGCACGCAGAGAGCCGAATCGGACGTGCCCACCCAATACAGTTGAGGCTTTTTGACCAGGTGATTGGAATGACAGAACTCGCATTCGGGAATGTCGGCGGCATCAAATGCCTCCTTATGCGGTGAATGGGAGAATCGCTCTGACTCCAGGACATGGCAGGTCCCGCACACCGCTGAAATAGACGTGACGCCCGGCGGCGTGGCGCCGTGGTTGCCGTGACAATCGTTGCAGGCGGGAGCGGAGACATCTTTTTTCTCGAGCAAAGCCACGCCGTGTACGGACTTGATATAGTCGCTGTACTGGTCGGTCGGGATGTGGTATCCGCTCATATAATCCTTGTCCGCATGACAGGCCGCACAGGTTGACGGGATATTCATGGGATACACAGTCGAGGCCGGTACCTGGGGACTGCGTATATTATGAACGGAGTGGCAGGAAACACAGTTGGCCACCTTGGTGTCGCCTTTGCCGAGAAGTCGTTCGCCGTGTATCGACGTGCGATATTTCTCCAGCTGATCGGTCGGCAACGACGGATTGAATTTGATCATGTAGGTCGGATCGCTGTGGCAGGAACCACAGAACTCCGGAATCTCGCGTTCGGTGGGAACGCCCTTATAACCCTTGCTTGCCCGAACCTCGTCCATGTCATCGAGCTCGGGATTGCCGCCGTGACAATCAGAACAACCCAGCCCGGCCTGGAAATGGACGTCATGCTTGAAACGGACGGATGGAGCCTCGTCGCCCTCCTCCCACAACTGATGGCATTCGTAGCACTGGTCCGCAAAGGCGTACGGAGTACCGATCAGGCTCAGGATAGCCAGTGAAAAGAGTATATATTTTACTCGCGACATATCGACATCACTCCAGTGTATACCCCAGCACGGTCATGACTGCGATAAAGAGCAGGACAACGACGCCAAAAGCAATTACGCCCCGTGAGGGCGGCCGCCGTTCGTCAGCCTTGCTGAAAAACGGAATGAGAAACCAGACCAACCCGCCTATGCTCAGGATGATGACCCCGAGAAGTTCGCCTTCGATGAACAGTACGTGAGCCGGCAGGAATTTCAACGCCTGGAAAGCGAACATGAAGTACCACTCGGGACGGATATTCGCCGGCGGCGGTGCAAACGGGTCTGCCTTGGCCCCCAGAGACCAGTGGACCGGTCCTATTCCATCCGGGAAGAAGACCGCGAGGACCGCGAGCAAGTTGAGCATGATCAGCCAGACCAACGCCTCCCGCATAACGAAATTCGGGAAAAACGGCATCCATCTCTTCTGCGCTGACGGTACCTCGGCCCACTCGACCGGCTCCGACATCCCCTGCCGCTGAATAAAAAACAAGTGCAGTGCAATCAGCAGGGTCGTGATACCAGGGAGGACGGCAACGTGAAAACCAAAGAATCGGCCAATAGTTGCTCCGGTGACATTATCTCCGCCGCGCATTACTTTCATCAACCAGTCGCCAATCCCCGGGATTGCGCCGGCCATGCCTGTCCCGACCCGCGTCGCGAAAAAGGAGAGCTCGTTCCACGGGAGAAGATAACCGGAAAAACCGAACGCCATTGCCAGCCCGAGTAGAATCACGCCGGACGCCCATGTCATTTCGCGAGGTTTACGGAAAGCACTGGTGAAAAAGACCGAGAACATGTGGATGAAAGCAGCCAAGATCATCAGGTTTGCCGACCAGGAATGGATAGACCTCACGAGCCAGCCGAACGTTACATCAGAGACGATGAACTTCACCGACTCGTATGCCGAATCGGCCCCGGGCCGGTAGTACATTAGCAACAGAATACCGGTGATGACCTGTACGATGAAGAAAAACAGCGCCATTCCGCCGAAGTAGTACCAGATCATGCTCCCGTGCATCGGTACTGCCTTATGCGACATGTAGTCGACAAGGGGACTGATTTTCAGCCGGGCATCAAGCCACCGGTACCATTTCTGTCCGATAGATTGCGCCGAGTTCTCGCGGTTATTCATCAGGCTGTCTGCTTTGCAACGGCTATTTCGCCGGTAGTTTCATCAACGTGCACCGTGTACTCTTCAAGCGGCCGCGGTGGCGGACCGGCGATATTGCGGCCCTGGAGATCATATTTCCCATTGTGACAGGCACACCAGATAATTGCTTGATCGGGTCGGTATTGCACCGTACAGCTCAGGTGGGTACATATCGCCGAAAACGCCTTGACTTCGCCCTCGGGAGTCACCAGGATAATTCCAAGATCGCGCCCGAACTTGAAAATCTTGAAATCTTCGGGCGTCTCCTGCAAGTCAGACACTTTGAAATCAAGTGTTACCTGAGATACCTTGGCCTCGGCAATGGGCGGGGGAACGACAAAACGATATATGGGATAAAAGATGGCTCCGAGGAGCGCCAGCAAGCCGCCCCGGATGATCCAGTTTAGAAAACCCCGCCTGCTTTGATCACCATCACCCACCAGAAGCTCCAGCGAAATTGCGCGTTCAGGATAAGTCTGTCTCAGATCGGCAAAAACATAACAACCTTGATTCCCTTAGTCAACGCTTTTTTTTGAAGCATGTCACGGTGTCCCTTGAGAGTCACACCTCGTAGATTCCGCAGCGCGGACCGGCAGGGATGGACCGATTTCCCGATCCGAAGAATTGCGCGCCAATCATATAACCAGTTGTATGACTATCACCTTGACAAGTTATCCCGACGTGTCTACGTTTAACAGGTGGTGACGTAAGAAATCCTGTTAACGGGCGCGGGAACAATCCATGCACATATCAATCAAAATGTGTGAACGGGAACGTTCTCAATTTGTTGTACATAACAGTTTTAACGATAGCATGCGCAGCAAAGGAGTTCATATGCGTAAGGCAAACGGAGTGCTCAGTACAATCCTCGGGCTGACAATCGTCGTCGCCGGTCTGAGTTGCTCGAAGCAGACAGCGCAGCCGCCGGAGACTGCCAAGAGACCCGTCGTCGACGAGTATTATGGCATAAAGGTGACCGACAATTACCGCTGGCTCGAGGACGGAGAAGATCCGGAAGTTCAGGTCTGGATCGACAACCAAAATGAGTACACTCATAATTATCTCGACAAGATCCACGACCGCGAGGCAATCAGCCGGCGGCTGACAGCACTCTACGAAGGAGAATCGCCGGAGTACTACAGCATGCAGTATGAGGGTGGCCTGCTGTTTGCCCTCAAATCGGCGCCGACACTCGAGCAGCCGCAACTCGTGACGCTGACTTCGGCGTATGATACCACCACCCAGCAGGTCGTCCTGGATGTCAACAAGGTAGACACCACCGGGGCGACGTCGATCGATTTCTACACCCCCTCGCTCGACGGTAAACTGGTCGCGGTCTCTCTGTCCGAGGGTGGTAGTGAGTTGGGCACCGTTCATGTTTACAACGTCGCCACGGGTGAGGAACTTCCTGACATTATACCAAATGTCAACGGGCCGACTGCCGGCGGCAGCGTCGCCTGGAATAAATCGGGCAATGGATTCTACTACACACGGTATCCGGCTGAAGGCGAACGACCGGAGGAAGATCTCCTGTTTTACCAGCAGGTGTACTACCATAAACTCGGGACGGATCCCGGCGACGACAGCTACGTGATCGGCAAGGAATTCCCGAACATCGCCGAGATCGAACTCACCACTTCCTACGACGGGAATTACATTCTCGCGACTGTCGCCAACGGTGACGGTGGTGAATATGCCCATTACCTGCTCGGCCCTAACGGCAAGTGGACGCAGATTACTCAGTTCTCGGATGAAATCCCGACCATCGTTTTCGCGCCGGATGACCAGCTCTATCTGCTGTCTCACAAAGACGCTTCGAATGGAAAAATTCTCAGCCTGTCACCCAAAAACCCGGACCTGAAGAGGGCGAAACTGGTCGTTCCCGAGGGTGAGGGCCCCATCGAGGAATTCTTGCCGACCGACACGCGACTATATGTTATCATGCTTCTCGGCGGACCCTCGCGGGTGATCATGTATGACCGCTCCGGCAAGCTGGTAAACGAGGTGCCGATGCAGCCAGTTTCGACAGCCAAGAGTGCTTTCCGCCTGCAGGGTGATACGATCATGGTCGATATCACGAGCTATGTCCAACCGCCGGCCTGGTACCGGTACGAACCGTCCATGCCGGCTTCGGAACGAACCATGCTCTACATGACGACTCCGGCGGATTTCAATCACATAAGTGTCTTACGGGCGTTTGCCACTTCGAAGGACGGCACCAAGGTACCGATGACCATCATTCATAAGGAAGGGGTTGAGTTGAACGGCAAGAACCCCACTATCCTGTACGGCTACGGCGGTTACGGAATCAGCATGCGTCCCTCGTTCGACGCTACCCGCATTATGTGGCTCAACAGTGGCGGTGTTTATGTCGTGGCGAATATCCGCGGCGGCGGTGAGTTTGGCGAAGCCTGGCACCGGGCCGGAAATCTGACCAATAAGCAAAATGTCTTCGACGATTTCGTCGCGTGCGCACAGTACCTGATCAACGAGAACTATACTAACCCCCGGAAGCTTGCCATTCAGGGCGGCAGTAACGGCGGTCTGCTTATGGGCGCCGCGCTCACGCAACACCCCGAGTTGTTCCGGGCGGTCGTGTCGGCCGCAGGAATATATGATATGCTCCGGACCGAGCTCGAACCGAACGGCGTTTTCAACATTACCGAATTCGGCACCGTTAAGGACTCAGCACAATTTGCGGCACTTTACGCCTACTCGCCGTACCATCATGTTGTCGACAGCACCGCGTATCCGGCCGTGTTGATGCTGGCCGGAGTGAACGACGGCCGCGTGGATCCGTATCAGTCACGGAAAATGATCGCAGCACTCCAGGCCGCCAATATCTCCGGTCTGCCGATTCTGTTGCGGACCAGCGCCGGAACCGGACATGGCTATGGTACATCGCGCAGCGCCGAAATCTCGGAAGACACCGATACCTGGACGTTCCTGTTCCACGAGCTTAATGTGAATTACACACCGGAATAGCAGACATCCCTGCTAAGGTGAGTTGAACGATACAGCAAAGCCCGGCAGTTAACGGCATAACTGCCGGGCTTCTCCGTTGGTCAAGGACAAGATAATTCTTTTTATGATCTTCCCAGCGCCGGCGCCAGCAGGTTCAGTTCTTTCATCAGTTCCGTAAATTGCTCCAAAGTCAAAGACTGTCCACCGTCTGATAGCGCTTTGTCCGGATCAGGATGAGTCTCGATAATCAGTCCATCCGCTCCCGCGGCGATAGCCGCTTTCGCAACCGGTCTCACCAGATACCGCTGGCCCGTTGCGTGCGAAGGGTCGACTATCACGGGCAGATGACTCAGCCGTTTCAGAATCGGTACCGCCGATATGTCAAGCGTGTTGCGCGTGTACTTCTCGAAACTCCGTATCCCTCTTTCGCACAGCATGACATTGGGATTGCCGCCCGCCAGAATATACTCGGCAGACATCAGCAACTCCTCGATTGTCGACATAAGCCCCCGTTTCAGCAAGACCGGCGTGGTAATAGCGCCGACAGCCTCCAGCAGGGGGAAATTCTGCATATTACGGGCGCCGATTTGGAGAATGTCGGCATACCGGCAAACCAGCGGGACATCCTGCGGTGTCACAACTTCGGTCACAACCGGCAACCCGGTTGCCTTACGAGCATCGGCGAGGATTCTTAACCCCTCCTCACCGAGACCGCGGAAGCTGTAGGGCGACGTCCTTGGTTTGAAGGCCCCTCCGCGAAGGATATGTCCGCCGGCTTCGCGGACCGCCCGAGCAGCACTCAAGGTCTGGTCATGGCTTTCAACGGCGCACGGTCCGGCCATGACAATGATCGCCTTGCCGCCTATGACAATATCACCGACAACGACCTGTGTCGGATCCTGCTTGAACTCCCGACTGCCCAGCTTGAACGGCTTCTCCACGGGCAGGATATCCTCAACGCCGGGCAGCGAGAGAAATACGGAAACCTCGGTCTCGAGTCCGCTACCCACCATGCCGATCATTGTTCGACCGTTTCCCTGTGACAAATGCGGCTGAAATCCGAGTTCTTCGACCTTGCGGATTACCGTGCTGATATCCTTCACTGAGGCTCGGTCCCTCATAACTACTATTGTCATAATGACCTCACTGCATGACGTTGCCGACCGTTATTCATCGCGCGATTGCTTTCTTGAGTTGTTTCACGAATTGGTGTGCCTTTCTGACACGCACTCGAGAACTGGTACCGTTTTTCAGGATGTTGATTATGGCGCTCCCGACAATGACGCCATCCGCAACTTGTGACACCCGTCTGGCCTGCTCCGGACCGGATATGCCGAACCCGACCGCGACCGGGATCGGACTTTTGTCGCGAACACTCGTCACCCATTGATTTAGGTCGTCTGGAAGGTCACGCCTCGCTCCGGTTACACCTGCCACCGAGACGAGATAGACAAATCCCCGCGAGCGATTCAAAATCATCTCCTGACGGTCCGCCGTCGAGGTCGGCGCCAACAGGTGAATCAGGTCTATCCCACCACAGTCCGAGAGCTTTTCGATCTCTCGCGCCTCATCGCAGATGAGATCGGGAATAATAAGCCCACGCACGCCGGCATCGTAAGCATCGCCGATAAACGTCTTCAACCCGTACTGGAGTACGGGGTTCAAATAGCTCATGATCACCATCGGCTTGCCGAGCGGGTTGTCAAGTCTGTGCAGTAACTCAAGTGTTCTCGCGGTTGTTATCCCGCTGATAAGCGCTTGTTGCGAGGCATACTGGATAGTCGGGCCGTCGGCCACCGGATCTGAGAACGGAATGCCTATTTCGACAATATCCGCCCCATCCTGCAGGCACATGGAAACGATCTCGATGAATTCCTCTTCCGATGGATAGCCGGCCGTAAAATACGGAATCAGCGCCCGGTGGCCGTTGGTTGCCGTTTTGATGAAAGCCTCTGCTATGGTCATGCCCGCACCTCCGTAATGGTTCGTCTCTTTTTCGAGCATGCGCTTTTTGAGTTGGCGGCGATGGCGTTCTGGACATTTGCCAGGTCTTTGTCACCACGTCCGGAGAGGTTCACAACAATCAATTGTTCGCGACGCATGGTGCGAGCAAGCCGCCTTGCAGCAGCCAGTGCGAACGAGGACTCTAGCGCGGGAATGATGCCTTCCAATCCGGTGAGCTCAAGGAAGGCCGCTACCGCCTCACTGTCTTTCGCCGTGAGATATTCGACCCGTCCGGAGTCATGAAAAAACGCATGCTCGGGCCCCACGCCGGGATAATCAAGACCGGCCGATACCGTGTGAGTTGGCGATACCTGCCCGTGTACGTCCTGAAGCAAATAGCTCAAGCTCCCGTGGAGGACTCCGGGACGCCCGCATTTGAGTGTGGCAGCATGCTTTCCCGTCGCCAATCCGTCACCCGCGGATTCCACCCCGACCAGACGTACACCGACATCGTTTCGGAACGGATAGAACATTCCGAGGGCGTTCGACCCGCCCCCGACACAGGCTACCATCAGGTCGGGCAACTGTCCCTCGAGCTTTCGAATCTGGCGGCGTGTCTCCTTCCCGATTACCGATTGAAAGTCCCGTACCATCATTGGAAATGGATGCGGTCCCACGGTCGAGCCAATGATGTAATGAGTCGTGCCCACGCTGGCAACCCAATCACGCATCGCCTCGTTCGTTGCATCTTTCAGGGTAGCGCTGCCGCTTGTCACGGAAACGGGCGCCGCGCCAAGGAGCTTCATACGGTCAACATTTGGCGCCTGTCGACGCATATCTTCCGCCCCCATGTAGATCGTGCACTCGAGGCCGAATAATGCGGCCACCGTTGCGACTGCGACCCCGTGTTGGCCTGCACCGGTTTCGGCAACAACCCGTTTCTTTCCCATCCGAACCGCCAGCAACGCCTGACCCAGGCAGTTGTTGATCTTATGAGCACCGGTGTGATTGAGGTCTTCGCGCTTGAGATAAATCTTCGGACCACCCCATGCGGCCGTAAGCCGGGCGGCGTGATAGAGTGGTGTTTCCCGGCCGGAGTACGAATGGAGCAGGCGCTTTAACTCTTTCCGGAATTCCGGGTCCTTTTTTGCGTGTGTATATTCGCTTTCCAGTTCGAGCAGAGCGGCCATCAGCGTCTCCGGAACAAACCGTCCGCCGAACCTTCCAAAGTAGCCTCTTTTGTTCGGTAATCCCACGTGCGTACCTCGTGAATGAATTGTTGTATCTTGCCGTGATCTTTTTTCCCCGGAGCGACTTCGACACCGCTCGAGACGTCAACCGCATACGGGCGCACTGTCGCCAGCGCTGTCGTGACATTGTCTGCGGTCAGTCCACCGGCCAGTATCATTCGCCCCAGGCGGGCGGCATCGGCCGCGATAGTCCAGTCAAACGGCCGGCCACTCCCCCCGGCCGTACCGGGCATATATGTGTCCAGTAAAAACCATTTCAATTTGAATTGATATATGCAGTCGATAGTCGCCTTGTTCTTCACCCGAAAGCCCTTGATCGCCGGCATACCGAGTCCGGCGATATAATCAGGGCTCTCGTTGCCGTGTAATTGCACGGCATCGAGGTTGCAGAATCGCACAATTTCCCGGACTCTGTCGGCCGGCTCATCGACAAACACGCCCACCATCGTAATGAACGGCGGTATCGCCCGGATAATCTCTCGGGCTGCCTCCGGCGATATCTGACGAGGGCTCGGGGCAAAGACAAAACCGATGGCATCCGCACCGTGTTCGCATGCCGCCAGGGCATCGGCCGTGTTTGTGATTCCGCATATCTTAATCCTCGTCATGATTGCACCCCCAGCAATTTCCTGATCTGTCCGGCGGGATCTTCGGCGCTGACTATTCCTTCTCCAACCAATACAGCATCGACTCTCACCTCCCGAACCCGGAGAACATCCTCGCGGCTCTTCAAGCCGCTTTCGCTCACACATACGATGTCGCTCGGTATAAGCGGGCGAAGTCTTTCCGTCGTGGCAAGCGAAACCTCAAACGTTTTCAGATTGCGATTGTTGATGCCGATAACTCTGGAACCCGCATTCACGGCAGCCTCGATTTCCCTCTCGTCATGCACCTCTGTCAAAACGTGGAGCCCGACATTTCCGGCCAGCCGTGAGAGACACATGAGTTCTTCAGGTGACAACGCGGCAACGATAAGGAGAATGGCATCGGCGCCGATCAATCGTGACTGAAGCACCTGGTACTCATCAACAATGAAATCTTTGCGCAGCACCGGCAGTGAGATGCTTTTTCGCGCAGCAATCAGGTCGGAATCCGATCCGTCGAAGTAACGACTGTCCGTGAGTACAGACACCGCAGAGGCGCCCGCCGACTCATACAACTGCGCCATTACGGCAGGATTAAGGTGACTTAAGAGACGGCCCTTCGACGGCGATCGTCGTTTGATTTCCGCAATCAGCGAGATATGTCCTGTCTTGCGCAGAGCACTTTCGAAATCTCTCGTGGCGGGCAGGTCGGCAATCTCTCGTTCCATATTAACGACAGATCGCTTGCATAGCGATGCCAGCTCACGACGTTTATGGGCGAGTATTTCAGGCAACATTCTGCAATCCGCTCGTGTATTGAATGAATTCCTCGAGCCGTTCGAACGCTTTGCCGCGGTCAATAATCTCGCGCGCCATGCTCACACCCTCGGACAACGATGTCACCACTTCGCCGGCGAGCAGACCAAGCGCGCCATTGAGAAGCACCGTGTCATAGGCCGGACCGCGTTCTCCTTTCAAGACACTCAGTGTAATACGTGCGTTGTCTTCCGCCGATCCACCGGCAAGATCGGCCACCGAGCAGGGCCGGCACCCGAGTTCCGACGGATCCAGCTCCTCAGTACTCACCGAACCATTGGATATCGAAGATATCTTGTTCACTCCGGTGGGAGCGAGTTCATCAATCCCGGTATAATTGTGCACCACAAACACTCGACGGACTCCGAGAGCCGCCGCCGCCTCGGCAATGACCTCCGTATACTCCGGATCAAACACGCCGATAACCTGGTGGGTGGCAAAAGCAGGATTTGTGAGCGGGCCCAGTATGTTGAAGATAGTGCGGAATCCAAGTTCCTTACGGACAGGCGCCACCGCTTTCATGGCCGGATGAAGAAGTGGCGCGAACATGAAGCCGATGCCGATTTCATCGATGCACCGCCCCACCTGCTCCGGTGTCAAATCGATTCTGGCCCCGAGTGCCTGAAGTACATCGGCACTTCCGCACCGGCTCGAAATGCTTCGATTGCCGTGCTTGGCCACGGTCAGGCCGGCGCCCGCAAGAACAAAAGCGGCCGTGGTCGAAATGTTGAACGTCCCGGCGCCGTCTCCGCCCGTCCCGCAGTTGTCAATGAGGACAGGTTTCTTATGATGGATGCGCGTGACCCTCGCCCGCATGGTGCGCGCCGCTCCCAGGATTTCGTCGGTTGTCTCCCCGTTTACACGAAGGGCGGTCACGAATGCAGCGATCAACGCCGGGCTGGCCTGCCCGGACATGATCGTGTCGACAGCCATCTGGCTCTCCCCGGCGGTCAAATGCTCGCGACGAACAAGCTTTTGGGTTACTTCGGCAATCATGATCTATCTCCTGCTGATGAAATTTGTCAAGAGGAGCCGGCCGTGTTCGGTCAGTATAGACTCCGGATGAAACTGGACGCCGGTCACCGGCCGGTCGCGCAGTTGTATTCCCATCACTTCCCCTTCCGACGTATACGCGGTCACCTGAACGTTATCCGGCAACGACTCTTCCTCAACCATCAGAGAGTGGTAGCGCGTCGCCGTGAAAGGATTTGGCAGTCCCTGGTATATGCTGTTGCCGTGATGGAAGACTCTGGATGTCTTGCCGTGCATGAGCCGCCCCGCCCGCACGACCTTTCCGCCAAAAGCGTGAGCGATACACTGATGGCCGAGGCAAACTCCCAGAATGGGAATGCTGTCACTGCAGTAGCGAATGACTTCGACCGAGTTGCCGGCCCCTTCCGGCTCGCCGGGTCCGGGTGAGACTATCACGTGGCTCGGATTGATCGAGGCAACCTGAGCTGCTGTAACTTCGTCGTTGCGCATCACGTGAACTTCGCAACCCAGTTCGCCGACATACTGAACCAGGTTGAACGTGAAAGAATCATAATTATCTATAATGAGAATCATCAGATGCCCTCCTCGGCTATTTCGATGGCTTTTTTCAGCGCGGCAAGTTTGTCCATCGTCTCCCGGTACTCCCTTTCAGGCACTGAATCGGCTACTACGCCGGCACCGGCTTGAAGATAGAATGATCGTTGTTTCATAACGATTGTCCGTATGGCGATACACCAATCCATGTCGCCGGAAAGGCTGAAATAACCCACGGCGCCTGCATACGGTCCGCGCTTAAGCCCCTCCAATTTCTCTATAAGCTGCATGGCCCTGATCTTTGGAGCGCCGCTTACCGTACCCGCCGGAAAGGCTGCGCGGAACAGGTCAAACTGGTCGAACTCGTCACGAAGGGTGCCGGTGACATTCGACGTTATGTGCATGACATGAGAGTATTGCTCCACCTTCATGAACTCGTTGACCGTCACCGACCCGAACTCGCAGCAGCGGCCAAGGTCGTTTCGGCCGAGGTCGACCAGCATGACGTGTTCGGCGCGCTCTTTCTCGTCGGCCAGCAACTCCGACGCAAGCTTCCGGTCCTCTTCGACTGTCTGTCCCCGCGGGCGGGTTCCGGCTATCGGTCTGACGGTCGCCCGTCGTCCCGAGAGACGCACGAGTGCTTCCGGTGATGAGCCGATGAGTTTCGTTTCGTCTAGATCGAGGTAGAACAGATAAGGAGAAGGGTTTAGCATACGAAGGGCACGGTAGATGGAGAACGGGTCAGCCTCGGTCTCGCCGCTCAACCGCTGAGAAAGCACCAATTGATAGACTTCACCGGCAGCTATGTACTCCTTGATTGCCTCGACCGCGGAGCAGAACGCTTCGCGACTTAAATTCGACTTCAATTCGCGATGGACAGGCTCCACCGACGACTTTTCATGGATTTTCAGCGGCGCCTGTGTGGCCGCGACAAGATTGTCAACCTTCTTCTGCACTCTCTGTTCATCCGATTCATCTGCCAGGGCAAGAAATTCCAGGCTTCGCTTGACATGATCGAAGACGAGCAGCGTATCGATCAGATAGAATGTCGCCAGCGGCAGACCCAGTGAATCGCGGGACGAATCAGGGATTCGCTCGAAATGACGCGCCAGGTCATAGCTGATATAACCCACCGCACCGCCCAGGAGAGGCGGGCGAGCGTTTCCGCCGTGGATTTCATAAGAGTCCAGCAGTTGTTTTATGGGAGCGAGCGGTCCTTCCCCGCTATCGCCCCGGTTGAACGGGACAGTGACGCGACCGTCGGATGTAAACATGGTTACGTTCACGTGGTCGACCACGATTCGGGTGGTGGGCGCGATACCGATGAATGAATATCGGCCGAGAATTGTGCCACTTTCGACCGATTCCAAGAGAAGTTTCGCGCCGTGGTCCTTCAACTTGAGGAAAGCTGATACCGGCGTCTCGAGGTCGGCGGGCATCCGTCGGATGATCAGCTTTTTAACCCTGCGGGCATGTGATGCGCCAACTTCTAATCTTGTGCTCATGTGGTGCCTCTGATAAAAAGAAACAGCCCACTGTCAGTTGCCTGACAGTGGGCTGTTTCGATATCCGTGGTTCTTATTTGTCTATTTCAGTAGATACTCCACGACAGACCCGCTCTCAGGCATATCGATACACCAACGCCACCAATACCGGTTGGAATTTGCGGATGTTGAGAGTCGTCGGCCTGTAGTGTCTGTCATTGAAGTATTCATAACTTAACGTAAGTATACCCTATTTCTCCATTTTGTCAAGGGCGAATCTCACAAGTTATTGTCAGCAAATGCGTTACAACGCCCGAAACAGGGTTGATAACGTGAGCCCTGCGAAGCGGCGGGTTCAATAGCGATGGGCTACTTCATGGATTGCAGATAGGTATTGAGGTTGGTCTGGTTATTCACCAGTCCGAGTTTTTTGCGGATGATTTCCCGATGCTTCTGAACGGTCATCGGTGAGAGGTTCAAAACTTCGGCGATTTCTTTGGTGGTCATCCCGTTCTTTATGAGCCGGCAGACCTCAAGTTCCCGTGGAGAGAGCCGGGTGAACTTACCCTTCATTTCAGTCAGGAACGGTGAGGCGATATCACGAAGTTCATGCTCTATCAACTCAAAGTTACGCCGCATGGTCTCACCGGCAGCTTCCTTGAGTCTCATCAACGTCGGTAAAATCGCCTCCTCTACGTTGGTGGCAAACTGGTGCTTGAGGGCGTCCTTCTCAGTTTCGATACGTTGGAGAATCTCTCCCAGCGCCACGTTCTTTTTCTCCAGCGCCTCTCGCTCAATCTCCAATTGTTCCTTCGTGGTCTTGAGTTCGTCCTCGGTTTCTTTTCGCTCCGTTATATCAATTGCCATTATTCCGACCAGCGTCTGGCCGTCCTTCTTGAAGATGGGAAACTTATATGTCAAAAGCGCTACTGTCCTGTTTTTAGCCTCCAGCACTTCAACCCGTTCAATCACCTTTCCCGTTTTGATCACCGTCAGATCGTCCTTGCGCCACGCTGAAACTTCGACGTTCCCTGGCCATAATTCGAAGTCTGTTTTTCCCAGAATCTCTTCCGTAGGACGCCCGAAGAAATCTGCCACGCGTTCGTTCACATAAAGCGAATGGCCCACATCATCTTTTATTATAGCAAACCCCGGAATATATTTCATGAACAGGCGGAATTGTTCGCGAGATTCGACAAGGGCATCTTCCATTTCTTTGCGCGCCGTGATATCCTCGAGGAAATTCAGCGTCGCCGGACGACCTTCCCAATCGATCACGACGCCGTTATTGCGGAGCCATCGAACGCCGCCGTCCTCGCGAACCAGGCGAAAGGTGTGCTGCAATACGGTGTCGCCGAGCACTGAGTCGACATAGACACGTTTCTGGAAATCGCTGCGATCCTCGGCATGGACGAACTCGGCTGCTGTTTTCTCCATCAGCTGCTTTTCAGAAAAACCGGTAATCGAGGTCATGAAGGGATTGACAAATTTGAACCGGTCATCCTGTACAACCGCGATCCCTTCCCTGGCGTTGTCTACAACTTCGCGATACTGGCGTTCAGTTGCGCGACGGGCCTCCTCCGCCTTACGGTGCTCCGCCCGTATCCTCGCCTCGGCCAATTCACGCTCGATGGCCGGCAGGAGGCGGGCCATGTTCCCCTTCATGATATAGTCGTGGGCACCGGCCCTCATGGCATCGACAGCGATATCTTCGCCGATACCTCCCGACAAGATGATAAAGGGACAGTCTCGACCGCTTGCCTGTAATACCTTAAGCGCCTCCAGGCCGCTGAACTCCGGCATGACATAGTCGGCTATGACGAGGTCCCATTCCTCCTGAAGCGCCAGGGTCATCGCCTCGGCCGTATCCACGCGCCGGTGCGCGGGATCGTATCCCCCCTTTTTCAGTTCGCGGAGCAGCAACGCTGCATCATCGGCCGAATCTTCGACCAGAAGTAATTTGAGCGGCCTGGACATTGATCACTTGCCTGTTGGCGGAGCTTCGTTCAGGACGAGCCAGTAAAGTCCGAGTTGCTTCACTGCTTCGATGAATTGGGTAAAGTCGACCGGCTTCTGGATGTAGCTGTTGGCTCCCCACTTGTAGCCGTTCATCACATCAACATCGGCGCGTGAAGACGTGAGAATGATTACCGGCAAAGTCTTGGTCATCTCATTTTGACGCAACTCTTTAAGCACTTCGATACCATCGACCTTGGGCAACTTCAGATCCAGAAGTACGAAAGCCGGCGCCGAAGAAGGATCCCGGTCCGCGTATTTTCCCCGCGAAAACAGATAGTCGAGTGCCTCCTCGCCATCCTCTGCGACTATGACCCGGTTGGCAATATTCCCCTTTTCAAACGCCCGTAGCGTCAAACTGATGTCATCAGGGTTGTCTTCAACCAGCAGGATTGGCCGTGTCTGCATCATTCATCCTTCTGCAAGCTTGGCAGGCTAAAGTAAAATGTTGCTCCCTCGTCCTCTTTCCCGTCAGCCCACATGCGGCCGCCGTGTCGGGTGATGATTCGCTGTGCCAGCGACAGCCCGAGGCCGGTACCGGGAAAATCGCGCATGGAGTGCAGACGGTGAAAAGGCAGAAACAATTTGTCGGCATAGTTCGGGTCGAATCCGGCGCCGTTGTCACGAACGAAATAGACTCTCATCCCCGAATCGTCTCTGAAGCCGAACTCAATTTGTGCCTGCGGCGTATGTTGCGTGAATTTCCAGGCGTTACGGATCAAGTTGTCGAGAGCGATTCTCATCAGGTTAGTATCGCAATGTTGAACGGCTCTGTCAACTATCGTCACGTCCACTGTCCGGCCATCTCCTGAATCGCGCAGGGCGCCTACCAGGTCGTGTACTATGTTGCTGAGGTCAGCCTCCTCAAACGTCAGGGCCGCCTGCGATACACGGGACAGCGACAGCAAGTCTTCGATCAGCCGTGCCATATTCTCCGATGCGGAGAGAATTCTGTCAAGGTATTCTCTGCCCTTTTCATCCAGCGAATCGCCGTAATCCTCGACGATGGCTTCGGAAAATCCGTGAACGGTCCTCAGGGGAGCCCTGAGATCATGGGCAACCGAGTACGCGAAGGACTCCAAATCACGATTGAGCGCCTCCAGCTCATGGCCACGGTCTGCCAATTCCACGTTCTTCTCCAGCATCATCTGCTGCTGGCCGATATGGTCCTGTTCCCTGGCGACCAGTTGATCCTGGACCTGATCAAGGACGGCCTTCACCTGTCCCAGCTCACTGATATCGACCATGGTCACGAGCAATGATGCCTCGTCGTCATCAAATCCGCTTTCGAGCCGACTGGCGGTCAGGCGACGAGTACGCTGCCGGCCACCATCATTATATGTTCCATCAAAATACTCTGTTTCCGCAAATCCGTTCAGAACTGCCCGAAGATAAACGGCCAGAGCGTCGAGATCCCATTGTCGGGGAATGACTTCGATGAATGCGACGCCGTCGGCTTCTTGAGGCCCGAGGCCAAACATCTGACAGAAAGCTCGATTGGTCGCCCTCACACGAAAATCACTGTCCAGAATCAATGTCGAATGGGGTGACAAATCGAAAGCGTCTCTCATCACATTCAGGTTCATACCAACCTGTTCTTGCTCGTCCATACTCAACCTTCTTCTTGGTTCGACACGCTCAAGGCGTGAAAGCCAAAATGTCTATGAACGATATCGAGATGAAGTTCGTATCCTCCGCGAGCTTTTTGTGCTGTCCGGTATTAATATAAAGATGCGTAGCATGAATTCGCAAGTGGAAAAGCACGTACGGCCGCTCACCGGATCAGGCCACAAAAAAACCGGTAAGTTATTATCAGCAAATAGAATGAGCTTAATTTTGGCTGCCCTTACAGTATGGGATTACCACGTATATACAATACGTGGTCGTTACCTGCTCTACTCGTGTTGACCTTTTCGCTTGTCTGCCGCTTTCTTGTGTTCAACAAAACGTGATCAGCAATATATCACATTTCAGAATGATGAAATTGCAAAGCGACATACCAAACACTCGGGTAGCAGGAGGCAAAAAATGAAGATCAGTGACATCCGCGTAACTCTGCGCGATGAGGACAAGCTCAAAGGCTTCGTCAACGTAACCTTTGACGACTGCTTTATTGTGCGTGGGTGCAAGATCATCCAGGGCACCGACGGGTACTTTGTGTCCATGCCGAGCTGGAAACGGCGTGATGGCAGTTATCGTGACATTGCCCACCCGACTAACGGCGACATGCGCCGCGAAATGGAAGACATGATCCTCAAGGCGTACGTGGCCAAGCTCAAGGAACGCGAGTCCCTGCGGCCTTCGATGAGCTATAAGTAACTGCTATTCTAGAACCGCGGGTCCGGGGTGTCCCTCAGGGGTAGCCGACCGGTGTCGTGCCGGAGCTATCGGAACAGATTTCGACGTCCCGGTCACCGCGATTTAGATGGCGAAAGAGGCCGAACCTGATTACACGACCACAAGGAGTTCAAGAACCATGCTGATTAACTTCAGTGACCTTCGCAATTTGAACGTGCTCGCCGCCGACGGCGAATTCGGGCAGGTCCACGACTTGCTTTTCGACGACGGCGACTACGCGGTGCGTTACATCGTGGTCAATACCAGTGACTGGCTTCCCGGCAGAGACGTGCTGGTTCCACCGCAGGAATTCCAGGAGCCTGTGTGGGACAAGTCCGAATTGCCGGTCTCACTCACCCGCGATCAGATCGAGAATAGCCCCGAGATTTCAGAGGACGAACCTCTGTCACGGCAAAAGGAAGAAGAGCTGCACAGCTACTTCGGCTGGCAGCCGTACTGGGTCGACAGGATAACCGGCGAAGACTACGGACCGCCGATTCCCGCCGGCGATGAAATGACCGGCGATCGACAGGCAGACTCCGTTCCGCAGGATCCGGTTCCGGGCGACCCCGACTTGCTCAGCGCCGAGAGTGTTGTCGGATATGAAATCCAGGCGACTGATGCCCGGATCGGGAGAGTCGATGATTTCCTCCTGGACGATGAATCATGGGAAATTGAATACCTCGTTATCGACACCGGCGACGAGAACGAGAACAAGAAGACCCTTCTCGCCAGCGAGCTGATCGAACGAATCAGCTTCGACGAGTATGCGGTATTCGTCGACCTCGACCAGGAGACGATTCGAAAAAGTCCCGAATACGACCCGAGCAGTCCGATAAACCAAGGCTACGAGGAGGCCCTGCAGAAGCACTTTGGCTATTAACCGACGCCATCTGAGGGTGAGAATAAATGGAAAAACACAGATCGAGAGGTGAATATATGGAAAGCACTGAAGCAAAACACACACGGGACCGTTTTGAGCAGAATGTGTTAAGCCATCTCGACGAGATCTACACGGCGGCGACCTATCTCGGCCGGACTAATGCCGAGGCCGCGGACCTGGCACAAAAAACGATGGTGGAAGCGTACCGGCATTTCGGTCAGTTGCCGGAGGATACCGACTACAAGAAATGGGTTTTTACTATCCTGGCTTCTATCGAGGAATCCGAGGCACGCATCCGGACCGCACACCGGTATCCTTCCCACAGTGGCGACGAGAAATTCTCGTATCGTCCGGTTGAAGCACTGCGTTATATCGACGTCACGGGCCAGGAGTTTTTCTCGGAAATCTCGCGGGAAGAGATCCAGGAAACGACGAGAAATCTGCCGGATGATCTGCGCTTGATGGTGGCGCTGTTTTTCGTGGGCGAATTTTCGTATTCGGACCTGGCCGACATTACCGGCCTTCCGGTTGAAATTGTCAGGACCAGACTCCACCTCGGCCGACAGCAACTGCGCGAGATGATACTGGACCTCTGCCCGGCGTAACCGATGAAAGAAGATGCGTTCGTAAACAAGATTGAGGAATCGGAAATGGAACTACGTGAAGAATACCTCAGGTCGTTGGAGGCACAGGTGCAGGATTGGCGGGCCAAGATCCGGCAGCTCGAAATCAAGGCACACCAGGCCGAGCCGAACACAAGAGCGGGCTACTATTTCCGTATTGGAGAGTTACTCTCCAGTGTCCAGCAGCTCGAATCCCGCGTGAGCCGGCTAAAGACTTCTTCGACACGGAGCTTCAAGCGCCTTCAGGCTGGTATCGAGACCGTGCGATACGACGTCGACGATGCCGTACGCTATGCGCTCAAGAACATACAGTAGATCGGTAACACGTGCGCGAGTGTAAACAGGCCATGATCTCCGCGAACATGACCTTCAACAGCCCTGTTTCATCAGGCGCATCAGAAAGATGCAAGACGAATGAACGCTACAACTCGACAGGAGGATCGCCCGGCAGACTATCAGCTTACCACCCGGATGCTGACAGCCCTTGCAGCAGTTATACTGTTCCTTTCTGTTTCACCCCCGGTCCTGTCCAAGTCTCTCTCAGATAGCGAAATAACAACAGCCATTCAAAAAGAGCTCAGACTGCACGACGAGATACCGTCGAACCAGGTCGATATTTCGACGCGTGACGGTATTGTGCGGTTCACCGGAACGGTCGAGAATCTCCTCCAGCAGCAACGACTCACCGCCATCGCGGAGACAATCAAGGGTGTGAGATCCGTCGTTAACCAGACGACGCTCAGCCCCGTCGAGCGAAGCGACGCTGCTCTCAGTCGCGATGTCGATCAATCGCTCGGGGGGAATCCCGCGACCGAAGGGCGCGATATCGAACCTGTTGTCAGCAACGGCGTTGTGGTTCTGTCAGGTGTTGTGTCATCCTGGCAGGAGAAACAGCTTGCCGGTCAAATAGCATCGTCCATAGCCGGCGTCGTCGAGGTCGACAATGAACTCGCGATCAGTCATCCCCCGGAACGGAGTGATGAAGAAGTCCTGCGCGACATTCGTGAACGACTGGCTTCCGATGTCTGGGTCGATGATGGACTGATAGTTGTTGGCGTCACTGAAGGAGCCGTAACCCTCAGCGGCAGGGTGGGTAGCGCAGCTGAAAGGACCCGGGCAACAATCGACGCCTGGGTGAGCGGCACCCGGTCAGTCAATACCGACAGCCTCGAGGTTGTATTCGACGCTCGAGAGAGTATGGTCAGAGACAGCCTCTATGCCGGCGTTCCTGACGCGAAAATTTCCGACGCGCTATATAGCGCCTTTGCCTATGACCCCCGCGTCTCCCCTTTTCCGGTCAACGCCACGGTCGACAGCGGCGTTGTCACCCTGACTGGAACGGTGAATAACCTTGGAGCAAAGCTTGCGGCAGCTGAAGATGCTCTCAGCACGCTGGGCGTTTGGGATATTCAAAACGAAATTGCCGTTCACCCGGAGATAATCCCCCCGGACGATTCGCTGAAAGACGCCGTGACGCAAACGGTGCGGCGTGACGCCTACCTGTACAAGTTTGATATTACGGTAACAGCCGACAAGGGGATTGTGTACCTCGACGGCAAGGTAAACACGCCTTTTGAAAGAGAGCACGCCGCCGAAGTCGCCTCTCAAATTAACGGCGTCATCGGAGTGGTCAACCTTTTAGAGAGCCGCCGGGCTCAGATACGGCCAAGTGACCGAGTGATCAAGGAGAACGTGGAAAGCCGGCTGGTGTGGAGCCCGTGGCTCAATGCTCAGAACATCAACGTTGCTGTCGATGGGGGTATCATCACCCTCACCGGAACGGTAAACACATGGGCCGCACGGCATGAAGCGGAACAGAGAGCGTTTGAGGCCGGGGCAACCGAAGTACATAACCGGCTCAAGGTCAAGTACCTGGTGCCTGATGTGGACACACCAACAAATAACCGCATGTGAGAAGAAAAATATGTCGAACGATGATGCCGTAACAAACTGGCAAACAGATACATCGTCAGCAAGAGAACGGGAGATAACAATATGCTTGTAGCCGAAGCCCTCCTCGCATTTTTCATCGCAGTCGTACTCAGCCTGATCCTGGTCGCTATTTTCGGCTGGCAGCGACCCGGAAGAATCGGGGTCTGGCCCTCAATCGTGTTTCTGGTGCTCATTCTCTTCGCGGCGACATGGGCAGGGGGCGCCTGGATACATAAAGCCGGTCCCCACTGGGGCGGCCTGTACTGGGTCCCGTTCGTTGTGGTAGGAATCTTCCTGGCTCTATTGATCGGCACCCTGATACCGCCGGGACGGAGACCGCGAAACCGTCGCGAGGCCCTGGAACAGGTAGACCGGCGACGTGAGAGTGGTATGATGATCGGCGTGCTGGTGTGGATCGTACTTATCGCCCTGTTTGTCATTGCATTAGTCAGGTATGTGTAATGGATGCAAATGCCGGAGCCATGCTGCTATAGAAATGAGGAGAGCAAAGAATGCTGCGCAGTGTGAAGGATTTCCATCGATATCATATCATGGCCACCGACGGTGAGATCGGAAAAGTGGATGATCTTTTGTTTGATGATCGCGAGTGGCGACTGCGCCATCTGGTAGTCGACACCGGCCACTGGCTGCCGGACCGCAAGGTCTTGATCCCACCGTCGAAGCTGGGAGAGCCGGACGGCGTCATGCGCACTTTTCCCGTCAGCCTGACTAAACAGCAGGTGGAAGACAGCCCGACTGTCGATACCGATGAACCGGTGTCCAGACAGCATGAGGCCAGGCTGTTCGAATACTACGGACTTCAGCCGTACTGGGTAAGCGGTATCACCGGTGGCGCTTTTCCCCCGGCCATATATCCGGCGGATGAAGAAGCCGGGCAGGAACAGGAGGAATCAACCGGAAAGAAATCCGGGGAAGATACCGGCGATCCACACCTGCGAAGCACAAACGAAGTCGAGGGCTATCATATTCGGGCAGCCGATGACCGGGTGGGTCATATCGAAGATTTTATCATCGATGACCATACCTGGACCATTCGCTATCTGGTTGTGGATACCCGTGACTGGCTGCCGGGTCGACTCATACTGGTAGCCACCAACTGGATAACCGGCGTTAGCTGGGATGAATCGCGGGTCTACGTAAGTCTGACAAAGGACGCGATCGAAAAGAGCCCGGAATGGGATCCTTCCCAACCGGTTAACCGGAAGTACGAGGAAGTGCTCTTTGACTACTACGGGAGGCCCCGCTACTGGGAGTGAAGATATTCAAAACGGGAAGTTCGCCAAGTTTTTCGGCGACACCGGGAATGTGGCACGAACGGAAAATTACCTGATGGAGCACATAGTATGACAGAGAACACGCACAGTTCGAACCGGACGGCCGATAAAAGGTTTTGGTGGGCAATCCTTATTCTCGTCCTTTTGCCAATCTATCTGCCGGTTGATTCGTCGGCGCAATACTTCGGCCGAAACAAAATCCAGTACCAGAGTTTTCAGTTCAAGACGCTCGAGACCGAACACTTCAAAATTTACTACTATCCCGAGGAGCTGGAAGCGGCAACGGACGGCGGTCGCATGGCCGAAAGATGGTACGAACGCTACGCCAAGTTGTTCGACCACCAGCTGGAACCGGGACAGCCGATCGTCTTCTACGCCAACCAGGCGGACTTCGAGCAAACCAATGTCATCAGCGGCCTCATAAGCCAGGGAACGGGAGGAGTGACCGAGGGGCTGAAAGACCGTGTCGTTATCCCGTTTACCGGCGATTACCAGCAAAACAACCACGTTATCGGTCATGAACTTGTCCACGCGTTTCAATACAGCATCATGAAGAAGGGCAGCCGGCAGGTATTCAGTTCGCGGCAAATGCCCTTATGGTTTATCGAGGGGATGGCGGAGTATCTTTCAATCGGGCGAGATGATCCGTTGACCGCCATGTGGCTGAGGGACGCGGTCCTGAACGACGATGTTCCCAGCTTCGACCAGATGTCCCGAAATGCAAAGTATTTCCCATACCGATGGGGACAGGCGTTCTGGGCATGGATAACGGGTATGAAGGGGGACGCCGTGGTGCCCGAGTTGTTCCGCGCGGTCCAGCGCACCGATTGGGACAAGGCTTTCCAGCACGTGATGTCCCAATCTCCGGATTCGCTTTCCGATCAATGGCGGCAGGCCGTAATCGACGAATACAAGCCCCAGCTGGAGGGCCGCACCAAACCCGATGAGATCGGCAAAAAGCTGATGGCCGGCAAGCACGCATTCAACATGTCGCCGTCGATCGGTCCCGACGGAAAATACATGGCGGTCATCTCGCAAAAAGACGTGTTCACGCTCGACCTTTTTCTGGTCGATGCCCGGACCGGAAAAATCGTCGATAAACTGGTAAGTTCAAATACCGACGCACACTTTGACGCCCTTCGTTTCATCAATTCAGCCGGCACCTGGTCTCCCGACGGCCAGAAACTCGCGTTTGTCGTCTTCAAGGACGGCAACAACGCCATCGCATTTTTGGACGTCAAATCGAGGAAACTAGAACGCACGGTTACACCGACTGACATGGATGCCATGACGAACCTCGCATGGTCGCCGGATGGACGCTATGTGGCGATTTCGGGCTCCCACGGCGGTATCGGCAACCTCTATCTGTACGATATACAGGATCAGAGCTTTCGGCAATTGACCAATGATCGGTATGCGCAGATGGAACCGGCATGGTCTCCCGACAGCCGGACGCTCGCGTATGTGACTGATCAGGTTCCGGGAACGAATTTCGACTCGCTGACTTTCGCCAAGGTAAAGATAGCGCTTTTGGATGTGGAGTCAGGACACACGAGCCTGATCAATCTGGCTGACAGCGCCAAGATGATCAATCCGCAGTATTCGCCGGACGGTCGCAGTCTCTATTTCATCTCGGATCCCGACGGCTTTAGCGACCTGTACCGGTATTCTTTTGACGACAGTTTGTTTTATCGCATTACCACTATTGCTACCGGCGTCAGCGGACTGACCGAACTCTCACCCGCTATGTCGGTGGCCGCCAAAACCGGCAGGATGGTGTTTACGGTTTTCAACAATACCAATTATGACGTCCTCTCGTTGGACTCGTCGGAGACCAGTGGGACACCTATCAGCCCCGGCGCGCAGGTAGTCGACATAGGCGGTTTCCTTCCCTACGCGAATGAGAAGACTTCAGTTACGGAATACCTCCAACAGCCGGAAGCCGGCCTGGTGAGTGGAAAAAATTTCAAGGTCAAGAAATACAACCCGTCACTGAGTCTCGATTATGTTGGTCAGACCGGGATTGGGCTTGCGGTAGACAGGTTTGGTACCTCGCTCGGCGGCGGCGTCGCGTTCCTTTTCAGCGACATGCTGGGCAACCGCGTGCTGGGTCTGGATGCCTTTATCAACGGTACCGTCAAGGACGTAGGTGGCGATGCGTTCTATCTGAACCAGTCACATCGCCTTAACTGGGGCGTATCAGCCGGACATATACCTTACCAGACCCTGGACTTCTACACGGAACCTGACACGGCCACTGTCAACGGTACGACTTATGCCGCGACGACCACGAATCTTATCCGGCAACGGGTGTACCTGGATGCGGCGTCATTCATCGGGTCATACCCGTTTTCGACCAACCGCCGCCTCGAGTTTGCAACGGGCTTCACTCATGTGGGTTACAGCAATGAAATCGAAAGTATCACGGATGTGAGCGGACTCGTGGTAAGGGATAACAAGGAGAGTATCCCGGCGCCTTCGGGACTTTACCTGTGGCAGACCTCGCTCGCTTATGTCGGCGATTATTCGTTCTTTGGCTT
>CAYNEO010000007.1:60210-115503 GCA_964396245.1 uncultured Ignavibacteriales bacterium
ACCTGGAAAATCACGGAACGTTCGAACAAGCGAATCCCCGTGTTCAGCGCCGGTGTGGCAAGTCGGTTCAACATCCTGGGCATCCTGGTAGCGCAGGTGTATATGGCGTTTCCGTTCCAGAGACCGGACAAGACAACCCAGTGGGGCTTTGTGATCGCCCCCGGATGGTAATCGACGGCCCTCCGACGGGTATAAGTCGGCGCAAATTATGACAGGGCGAAACGCGTGAGAAAAAAGCCCGGTTTGAGACTGTAAGAGGGAACATTGGTGCAGTTTACGGCATTAATTAGTTCGATAGTTACACAGACAGTGATTCGTCTGTACAGCGCGAGAACGTTTCGGCGTAGCGCAGTCTTTTCTTCCATCTCGCCGGCGGGGCCGACTTCCCGCTTTTCAATCCAGCATCTCCATCGATTATGTGCAGCTACAGAAGCCTACTTTCTGAAGATAACGAGACAGGCTGAAATGCTCACTGTGCGGACGCAATCCGTGAGTTGACCGTGGTACTGAGCGAAAAGGAGGTTCGTTATGGCTTACGTACCAACTGTAAAATCTCGGAACCGGCTGGATTGGCCGGCATCGCTGCTCAACAGGTTTATGGACGACGTGTTCAGCACGCCCACGTGGGATATATCGGAATCTGACTGGCTGCCGAGAGCCGATGTGCATCAGACCGACTCCAGTTATGTCATTGAAATGGATCTTCCGGGAATCGACAAAAAGGATGTCAAGGTCACCTATGCCGACAATGTCCTGACTGTCAGCGGCGAACGGAAAACTGAGACGAAAACCGATGACGACAATTACCATCGGATCGAACGATCGGTCGGCTCGTTTTGCCGGACATTTCGTCTGCCGAAAGCGGTCGATGCCGGAAAAATCGATGCAACGGCCAAAAACGGGGTGCTGAAGATAACCGTCCCGGTAAGCAAAGAGGCCAAACCCAAAGAGGTCAACGTTGACATTCATTGACCCGGCCGGCTTACGGGCGACAGAGAATGCGATCCATGAATGCTCGCACTCTCTGATGGATTTCCGGGCTGACCGGGGCGGGTTTCGCCTGTGGCCGGTCGTCCCGGTGACGTAAACTCATTCGGGAAGGAGGCAGTTCCTCATGTTCTTTTGGGATTTAGTAGTCGCGTTTTTCATAGCGCTCATTATCAGTGTGATTCTCGGGGGCGCATACGGCTGGGAACGGCCGGATCGACCGGGAATCGGATCCTCTATAGTTTTCCTATTCATTATCCTGTTTCTCGCCACCTGGGCGGGCGGAGTCTGGATTACGCCTTTCGGACCGGCTGCGTGGGGCGTTTTTTGGCTGCCGTTTCTCGTAGTGGGGATAATCGTCGCATTTCTGATCGTCGCGCTGGTACCGAGCAGCCGACGCCGACCGCGAACGCGAAAGGAAGCGGCCCAACAGGCAGAAGAAGAGCGAGAAGCCACTTCCATGATCGGCGGATTGTTCTGGTTCTTCATCATTCTGTTGATTATCGCGATCATTGCCGGATATATCTGGTAGGTACGCGGGAACAGTCGACATAAGGGGTCGGGGCCTGTCCTTCCCCAGTTAATTAACCGGCGCCGCAAAAGAAGGGCTTATCACCGGCGCCAAGGGAGCTAACCGTTAGACAGACTGAAGGACGACTAAAACGATGCGGATAAGACTTGGGCGACATGAATTCGAGGGGCCGTACGTTTCGAGCGAACGCTTGCACGATTGGCCGGGTGTTTATGCAATCATTAGCATTACCAGCGGCGTGACGACCGTCATAGACGTGGCCGCGACGGACCGAGTTAAAAAACATGTGCAGCATCCTGATAAGGTGGACGAATGGCGAGAAATCGCTCGCGGCCGGGGTATCGGTGTCGCCGTCATGTATACGCACGGTATGCCGGCGCAGCACCGGCAGGCCATTGAAAATGATGTCCGCGATCATGTGCCTGTCATATGCAAACGGGCTGACGGTGATAGCAGGGCACTGCCGCCGGCAAAACCCGAGAGCGAGCAAACCACTTCCGGGAGCGTGGCTCTCGCGAGAGTCACCCCGGCCATCGACACCGGTGGCGGATTAAACCCGATCTGACCGTCGGGAAACGTATAATTCCAAGGTGCGCCTTTCACACCTACTCTACAGTCTCGCAGTAAGTTATCTGAGTTTCCAGTGAACAAATCGTGGCGAAATGCATTTAGTATAGTATAGGCAATCTTCTGGCATACCACCCTCTCGCCAAGCCGAGACCAACTAGTCGCAGGAAGGACTCAGTATGACATCGCTGTGCAATATTCATTCGCTACAACCGTCACGATTGGAAACTTGGGCAGGTAGGTTATGATATTCGATGATGATGCGAACGATTCGGTGGATGCGCCTCATAGAATCGCAACGGCGGAAGACTACGCGCAGTTCGTCGGCGACGAAACGGTCGAGCGGATACTCAACAAGGCAAAACCGCTGAGTGATATTCACGCCGTTCATGTCAACTCGACCATGTACGGCGGAGGGGTGGCAAAAATGCTTTCCTCTTTTGCCCTTCTCATGAACAGCGTGGGCATCAGGACCGGGTGGCGTGCTATCCAGGGCTCACCCGACTATTTCAGCACGACCAAAAAGATTCACAACGCTCTTCAGGGTGGCGATATCGACCTGACCGATCGCAAGAAACAGATTTATGAGTACGTTATCGAGGAAAATTCGATCCGAAACCATCTCGACCATGATATCGTCATGATTCATGACCCCCAGCCCCTGCCCATGGTCAACCACTACAAGAAACGCGGTCCCTGGATCTGGCGATGCCACATCGATCTGAGTCAACCGAACCGGGAAGTTTGGGAATACCTCAAGCCGTTTATCGAAAAGTACGATGCAGTGGTGCTGACGCTCGAAGACTATCGTCAAAATCTCGATACGCCGCAGATATTTATCCAGCCGGCCATAGACCCATTCTGCACGACCAACATCGATCTGTCCGAGGACGAGGTTGACGAGCGGCTCGATCATTATGACATTCCGACCGACTTGCCGCTGGTGGTTCAGATTTCGCGCTTCGACAGATGGAAAGACCCGAAGGGTGTCATCGAGGCGTTCAAGAAGGCTCGAAAAGAGACCGATGCCACGCTGGTGTTACTGGGAAATGTGGCCACCGACGATCCGGAGGGCGATCAGGTCTACCAGTCGCTGATGGATCAGCGTGAGGACCGGATTCTCATATTGAGCCATCAGGACACAGCACTGGTTAACGCTCTCCAGCGGCGTGCCGCGGTCGTACTGCAGAAGTCGCTTCGGGAGGGATTCGGCCTGACAGTGGCCGAAGCCATGTGGAAAGGGGCTGCGGTCATTGGCGGTAACGTCGGGGGTATTCGTAAACAAATTGACGACGGCGAGAACGGATTTCTCGTCTCTTCGGTGGACGAAGCTGCACAGCGTATCGTGCAGTTGCTCAAAGACGAGAAACTTCGAAAGCAAATAGGCGAAAAAGCCCGGCAAACTGTCAAACAACGTTATCTATTATCGCGATATCTCGAGGAATATCTCGACCTCTTCAGATCATTCGAGACAACCTATCATGTCAGAGGATACAACTGAGCTTTGACATTCAAATATAAGCCAGTCGATTCGAAAGAAAAAATCGCACAAAAGGAGAGTCACACTATGGCTCGAAAATCATTCGTGGTTTGGCCCGTACTGATTCTTGCAGGCGTCGCGTTGCTGTCTCTGAGTGGATGTGGTGTAAAGGAACAGAAAGAGGTTCTCGAACAGGATTTGGCCGAGAAAAAGACGGAACTTCAGCTCGAATTTGAAACGAGTCTGCAACAGCTCGACACCCAGATCGATACTCTTGAACATCACGCATCACAGGTAGGCAAACAGAGTGCCCAGGACATTCAGATCAAAATCGATGAGCTCAAGGGCCTGAGATCAGATATGATGGATCGTCTGAACGGGATCGATGCGCTGACGATCGATACGTTTGACGATTTCAAGAAGCAAAGCGAGCAATTGCTGAATCGCGCCAACACTGAAATGCACAAGGCGCAGGAATACATAAAGCAGATCGGCTGACCGGCGGTTCAGTGTCATTGTCGCCAGGATGTAGCATGCCTGCGTCTTGATCGGATTTTTTTGCGATCGATCTAATCGAGATGGTTTTTGCCTTCCGGCCGGCCTGAAGGGTCGGACCGGCTAGAGGAGTATGTATGAGTGAGGGTGAGCCCTCAAATTTACAGACGTTTGCCAGAAGGACCCTGATAGTCATCGGAATAGTCCTCGGCCTCGTCCTGCTTCTCTACGGGCTCTACAAGGTAACGACAATCCTGATCGTCATATTCGCGGGTGTGTTGCTCTCGGTGCTTCTGGATGGGGTGGCTTCGTGGATTCATGAACACACACCTGTCCCCCGCTGGCTCGCTCTTACGGCCGTCGTTATCGGAGGAGCCGGCATCGCATTCGCCTTCTCCTGGTTCGCCGGACCCCCGTTCGCCGACCAGATGTCACAGCTCGCCGATAAACTCGATTCCGCGGTTGTCAGCGTCAAACACTATCTCGAGCAGTACTCCTGGGGACGCAAACTCATATCGGAAACGTCTTCGCCGTCAAAAATGCTCCCCTTCGGCTCGCACCTTTTAACCGAGATTGGTTTCATATTCTCCACTACCATGAGCGCCCTTGGAGCTGCTCTCATGATACTGTTTGTCGGGATATATCTTGCAGCCGATCCACACCTTTATATAGACAGTATCATACGACTTGTGCCTCCCTCCCGACGGGCGCGGGCATACGAAGTTGTGCATTCCCTGGGTACGGCTCTACGCTGGTGGCTGGTGGGCAGGTTTATCACGATGTTTCTCATCGCGATACTGACTACGGCCGGATTGTACCTAATAGGACTGCCGCTCGCTCCGATTCTCGGCCTTATCGGTGGCCTGTTTACGTTTGTCCCGTATCTCGGACCGATTGCCGCAGCCGCTCCCGCGGTACTGGTAGGGTTTTCCGTGAGACCGATGCTGGCGCTGTGGGTTGTGATCGTCTACCTGGCCGTGCATGGACTCGAGGGCTACGTTATCAGTCCCCTCATTCAGGAAGAGGCCGTCTCCATTCCCCCCGCTCTCCTGCTTTCGGTACAGATCATTATGGCCAGCATATTCGGCATATTCGGGATTCTCTTCGCGACCCCGATTACTGTGGTGGTCATTGTGCTGTTTCAGACGCTGTATGTGCGGGGAGCACTCGGGGATAGTAAGATCAGGCTTATGGGCGAACATGTCCGCAGGAAATAACCGGCCGACGACGCATACGACTATAACAATGTGCCGCCACGGAATCTGCCGTGACGGCACTCCTTTATTTTGCACGATGGGTCGGGGTGGAATCTAACGTCGACGTAACTAGAACATAACGCCTAACAGCAGTCTGAAGTCAGGGATATTGTCAATCCCGAACCGTCCCTCGAGATTGTAGTGATAACTTTTGCCCAGCGACAGCAATACGCCTCCGTTGAGAGACAGTCCAACCTGCAAATCGGCGTCGCCATTATCTGGATCGATAACTGCAAAAGTCGGGCCGGCACTTACGTACAGGGCGGCTCGCGAGTCCGGAGGGGAGAACCGTAATCGGAAGTCGGGATTCGCATCAAAAGTGGTAACATTGTCGCCAAAGCCGATATCAAAGCTCGGGGCGAAATCTATCGGTCCCGCTATCTTTCCTGTGACCCCTTGCACACCGATGACGACCTGATCGGGATCAAGACCGAAACCGGCACGCACGCCAAAGGCCTTATCGCCGGCGTGTGAAATGGAAAATGGCAAGGCGACAAGCATCATTGTCAGAATCGGGATCAGTGTGTATCTATGACTTCGCATACTGTTTCTCCTTATCGATTTCTGCCAGTGCTGAATTCTCCCGGGGCAAATCGGCCCGACATGGGATAAGTCGGACCAGCAATCTATTCTCTTGTCTTCTATAACGTTAACGGTGGTGGAAGGTTCCGGGGTAGGTTTCGTGGGGTACTGCTATTTCGACATCATCTTCTCGAGTTTTCTCCGAGCGTCTTTCAGTGATTGTGCGGATCGCGCCATGCCCGACCAGGGATCATCCCTCTGACCGAGCCGCCTGAAGATGTTCTTCAAGGTATAGCTCTGCGACGTCAAGTCCGAGTTGCCCAGTTCCTCTCGCTCGATAGGCGTTGCGACCGGGGCGCCTTTTCTGGCCCGTACCGAATAGGGGGCAACCATAAGCTGACCGTATGCATTGCGGTTGGTATCTATGAATACGCGGTTGCCACGTTTGTCCTTACGTTGTTCAACCGTGAGCGAGTCTCCATGATCATCCACCAGAGATTGAGCCGCCTTCTGCGCGAAGTCCCGCACCGCGTCAAACTTCTCGCCGGCAGCGAGCGGAACCACGAGGTGCACGCCCCTTGATCCGGTTGTCTGCACAAACACTGACAGCTTCAGTTCGTCGAAGAGCTCCAGAGCCAGTTGAGCGGCATCTCGCACGGACGCGAAATCATCCGACGGAGGATCGAGGTCGAAGACAAGGCGATCAGGGTAGTCCAGCTTGTCGACTCTGCTCAACCAGATATGCGGCGTCAGGCACGCTTGATTGGCCAGATAAACCAACGTAGCAGTATTGTTGCAGACAACGTGAGTAACACTGCCGTCTTCTTTCCGGATCTTCATTCGGTCTATCCAGCCGGGGAAGTAATCGGAGATGTCTTTTTGGAAAAAGCTTTCACCGTCGAGACCATCAGGAAACCGTTGCATCGCCAGCGGGCGATTTTTCAGGTACGGCAGCATGGAATCAGCAATCTTGTGGTAGTACTCGATCACGTCCCCCTTGGTAATCTTCTCGTCCGGAAAAAACACTTTATCCGTGTTTGATGTTTCGACCGTGTATTTGCCAAACTTCAGTGTCGCCATAGTCAATTACCTGCTTTTTCCCTGACTACTTTCGACGGATCTTTGTCATCGCGCTGCCCAAGAAAACGCGGATGCCGCAGTTTTCCTTCCTCCGTCCATTCCGTGAATCCGATTTGCCCGACAAGGTCCGGAGTCACCCAGTGCACACGTTTCTCCCGGATATCTTCCTCGGCAAACGGGCTCGTCTTTCTCTCGAGGTCGCTCAGTCTCTTTTTCAGGCGCCTGAGTGTGTTGTCATCAAACCCGGTCCCCACTTTGCCGGCATAGCGCAGCTTCTTGTCTTCGTAATAACCCACAAGCAGCGCGCCAAAGCCGATCCGAGATCCCTGCGGCTCGGTAAACCCGCCGATTACGAGTTCCTGTTCATTCACGCATTTAAATTTCAGCCAATCACTGGAGCGGCTGTGTGAATAGGGTGCATCGAGACGTTTTGCGATCACACCCTCCCAGCCTTTTCGACATGCTTCCCGGTAGTATTTCTCGCCCGCTCTCTTCCGATAGGATGTCAGGCGCAGCGGATCATCAAAACTGAGCAGGACCTTCAACAGTTTCTTGCGGTCCTTTAGCGGCACATTCGTGACATCATGTCGCTCGGCATACAGAACATCAAAGATGTAGTAGTAGACCGCCGTGCGGTTGTCTCGCGCTTCTTGTCTGTTCCTGATCTGCATCCGGTTCTGCAGCCGGGCAAAACTGGTCCGGTTACCCTCGAAGGCCACGATCTCCCCGTCTACAATGTAGCCGGTCGGGTTTTGCTCTTCAAGCGCATCGACAATCTCCGGATATGTATCGTTGAGTTTCTTTTTGTTTCGTGAATACAGCCGTACCTTGCCGTTCTTCGAGACAGCCAGGCACCGTTCACCGTCAAGTTTCCGTTCGAATATCCAATTGTCTTTAGAGAATCGTTCATCGGTCAGCTTGGCCAACATAGGCGACATCCACTCCGGCTGGGCAACCCTCTTCGCTTTTTCCCGACCCTCCTCCGATATTCTCTTCAGGTCGCTACTCATTATCCTTCGCGATTTGTTTGAGGGTTCGGCCGCTGAGAACCGATTTCGGCTCGGTACTGACCGGGTTGCGGCGCGCATCAGCGTCGTCGTCGCGCATTTTGATCAACAACCAGCGCTTGTCGGTCTTCTTGCCCGTTCGTATGAGAGCATAACCGCCTTTGAGTTTCTTGCCGTTCAGCTTGATTTCCACCTGACCGGCATCGTACGCTTCATCGACCGGCACCTTCTTCCCGTCTTTCTCTTTAAGGTTCGAATACGTGCCGGCATCCCACACCATGACCGTCCCGGCGCCGTATTCACCTTCCGGGATAACACCCTCGAAGTCCTTGTAAGCAAGCGGGTGATCTTCGGTCGCCATGGCAAGACGTTTCACTTTAGGGTCAGTCGAGGGACCTTTGGGGACTGCCCAGGATTTTAGAACGCCGTCGACCTCAATCCGGAAATCATAGTGCAGGTTGGAGGCGTCGTGTTTCTGGATAACGAAGACCGGTTTCTTTCTGGAGCCTTTGCCGCCACCGCTCGGTTCACGAGTTTTTGAAAAGTCACGCTTCTTTTTGTAATCTTTTAGCTTCTCTTTCGCCATATTCGTTTTTCCTTCTAACGGTCGCCCTGCGCGCCTCGATGATGACGTTTCCTGAACAGGTTTATTAGGCCACCGAGCAGCAGCATCTCCACCTGTCTCGGCGACATGTTGTGACAGACACGAAAGTTGTTTCCCCTCGTCGTGTTGGTCACGGTCAGTTCATCTCCGTCTTGTATGGCTCTTCTAACATCCGACATTGTGAGAACGTCTTCCTGCTGTATTCCGTCGTAGTCGGCCGGATCTACAAATTGCAACGGGAGGATGCCGAAATTGATCAGGTTCTGCCAGTGAATGCGGGCATAACCTTTGGCTATCACGGCCCGCACACCGAGATATCTGGGCGCAATCGCTGCATGCTCGCGGCTTGATCCCTGTCCGTAATTCTCCCCACCTACAACCAAAGAACCGGAATCCTGATACTTCATCGCTCGATTATAATACTGCTCGTCAATCTGCCAGAACGTGAATTTGCTTATTTCCGGGATATTGCTGCGAAATGGAAGCACTCGTGATCCGGCCGGCATAATACTGTCGGTTGAAATATCGTCGCCAACCTTCAATAAAACGGGACCCTCGATGACATCTGCGAGTTCCTCAAATATAGGCATACTGGAAATGTTGGGGCCCTTTTCCAGCTTCACCTTGCTGCCGTCCTCCGGGGGCTTCACCAGCATCTCAGTGTTTATGATAAGCTGTTCCGGTTCTTTGAACTCCGGATACGGCATGTCAAGTGTGCGCGGATCAGTAATGACGCCGGTCAAAGCCGATGCCGCCGCCGTTTCCGGACTGCAAAGGTAAACCGAATCCTCTTTCGTCCCTGACCTACCCGGGAAATTCCTCGGGACAGTCCGCAGGCTTATCCGGCCCGAAGCCGGCGCCTGCCCCATGCCGATACAACCGTTGCACCCGGCCTGATGAATCCGTCCGCCGGCACGCAAAAGTTTCTGCAAAAGACCGCTCGCCATCAGGTTTTCTTCAATCTGGCGCGAGGTCGGATTGATATCAAAAGATACGCGCTCGTGCGTTTGCATTCCATCCACTATCAGCGCGGCAATGCCGAAATCTCGCAGGCCGGGGTTAGCCGATGAACCTACCATGGCCTGGTATATTTCTTTGCCGGCGTCTTCGCTGACCGGAACCACATTCCCGGGACTGGTCGGTCTGGCGATGAGCGGCTCGAGTGCACTCAGGTCGATTTCATCATGTTCGTCATAGTCTGCTCCCTGGTCGGCCAGTAATTCCACGAACTGCTCGCCCCGGCCCTGGCGTTTCATAAATTCCCGCACGGCTTCGTCGGCGGGAAAAACGGTCGTTGTCGCGCCAAGCTCCGCTCCCATGTTGGCGATAACATGGCGGTCCATCGCCGATAAATGCCTGAGACCATCACCATAATATTCGACAATCCTGCCGACTCCTCCCGATACGCCGTGACGGCGAAGCATCTCGAGAATTACATCTTTCGCGCTTACCCAGTCGGGCAATTCTCCTGAAAGACGAACCCCCATGATCTTTGGCATCTTGACATAGAACGGTTCTCCGGCCATTGCCTGCGCTACCTCCAACCCTCCCGCTCCCATAGCAAGCATGCCAAGAGAGCCCGCCGCGCAGGTGTGACTGTCGGAACCGAGAAGCGTTTTCCCCGGTATGCCGAAGCGTTCCATGTGAACCGGATGACTGACGCCGTTACCGGGCCGGCTGAACCAGATTCCGAATCGGTTGCAGGCACTTAGTAGAAAGAGATGGTCATCGGCGTTCTTGTAATCAGTCTGAAGGAGATTATGATCGACATACTGAGCCGACAGCTCTGTCCTGACGCGGGGCAAATTCATTGCCTCCAGTTCAAGCATTACCATCGTGCCGGTAGCATCCTGCGTCAGTGTTTGATCTATCTTGAGACCGATTTCGGTGCCGGCTTTCATCTCGCCACTGACGAGATGGCTTGAGATTAGTTTTTCAGCAACATTCTGGCTCATATATGGGGCTGCCTTTCGTCATAGATTCAGACACGCAACGAATTATCAGGCACGATGAAAACGGCTCGCCCGGAGCCCGACGCGGATGTATTGTCCTTTCTAAAACAAATCAGGCGGGCCACAGTTTCAGCCCGTTGGCGGGGCCCGGGGCGTACTTCAACAGGATGGGAAATCTGCCTTATGCCTCGCCCTTTTCGATACCAAGTATTTTCCTCGTCTTGTTCAGCAGTTCCTCGTTTTCTGCCAGGATGATCAATTGGTCCTCTTTCTCCAGTTTCAGGCCGGGCCTGGGAATCAGGGTTTCTTCCTGTCGGATGACCGCTACCAGAAGAGCTCCGTCAGGCAGCTGAAGATCAGAGATCTTTGAACCGGATTGCTGACCCGCCTCCAATTCCACCAACCGCATTCCGCCGTGGGTTAGAACCGAAAAGTCCACCCGCTCGGCGCCGTAGATAGATGAAAGCATCTCGGCCGCCGCAGAAATCGTGGGGGCTACGATCCGTTTAACGCCGATAGCGTTACACGCCGAGCGCAGACCGACGCCGTTGAGCTTGACCACGATATTGTCGACCTCCATCCGGTGGCCGAGCATGGCTATAACGGTATTGATAGCGTCGGTCCCGGTAGCGGCGACAAGCGCATCGGCCTCGGCCAGCTGTGCCTTCTTCAGGATATCGGGATCGGTTCCGTCGCCATGCAGAACGAGCGCATCAATCTTCTGGGACAGCTCATCGCACCGTTCTTTGTCCAGGTCTATGAGTACGAGTTCATTATTCTCATGGCTTGACAGCCGGTTGGCCAGTTCACCGCCTATACTGCCGACACCGACAATTACAACTCTCATGCTTTCCTCCGTTTTGGTATCCAGACTCTTGCATAAAAGACAATTACAATCGGAAGGATTTCCAGTCGGCCTGCCCACATATCCACGATCAGCACACCTTTCAAGATTGCCGGCAGACTGCTGGCTGTCAGCCCGCTTGACAACCCGACCGTTCCTATTGCCGATACAGACTCAAAAAGCGAATCGATGAGGTCGAAACCGTACAGCACGAAAGCCAGTGTTGATAACGCTGCCAGGATCATATACAGCCCGAGAATACTGAGTACCTGCCTGAGGATAGTTTCAGTTATCGTGACCTGGCCGACCTTGATCGATATTTCGGACTCTTCAGGAAGCAGCGCCCTCACAACAACCCATTTTATCACCTGCACAATCACAATCAACCGGAACAGCTTCAGCCCGCCCGCGGTGGACCCTGCCGATCCGCCGACAAACATCAGGAAAATGCTGATGAGGACAACTATCTTGGGCCACTCATGATAGCCGACAACACTGAAGCCGGTGGTCGTTATCGCGGAGACGGACTGAAAGACGCCGGGGATGATTCTATCGCTACTCCATCCCCACGACGTCAGGAATATCAGCGCTGCGACAAATGCTATTACGGCCAGGTAGCGCAGCTGCAAATCCGCCAGAAATGCCTTTGCACTTTCCCGGCGCAAGAGGTAGTAAGCCGGGAAACCGATTGCCCCGGATATCATGAACAGAATTCGCAGGATATTGAATGGTATGGACATCTCGATGGACGCACCGGCCGGTTCGGGTGAAAAACCGCCTGTCGAGACGGTCGCCATAACGTAGAGTAACGAATTGAAAAGACCGGCCCCGGCAATGAGATAGGCGACATACCCGGCCAGTGTCAGGCTGCTGTATACCACCAGCACCACGCGGGCGGTCGCCTTCACGTCACCAACGAGATTCTGTTCGCCGTAGGCGGAAGTGTACAACCGGAATGCACTGCGGCCGGGCCCGAGCAAAATGACCAGCGAGAGCACGATTATCCCTGCGCCCCCTAACCACTGGCTAAACGCCCGGAAAAACAGGAGAGTCGCGGGCAAGCCCTCAACCGGAATGACCGTTAATCCGGTGGTGGTAAATCCTGACATCGATTCAAAGAAGCCGTCGAGGAAAGTCGCCGATGGAATAAACAGAACCGCACCGATAACAGCGAACAAGAGGTACGCCAGCGCAGTAACCACAACTGCTTCTTTACCCGAAAGCGCCGGCTCCTTTCCCCTGGTAAGCAATTTCCCGATGACAAAACAAATCACTCCGAGACCGCCCGCGATGATGCTGAGGATGAATTCTGTCGATATCAGCGAAACCAGCAACGGCGCGATCATGACGTAGGCCATCAACCTGAGCATCAGACCGAGATTGGCCAGAACCGACCTGTAGTTGACCGCTTGAATGAACGTAACAATGGGCATGGTGCCTCACGTGTGGTTTTCTAGTCGGAAACCCCGAATTCTGTCTTTAGAGCCTCCCGGGACGCATGGTGCCCCCACATCCCCTGCACACCTCCGCCCGGTGGCGTCGACAATGAACACGGATACACGCCTTCGATAGGCGTTCTATAAGGGGACCGGTGGCTGAGCGACTCATACGACGTAGCATTAACCGTTAAGAAATTTACTGAGGTCGAAAGATCCATCCTCGAGGGTTTTCGCGTCCGGCATTTTGGCAGTGCGAAACAGCTCCTCGATGATATCCATCTGTTGGTCTCGCCCGTGACCGCCGGCAGCCAGCACAGTGTTATCCTTAACGTAATAGGCGATAAAATCCCTCTCTCCGATGTCGCCGTCTATCAAGATGTTGTCCCATTCCTTGGCGTGACCTACGTATCGAAAGTGCAGACCGGCCTGTGCCGTCCAGAAGAACGGGACGCTGCGATATTCCACGTGCTTACCGGCCATATTGTGCGCCGCGTAGCGGCCCTGCTGCTCGGCGGTTCGCCAGTGTTCGATACGATTCTCGGCCCCGGTGCGCCAGTCAGTGAAACGGGCAATATCACCGGCGGCGTAAATGTTGTCGGCTGCCTGCATATGTTCATCAACTTTGATACTTCCGTCCGGGCCCAACTCCAATCCCTCGATGTATTCCGTAACCGGGACAACTCCGATGCCGACAATCACGAGATCCGCCTCGATCCGGTCCCCGCCCTCGAGAATCACGGCTTCAACCATGTCGGTTCCCTCGAATCTCTCGACCGAGACACCCAGACGGAATTTCACCCCCATTTCTTCATGAAGGCTGCGAAACATATCGCCGATATCCGGTCCGAAAACGTTCTCGAACGGAACCTTCTCCGGTGCCACGACAGTGACCTCAAGGTCATGTCGGCTCAGGCTGAACGCCGTTTCCATGCCTATGAAGCTCGCTCCGACGACTACGACCTTTGACGCCGTTTCTGCGGCGGCGATAATGGCGTCGCAATCATCAAAGCTGCGCAGGGTGAAGATATTCCCAAGACTCATGTTCGGGACATCCAGACGGCGGGGCTTGCCTCCCGTGGCGAGCAGAGCGCGGTCGAATTCCATCGTGTCGCCATCGTCAAATGCGATCTTGCGACCGAAAACCTCCAGTTTCGTAACCCGTTTGGGCGTCATGAGCTCGATACCGTGATCTTCGTAGAATGAACGGGGACGAAGCGGCATCCATTCTTCCTCCGCCTCTCCCTGCAGATACTCCTTGCTCAGATTGGGCCGGTCATATGGTACACGGTCTTCGTACGAGATCATGACGATACGACCCTTAAAGCCGTCCTCTCGCAAAGTCTGTGCGGCGGCGTTACCGGCGGCGCCGGCGCCGACGATCACGAACGTGCGGTCATCGGTATCGGGTTCATGCGACACCATTTCCGCGCTTCGATTGTTCACCACCTCATCGGGCAGTGTCACCTTTACGCTGAATGCATCGACGTGTACCGGAAAGGACACAAGCCCGTCGAGCGCCGGCGGTTCAAGCAGATCACCGCTCGTAATATCAAAAGCCGCGTGATGCCACGGACACACAACGCGGTGATCATGAAGCACACCTTCCGATAAGGGAGCACCGTAGTGCGGACAATTGTGGGCGATTGCATAGAACTTCCCGTTCACTTTGCACAGCAGTATATCCTGCTCACCTACCGTTACTTTCTTCATATCGCCATCTTTGAGAAGATCACTCTTGGCAACGACGACATCCCTGGTGCCCATATATTCTCCTTTCGCTACTGTCTCATTTCAGTTCATTCTGCCTTGCGCATTGGCGGCGCCATGAATTCCGGACCGACCGGATCTGATATGCTATCCTTGAGAATTGCGTCGATTTCATGCATGTCCTTCTCTGTCAGTTTCCATCCGAACACATCGTCAATCGGCTTCATCTGATCCGGTCTCCGTCCTCCCCACAGGGCGACCTCCACGCCCATGTCCAGTATCCAGCGAACGGCCAGGTCGATCACGTGCTTGTCATAATTCTGATGAGAGAACTTGTCCAAAAGATCGACTGCCTTGAGATACTGTTCGAAACGCGGTTCCTTGAATTTCGGATCTTCTTTCCGTAGATCGTCGCCTTCAAACTTGCGGTCTTCAGACATCTTGCCTGATAAAAGGCCGCGGCAAAGCGCACCATAAGCCAACACCGCAATTTGATTCTTCCGGCAATATGGAAGCACGTCTTTTTCAATTCCCCGCTCAAAGAGGTTATAGGGAGGCTGGCAGAAATGCAATTTCGCTGCTTCCCTGAACTCCTCGAGCTGTTGTGGAGAAAAGTTGCTGACGCCTATCGCCCGGATCTTGCCATCGTCGAACAGTTTCTGCATAGCCAGTGCCGTCTCCGATATCGGGACGAGCGGATCCGGCCAGTGAACCTGGTAAATATCGATATAGTCTGTTTGCAGCCGCGTGAGTGAGTCGTCGATTTCTCTGGCAATCCGTTCCTTCGAGGCATTGCGGGCGACACCTCCCTCATCATTCCACTCTATCCCAACCTTGGTTGCCAGCACTATCTTGTCCCGCTGTCCGTATTCCTTTAGCGCCTTTCCGACGATTTCTTCCGATCGGCCAAACCCGTACGCGGGGGCAGTATCAATCAACGTAATCCCCCTGTCGAGCGCCGTGTGAATCGTCTTAATCGACTCGGCCTCATCGGTGCCGCCCCACATCCAGCCTCCGATGGCCCAGGTACCCAGACCAACACGCGAGACATCCTTCTTGAGCACTTCTATGGGTATTGTCTCCATCCTCACATCTCCTGTAAACTGAACCTTCGCGGCTATTGTATCAATGCTCCGGCTCTGCTGTTCTTCCCGGGTGTGGCGTGGGTCTATGAGTTGATATTTCTGAGTGGAATCAGTCCAGTCCGCCTACCGGCAAACCCAGCTTCCGCGCCGGCCTATAGCTCAAAGCGACTCAGGGTGCGTGTTGATTATTCGTGCAGGTCCTCTGTGTATTGTAACACAGGGACTTAGTCGGGTGTTTCAAGCATCTCGACCATTCGCAGGGCGTCCTGCGCGGCGTATCCGGCCTGGTCATTATCGAAATAGCAGTACACCTCTTTTCCCTGGCGCGCCCAAGCAGCGAACGCCCCCATCCACCCCCCGAGGCGTCTTGGACCATAGCGCCCCTGGTAGGCCCCCTCCGGCCCGTGCAACCGTACGTAGACAAACGATGCTGTCACCTCTTTGGGCGATTGCTGACCGGCGAGGTCATATATGCAAAAAGCGGCTTTGTGACGCGAAAGCAACTCATACACTTCGTTGGTCCACCAGCTTTCATCACGAAATTCGAATGTATACTGGTTGGTGCCGGGAAGCGCCTCGAGAAAGCTCTCCAGCCGGTCGGGGTTACATTTCCAGTGCGGCGGCAACTGAAACAGTATGGGCCCCGTCTTCTTGCCGAGGCCCCTCACATTAGCAAAAAACCGCTTCACGGGCTCTTCGGGGTCCTTGAGCTTCTTCATGTGGGTCATATACCGGCTCGCTTTTACTGCAAAAAAGAAGCCGTCGGGCGTACTGTCTCGCCATGATTCAAATGTCTTGACGGGAGGCAATTGATAAAATGAATTGTTTATCTCCACCGTGTGGAAACGTTCTGCATAGAACCCCAGCCACTTGCTGCTCGGCAAATCGTTTGGATAGAACGGACCCTGCCAGTGATTGTAATTCCACCCCGACGTGCCGATATGTATTTTGCTCTTGCCTCGCATCAGACTCCACCGATCCGGGTGCCGTGGCCGCGGCGACCGTCAATCCACTACCGCCTGTAAAAAGTACCACAGGATCAACGCGGCCAGCTTGGCGGTTCTCTCGTCGAGATCGTGCTTCGGGTTCATCTCGGTAATTTCAATGATCCTTGTTCGGAGATCAGCGCCGGCGATTCTCCCGATCAGGCAAATCTCTTCGGCCGTCAATCCCAGCGGCGACGACGCACTGACACCCGGCGCGTCCATTGACCGCACCGCATCGAGATCAAATCCCCAGAACAGTGCATCGCCATCGGTCTCGCCGAGGACCTGCTCCAGCAGTTGCTCTATTCCGTG
The DNA here is from genome assembly GCA_964396245.1 of uncultured Ignavibacteriales bacterium. Lineage (GTDB taxonomy): Bacteria > Zixibacteria > MSB-5A5 > GN15 > FEB-12 > CAYNEO01. The sequence goes on from CAYNEO010000007.1 coordinate 77,066, forward strand.
CGCCCGCATCGCCTCCAGCGGATAGACATTCACGCCCAGACGATTGAGATACTCTTCGTATACCGGTGAATTAGCTCCCGGAATACTGGCCATTTCATAAAAATTCGTCGGGTCGAGTATTCTCTCGTCAAGCAACTGCCGGTACGGCGTCCCGCTGTGTCGCTGGTCGCCTTCACGCACATCGAAATGGCTGTCGATATTAAACGCCACCAGCTCTTTCGTGACTCGGGAAAGTGCAACACAGTCGGGATACGATATGTCGTTGCCGCCGCCCAATACAATGGCGCGCTTGCCGTCTCTGAGAATCCGACTGACAACAGCCTCGTGCGTTGCATGCGTTTCCTCGAGCGACGGCCCCACCCGGACGTCACCGACGTCACAGAGATGGCCCGTCCGTAAACCCGCAGGCGATGCCAGACGGTAAAAAGCGCGCCGGATTTCGCGAGGACCGGCTTCCGCCCCGGTTCGTCCTCGATTCCGTTTCACTCCCTCATCCTGCGGGCACCCGACCATGATCCATCGCGCATCGTGATAGGCGTCCTTCCCGACGGATACCGTTTCGCCGAGTCTCCGGTCGTTTGGGTCATGTCCCTCGAAGAGGAGATCTCCTTCGACCGGTGTGACAGACTCAAAAAGGACGGAGATATCACCGATGGTAATCATTTGTCCGTTGGATTCGCCACTCCGATAACGCCGCAGGCCACACGACCTCCGGCAGCTCCGGTCGGCTGGGTTTTGAGATCATCGGTACCCGCATGAATGATGATTCCGCGGCCAAGGATATTGTTCGGTCCCGTGAAAGTGAGCACCGTATCGACCCTTTCATAATGGGCGTTGCCGGACGAATCAGCCACAAGGTTGCCGAGGTCCCCGACATGACGCGCCATATCCTCGGGTGCTCCATGCGGCTGGTTGCCGGGGTTGAAGTGTCCTCCTGCCGAGGTACCGTCCGGGGCCGTACAATCACCGTACTCGTGAATGTGAAAACCGTGCTCGCCGGGAGTCAACCCCTGAATGTCGGCCACCACCTGCATGCCGGTGTCGAGCTGCGTGAAATAAACCACGCCGTGTACACCGCTGTCGCCCAGCGGATGCATCACGGCCACGGCCTTCGTCACCATTCCCTTTTCCAGTACGTTTTCGACCTGCTGTTCCGACTTCTGCGTACAGCTGACCACCAATAGCGCCGTTGTGATCAGCACCACGAGTATCACAATTCCGGTTCTCTTGAACATAATCACGATCCCTTTCCTGTCTGTCGATTCCGCACCTTCTTGACGGAATTTAGGTTGATCTCAGTCTTGCTGTCTCCCGCTGGAGCATATTGTCGTTACCGGTCACATAGATCAGCGAGATGCTAAAGACACGGACCTTACTGCAACATCGCTTCGATGATCGCCGTGCAGAATGCCGGCAGATCGTGCGGGTTACGCGACGTAATCACGTGTTCGCTCTTCACCACCTTCAGGTCTACCCACTCTGCTCCGGCGTGAATCAGGTCATCCTTGATTGAATGGAAGCTCGTCACCTTTTTCCCCTTGATGATTTCCGCCGACGCAAGCATCCACGGCCCGTGACAGATTGCCGCAACCAGCTTGCGTTGCTTGTCCATTTCCTTGACGAACGTTACCATCTTCGGGCTCCGCCGCATATGATCAGGCGAGTAACCGCCCGGTATGATGAGCGCATCGAATTCGATAGCTTTTACTCCGTCGATTCCCTTGTCCGCCTTGGCCGGAAGACCGTGCTTGCCCATATACCGTGCCTCTTCGGGTCCTATCGCCGTAACTTCCGCGCCTGCCTCCTGCATCCGCAAATACGGATACCAGAACTCCAGGTCTTCAAACATTTCTGCTACGAATATCGCTATCTTCTTCCCTTCCAACCGCATCTTAACCTCTCTTCCTTACCGATCGAACCTGAATCGCATTTGAGCCGATTCGAAACGGAGGCTGCAAATGCCTGACAATTCGCAGCCTCCGATCGTGTGAATCAGCCCTTGAGTTTGGCATCCATCGTAATATTCGTGCCGCCAAGAGCCCTTGATACGGGGCAGTTCTTCTTGGCATCTTCAGCGTGTTCCTTGAACGTCGCTTCATCTATGCCGGGCACGTCGCCCACCGTATTGAGATGGACAGAGACAATTCTGAAACCGTCTTCTTTCTTCTCAAGCGTTACTTTGGCCGAAGTTTCCACGCGCTTGACAGTGTGGCCCGCCTGGTCGAGCCCGTGCGAGAGAGCCATCGAAAAACAACCGGCATGAGCCGCCCCGATTAGTTCCTCAGGATTCGTCCCCTGGCCGTCTTCGAATCGTGAGGCAAATGAATACGCCCCTTCGAACGCGCCGCTGCCGAGTTTCATTTTCCCTTTGCCGTCTTTTAGATTCCCTTCCCATACAGCGCTGGCATTTCTTACAGGCATGTTCGTGTTCTCCTTTTTAGTTAAAACCACATGCATCGGGTGATAGAGATTACATTCCGTCTCCAAAAGAGTGTCAATACGAATCAATTGTGCATTATCGTAATCATATGAACTGTCTCGACCGGTCGCACCACCCGTGTCAGTATCTCAGAACGGCTGCCGCCGCATTTTCGCCGGGTACCCCGTCCGCATCGACGGCGAAGACGGTCCCGCCCTTGGAAATCGTATAGACCGCTGCGAAATCGAGTAGATCCTGATCGCCGACCTGTTGATCGTCGTGCAGTTCAACCGCGCCTGTTTTCGGATCAAAAGTCCCCCACTTTTGTATCCCGACCGCCGCAAACAGTGACTCTATTCTCGCTCCATATGCTGCCGAGACAATGTCCTTGATTTCCGTGATTGCCTGAGTGCTGCCCGCACCGTGTAATTCCTCGAAACGTTCGTGCGCCTTTGCCTGTGCCTTGGAGAAATGCGGCTCAACTTGCTTCCACGCGAGCTGGTGGAGTTCTTCTGCGGTCATATCGGCTGGATTCCCGTCTACATCTTGATCGAATACGTGAGCGTACTTGTTCGCTTCCCGGTAGATAGCGATCAGGTAGTCCAAACCGGCCAGCAACAGCGGTGAATGCTCGTCACGCAATAACTCGTTGACTCCGCGGTCGACTTGCTGGAAATACCTCAGAATTTCATTCTTCGTGTCGGGGTCGCTGGCCCCGGTCCCGAAATGGACAGCATCCCGACGACCTCCCCGCGAGGGCGTACTGGTATGAAATTGCGGATGTTTCTGTGGAAGATCGTACTTGAGGGCGTCCGCCAGGCTTTTCGGCACTCGGGCAAGGTCTACATCGGTAACAGTATAGCGCGTTCCCCGAAGCAGTGTGACCCCATCGAGATTCAAACCGAGAACATAAAACTGACCGTCGCCGCTGAACAAAGGCAGTAGCGGTTTGACATGAAAGCGCTCGTTGACGACCATTAGTTCTGTGAACGATACCGGCAAACGATAGTGGATGAGCTCCTGTCCGTTTATAAACGCCGCCAGCCCGTCGCTCTGATGCTGCCAGAACGGACCGTTTTCGATTAGAAGATACGCCTGCTTCAGCCGTCGCCCGATCTCCTGAGAACGGAGACCGCGTTCTTTGAGTCCATCCTCTGCCCGGCGAAGAAGATTCTTGAAACGGATGGCGTTCTGCTCGGTTTCTTTCCCCTTGCGATGTGTCGGCATATATATGGACACGCACGGTCCTTCCCTCAATTCTATCAGTGATAACAGTTCATCCTTGTTCACAACTTTCATGATATGTACTTCCTTCCCGAGAATTGATCTCCGTCGTCGGTCCGCACTTGAATGATGACGCCCGATGATCCTCGTCGGGCGCCTTACCGCCTACAACAACTTAACCGCAAGGATGTGCCCCCATACGAACTTCTGCCGTCTACATTCACCTCACAGGGCTGCTGATAAACCAGTCTGAATCGAAGACGGCCTATGGTTCATATCCTCGATCAGGTTTGGGCGGGTCTTTCAACGGCGGTCCCGTGGGAGGTTCCGGCGGCTCCTTGGGTGGCTCGGGTGGCTCTTTTGGCGGTGCCGGCGGACCCTTGGGCGGATTAGGCGGCTCCTTGGGCGGAGCCGGCGGTCGTTTCGGCGGCTTGGGCGGCTCAGGCGGATCGGGATCTTTTAACCGACCGCTCACCGGCAAATGGTCCAACAGAATCTGTTCTGCATATGTTTCCTGCATTTGCTCCACCTCCTCTGCTCGCCCTCCCAACCGTTTCGGGCGTCATCGCAACTGCCGCGCCTCATCACGGCGATGAGGCACATGAGCGTGCATGCATCCGGCAGGCCAAAGTTTCTCATCGCTGGCTGTACCGGTCACGGAGACGACGCAAAACGCGTCACACTATATAATATAACAGTGGGGGAGAATTGTTGTTTCGGCTGACTTACCGGCCGTATTCGGTCCAGCGCTGGACACCGAGCGTCTCAACCGGAACACGCGAGAGTGACTCGGCAAGCCGTTGTGCCAATTGGAGATTGGTGATCAGGGGAATTCCGTAATCGACTGCCGCCCGCCGGATCATATAGTCGTTCGTCAGCTCTTCTTTTCCGAAGTCTTTTGGGATGTTAATCACGAGATCAACCTTTTTCTCCCTGATATAATCCAGCGCATTCGGACTACCGCCATCCAGCGGCCACCTGAGCACGGCGGGCTCCAGACCTCCCTGGCGCATGAAATCGGCCGTACCCTGAGTGGCGAAGAACTCAACGCCCAGAGCCTTCAGGCGATGAGCGCTCTCGAGAAACGCCACCTTGCTTTCCAGGGGACCGGTTGAGAGCAGAACGCGATGTATCGGAAAGCGGAACCCGACCGAGATCAAGGCTTTCAGGAAGGCTTCGTCAAAATCGACACCCAGGCAGGCAACTTCGCCGGTCGAGGCCATCTCCACACCCAGCGTCGGGTCTGCGCCATCCAATCGGCTGAACGAAAACTGCGGAGCCTTGACGCCGACATAATCGAGATCGAGAAACGACTGATCGACGCCCTCTACCGGCCGACCCATTATCACCCGCGTGGCGGCATCAATGAAGTTCTTCTTCAGTACTTTTGAGACAAAGGGGAAGCTGCGTGACGCCCTGAGATTACATTCTATCACCATCACCTGGTTGTTGCGGGCGAGAAACTGGATATTGAACGGACCGTTGATAGACAGGGACTCCGCCACGCTTGCGGTTACTCTCCTGATCTGCCGCATTGTCTCCAGATACGTCCGCTGCGGCGGCAGCACAAGAGTGGCGTCTCCGGAATGCACGCCGGCATTCTCGACATGCTCGGATACCGCCCAGCATACCAGTTTGCCGTCGCGCGCCACGGCGTCTACGTCGATTTCTTTCGCATTTTCGATAAACTTGCTTATCACGATTGGATAGTCGGGCGAAACTTCAGCGGCCTTGTCCAGAAAAGCTGCCAGTTCCTCATCATTACCGGCGACTGCCATAGCTGCTCCGGAAAGCACATACGACGGCCGGATAATAACCGGATAGCCTACTTCCGCGGCAAAGGTGTAAGTTTCCTCCAGAGAGGTCAGTTCCCGCCACTGCGGTTGGGGCAGTTGTAGCGATTCCAGCAGACTCGAGAATTTGTGACGGTCCTCGGCCCGGTCGATATCGGCCGGCGACGTGCCAAGGATTCGCATGCCTGCTTTTGCGCACCGAAGCGCCAAGCTATTTGGCACCTGACCACCAACAGATAGGATGACGCCAATCGGGCGTTCCAGCTCGTAAATCTCTGAGACTGTTTCGAAAGAGAGCTCGTCGAAGAACAGCCGATCACATTCATCATAGTCAGTGCTCACGGTCTCCGGGTTGTGGTTCACCATAATTGTGCGATAACCAAGCGCCCGAAGCGTTCGCACAGCGTTTACACAGCACCAGTCAAATTCGACCGAACTTCCGATGCGGTAAGCGCCCGGTCCGAGAATCATTACCCCGCCTTCCTGACCGAACGTGACGTCATCCTCCGACCCGTTGTATGTCAGGTAAAGGTAGTTCGTTACAGCCGGATACTCCGCCGCAAGGGTATCAATCTGCTTGACATACGGCCGAATTCCAAGATTGCGACGTAAGTTTCGAATATCCGCTTCTTTGCTATCCACCGCCTGTGCAATCTGGGCATCGGAGAAACCGTGTCGTTTTGCCAGAATAAGCAGGTCGAGCGAAAGCTGTTTGCCGCCGGCTTTCGTGAGTTGCTTCTCGATGTCGACGATATTGCGAATCTTTTCAAGAAACCACTGATTGATATGCGTAGTGCGGTGAATTTCATCAACGGACATTCCATTTTTCAGTGCTCTGGCGACTGCAAATATCCGCCGCTCCGTAGGTTCGGCCAACGCCTTGTGGATGTCATCGAACTCCATGCCGTTGTTAAGGACTACGCCGCGCGCCCCTGTGTCCAGCATCCGCAACGCCTTCTGCAAAGCCTCTTCGAATTTCCGGCCGATCGCCATGACCTCCCCGACTGATTTCATCGCTGAGCCAATCAGTTCGGAGACCCCCTGAAACTTTTTTAGATCCCAGCGCGGCGCCTTGACGACGACATAATCCAGCGCCGGTTCGAAACAGGCTTTCGTGACCTGCGTCACGGAATTGCCGACCTCAGTTAGCGCCATTCCCAGCGCCAGCTTGGTCGCCACAAAGGCGAGCGGATATCCGGTCGCCTTCGATGCCAACGCGGAGCTTCGTGAAAGACGGGCATTAATCTCGATCACGCGGTACTCATAGCCATCAGGCGAAAGAGCAAACTGAATGTTGCATTCACCGACAATGCCAAGATGTCGCACCACCCGAATCGCCACTTCCCGCAGCATCTGATACTCTCGATCGTTCAGGGTCTGGCTGGGGGCAACAACGATGCTCTCGCCGGTATGAATGCCCATTGGATCGAGATTCTCCATGTTGCACACGGTAACACAGGTGTCGTATCGGTCGCGGACTACCTCGTATTCGATTTCTTTCCAGCCCTCGAGGTATTCCTCAACCAGCAACTGCTCTGTGTGTGCGAACGCCTTTGCCGCCAGGCCATGCAGCTGTTCCTGATTGCGGCACACTCCCGAGCCCAGACCACCGAGAGCGTACGCCACGCGAATCATGCACGGATATCCCAGTTCGTTGCCGGCCTCAAGCGCCTCGGCTACTGAGACGGTGGGCTTACTGCGCGGCACCTCCACCTTGATCTCGCCCAATCGTCGGACAAAGCGCTCTCTGTCTTCGGTATCGAGGATTGACTCAATCGGCGCTCCCAGCACTCGTACGCCGAACCGCTCCAGAACACCGCGACGGTGCAACTCCACGCCGCAGTTCAGCGCCGTTTGACCACCGAAGCCAAGGAGAATCCCATCCGGCCGCTCTTTTTCGATTACCTGTTCGACAAACCCAGGTGTCACCGGCGTGAAATATACTTCGTCGGCGAAACCCTCCGATGTCTGGATAGTGGCGACATTGGGATTTATCAGGATAGTCCGGATCCCTTCTTCCCTGAGCGCCTTGATGGCCTGACTGCCGGAGTAATCGAATTCACCGGCCTCGCCTATCTTCAGCGCAGAACTTCCAAGAATCAGGACTGTCGACGGCATGCTCATTGGGGAACAACCCGGCTAACCGACTGCATTACCTGTCGGGCGAAATTATCGAATATCCAGGCGGTATCGAGCGGGCCGGGCGATGCTTCGGGATGGAATTGCACGCTGGCAAACGGCTTCGATATGTGTCGCAATCCTTCCACCGTACCGTCGTTCACGTTGGTAAACCAAACCCGCCAGTCTTCCGGCAGGCCTTTCTCCCGGACTGCGAAGCCGTGATTCTGCGACGTAATGAAACATCGACCCGGCGTCAGCGCCTTGCCCGGTACACCGTTGCGCTCGAGACAGGGTTGATTATGGCTGCGATGCCCGAATTTCAATTTGTATGTATCTGCGCCGACCGCCAGCGCCAGAATCTGGTGGCCGAGACAAATCCCTAGAATCGGTTTGCCTACGGCCAGTGCACGCTCAACATTGCGAATGGCGGCCTGGTACATTTTCGGATCACCCGGACCGTTCGAAATGACGAGGCCATCGAAATCGAGATTCAGGAAGTAATGATTGTACGGTACCTGAAGAACATTCAGTCCCCGCTTAAGAAGGCTTCGGATAATATTCGCCTTGCAACCGCAATCCAGCAGAACCACAGTCGGGCGCTCGACGCCCTCACGCATCTCGAGTTGATACCGGATAACCTCACCGGTGCTGACGGCCGGCCCGAGCTCGGCTGCGTTTGGATCGAAGAAAGTACCTGCCTCATCGGTTGTTTCCATCCGGCCCAGCATACTTCCTTTTTCTCTCAGCCTCCGCGTAAGCGCTCGCGTGTCAATTCCGGCCAACCCCGGCACGTTCTCCTCGCGCAACCATTCATCCAGGCTTCGTGCCGCCGTGTGATGACAGTACTCATGCGAATACTCGGAGACAATCAGACCGGCAGCCTGGACACGAGACGATTCAAAACCAACCGGAAGTCCGTAATTGTCCAGAGTCAATCTGGGAACGCCATAATTGCCGACCAGCGGATAGGTGAGAACCAGTATCTGGCCGTAATATGACGGATCGGTAAGCGACTCCGGGTAACCGACCATCCCTGTGTTGAAAACAACTTCTCCCGATGCGGCTGTGATGGAACCGAAGCCATCTCCTTCGAGAATCGTACCGTCCTCGAGGATCAAGCGCATTACCGTCGGCATCGAGCCTCTCTCGGGGCGCGGTGCGTTCGGCTGGTTCGTGCTGTGGGCAAGTTCTTGCTCCCTGGCAGGTTCAATTTTCGGGTGAGCGAAGGCCGCCCGGCCTCCGTGACCGAGGCTATGTAATGAGGTGTTGAAGTCAATGTCAAAGTTTTTCTTGTTTTTAGAGGCTTTTTGCGGCCGCTTTTTTCGGTGGGGAATTTATTCGGAAAGGTATAATGATACGCAGTTGTGGACACTCCTTTCCGCGTTTCTGAATGACATCCATTGTGCCGTTTAGTCTTAGCGACCGAACCTCGCAGTCCTCAGGATTTTTCCAGGCATACGCTCGATGATATGACCGCTGCAAGGAAAATATAAGTGGCAGGGTAATATTCCCCGGCTCGACCGTAGAGATTCCAGACTTGCCCGTCATATTCCACAAGTCTTATATTCCCCGCATATGGAGCATTGTCGCTGCGTCGGAGACCTCATACAAAATCGAGCCGTCCGCTTTCCCCGAACGTATAATGCAATGAAAAGAGCATTGTTCAACGCACCGACGCCGTACAGCAGAATCGAAAACCTTCGCCCCCCAAACCTGCTGCATCGGTGGGGTGACAACCATAGGGGAGGAATATGAAACCTCTGCTCAATCTCGTATCAAAACGCCCGTCAATCACGTCTACTTTGATCTTCCTCGCTGTGGTTATAGTAGTGGGCGTGTCCATCGGCATCGTCGCCCAGACGACAGATAGAGGACCGGATACCGGTATTATCGTGGTCCGTTTCCAGCCGACCGGACAGACTGACAGAGAGACAAACATCACCGTCCAATTCTCCAACGATATGGTCTCCAAAGACAGTCTCAACCTCGTGCTTACAGATGCACCTCTCGAGTTCAACCCGCCGGTACCCGGACTGGCGCGCTGGATCGAGACCGACATCCTTCGTTTCTATCCCGACGCTCCGTTGATGCCGGCCACGCGTTACCAGGTGACGGTTCTCGCTGACGGCACCTATATCCACGGAAACAAGATCCGAGAGGAACAGACCTTCACGTTTCAAACGAAGCCAATCGCGGTAACCGACAAAAGCTGGCGAACCGAGCCCGCACCCGGTTTGCCCGGTCGCACGCGCCTGTATATCGACCTGACGTTTAATTACCAGGTGAATATCGATCAACTCCCGGATCTGATGTCGATAAAGGGGACCGGTGATGACACCCCGCAGCAGTTGAGCTTCGAGATTGACAGTTACTGGGGCATGAGGACCGATAATCTGGGCGTTCGCTATGCCATGGGCATAACGGTCGTGACCGAACCCTTCGAAGTCTCCGACAAATCGCAGACATTCACGCTCCGCATCGCAAAAGGCCTCACGTGCGACTATTGTGAACTGCCGTTGCCCACACCATACGAAGTGCCCATTAAGATAGAGGGACGAAGGCCGCTCCTCATTTCACAGGTGAGACCCGGTATCCAGGATAAGCAGGGTATTATCACCGCGTTCTTCTCTGCCGCAGTTCTTGATGAACATCTCAACAAGTACGTACACGTTTCTCCGGAAAAGCAAATATCGATCGAGGCTCAGTACAATCGCCTGCTCATTCGCGGCGATTTCAAACCCGGTGAGACCTACACGGTAACTATTGATCCTGATCTCATTTCGCAGGAAGGGTCAAAACTGGGACGAGAATTCTCGACAAAAGTCACTATACCCGACATTCCCCCCAGCATTGAGTTTACCACACCGGGAATCTACCTGCCCGAAAACGGCAGCGGTCTTCTCGAGACGTCTTCTATCAATGTCGACTCTATTTCAGTGGAGATAGATCAGATATTCGCCAACAACCTCGTTTACGCGCTGGGAGGCGGATACGACCGCCCGGGGTCGTATTCTCCACAGATCAGTCGCGTCGGGCGTCGCTTCTTCTCAAAAACAATCGGTGTTTCCGGCAACCTGAACGAGGCACATAATACGACAATCGATGTTGCCGGTATTATCGGCGATACCGCTCGCGGTATTTTCAGGGTTGCGGCCCGCAACAAGAATGGCCGATGGAGTTACGACAGCCGGGTCGTGATGCTCACCGATATCGGCATTCTGGCTCGCATGTCGGACAATTACCTTATGGTATGGGCCAACACACTGTCGGAGCTCAAGCCCGTAAGCAAAGCAACCGTGACTTTGTACAGCATGAACAATCAGGAACTGCTTTCAGGAGAAACAGATTCGCGGGGGATCGCGGTCTTCAGCAATATCGGGGAGAAATTGAAAGGTTTCGATCCCTTGGTCATTACCGTATCGACAGGCAGCGATCTGTCCTATCTCAGATTTGATCAGACGTTGCTGGAAATGAGCACTTTCGATGTTTCCGGCCGTCCGTATCTCGAAAGCGGTTATGAGGCGTTTGTCTATTCAGACCGTGGTGTATACCGACCGGGTGATACGGTGCACTTTGCATCAGTAGTTCGCGGCCGTAACGCCGCTGTTCCGCCGGAGTTCCCCTACACACTCACGGTCCGTGACCCCTCCGGCCGCAAGTTCGAGAGCTATCAGTTGAACACCGGTACGACCGGATTTCAGGAACGGAATTTTGCCGTGCCGGATTTTGCCCGTAGCGGCAAGTACTCGGCAATAGCACATATCGGCAAGGACTATGTCATCGGCCGCTTCGATTTCCAGGTAGAGGAATTCGTCCCTGACAAGATAAAGGTGACCGTTACTACTTCACGGGATGAGTATTCTGCCGGTGATACTGTCGACATCGATGTCAACGCCGTGTATCTGTTCGGTCCGCCCGCTGCTAATCTGAATGTTTCGGGGCATGTGACCATTGAGGAACATGCTTTTGCGCCTCGGCGATGGTCGGAATATACTTTCACCGATCCGAACCGCAAATTCTCGAGAACCGATATCGACCTGAAGGATCATCAGCTGAACGACTCCGGCCACTATACCTATACGTACGTGCTGCCCGACAATCTCAAGCCCCCGTCAGATCTGACAGTATTGCTCGCGGCCGATGTGTCGGAACCGGGGGGACGCGCTGTTTCGGGCTACAAGAGCATTCTGCTCAACCCGTATCCGGCATATGTCGGCCTGAAATTCGACTTTGAAGGCTACGCCAAACCGGGAGAGCGCATCGGGGCTGAACTTATTGCACTTTCGCCTGATGCAAAACCGACAGCTGCTGATTCAGTAATGGTTCGCTTCTACCGGGTAGTGTATCACACTGTACTTCAGCAGGACACGCGCGGCCGATACCGTTATGTCTCCGAGCGCATGCCGAAATTGATTGACTCTACCATGACTTCCATAGCCGATACGGGCGGTATCGTCTACTTCACGCCCCCGCAATACGGTTCTTATGAGGTGGTAGCGGAGGACTTACACGGCGAGCACCGGAGTTCCAGGTCATTTTATGCCACCGGTTGGGGTTATGCCCCATGGGCGATGGCCCAGCCCGACCGTATTGAAATTGATCTCGACAAAACGACCTATGAACCCGGCGAGCAGGCTGCCGTTCAGGTTCGTTCGCCATTCGGCGGGAAATTGCTCGTAACCGTGGAGAAAGAATCCGTGCTCGAGTTCATCACATTCGATATGGACTCGAACACCGCCGAGTTCACAATCCCGATTAAGAAAGACTATACTCCCAATGCCTACGTCACCGCGACCGTCATCCGTCGGGCCGAAGATATCAGCAAGACCTCGCCCGCCAGAGCGTTTGGAATTGCCCCGATCAAGCTAGCTAACTCGGATAAGGCGGTTACGGTAACTTTAGACGCTCCGGAAATCATCCGGCCGAAAACGGAGCTGTCGGTAACAGTCAACACCAATGCCGGTGAAAATACCAGGCTCACGCTGGCCGCTGTCGATGCCGGTATCCTGCAACTCACAGGATTTACGGTCCCTGACCCGATGGGTTTCTTCTATGGCCAACGCGCTCCCGGACTGAAGCCGTATGATATCTATTCGTTTATTTATCCCGATATTCCTCGAGCTGAGAGTCATCTCAGCCCGGCAGGCGGCCAGGCGTTGAAACTCCGGCGCCTCAGACATCTCAATCCGATCACCGCCCGTCGCATCAAGCCGGTGGCTCTCTGGTCCGGCATAGTCACGACTGATGAAAACGGCCGGGCTGTCGTGAACTTCGATATCCCCCAGTTCAACGGCAAACTGACGTTGATGGCCATCGCGGTCAACGGAGACAAGTTCGGCTCGACCGAACGCGATGTAACCGTGCGTGATAAGATTGTCGTCCAGGAGAGCTTCCCTCGCTTTGTCAGCCCCAATGATCTTGTGGACGGCCTTGTCACCGTGTTCAACCACAGCGGTAGTCGAGCAAATATCGATGTCAGCCTGGAAATCGATGGTCCGGCGACATCCGTATCACCGCTAACCCAGACCATCACTCTCGATGACAACGCCGAAACAAACGTGATATTCCAATTCCGTGCCGGAGTGGTACCGGGACCTGTCAAATTTACGGTAACTGCGGTGTCCGGATCGGAAAGAACGTCTCTCAATTTCGAACTGCCGAATCATCCGGCTATGCCGCTGGTCACGAAATACGGATCCGGGGCGGTAACTGCCGATAGCAGCGCTCAGTTCACGCTGCCTGATGACTGGATTGCGAAAACCGATGAGTATATAATCCAGACATCATCGCTGGCGGCGGTTGAACTTACCCGGCAGATCGATTTCTTGCTGAAATACCCTTATGGCTGCGCGGAACAGACTACCTCGCGCCTCTTCCCCCTCCTTTATTTCAGTGATCTTGTCCGCTTTGCCCGACCCGACCTGATTGGCACGCGCGGCGCGGATTATTTCATTCAGGAGGGGATTCTCAAGCTGGTCGCGATGATGAGACCCGACGGCATGTTTCAATCGTGGCCGTCCGGTTCGCAGGTTCACTATTGGACGACAGTATACGCGTCGCATTTCCTGCTCGAGGCGGACAAGGCCGGCTTTGCGGTTGACAACTCAATACTGAACACAATCACAGACAATTTGCGTCAGATCGCCGAGGGCAAACGTGAAGAGGCCGACATTCCATCGCGGGTGTATGCCGCCTACGCACTTGGCCGCGCCGGAAAACTTGAACGCAGGACCGTGAATTATATCCGTACGTTAAACGCCGAGAACATGACGGCCCACTCGCGCTTCCTGGTCGCCGGCGTCCTGGCGGCAGCCGGGGATTCGGCGGCGGCCCGGCAACTCCTGCCGGCCGAAATCCAACCGGCAATATTCGATCCGATCGTCGGGAGCAATTTCTCGTCCGGCGTGCGTACCAATGCCATTCTGCTTCAAGTGCTGATGCAAATTGCGCCGAATGACCCGTCGGCGGCCGTGCTGGCTAAATCGTTAATGGAAACCGCCCGGGTCGGAAAGTGGTACACCACCCAGGCTACTTCATTTGGTCTCATGGCGCTCGGGGAATACCTCAGCAAACAAGCGGTACCAGACTACACGGGAACGGTACAGGTCACAAACGACACAACGTGGTCTATCGATACCACCGACAGCCGAAGGACGCTTAAGGGCATTGGCGGCAAGGCCGTACGGATTTCTATCGACGGGACCGGTCCGTGCTTCTACTATTGGCAGGCAAGTGGGATTCCCATCTCACAGGCGCCGGAGGAATTCAGTCACGGCATTAAGGTTACCCGAGAGTACCTCGATGATGCCGGAAATCTCCTCGATATGCAATCGGTCCCTCTCGGCACCCAGGTAATCTGCCACGTTCGGGCAGAGGCAGTCAATCAACGTCTGACCAACGTCGTCATCAACGATCTTTTGCCGGCCGCCCTTGAAATCGAAAACCCGCGCCTGAAGACAACTCCCAGACTGCGATGGATTCCCGAGAATGGAAGGGATATCGATTACCAGGACATCCGGGATGACCGTCTATTGCTCTTTCTGTCCATCGACCCGAAGCGACCGGTGGACTTCTATTATAGCCTGCGGGCGATTGCGGCCGGTGACTTCACCGTTCCGCCAATCTCCGCCGAGTGCATGTACAATCCGCTCATCGCCGGTTCGGGATCGTCGGGTATTTTGACGGTGAAAAGCAGTGTGAAGTGAATATGATAGCCGGGTTGCACAAAATCCTCTCGATCGTCACCGTCCGTCGATGGTTGGCGCGTGGTATAGCGACGGTGTTGATCGGCCTGATTGTGATGGGCTTTGTGGCTGATCGTTGGCTGTTCCCGCTCCCGGCCGACAGGCTGGAAAAGGCGCACTCATATTTTGTTTATTCGCAAGACGGCCATCTGCTCAACGCGTTTGCTTCCGAGGACCGCTTCTGGCGCAAACCGGTCGGACTTGATTCGATCTCGCCGACCCTGGAAAAGGTGGTCCTCTCTTGTGAGGATCAGTGGTTTTACTATCATCCGGGAGTAAATCCGGTGTCACTGGTGACGGCCGCATATGATAATATCAAGGCCGGTAAAGTCGTGCGCGGCGGCTCTACCATCACCATGCAAATCGCACGGATGATGGAACCGAAATCCCGAACGATCGGCAGCAAACTGGTGGAAATTCTCCGAGCGTTCCAGCTCGAGATGCACTACTCCAAAGCCGAGTTGCTGCAAATCTACTTCAATCTTGTTCCTTATGGCGGTAACATCGAGGGTGTCGGTGCCGCGACCCATTTCTATTTTGGAAAACAGCCTGCCCGACTGTCTCTTTCGGAAGCTGCAATCCTTGCCGCGATTCCCGTTTCCCCCAACAGCTTCCGACCCGATGCCAATCCCGAAGCCTGCCGCATACGACGCGACGAGATTCTGAACCGGCTATTGAAAAACAACATTATTTCACAAGATGAGTTTGACCGCGCGACCGCCGAAGAGATACCGGCGCGACGGTTGGGTCGTCCGTTCGTCGCGCCGCAGTTCTGCCAGTCAATGATCGCTGGTCACGCAGAGCTCACTGATATCCATACAACTATCGATTACAATCTCCAGACCACTGTCGAACGGCTCGCGTACGGCCACCATCTGTCGCTCGTTGAGAAAGGCATACATAACCTCGCGGTGGTTGTGCTCGATAATCGCTCCGGAAGGCTGCTTGCTCATGTCGGTTCCCCTGATTTTGAGGATACCGAGCATGACGGGCAGGTAAACGGCGCCGACGCCCTTCGATCACCGGGCTCAGCACTCAAACCGTTCGTTTACGCGCTCGCACTCGATAGCGGCTTGATCACGCCGGCGTCTCGTCTCGATGATATCCCGGTCAGTTACTCCGGCTATTCGCCGGAAAACTACGATGAGGAATATCACGGGATTGTCTCCGCCCGCGATGCCCTTGTCAGGTCGCTCAATGTGCCCGCGGTAAACTTAACCGCTAAAGCGGGACTGAAGGAGTACTATGACCTTCTGAAAAACATCGGGATATCATCGCTAACGAAGAAGTACTACGAGTACGGCCTGCCTCTCGTGCTAGGCGCCGGCGAAGTATCGCTTCGCAGTCTCGCGAATGCCTACGCTACATTGGCCCGTGGCGGAGAGTACAAGCCGGTCATTGATATTAAAGACGCCGAGGCTGTTGACGGACAATCTTTCCTCTCCCCGGCGGCGTGCTACATCATATCCAATATCCTGAGCGACCTCCAGCGCCCTGAGCTGAATAACGCCTGGGAGTTCACCGCTGATCTCCCTACGATCGCCTGGAAAACCGGCACCTCCTACGGACGCAAAGATGCCTGGGCAATCGGCTACACCCCGCAGTATACCGTCGGCGTGTGGTCGGGAAACTTTTCGAGCGAGAGTTCACCGTATATCGTCGGTGTCGATATATCGGCTCCACTTATGCTGGATATCTTTCGTGAACTGACTCGCGGTGAAGATCCACGGTGGTTCGACGCGCCGCCAGAGGTGAAAGGCCGGGAAGTCTGCACCCGCTCCGGCATGCCGCCCGGTGAAACCTGCCCGGAGACCACACACGATCTTTTCATACAGGGTGTATCGCCCGTAGCCGCGTGCGATATTCACCAGCGAATTTTCGTCGATCGTAACACCGGCTATCGTGTCTCCCGCGCCTGCTCTTACGGACGCACCATTGATACGTTTATCGTTGAGCAGTGGCCGGCGAGACTGTCTAACTGGCTTCTCTCGCAGGGAGTAATCGCCGGTATTCCACCGCAGGACCCCGGCTGTTCCAGAGTCATGATCAGCGACGCTCCCGTAATTCGTTCGCCCGAGAACGATGCCGTGTATCGATTGCGGCAGGACGCACCCCGGGACTTTCAGAAAGTCATGTTCCATGCATCAGCCTCCCTCGATGCCGCTCGCCTCCATTGGTTTCTTGACAATGAGCTGTTCGCGACCTGCGGCCCCGGGGGTAAGGTGTTTTACGAACCCGAGAGCGGCAGCCACCTGCTCATGTGCGTCGATGATCTCGGTCGGTCCAGCGTCGTTCACTTCGAGATTAAATAGGCCGCAGGGCATGCCGCATTGGTAGCTTTCAGTCGTATTTAGCGGCGACGTATCTTAACTTGACATCGCGGCCAATTCTTTTTGTAATATCACGAGAGCCGATCTGATACAGCGCGAAACTACGTGACGGTTATGGCCGTAGTAGAAGTCAATACGATAAGAAACGATTTCTCAGCAGTGATCAATAGGACAATTTCGAAAGGACAAACCAATTGAAATATCGGACTTACCTTATCATCGCTGCCTTATTTCTTGCAGTTGCTGCGCCGGGGTTGGCTGCCGGACAGGACTCGCTCACGAACGCCGACATAAGGAAAATCATCAAGGAAGTCGATGACCTCTATCGCAGCAAGTCGAGCTTCTCCAGAATCGAGATGGAAATCGTCACACCGCACTGGCAGCGCACGCTGAAAATGGAAGCATGGACCGAGGGACTCGAGAAGACGTTCATTCGTATCAACGAGCCCAAAAAAGAGGCCGGGGTCGCCACTCTCAGAATTGGCAACCAGATGTGGAATTACCTCCCCAAGACGAATAAGGTTATCAAGATCCCGCCGTCGATGATGATGAGCTCGTGGATGGGATCCGATTTCACCAACGACGATCTCGTGAAAGAATTTTCCCTGTTCGAAGATTATTCATATGAGCAGACCGCGGTCGAACATCCTGAAAAGGGAGTCATCTATATCAATTGTATCCCGAAGCCTGATCTGCCGATTGTCTGGGGAAACATCATGATCGCCGTGCGCCGGGACGGGTATATCCCCCTGTGGCAGAAGTACTACGATGAAAAGGGAAATCTGATGCGGGTGCTCAGTTATTCCGACATCAGGACATTTGATAACCGGACCATTCCGGCGACCATGACGATGGTGCCTCAAAACGAAGAGGGACACAAGACTGTCATCCGCTACCATGAGCTTCAATTCAATATCCAATTGCCCGAGGATGTGTTCACGCTAAGAAACCTGCGCTCTCAGTAACAGACACGATACGGTATGCTGACACTCAGGATTGCGTTTCGAAATATCTTCCGCCAGAAACGGCGCACGATTCTCACTGTTCTCACGATGTTCGGTGGTTTCACACTGGCATCCATTTCCATCGCCTGGTCCGATGGAACGTACTCCCGTGTGATCAATATGTTCACCCGGAATCGTCTCGGCCATATCCAGGTACACCGCCAGGGATATCTTGAAAGACGCTCAATCTACAAAACCATCGACAATTACATGGCGGTCGGAGACACCATCGCCGCTGTTCACGGTGTCGAGGCGTGGGCGCCCAGACTTTACGCCGCCGGATTGGTCTCCATTGGCGACAAGAGCTCAGCCACCCAGGTAATCGGAATTGATCCGAAACTTGAAGATAATGCGACCCGCTTCGAGAAGAAGATCATCGATGGACGGAGTTTTTCATTTGAGCCCGGGCATCAGACTATTCTCGGCCAGGGACTGGCCGACGTTCTGAGTGCCCAAATCGGCGACACACTGGTTATCGTTTCGCAGGCCGCCGACGGTTCTATCGCCAATGACGCCTATACGGTCATCGGAATCATGTCGAGCGGAGACAAGCTTTCTGACCGAAGCAGCATGTATCTTAACCTGAAAGACGCGCAGGAGTTGTTTGTCCTCCCCGGCCGGGTGCATGAGATTATCGTGATTGCCTACCACCTTGGCAACGTGGACAAACTGGCTGCTGAAATACGCAGTGCACTTGATAATCCCGGGCTGTCGGTTGAAACGTGGAAGCAGTTCGCCCATTCGTTTTACGTAGCAATGCGGGCCGACCAGTCCGGGGCGTGGATAATGTTGTTTGTGATCCTGCTTGTTGTAGCGGTCGGCGTGCTCAACACCGTTCTGATGACCGTTCTGGAACGGCGGCGCGAGTATGGGGTGATGCGCGCGATCGGAACGTCTCCCGGCGAGATATTCCGGCTGGTAACGATCGAGGTCCTCTTCATGGCCGCCATCAGCCTGATAATCGGTTTCGGTGTCGCGTATCTGGTAAACTACTTGCTCTCCATTAACGGCATCTATATGGGACAGTCATTCACATACGGCGGTATTGAGTTCGGTCGGATGTATACCGAAATCAACGCCCGAAGCTTCTGGATTCCGGCGGTCGCAGTTCTGGTAACGGCGGTGCTGGTCGCGATATTTCCGGGACTGCGCGCGGCCAAAACGGCGCCGGCACAGTCGATGCGTATGCATTGAGGTGACTTACAAATGTGGTTGTACATCAAACTGGCATGGAGAAACATCTTTCGTAACAAACGGCGGACAGTAATCGCCGGTACCGCCATAGGAATCGGCCTCGCCTCGTTGATTTTTACCGATGCTCTCGTTATCGGCATGAAAGAAAACATGATCCGGTCGGCAACCGCCTCCTTCCTCGGCGAGGGAGAGATTTACCGGGTCGGATTTCAGGAGACCCAGGACGTCGAGAAAACCATAGTTGATCTTGGCGGCGTGGTGAAACGCCTCGACGGGGAGCCAATCGTGCAGCATTACGCGGTGCGGATTATGGCCCAGGGGATGATCACGTCGCCTGCCAATATGTCGCAGGTCGGTCTGGTCGGAATCGAACCCGGCTCGGAAAGGTACCTTTCGCAATTCGATGACGCCCTGATCAAGGGCAGCTATTTCAAGGGCGACAACCCCCGCGACATTGTCATCGGCGACGGAATGGCGGAACTGCTCGAAGTCGGCATCGGCGACCGGATAGTCGTGACCGTAGCGCAGGCCGGTACCGGTGAACTGGCACAGGAGATGTTCCGCGTCTCCGGCATGTTCCACATGAATGTCGAGGAAATGGACAAGGGCATGGCGCTGATTCGTATCGAGAAGGCGCGCGATATGTTGCATCTGCCCGGACAGGCTCATGTCATTGCCCTGAAGTTTACCAATATCAGCTACGGCCAGGACAAAAATCTTCCGTTCTGGAAAGAATATTCAACCAATGGTAATGAAGCTGTCGGTTGGCCCGTACTGGTCCCGCAACTCCAGGCGGCGCTGCAACTTTCGTCGTTCAGTACATACCTGGTTGGCATCATACTCTTCAGCGTAGTGGCACTCGGGATCATCAACACCCTGTTCATGTCCCTGTACGAGCGAATGTTCGAATTCGGCGTCATGCGAGCTGTCGGCACGAGTCCGTTGGCTATTGGCCGATTGATCATTTTTGAGGCGGGAGCGCTCGCCGTATTGAGTATCATACTGGGGTCGATTCTTGGTCTTATCGTCACATACATAACAGCACAGACCGGAATCGATTACTCGGGGATCGAATTCGCAGGAGTGACATTCCGCGAGCTGCTATATCCGGTGCTCGAAGTCAAACAGTTTATCGAATATCCGTTCTGGGTCTTCGTGATTACCGTGGTAGTCGGCCTCTACCCGGCCGTATACGCCGCCAGGCTACGGCCGGCAGAAGCAATGCGAAAAAGCGTTTAGGAGGATACTGTGCCCGATCAGATACAAGATGAAATTATCCGCACGGAAGCAGTCACCAAGGAATACTCGGACAACGGCGTACCTGTCAAGGCTGTCCGGGGGGTAGACCTCATCATTCACAAGGGCGAATTCAGTGCTGTGGTCGGTCCCTCGGGATCCGGTAAAACGACGTTTCTCAATATCATCTCCGGACTCGACGATGTCACCTCCGGCAAGGTCTGGCTGAACGGCAAACTGATCTCCGAGATGAGCGGCCAGGAGCTGTCTGACTTCCGCCGTGATAACATAGGCTTCATATTCCAGGCATACAACCTGATCCCGGTCCTGACAGTGGAGGAGAACGCCGAATATATCATGCTACTTCAGGGTGTGCCGGGGGAAGAGCGACACCGGCGTATCCGGGAATTGCTCGCTGAGCTGGGACTCGAGGGTCTCGCGGACAGATTGCCGCCTAAACTTTCGGGTGGACAGCAACAACGTGTCGCGGTCGCGCGGGCTATCGCGGCTAAACCGGCCATTGTGCTCGCCGATGAGCCGACAGCCAATCTGGATTCGGAGACTGCTAATGAGCTCATGCACATGATGCGGCGCCTTAATGAAGAAAGCGGCATTACTTTCCTGTTCTCGACGCACGACAGCCGTGTCATGGAACACGCCAGACGCCTGATCACCCTCAAAGACGGTCGAGTGGAAAAAGATGAGCCACGCCAGTAGTTCGAATCATTCAGTCGGTGGCGGTGTGAAGGGAAATCACGCCCGGTACGTGTCGCTACGGTGGATCGTCATCCCGCTTCTTTTGCTTGTGCCGCTCTCAACCCGGGGGTCTGACCGTTTCGAGTTCAGCGGTTATTTCAAGAATTTCTCTGTTGTTTATGACATGCCCAACGCCTCCGTATTTGGCTTTGGCGATACTTCTTTCACCCTGGGCTCTTCAAGTAACCGCCTCAGGCTTAATGCGGTTTATCATTTCGATGACCGGCTTACGTTCGAGGGAGCCTACAATTTTGTCCCGCGCATTCAGGACCATCGATTGTTTCTTGAAGATCCCTTTGCGTTCGGCATAAACCCCCGGGGATATCGCTTTGATGACCTTGATCGGCTGTTGTACCCGGATGATATCTCATCGGTGAGCAGTTTCGGGATTTATCAGAATCTCGACCGCGCTTTCTTCACTTTTTCAGCGCCGAGGTTTGATCTGTATGTAGGGCGGCAAGCTATTGCCTGGGGAACCGCCAGAGTGGTCAACCCTACCGATGTCCTCGCTCCGTATGCGTTTACCGAGCTTGACAGCGAGTACCGGGTGGGAATCGATGCTGTCCGACTCCGGTGGCCAATCGGTTTTATGGGAGAATTCGACGTCGGCTACGTTGCCGGAAGAGACTTTGCTTTCACGAACAGCGCTGTTTTTGGGCGCGGGCGGTTTTATGCCTATCAGACCAACTTTTCCGTCACCGCCTTAATTTTTCGCGAGAATCTTTTGATAGGTTTCGACATGGCGCGCTCTATCGGCGGCGCCGGTTTCTGGTTTGAGGCCGCCGAAGTTATAGTAGGCGCCATCGATGACAGCGGGAAAAACGGCAATGACTACCTGCGTTTTTCGACCGGCGCCGATTACAGCTTCACCTCGGAGCTGTACGGGTTCGTCGAGTATCATTTCAATCAGGCCGGCTCGACGGAACCCGCGGACTACTTCTCGTTGCTCCGGACCACGGCATACCAGGAAGGATCAGTCTACCTGCTGGGCGAACACTATCTCATCCCCGGGGTGAGTTACCAGATTACGCCTTTGATTACGGCCACTGGCGACGCTCTTATCAATCTAGCGGATCCATCGGTATCCCTGACCCCCTACGTCGAGTACAACATTTCGGAGAATATTTACGTCGCCCTTGGCGCCTATATAGGTATTGGAAAAGGGCCGACCCTCAGCTCGGCTCCTGTCCCCCATCTGCAATTCGGGTCAGAGTTCGGCGCTTACCCGAATCTGTACTATTCGTCGTTCAAGATCTATTTCTAATCAGACGCCAGTCAACGCAGCTGATACGTACGCTATTTCTCCAGGTCGATCTTCAACGAAAGGAACTCCAGCATATCCTTGAGCGCGATGATGCCTTTGAGTTCCCCGTTCTCGACCACCATCAACCGGCTGTTCCCGGTTCTTCGCATGGCCGACAGAGCTGTAACGGCGTCGGCATTGATGTCGATTGAATTGTCCGTGGAACAGGAATCGATCAGGTCGCCAATCTGACGGCTGCTCCATTCCTCACGCGGCACATCCTTGACATGCGCAACAGTGATGCAACCGGTAAGGCGACCACCATCAACCACCGGATAGAATTTATAGTGATATTGATAGATATAGTCCTCGACCAGTTTTTCGACTGTAAGCGACGATGATACGGTGATCGGGTCGGTCTTCATGAACCGCCGCACCGATTCACCCTCAAGTGCCCGTCTCATCAGCAATTGCTGGTATGAACCCTGCGATACCGAACGGAGGAAAAGGCCGATCAGAAACAACCAGATACCGCCGATAAAATTGCCGGTGATAAAATCGAAGGCGCCCAGGATTATCAGGACAATTCCGAAACCCGAGCCGATCCTTGAAGACAGCCGCGTGGCCCAGCGGATATCCTTCTTCCATGACCACAACGCCGCCCGCAAGACACGACCGCCGTCGAGTGGATACGCCGGTATCATATTGAACCCGGCCAGCACCACATTGATAAACGCGAGGTACACGAGTACCCCTTCTATGGGACGGGACCATGCGCCTCTTGTCACGCGATAGATGATGTAGCAAATAATACCGATCACGACGCTTGATATGGGCCCCGCTACTGCCATGAGAAGCTCCGACTTCGCTGTTTTCGGCTCATCGGTCATCTCCGCCACACCGCCGAAAATGAAGAGAGTGATTCCCTTCATCGGTATCCCATAGCTTCGCGCCACCAGCGAGTGGGAAAGCTCGTGCAAAATGATCGAGATAAACAAGCCCAATGCCCCCAGAGCCCCCATCCACCAGTAGGTACCCGTGGAAAATCCGTGATAGTATTCCGGGAATACCCCTTTGGCAAGCGACCAGGTGATCAGAACTGCCAGGATCACCCAGCTCAGGTCGACCCGGACCTCAAAACCAAGCAGCTTAAACAGCCTTATACCTCGTCCAAACATTGGTCACGTCCTTTTCTTCTACAGCATTTGATGACCGGCACCCCTCGTGTGCCCTGGAATTCCGGACCCGTCATATAGTACCGGCTTTTGTCCTGTCTCGCAACAACCGAACAAATCTTAACCTCTCTTCAGCAGCTTCTCCAGATCAGACCAGCTTCGGGTATTCAGCACATCCTGCTTTTCCAGCCAGCCCCGACGAGCCTGTCCGATCCCGTACCGTATCAAATTCAGATTATCGATCGAATGTGCATCGGTCGAAATAGCGAGTTTGAGTCCCATCTCCCTGGCCAGGAGCACGTAATTATCCGCCAGGTCCAATCGATCAGGCTGGGAATTGATCTCGAGGTAGCAGCCAGTGTCTTTAGCTTGCTGGAAAACGCGCTGCAGATCGATATCATACGGTTCCCGCTCGCCGATCCGTCTGCCGGTGGGGTGCGCCATGATATTGAAATGCCTGTTCTCCATTGCCCGCAGCACCCTTTCCGTCTGCTTCTCTCGAGACAGATTGAAATTGTAGTGAATCGCGCAAATCACGAGATCAAGTTGATCAAGGATATCATCTGAGAGATCCAGACTTCCGTCTTTCAGGATGTCCACTTCGCACGATTTCAGCAACTGGAACCCTTTGAGCTTCTTGTTCAGTTTGTCTATTGCGGCAATTTCCTTCGCGAGCCGCTTTTCATCCAGCCCGCCGGCCATCGTCACCCGCTTGGAATGATCGGTTATCGCCAGGTACTTGTATCCCAGATCCATGGCCGCCCGGGCCATCTCTTCGAGCGTGTTCTTTCCGTCACTTGCGGTCGTGTGTGACTGAAGATCACCCTTGATGTCTTCCAGTGTAACGAGGTCGGGCAGCTTACCCTTACGGGCGGCATCAATCTCGCCTCGATCCTCCCGCAATTCCGGTTCGATATACGGAAGATCCACCGCAGCATAGACCTCTTCTTCAGTCTTCCCACCGACCCGTTTCGTGCCTTTGAAGACACCGTATTCGTTGATCTTCAGACCCTTCTTGACTCCCAATGTGCGAATGGCGACGTTGTGAGCTTTTGAACCGGTGAAATAGTGTAACGCCGCGCCGAAACTGACCGCCGGCACCACGCGAAGATCCGCCTGCAACTCGCCGCGCAAAATCACTGTCGATCGTGTTTTCCCTTTCGAAATGACCCGGTCGACGTCTTCGAACCTGGTGAACTTGCCGATGATGTCGGCGCCACGTTTCGAGATGGCCAGAATATCGATATCGCCTACGGTTTCTTTGCGCCGTCGATAACTACCGGCTGCCTCGGCCCGCTTCACGTCTTTCAACCCCCGGAGATACTCAAGTAACGGAAGGACAAACCGCTCCGCATCGGCCAATCTTGTCCTCCCGGCGGTTTCGCTCGACCTGAGACGCCCCAGTTCCTCCAGTATTCTGGCTTCCGTCTTCTTGCCGAAACCGGATAATGAACTGATCTTTCCCGCCTTGGCCGCCTTCTCGAGTCCGGCGGTGTCCTTGATACCCAGTTGCTTGTACAGGGTGGCCACTCGCTTGGGGCCAAGTTGCGCCACCTTCATCAACTCCGTGAGTTCGCCCGGAGTCTCTTTCTGCAGTTCAGCCAGTTGCTTTAAGGATCCCGTACGGACAATTTCTTCAACTTTGCCGGCAAGGTCCTTTCCAATCCCCGGCAGTGTTGAGAGGTCCTCGGCATTGGCAACGAGGTCGGCAACTTCTCTCGATAGACCGGATATTGTCAGTGCGGCGTTTCGATACGCTCGAATTCGAAACGGGTTTTCATTGGCTATCTCGAGAAGATCCGCGATCTTATTGAGAATATCCGCTACATCAGTATTGTGGATCGGCATAAAACCGCCCTTCTGACGGTACGGCGCGGACCGAGCCGCCTATTGCTGGATCACCGTGTCGATCACGAGTCCGGTATTTGCGGCGCCGCCGCGAAATCCCCGTGCGACCAGTGTATACGTGCGACCTCCTTCCAGATTCATGCCCGGGAAAGTCGCCAGCAGCTCGCCGGTGACCGACGTTCGCAGTTCAAAGGAGTATGTACCGCGGTCCGTCTCCACGTAATTCGTGTGATCTTTGAATTCCATATTGGAAGCTCCCACGAACACCGAATCCCCGTTCGTCTCATTCAGGTCAACTGCGGGCAATCCCGGCGAGAGTTGAAGGAAGCGAATCCGAGCTTTCACGGTGTCCGGTTCGATGAGAACATCGTTAAGAAACAGTGGAGTAATCGAACCGACGGTATCCACGAAGTATACCGAATACGCGTAATTAGTCGACGCTGCCAGCGACGTGTCGACCACGAAGGGCAGTCCGGTTCCGGCCAGACGTGCCTGAATTGTCCGGTCCCCTGTCGCAAGCCTCAAATACTGAGTGTGATCGAAATACGCCAGATCGGATTCTACAGCGGCGCCGTCAACGAGCACGCTCAACGGGCCCGCATCCGGGACGGCGTTGACAAACATGATTCGGCTGTTGGTCGCCGGCGGAATGGTGTCCTTGTTGTTACTGCAGGCCACAAATAAGGCTGCAACCATTACAAGGGTTGGCAACAAAATTGTGATGATTCTGTTTCGCATGATATCCTTCTTTGACTTGCCCGGTCCTGGGGCCGGATGTCTTGAGTTCTGAGAGGACCCTGTTTTTCCGGCCTCAGACCTCTACCTTATGTTGTTGTGATACTTTCTGAATGAAACTCGTGTGATTGAACGTTTGTCACGTCGATATTCTGGATCCCGGCTTGTCCACTATCTGGACGGTACTTGCCTGCGGTCCATCTTCTCCCATTTCCTCGACAAAGCGCACGCCGGTGCCCACTTCGAGTCGGCCAAAGTCATCATTAAGAACACTGTTTCGATGGAAATACACGCGCCGACCATCGACTGTCCGCAGAAAACCGTAACCCTCGGACTGAACCAACTCGTCCACCAGACCGCCCGCTTCTTGCTGCGGGTGAGTCTTGACGTCATCGCGCTGGCGTTCTACGATCTCCTTTACCTGGCGCCAGGCGGAATCAAAAACTCCCCGAATGACTTTGTCCAGAGGCTCATGCATATTTCCCTCGCCCGGTTCCCGCTTGACCACAATCTCATGACCGGGGGGAATACGAACATCAAGCCGGACGCGGTAGGGGCTGCCACTTTGCTGGTGTTTCTGCGGCTTTGCAACCGCCACTCGACAGCTTGTCATGTAGTCGCAAATCTTCTCGAGCTTTTGTGTTTTCTCCCGAATGAGCGTTTCGATAGCGTCGCTCTTTTCAATGTCCCTGAATGAGATTTCCAGCGGTACCTGCATTACTCTAACCTCCGGCAAATGCCTGCAAATCGGAATGGAATGTCTCGCCCTTCAGTGCCATGGCTAGTCCGGGAAATTGGACTTCAAACCGCAGGAGATATATCGGCCATTGATGAGGTGAAACTGAAGCCGCTGCGACCGGGTCATATGGGCTGTTTCGTGGCACCGGGTGATTCAACTATATTGTCACCTCTATAAACAAGGATTTCAGCAAAACGTTCACCCTGTGCCTTGGCGGGAGTGACGCTTAGCAGCGCCAGCACTCTGGCGCCGACATCGACTACAGGAACCAGGACTGTTAGAGCGATGTTCAGGTGGTAGTTGGGTCCCACGTGACCGCAACAGAGTCGGATACCGGTATGAAGCATGTTTGAACCCCTATTCAGTCAAGGAGGCCGCCTTTATGCTGCGAAAAGTGACTGCCGGAGCAGCCCTCGGTCTAATACTCACCATGCTCGTCGGTTGCGCCAGTCCGCCGGAAACCATGAAGGTACCTAAAGGCACCGTGTTGGTGCTCGCGCTCACCCAGCCGCTGAGCACGGCAAAAGACACTGTCGGAACGTCGTTCACAGCCACCTCGGTCAAGGAGGTCGCTATCAATGGGCACAAGATCGTTGCCAGCGGGGACACGTTTAAGGGGATAATTTCGCACATGGTCAAACCGGGAACAGACACCTCTGCCGCAATGACGCTTGATTTTCAGGATGCCCTCGGAGCGGACGGGAAACCGCGTCCGATTCACGCCCGGCCGGTCACGCTCGAGGCGTCCTCCGACACGACGGTCAGCATGCCGAAGCTGATCGGCGCGGAAGGCGGCTCAAGTGAGACACCCGTCATGATACCTGCGACACAAGGCAATATCGTACTGCCGGAGGGGACGACCTTCTCCGTCTATATCGTGGAGCCGACCGAACTTCCGGTTTTGACCGACTGAGGTCAATTATCGTCTGATCGAGATAACGACGGCCGTCGACAACATGGGCGTAGAGAACCTGAACGGCTGAGTCCGGCTCACCAAGAAGTCATCGCGGCCGGCCCCCGAGAACCCGTGCCGGAAGCAGCACCAGCGCACGAAGAAACTCCAATATACCCCCGACTGCAATTCCGACTATCCTGAACGGGAGGAGAAACAGCCAAACCAGCGGATATAACACCAGGGCAAGCAGCGCCAGGGGCCAGCAAATTACGAAAAGAACGCACCACAACAGAAAACTAAGCATACGACAACTCCGTGAATTCTCCTTTTGCCACTATAACGCATTACGGATGCTATAGTTGCGAATAATCTGACCTTCCGTATCTGAAAGTCCAATTCACAACTGGACCGCGTTTTCTTGACATTATAGCCGGCTATGACGCATCTTACTGAGAGAACTGTACACGGGCAGGTACCATGCACGAACTCGCCATCGCCGATTCGATCTTCCGCACCGTTCTGGCCGAAATCGATAAGAACGGCTACGCTCGCGTTTCCTCCATAGGACTTCGCATCGGCCTGCTTACGGATGTCGTATCCGAGGCCCTGACATTTGGTTTTGAGGCCATTGCCCGGGGCACCCCGCTCGAACACACCCGCCTGGAAATCGAGCGTATCCCCATAACCGGCCGTTGCCGAACGTGCGGCTCAGAAAACCAAATCGAGCGCTACCTTTTTGTATGCCCTCACTGCGGAAGCCGCGATATCGACATGATCCAGGGGGGCGAACTTGATATTGCCTATATTGAAATCGATGATGAAAATTCGAGCTAAAATTGCGTATCTTGTGACAGTATACCTAACTCTTCATAACACCGAAGGAATTTCCGGCCATGACAAACAGGGTGAAGGTCGAGGAAAAAGTCCTGTCTGAAAACGATCGTCTTGCGTCCGAGCTTCGTCGGCAATTCCGCGAGCATAAGATCGTCGTTCTCAATCTGGTCAGTTCACCCGGCTCCGGGAAGACGACATTACTCGAAAACACGCTGAGGGCGCTCAATGCCGAGTTGAAAATCGCCATTATCGCCGGCGACGTACAGACTGAAAATGACGCCAATCGTCTTTCCGCTGCCGGCGGAAGGATGGTCCATCCCATCGTCACCGGGGGTAAATGCCATCTGGACGCGAAGATGGTTTCCGATGTCACTGCAAGGCTGGATCTCGACGACGTTGAGCTACTTTTCATTGAAAACGTCGGTAACCTGGTCTGTCCTTCGAGCTACGACCTTGGCGAGGACATGAAAGTCGTCCTGGTCAGCACGACCGAAGGGGACGACAAACCGATGAAATACCCGGGCATGTTCCGCCGATCCTCGGCGCTGGTAATCAACAAGACGGACCTTCTCGGCACATCGGAATTTTCTCTCGACCGGGTCAAAGAAAATGCACTAAATATCAACGGGGCGCTGAAGTCCTTCGAGGTTTCGTGTCGGTCCGGTAACGGACTCGAAAACTGGTACGTATGGTTGAAGGAGCTGGTACGCGCGAAACGCGACGGCGAACGGCTAACCTGAGAGATGCTCAGCTGGTGAAGGTCGATGATTGAGGCAGGCAACATGGAGAGACGGCGAATCCGGATAACTGGAATCGTTCAAGGAGTAGGCTTTCGTCCATTCGTCTATCGTCTGGCGAAGTCATGTAATCTAGCCGGATTCGTGAACAACGACTCCCATGGCGTGACTGTGGAGGTTGAGGGCTCACCGGACGCCGTCGACTCCTTCTGCAAGAGCCTCGTCGCAGACAAACCCGTACTGGCGAGCATCGACGACTGTCAGATAGAGAGAATGCCAACCGCTGGCCAGACGGATTTCACGATTCAGTCGAGCAAATCCGATGTTATCGCCTCTGCCCTGATATCACCGGATATCGCCGCATGCAATGAATGCTTGACTGAGCTTTTTGACCCGAATAATCGGCGCCATCGGTATCCGTTCATCAACTGCACCAATTGCGGCCCGCGGTATACAATCGTGGAGCGCGTGCCGTACGACCGACCCTGCACCTCGATGAAACAATTCGCAATGTGCCCGCAGTGCGAGACTGAATACCACGATCCCGCCAATCGCCGCTTTCACGCTCAACCGAATGCCTGTCCCGTATGCGGGCCACGACTCGTCTTGCGTGATTCACACGCTGTCGTGGAGACACCGGATGTCATACTGACTTCCATTGTACTTCTTTCATCCGGAAAGGTGATTGCCATACGCGGCCTGGGAGGATTCCATCTGGCTGTCGACGCCCGAAATGACGGTGCCGTCCGAGAGCTGCGGCGGCGCAAACGGCGTGAGGAAAAACCGCTCGCTATGATGGCGCGCGACATGCATACGATCGAAACCCACTGCGTCGTTTCGGAGGACGAACGAGAGTCTCTTGAACATTTCACCCGCCCTATCGTTCTCCTGCCTCGACGTGCAGACAGCGATATCGCTGAGTCGGTAGCCTACG
Organism: uncultured Ignavibacteriales bacterium; assembly: GCA_964396245.1. Lineage (GTDB taxonomy): Bacteria > Zixibacteria > MSB-5A5 > GN15 > FEB-12 > CAYNEO01. The sequence goes on from CAYNEO010000007.1 coordinate 107,527, forward strand.
AAAGTCACTACTTCGGATTCATGCTGCCGTACACACCCTTACATCACCTTTTGCTCGCAGGGCCACTGGACACGCTTGTGATGACCTCGGGCAATATTGCCGAGGAGCCAATCGCGATCGCCAATGACGAAGCACAGGAGAGACTTAAGGGAATAGCCGACTATTTCGTTCTTCACGACCGTGACATCCTGCAGCGGTGCGATGACTCCATTGTTCGATTGGCAGCCGGAAGGCGGCGCACGATCCGTCGAGCCCGCGGCTTTGTACCGCGACCCGTCTACCTTCCGCGCCCGACCACGAACAGCATCCTGGCTGTCGGAGGCGAGCTGAAAAACACGATTGCGCTGTCACGGAAGGACACGGTCTTTTTCAGCCAGCATATCGGCGACCTGGACAATCCGGCCGCATTCGATTTTTTCACCGAATGCATAGGTCATCTCAAGAAAGTCCTGGAAATCGACCCTGATGTTATCGCCTGTGATCTCCATCCCGATTACCTGTCGTCAAAATGGGCTCGCGAACAGACCGGTCTCCCCGTACTTGCGGTTCAGCACCATCATGCTCACCTGGCCTCGGTCATGGCGGAAAATGGTGCGGACGAACCGGCGATCGGTATTATCCTGGACGGCACCGGGTATGGAACCGACGGCACTATCTGGGGTGGTGAAATCCTAATCGGCGATACCGGCAACTATGAGCGGTATGCGTACCTCCAACCGGTGCCGATGCCCGGCGGCAGCGCCGCAATCAGGCAGCCGTGGCGAATGGCCCTCAGCTACCTCAAATATGCCTATGGGGATTCCGCTCGCGAGTTGCCTCTGCCAATTCTGAATGAGACTAAATCGGACTCGCTGAACACGATCCTGCAGATGATCGACCGCCGTCTTAACAGCCCGATGACCTCCAGTTGCGGCCGCCTGTTTGACGGCGTTTCAGCTTTGCTGTCAATCTGCAATGAAAACAGGTACGAGGCACAGGCGGCTATCGCTCTTGAGATGGCCGCTACGCCACACTCTGGTGAGATCGCAAGAAAGCGCGGCACCAATAATGCCGCCCTCTCAGGACCCGGAGCTGTAGCCTTTGATCATCTGATTCGTAATACAGTCGATGGCATCATTGGCGGCGATGCGAGAGACGAGCTGGCTGCACGATTTCACATGGATCTTGCTGAGCTTTTCATATCAGCAGCTTGCGCCGCCCGCCATGACACCGGTGTCAACTTCAGCGCACTCAGCGGCGGTGTGTACCAGAACGTCCTGTTTTTTGAGTATATCCACCGAAGGCTCATCGAGGAAAACTTCATGGTCCTGACTCATCGTGAAGTTCCAACCAATGACGGAGGAATAGCTCTGGGGCAAATAGTCATTGCGGACGAAACCATGCAGTACTATCACTAGCAGAGGATACTATGTGTCTCGCCATTCCGGGAAAACTGATTGACATAATCGAGGAAGACGGTCTCAAGATGGGACGGGTCGACTATTCCGGTACCGTGCAGTCGGCCTGTCTCGAGTACGTCCCGGCCGTTACTCCCGGTCAGTACGTGCTGGTGCATGCCGGATTCGCCATCAAGATAATCGATGAACAGGAAGCGGAAAGGACGTTGGCGTTGTTCAACGAAATGATCGAAAGGGTTGAACCGAACGAAATCGACTCAAACGAAGACTCCTGAACCGGCTGACACTCCGGTGTCAGCGAGGGTGAACCACCGTGAAATATCTCAATGAATTTCGTGACCCCGAGATTGCTCGTACGATTTTGAATCAAATCGAGGCTCTCGTCACCCGGCCCTGGGTTGTCATGGAAGTCTGCGGCGGCCAGACGCATTCCATCATCCGTAATGGAATCGATCAGCTGCTTCCCGAGAGAATCGAGCTCGTCCACGGTCCCGGTTGTCCGGTATGCGTTACGCCGCTCGAGCTAATTGACAGGGCAATTGGAATAGCTTCTCGTTCCGATGTTATCTTCGCATCCTTCGGCGATATGCTCCGTGTCCCGGGCTCCAGCCGCGATCTTTTGACGGTGAAGTCGGTGGGTGGTGATGTTCGGATAGTGTACTCACCATTGGATGCGCTCAAGATCGCGCGCGACAATCCGGAACGAAGCGTGGTGTTCTTCGCCGTCGGCTTCGAAACCACCGCTCCCGCCACTGCCATGGCTGTATGGCAGGCGCATCGCCAGGGGCTGAACAATTTCTTTTTGCTCGTGGCACACGTTCTGGTGCCGCCGGCTATTACGACTTTGCTTGAGTCCCCTGGTAATCGTATCCAGGCATACCTGGCAGCGGGGCATGTTTGCTCTGTCACGGGGTGGCAGCAATATTGCACGATTGCCGAGAAGTACCACGTTCCGATTGTGGTCACGGGATTCGAGCCGGTTGATCTTCTCGATGGAATCCTCGGTGCACTACAACAACTCGAGTCCGGTGAAGCATACGTTGAAAACCGCTATGCGCGTGCGGTGAACAAGGACGGCAACCGGGAGGCACAGGATCTGGTCGGCAAAGTTTTCGAAGTCACCGACCGCAAATGGCGCGGTATCGGGACCATCCCCGGAAGCGGACTGAAACTCCGGGAAGAGTTTGCTGCCCGCGATGCCGAGTCACATTTCATGATGGCTGACTTACACGTCGAAGAATCACCGCTCTGTATCAGTGGGTTGGTACTCCGGGGGTTGAAGAAACCGGTTGAATGCCCGGCATTCGGTAGAGAGTGCACGCCGGAAACGCCGCTTGGCGCCACGATGGTATCAACGGAGGGCGCCTGTGCGGCTTATTTCCGGTACAACCGGCTCCCCGTTGATTCAAGTGACAATTTATGAGCGCGATATGAATAGAAAGCCTCCCTCGGAAAATCTCGGCTCTTGTCCCCGGCCGCTGAGCAATTTCAGCACTATCCAGCTCGCACATGGGTCGGGAGGAAGACTCACTGCCGATCTGATCGAACGGATATTTCTTAAGGCGTTTGATAATCCGGCGCTGAACAAACAAAATGACCAGGCAATCGTTGAAATTGGCGGTGTAAGAATAGCCTTTACGACCGACTCATTTGTCGTCGATCCCGTCTTCTTCCCCGGCGGGGACATCGGTGACCTCGCGATCAACGGCACAATTAACGATCTGTGCATGTGTGGCGCGAGACCGATGTTTCTGAGCGCCGGCCTCATTATCGAAGAAGGTCTGCCCATCGACGACCTGCAGAGGATCGTCGATTCCATGCAACGCGCCGCCGCCGCCGCCGATGTCGAGATCATCACAGGGGATACAAAGGTTGTCGATAAAGGCAAGGGCGATAAGATCTTTGTGAATACGTCCGGGATCGGCGTCGTGGAGCATGACTTTACGGTATCGGCCGATAATCTGAAACCCGGTGATGTCCTCATCATTAACGGTACAATCGCAGATCACGGAATGGCGATTCTCTCGCGGCGAGAAGGACTTTCCTTTGACAGTCCGATCAAAAGCGACACAGCCGCCTTGCACTCGCTGGTCGGGCTGATGCTACAGACCGCCGGGAGTGCGATTCACGCCATGCGCGACCCCACTCGGGGCGGAGTTGCAGCGACCCTGAACGAGTTCGCTTCGGCATCCAAAGTGAGCATCCGGCTGCAGGAGGATACGATACCGATTCTGCCGGCCGTAGCCGGAGCTTGTGAGTTGCTCGGACTGGACCCGCTTTATGTGGCGAACGAGGGAAAATTGATCGTGGCGATTGAAGAATCCGCCGCTCGACGAGTAATCGAGGCCATGCATCGCCATCCTCTCGGGCGAGAGGCAACCATCATCGGCCGAGTTGAGGCCGACCGCCCCGGTCGCGTGACACTCAAGACACGTCTCGGTACCGACCGAATAATCGATATGCCGACAGGCGAACAACTCCCCAGGATTTGTTGACAGCTCGAAACTAAGCCCCGAGCGGGGACTACATGGATCGCGACGGTGCCGACTTGCGGATCCGACCAATCCGAAAATGAAGCGGCCAGGTGATGGTCCGTGACCCGATATCCCCCCAGACTTCCATGAGTTCTTGCATAAACCTTCCAAATGCCTCTTCACCCTTCGCATCGACATAACGGCGCGACGCCGACCAACTGGACAAGAATCCGACCAGACAATAGACATCCCAATCTGCAACCGCACTGAACGGAGGTGCCTCGATCTCTTCGAAGGGAAACGGCAGCGTCCTGTACTTCTTATCGAGATACTCAATTCGTGCCGGCCAGTAGTCGGCCAGTTTCACCCTGTAAAAATCCTCCAGCCAGCGATCTACCAGGGTTTCAATGATCGGCAGATGATAGGTCCAGACCGCCAGTATAGCACCCTCTTTCGAAACGCGCCGCACCTCGCGGTAAAAGGAATCGAGGTCAAACCAGTGCACGGCCGTCCCGGCTGTAACGAGATCGACCACTCCCGAGTCGATTGTTGTCTTCTCGGCCTGCTCGGCCAGATAGGTTATCCGCGGGTGTTGAGCAGCTTGACGAAGTTGCTCCTGGCTGCCATCCGTCGCCACCACACGGTCGAACCAGCGGGCTAAGCCCATGGCCGCCTGACCGTTACCTGTGCCGCAATCCCAGGCGAGTTCCTTGAGGGGCGCCAATGATGACAGATATGCGAACATCTCCGCAGGATACATCGGGCGGTGCCGGGAATACTCCTCGGCTAATTTGGAAAAATGATCCTGGAAAGCCATTACACTAAATACCACCAAGAAAGGCAAAACTTGACTACCGTCGTCCACTATAACGTACGGTTGACAGGCTCCGGTTCCCCGGCAAAAAGGGAGACAACCACCCATACATTCCGGCCCAAACCGTCGCCGGAACTCAAATCTGGTCTTGACAGATCGATTTTGTCTTTGTTTATTGCGGGGAGCATATTTTCTGTTGTGAACTGAATCGCAAAGCACTTACCGGCCGCCCTATGTAAGTCGGCATATCGGGACTTACGGCGCATCTGCCATCAAATCCATCCGGCAGAGAGTGCCAAACGACTTGCAGAAAAATACTATTCATAATATTTACGCAGGAGAATCGCTTATGCGAAATGCTAGAGTATTTGTCGTTGTCGCTGCTCTAACTTTGGTGTTGACCGGTGTGGTTCTGGCGTCGGCGCCTCAGTTGTTGAACTATCAGGCTAAGCTCACCAATAGTGATGGAACTACCGTTTCGGATGGCACTTATGATCTCTCGTTTGCCATCTACGATGCGGCCGCCGCCGGCAACGTCGTCTGGTCAGAGACGCAAACAGGCGTCAATGTCTCTGATGGTCTCTTTAGCGTTATTCTTGGATCCGTGAACCCGATTGATGACGCGGTATTCGATGGTCCTCAGCGATATCTCGAAGTAACCGTTAACGGAGAAGCCATATCGCCGCGAACGCAGATAACGTCGGTGGCATACGCTCAACGAATTGCGACACTTGATGGTGCAACCGCCGGGGAGATTTCCGGTGAACTGACAATCTATCCGTCCCGCGGGATATTCACGACCGGATCAGCCAAAATACCTGAGCTTGCACGCGAAGCGAAAATCGTCCTTGGTGTCAGCGCCACCTCTACGGGCTCGATTTCTCTCTACGAGCCTGTGGACTCAAAAGGCAACCTGGCCGCCGGTCTTCAGGAATCCGTCAAGCGGGTGGAAATTCAGCGAGACGGCCTCATCATGTACGGAGCCACCGAGCAGGACACTAACCTTGTCGTAAATCCCAACGGAGATATTGTCGGCAAGGGCCAGATCACCATGGGCCAGAACTCCAGTAGTGGTGTTCAGACCAGCGTTCTTGGATTCGAGAATACCGCCGACGGCGACTCATCGGCAATCGGTGGCGGGTCGGCTAACCTGACCACGGGGACTATTTCAACAATTGCGGGCGGACACATGAACACTGCCAATGGTGAGGGAACTTCCGTTGGCGGCGGTTCAAACAACACCGCCGACGGACCCTATGGCACAATCGGCGGCGGGCAGAACAATTCCACGCTGGGAGCATTTGCTACTGTGCCGGGAGGTGACTTCAACGCCGGCAACGGCGATTACTCCTTCGCGGCAGGACATCGGGCTAAGTCTGAGCACGCCGGAAGCTTCGTCTGGGCGGACCACACCGATGTCGACTTCAGCAGCACCGGTGACGACCAGTTCCTCGTTCGAGCCTCCGGAGGTGTAGGCATCAATACAGCGACTCCCCTTGGAGCCTTCGACGTCAGCGGACCCGCCGCCAACCTGACCGTCAACCTGCCGGACAGCTCAATTGCGTCTCAGGAGATTCTCGACGAACCGGGTATCGCATCCAACAGGTCAACCGATGTTGTCACGTTAACACAGCAGTCAACCACGATGCAGAATCTCGTCTCGGTAACGATCACTACCCCGGCTCCCGGTTACATTCTGGTTAGCGGCCACGGCACGCTCGAACTGACCGGGACGAACGGTAGAAATCAGGCCTATATGCAAATCGACGAAGCTTCGGGTGGGGGCCTTCTTAGCTCATATTACGTCCTCGCCGGAAATGGCGATTACGACAAGCCGACTACCCATCATTACTTCACGATGAGCACGCAGAGAGTATTCTTCAAACCGGCCGGGGCATACACTTTTATACTCGAAGCACAGGCGCATCCCGAAAATGACGGAACCGCTGAAACGAGGATAGAGCTGCCAAACATATTTGCGACCTATTACCCGACTTCATACGGTTCGGTAACGACAGTTTTGAGTTCTGCTGATGCCTTCGAGTTCAGATCCGCAACACCGGTAAGCACCGGCGGTACGGCCGCCGCTCCCGCCGGTTCGCAGCAGTATTATCAAGTGGATTTGCGTGAACTGGAGTTGAGAGCCGCTCAGGCGCGGGCCGAGGCCGAACGCGCTGAGAGACAGCTGCTCGAAGCCAGACTGAGACAGCAGGCGTCCAGCGAGTAATCGGTAAACTCCGCGCTGAGTCAAAGCTCGTTATTTTGTAGCTGGAACATATATACCGGTCACCCGGAGGAATACCGGGTGCACCGGTCACGAGGGTTGCTGACGACTCAGAACCTCAGCGACAGGCAACTCAACCCGCCGTCGAGTTTCCTGAACTCCGACATGTCAAGACGCAGCGTGTCGTAACCGTGACTTTCTATTGAACGTGTTGTGCCCGGGAAGCCGTCGGCGATCATCACACGGCCATTTACCCATAAGCAGTTAGCGGCGTATGACTCCCGGTCATCGACAGTGATCGTTTCGAAAGACGCGAACTCCGGACGGTCACGCAGCTCGCCCGCAAGCACGAGCTTATTGTTCTCGAGGTAAGCGGCACCGGACTTGAGGTGCAGGAGGGTCTTCAGCGCAATTGTCGATCCGCTCATGCCGTAATCTTTGAGGTAATTGATAAGCTGCCACGCCCCGTGGGGGTTTGTTCGGCTGGAAAGTCCGATATAATAATGCGACCCGACCATCATAACATCGCCCCCGTCAAGTGTCCCGGGCGGCTCGATTCGTGCGATTTCATCGTAGATTTCCCTTACCGTTTCTTCAATGCATTCAGTCTCCCCTCGTCTCGATGGCGCCCCGGGATTGGTAATAATAGCGCATTCCGGCGTAAGAACGGCGGTATCCTCGACAAAGACCGAATCCGGGTAGGTATCATCCGGTTCCAGCACGATAACCTCTAATCCGGCCCCTTTAAGAGCCTCCACATACGCCGTATGCTGCTCCAATGCCTTCTGGTAGTCCGGCTTCCCCAGCTTCTGAGTGGTCAGTCCCCGCACCAGACTCCGGCACGGGATCCGGACAATTGCCCTTGAAAATCTCACGAAATATCCTCTAGTTCTGCCCCCCGGAAGCGAATAGGGGCTCATTAGTCAATTATCTCGGCCACTGGCGACATGGCAAACGGCCCTCAGATATCCCTTGTTGACTTGATGAAGATACGATGATTAGCCCCAAAAGAAAATAGCGGTGCAGGGACTTGAACCCCGGACACGCGGATTATGATTCCGCTGCTCT
>CAYNEO010000008.1:0-88182 GCA_964396245.1 uncultured Ignavibacteriales bacterium
CCCTATATAAAGGACCGTATTATGTCTACGTCAAAAAAACAAATCGCGGCCAACCGCCGCAACGCCGGCAAATCCACCGGCCCCAAAACCCGGCGCGGCAAAAAAGCCTCCAGCCGCAACGCCATCACCCACGGCCTCTACGCCCGCGATATCGTCATCGACTCCCCCCACCTCAAGGAAGATCCCGAACAATTCCGTCACCTCGTGACGTCTCTCACCGACGAACTCGAACCGGTCGGCATGTTCGAGCAACATCTCGTCCTCAAAATCGCCACTTGCCTGTGGCGCTTCCTCCGTGCCGTCCGCGCCGAAACCGCCGACATCAACTATCAACTCGGCACCGAGGACCTTGAGTTTCAGGGGGATTTCCTGCGTCGCTATGCCACCGGTTGCAGTGATGACAGCGACATCGCCTCCATGCTCGAAAGCTACATCGGCAGACGATCCATTTCCACTTCATCTGTTGGCGCCCGGATTCAATACTACCAGATGCGCCTCGACCGCCAGCTCACCCGCGCCTGCCTGCTCCTCCGCCAGTTCCAATCTATGCGGGGCAAAACCACCCCCGATCTCCCCGACGAATCCACCGCCCCCTGCCACCAAACCCCAACCGGGCACGAAAAAACTGAGAGCACCGCAACTGACAACGGAGAAAATTGATAATGATAATAACCGGCCGCAAACGTAACCGGGCAGCCCTGTCCTGCCAACCGACACCGGGAAACATCTAATATGGAAAAACTAAAAATGAAGGAACGAACCCATTTCATACCACTCCCACCGCCCACCTATCCACCTCGCCCACAACACCATACACCAGGCTTATCCCCTTTCACCTCATTTTCCAAAATGGCTTTACATACACCCTCACAGGCCTCGGTGCCCCACCCTGTGGGTGGGATCCACGCCTCGCACGGGAACCGTCTCCGTCGGTGCCCCACCCTGTGGGTGGGGTCGCGACTATCCCGGACCTGCCATTCCAATCGCGCGTTACCATCGCCCCATGTCCACACAAAAAAAGGCACGTCTGAAACAGACGTGCCCTGTCAATTAATTTATTCAACACCCCCGACTATCCGAATCGTTCGGCGCCGCCGTTACCACGTCCCGCAGGGAGGCGGCGAGGCTCCATGCGAAAGATACACGTAGTATATCAGCGTCGTGATCTCCAGCAATTCTACATTCGGTCGACCGGCGACATATGCGTTTTCCTGACAACACAACGGCTGATGGCTCAAATACACGTTATCGATAAGCCTGATTATATCCGCGAGACTGACAGCGCCGTCGGAGCTGCAGTCGACATTGCCGGTGTACCCTCCGGTGTAAAGACCGCAGCAGGCTCCCGGCGCGTGGACCGCAAGGTCGACCGTGCAATAGCCGGTATCGGTTCCGCTGCTCGCGCCTATGGTCCATGTCCAGATACCGGCCGACGATTCCGCGGAATACCATCTCAGGGTAGTGCCGCTAAACGAATAACTCCCCCCCGCTCCGTCGTCATCGGCCACGAAGAAGTTCAACGATGCGTCCGGACAGACACTCTCAACGGCAAAGCCGATTTGCGCCGTGTCGCCGGCTGTAAGCTCGACGGTTTGATCGCACCCGGCGGTGAATGCCGGCACACCGTAGGTGGGTGTTACGTAGAAAGTCTTCGTGCGGCAGACCAGGTCGCCACAGGTCTTGATCACCAGCGGAACCGCCTCGCCGACATGATCCGCGATGGTGGCATCATCCCAGGACCACACCCCGCTGGCAGGATCTATCGTCCCCGGCCCCTCCATAATGGCGTAACTGATATCACCGTGACATTCGCCCCCGTCGGGCCATGCCGCCTCGAAAGTAGCCCCGATTGGCTCACAATACGGACTGCGTATTTCTGTCGGATTGTTTTCGGTGAACTCAGGCGGGATGCACGGCGCATCGGCGACCTCGAAAGTGTACGGACCACCCCACTCGGGATATGCAAACGGGATCGAGACGCTCGGCCAGTACCACTGGAATCCGCTTGGTCCGGACCCATCGGTAACCGCATCAAGGCAGATGTGCTTACCCTCGCTGCCGGCATCGGGAGTGATCGTTATAGTCATGGCCACATCATCGTAACCGTCACAAATCCCCATCTCCACCGGATAAAAAATCACTATCCCGGCCGCCCCGACAGAGTCCGTCCCGGAGCCGGGCGAAGGAGCATATTCCTCATAGCTAAAAACTCTGTCGAAGAGGTTTGCAAAACCGGGTTCAAGACTCATAACGGTATTCCCCCAGGTGGCCCCGTCCGGAGACGATACCGTGAAGAGGGATTGAACGTTGTAGCAAGAGCCTTCCCCGTTGATATTTGTGAAGCGCAGCTTAAACGTCACCTCCTGACCGACCGGAAGCTTTGCCTCATCGCCCACGTACCAAATTGGCGATGCTTGATCAAGTGTAACACTCTGTTGCGCGAAAACCATCCCCCCTCCAAGCAGAATTATCCCCACGATCGAAATGGAAAGCAGGACCCTCATACTTCCTCCCAGGTTAGTTTACCCTTACGCGATTGCCTCAAACGGCGGGGTGAAGCGAAGATGAATGAATGCGAGAGTCCGACCGGCTCCGCTTTGCCCCTCCTTGCACTAATAATAGGAATGACTGTCCATCTTAGCAAGGGAAAAAGCAGGGAGTGCGGAGTCCGCCCAACGGCACCTTTGGGACAAACGTGCCCTAGAGAATATACCGGCTCAGGTCCTCGTTCTCGACTATGTCTGAGAGTCGGTCGGTGACCATCTTGGGCGTGATCGTGATTTTCTTCTTCGTGACAGGCGGTTCGAAAAGGATATCCTCGAGAAGGGTGGTCATCACCGTATGCAGGCGGCGAGCGCCGATATTTTCCATCTCGGTGTTCACCTGCTCGGCGATCTCCGCAATCTTGCGAATACTGCCTTTGCTGAAATCGAGCTTGACCGATTCGGCTTCGAGCAGCGCCTTGTACTGCTTGATCAAGGCCGTCTTCGGCTCGACCAGGATGCGCTCGAAATCTTTCGCCGTGAGTGAATCGAGTTCCACGCGAATCGGGAATCGCCCCTGCAACTCCGGTATCAGATCCGACGGTCTGGAGCCGTGGAACGCGCCGGCGGCGATGAAGAGGACATGGTCGGTGCGCACCATGCCGTACTTGGTCATGACCGCGGAGCCCTCGACAATGGGCAGGATATCGCGCTGGACGCCCTCGCGGCTGACATCGGGGCCGGTCTTGCTGTCGTCGCCGACAATCTTGTCGAGTTCGTCGAGAAAGATGATGCCGGATTCCTGGACGCGTTCGAGCGCCTCCACGATGACGTCATCCATGTTGACCAGCTTGTTGACTTCTTCGTTGAGGATGAACTTCTGCGCCTCCTTGACCGACATTTTGCGGCGCTTGGTCTTCTTGGGCATCAGGCCGGAGAACATCTCCTGGAAATTGACGCCGAGTTCTTCCATACCCATGGGCGAGAAGATTTCCAGCACCGGGTACTGCGACTGCGGGGCATCGAGCTCCACCTCGCGTTCATTGAGCTTGCCGGATAGAAGCAGGTCGCGGAATTTCTCTCGGGTTTTGGCCATGCTTTCATCGGGAGCGGGCTGGCCGGGAATCGACGGTTCATGCTGGGGCATGGGACCGAGCAGCAGGTCAAGCAGGCGCTCGACCGTGTTCTCTTCGGCTTTCTGCTGGACATACTTTGACTGCTCGACTTTGACCATATTGACGCCGATATCGACGAGGTCGCGCACCATCGACTCGACATCGCGACCGACATAGCCAACCTCGGTGAACTTGGACGCCTCGATTTTGAGAAACGGCGCGCCGGCAAGATCGGCCAGTCGCCGGGCAATCTCGGTCTTGCCGACACCGGTCGGGCCGATCATGATGATGTTGTTCGGCAGGATTTCGGCGCGGATATCTTCCGGCGCGTTCTGCCGCCGCCAGCGGTTGCGCAGGGCGATGGCGACCGATTTTTTGGCGTTGTCCTGACCGATGATATATTTATCGAGGTATTCGACTATTTCTCTGGGAGTCGGGGAGGAATTTTTCATTTGAGCGTTTCCACGGTAATATTGCTGTTGGTGTAGACGCAGATATCGGCGGCAATCTCGAGCGCGGTGCGGGCGACTTTCTCGGCGGACAGTTTCGGGTTGGCGTGCAACAGGCCGCGCGCCGCGGCGAGGGCAAACGGTCCGCCGGAGCCGATCGCGACTATTTTGTCATCCGGTTCGACGACATCGCCGTTGCCGCTGATCAGAAACACGTGCTCGCCATCGGTAACTGCGATCAGCGCCTCGAGTTTTTGCAGTAACTTGTCCGTTCGCCACTCCTTGGCGAGCTCGACCGCCGCCCGGGCGAGGTTGCCGGCGTATTCGTCCAACTTCTTCTCGAACAATTCAAACAACGCCAGCGCATCGGCGGCGGTTCCGGCAAACCCGGCGAGCACCTTACCGTCATACATGGTGCGGATCTTGACCGCCTTGGCTTTCAGGATGGTGTCGTCGAACGTGACCTGGCCGTCACCGGCAATGGCGGCATGACCGTTATGTATGACCGCTATGATCGTAGTCGATCTGGTTTTCATCGGGAGCCTCGTTATTTATCCGAACCGGAGCGCGGATGAGCCTGCTTGTAAACCTGCTTCATCGCTTCGGCGGTTACGTGAGTGTATTTCTGGGTCGTGGACAGGGACGAATGTCCCAGGATTTCCTTGATCAGCATCAGGTCGGCGCCGTTTTCGAGCAGATGGGTGGCGAAAGAATGGCGGAGCGTGTGCGGCGTGAACTCGAGCCCCTCGGCCTGCCCGAACCGCTTGACAAGCCGGTCGACCGACCGCACCGATAACGGTTTGCCGGATTTGTTGAGAAAGAGATGGGCCGACAGGGATTTCTTTTCTTTCGCGAACGTCTCGCGATAAGTGAGATATTTTTTCAGGTCGGCGAGGGTGATGTCGCCTATCGGCACCACGCGTTCCTTGTTGCCCTTGCCGATGACAGTCAGCAGACCGCGGTCGATATCGATATCGGTCAGGGTGATGCCCGCAAGTTCTTCGCGTCGGATACCCGTGACGTACAACAGGGCGACCATAAGGAAATCGCGCCAACCGAAGTAGCCCTGTTGTTCGAGGTTGCCGGTATCGAAGAGACGGTTGACCTCGCCCTGCGGCACAAAGGACGGAAGTCGCGAAGAGTATTTGATGCGCGGAATTTTGAACAGGTACGGTTTGTACTGGTGTGTCAGCGACATGTATTTCTGGAAGCCGGACAGGGCCGACAGGAACCGGGCCAGCGAGCGGTTGGAGACGCCCTCATCGGCGCGCTGACGGAGATAAATGCGCAAGAATAGCGGGTCGTTTCGCTCTGCGCCGGGAAATTCCTGGTGTTGTCTTTGGATATAGGTCACGAACGGAATCAAATCGCGGCTGTATGCTTCGATGGTGTGCTTCGAGCGTCGTTTTGTTTCGGCCAGGTCTTTGAGATACGCCATTAAGGCTTCGCGCAACATACGAGAATGATATCGAAAAACAAACAGGCGGTCAATCGTCTTTTCCGATATCCGGGACGGGAGAAACTGATAAATCGACGTGTAGCCGTTACGAACGGACGGTGTCAGGTTCGGTCGACTTCTCTACTATCTCGTGCTTGCACTTCGGACACTTGAGATATTCGCCGCGGGCCTTGGAATATTTGAGCAGCATATACTCGTTTCCGCAGGCCGGGCAGGCGGTCGCGACCGGTTTGTCCCAGCTGGCGAAGTCGCATTTGGGGTAGTTCGAACAGCCGTAAAAGACGCGTTTGGAGCGGGTGCCCTTTTCGACCACTTCCCCGCCGCAGCCTTCTTTGGGACACTTGACGCCGATAATCAGCGGTTTGGTGTTTTTGCAGTTGGGGTAATCGGAACAGGCCAGGAAACGGCCAAACCGCCCGGTCTTGATGACCATCGGCGAGCCGCACTTGTCGCACTTGATATCGGTCTTGTTCTGGGCTTCCTCTTCGGGAAGCGGCCGGGTGAAGTCGCAGTCCGGGTAGGCGGAACAGCCGAGGAACCGTCCGTTGCGACCCCACTTGATGACCATTGGCGAGCCGCACTTATCGCACTTGATGTCGGTCTTTTCTATGAGCGACTCTTTGATGTCTTTCTCTTTGCCCTTGACCTCTTTCATAGTTGCCTGGAACGGCTCGTAGAAATCGCGGATGACTTTCACCCAGTCGTCGGTGCCTTCCTCAACGAGGTCAAGTTCCTTCTCCATGTTGGCGGTAAAGGCGACATTGAACAGGTCCGGGAAATGCTCCACGAGAATTTTGTTGACCGCTTTGCCGAGATCGGTCGGGAAGAGCTTTTTCGTCTCGAGTTGGACATATTTGCGGTCTTTGAGCGTCGAGATGATCGTGGCATAGGTCGAGGGGCGGCCGATACCGTCGGCTTCCATCCGCTTGACCAGCATAGCCTCGGAATACCGCGCAGGCGGCTTGGTGAATGACTGGTTCGGCTGGATGTCGATCAGTTTCAGGTTCTCGCCTTCGTCGAGGTCGGGCAGCATTTCAAGGCCGTTACCATTGCCGTTGCCGTTTTCGTCGGTTTCTTTCTCCTCGTGATACAGCTTGAGAAAACCGTCAAAAACAAGTTTCTGGGCGCTGGCCCGCAGCTGGTATATGCCGGCTTCGATATTGACCGTCTCAGCGTCATAGACGGCGTTGGCCATTTGCGACGCGACGAAACGCTTCCAGATCAGCGTGTACAGCTTGAGCTGCTGGGGGGTCAGGTATTTTTTCACCTTATCCGGTGACCGGAAACAATCGGTGGGCCTGATGGCTTCGTGGGCGTCCTGCGCGCCTTTCCGTTTGGCGGTGCGATTGGGTTTCTCCGGAAGATACTTGTCGCCGTATGATTCGCCGATGAGGTTGCGGACTGACCGGATAGCTTCCTCGGCCACACGCGTTGAATCGGTACGCATGTAGGTAATGAGTCCGACGGGACCTTCCTTGCCCATCTCGACACCTTCGTACAGCTTCTGCGCGGTCATCATGGTCTGTTTCGGCGAGAAACCGTACACCTTGGCGGCTTCCTGCTGGAGACTCGAGGTGATAAACGGCGGCGCCGGACGACGGACCTTCTTGCTTTTCTTTATCTCGGAGACGGTGTAGGACTCTTCCCGCAGTCCTTTCTCGATCTCGTCGGCTTCGTCTTTCGATTGAATGGTAATACTGTTCTTGGTTTCTTCGCCCGCTTTGACGACCGTGCGTCCGTTGATGCGCACGAGCTGAGCGTAGAACTGATCATTGGCATGATTGGCGAGGATGGCCTTGATCTGCCAGTACTCCTGCTCGACAAAATTCTCGATTTCAGCCTCGCGCTCGCAGACGAGACGAAGGGCGACAGACTGCACACGTCCGGCGGAAAGATTGCGTGCAACCGTTTTCCACAGAAACGGGGACACGTTGTAGCCCACCAGACGGTCAAGAACGCGGCGCGCCTGCTGGGCGTTGACGAGGTTCAAGTCGATCGACCGCGGGTGTTTCATGGCCTCGTTGACGGCCGTTTTAGTAATCTCGTTAAATGTCACCCGAACGAGTTCGGCCTTGGAGCCTTTAAGTTTGTTGGCGACATGCCAGGCGATAGCTTCGCCCTCACGGTCGGGGTCGGGAGCGAGAAAGACGGTGTCCGCCTTCCTGGCGGCCTTCTTGAGTTCGGCAATGACCTTCTCTTTACCTTTTATGACACGGTATTCGGGAGTGAAGTCGTTTTCGGTGTCGACGCCGAGCTTGGATTTGGGGAGATCGACAATGTGACCGACGGTCGAAAGGATGTCGTAGTTCTTACCGAGAAACCGATTCAGGGTCTTTGACTTGGCCGGCGATTCAACGATGACAAGATTTTTGGCCATTACCTCTTCCTGTTGAGTTTTGGGGCGATGGGATTTCCTATCCTATTTCACTATCGGTTGACTCGAAATTAACTTTACCGTCCATCAAGTCCTTGAATGCGACCATGGTGATCTTGCGGCTGTCATACTCGATTTCGCCCTCTTCATGCTCGATCTGCTGTAACTTAGCCAGCCGCATCGTGTTGAGGTGACGCGCATGTTTCGATGCGACGATGACTGCCTCGTAACGATTGGCGGTGATCTTATCCAGTTCTTCCGTCGGAATCAGCGGCATAGGTGTCTCCTGTCTTTATTAACAAAGTACGATGTTTAACTCTTGAGTATCGGGATTTGTTCCAATTCGATTTGATCTGTGCGATGATCGTGGGCCTTGATGATGGCGAGGACTTGTGAAACGGCAGTGTCAAGCTCTTCGTTCACAACGAGATATTCAAATTTCCGATAAAATTCTAATTCTTTCTTGGCGTTCTCGAACCGGACCCGACGCTGGCTCTCGGTTTCCGTGCCCCGCGTCGTGAGCCGGCGCTTGAGCGCCGCAAGCGACGGCGGCAGGACAAAGATCGTGATGGCTGACGGATACTCGCGGTGAAGTTTCTGTGCGCCTTTAACATCGACATCCAGAAGCATCACCCCGCCGGAGCGCAGAACCTTCTCGAGCGGTCCCCTCGGCGTGCCATAGCGGTACAGGTGAACGCGGAAATGTTCGGCAAAGAAGTTCTTCTTTGCCAACTGGTTGAACTGCTGATCAGAGACAAAATGATATTCGCGGCCGTTTCGCTCGCCGCGCCGTTTCTCCCGGGTGGTGTATGAAATCGAAAAAGTCCAGCCGGCTCGCTTTCGGGCCGGCGTGAGCAATTTTCGACAAATGGAAGTCTTCCCTCCACCCGATGGAGATGATATGATGACGATTTTCCCTCGCTGCCTTGAAGCCACGGTTTGCTGATCTCTCCCTGCTACTCGATATTCTGGACGATTTCGCGCAGTTTCTCGATCTCTTCTTTCATCGTGATGACCGTGGTGGCAATCGAGAAGCCGGAGCATTTCGAGCCGATCGTATTTGCCTCCCGGTTCATTTCCTGAAGGATGAAATTGAGGCGCTTCCCGATTGGCTCCGACAGCTTGAGGGTTCGCTGAAATTCCACAATGTGGCTGCGGAGGCGGCTGCATTCTTCGGTAATGTCGCTTCGATCGGCGAAGAGAGCGATCTCTTCCTCGAGGCGGACCGAGTTGTGGAGGTTGGTCTCGAGAATCTCGTTGATTCGCTCGGTCAATTGCTTGCGATAATGCTCGACCGAATTGGCCGTTCCTTTCTCGACCTTGTCGACCTGGGATGACATTTTGTGCAGGATTTTGACCATATCCCGGCCCATTGCTTCGCCCTCACGTTTCCGCATGGCGACAAGCTGTTTGAGGGCGCGCTTGACACCGGTCTCGAGCATTTTCCAGTACCTGTCGTAGTCGAGCTCCATCTGGTCCGGTCTGGCGATATCGGGCAAGGAGAGGATGTCGTCCATGGTGATGTCGCCCGGAATTTTCAGATCTTTCTTGAGCGCCAGTAACTGGCGATAATATGCCTTTGCCGCCTTCTTATTAATGAGGGGCGTTCCGGGCGAGGATTCCGACTCCTCGAAACCGACATTGACATTGACTTTTCCCCGATTAAGCTGGCCGGCTATGATTTCCCGGACCTGAATCTCCAGCGGATAAAACTGCCGGGGAGCCCGGAATGTAAAATCCAGAAAGCGATTGTTGAGGCTGGATATTTCTACCGCCAGCCGTCCGAGTTTCGTGGAAAACTCGACTCTGCCGAACCCGGTCATTGATTTCATATTAACACTCTCTCAAATGGCTGCGGTCAAAATAGAGATAGATTGGCGATTGTCAACTGGAATTCGCGGGGAACCGGTCTTGAAAACCAAAACGTGACAACGATTTCAGCTTTTTTCGGTCTTGATCAGACCCTCGCTGCCGGTCCGGCGCAGACTCATCCGGGAGTCCCGGGAAAGCCGGTCCATGGCAGATTTGATCTGCCGGGCCGATCTGCGGATAATACGAATCTTCTTTTCGACTTCGGGATCAATATCAGAGCTGCCGACCAACATCAGCTCAGTCAGGCCAAGAATAGTCATAAGAGGATTATTGATTTCGTGAGACAGCGTTCCTGCCGTAAGGCGGATAAGATCGGTGTCAAACAGATCAGACACGACTTCCTCAGGAGTGCCCCCGATAACTTCACGCTTTCGTTTCGCTACAAGCCTCCGGATAGTGTTCGGCAGTTGGGCCGGAAACCCTTCATCCTTTGCCAGATATTCAACTGCCTCGGGGCGGCCGGGTGGCGCTGACAGCTCCGCGATCTTGTGTTCGGTCAGAACGACCGCGAGCAGATCAGGATTGTGCTGTCTCAATGCCGTGAAAAACTCACCGTTTACACCGGGCACGATCAGGTCATCGATTATGATAATGTCGTACATCGCTCCTGACAGCTCTTTGAGAGCGGCATCGACCGATTGCAATTGCGTGAGGACAGTCTCGGGAAGGCGGTGGGCGAATTCCCGTTCGATCAACAGCGCGTAGTACTTATTCGGCTCGAGGAGCAGTATGCGAAGATGCCTGTCCATCTCATTTGTCCTCCTCCATTGCCGAGATGCCGGGCAACGTAACAACAAGCGATACGCGCGCCTCGTCGTTCAATTCCAGATTTGCGACGGCATCGAGGGCTCTCAACAGGATTCGCGCCATGTGCAGCGAGGCGTTGGCCGGCGGGAACATCCGCAGGGCTTCCGCCGGGGGAGCGCTGATGAAATCGTTGAGTTTCCGAATGAGTTCAGGGTCGACTGTAGATTCGGGCGACTCAACAATGATCTGGTGTTTCCTGCTTTCGCTGTTAACGCCGACCTTGAGAGTGACATCCGCCGTCCGGGCAAAAGGGACAAATGACGCCAGTACGGCGTAAAGCGCGCTGTTCAGTTTGCCGGCATCGGTGACTACTTTCGGCAGGTTGGGATACTCGCAATTGAGTCTCACCTGCGGAAAGGCCGTGCTCAGTCGCTGATGAATCTGGTTGAACATGAGATTCAGGTCGGCCAGATGCAAGGCGGGAGGACCGGTAACATCATTAAGCATCGTTACGAAAGCATCGAGGTCGGCGCCTGAGCGGTCGAGGCAGTCCTTCAGGCACAGCAGGCGGAAATTGCCTTCGCCGGTTAGCTGGTTATAGTACTGGTGACAGAGTTCATCGGAGAATTTGCCGGCCACCTTCAGATTGGACGCGAGTTCATCGAGCAGAGCCACGATCAACTCATCCGGTATCTGCTGACCGGAATACTCTGTCGAGAGGGCTTCGACCGGCATGGCAAAGATGAGGCCGGACATATCGGCCCAGGGTCTGATCACAATCATTCGGACCGGGCGACCGGAAATCGAAGTGACCGGCAGATTGAGTTGCGTGTGCTGGATCTCGTCTATCGGAGCCGAGCAGAATGCCCGAAGGCGGCTCAGCACACGGGCGTCATTGTGTGACGACAGCGAGGCAATGAGTTCATCGATGGTCCGCGCCCCGTGAGCTTGGCTGATAAGCTCGCCGGCCGGCTCGATCTCCCGGTTAATGTTTCGCTGAGCGTCGAACGTTATCGCTTCGATCCCGAGCCGGGTGAAAATATCCGAATGCAGGAGAACGCCCCGGGTTTGGGTGGCGCGGCGTTCGAACTGGCTCTTCAACAGGTCAATCACGTCCGAAGCTTTGACGTGAACGGTGGAAGAACCGATATCATCGTCGGCAGTGAATACGATCCTGAGGACGTACATAGAATCGCCGGAGCCTGTCAACCGGACGACAAACTCGTTTGGTGCCGATCCTTCGTTTTCTACAGCCCGCTGCACGGACTGCTGGTCGGTGACACGGTATTCATCGCCTGATCGGGCGACGCGGCGGTGAAGGTCAGTGATATCCGGAATGGTCTCGATCTCGTGATATGTAGTCCCGACCACCTTCAATTGAGTGCCGGTGAGTTCATACAGGACGATGTTGTCTCCGCCCAGATAGTCTTTGATCATGCCCAGATGCTCGCCCAGGTCGGCCGGGTCGGCGCATGCGGCCAGTGAATCGGTAAGATCAGATTCAGTGACGGCTGTCGATGGCTCTGCAACTTTGTCGGGAGTTTGGTCCGGGGTGATAATGATCTGGAAGTTGACCGGGTTGCCGGCGGCGAAGCTGAGTGAGACGATGATAGATGCCGGTATGATCTGCCCCGAACGGTTAACAATGTGCACGCGCGTGGTTTCGAAGACTGACTCGTAATGGTTGCGCTGCATCAGGAAGTAATTTATCACTTCGTGATCGGACTCGACCAGGTAGCCGGTAAACGGCTTGGCGAAAAGTTCCTCGAGGGAATAACCGAAGAGCCGCTCGATGTTATCATCGATATAGACAAATCTTCCCTTGAGGTCAATCTTGCAGACGGCACATCGTTTGATTCGTGATTCACACGTTCCGGTTGTCGAAGGCATCAGTTCATCGTTCAGTTTACTTTTAACAGCTTGAGTCGCCTTTCGATACGGTCGGTCTTGACCAGTACCAGATAGACGCCTGCGGCCACAACATCACCCGAGTTATTGCGACCGTCCCATACAATTACATCGGACGAAAAAGGAGAATTATTGACTCTCTCCCACACTTTTTCGCCCGCGCTGTTAAAAACTGAAACTTGAGCATTTCTGCCCGCGGCAGTATCGAGATAGATATTGACTTCATCGGTGAACGGATTCGGTCCCGCTCGGACGAAGTCCGCAAACGTGAAAAAGGTATGTAAAGCAACAACCGTCGTATCGACAAAGTAGCCGATGTCGGCGGTCACCAGTAGATTTCTGTTACCCAGATTTTCTTCTACACCCTGGACATAAAGCTCGCCCGTACCGTCGCCGAAATCTGTAATCTCCACTCCGGCCACAGGTTGAGCCAGAGCAAGGGCCGGCGTCACGGCAGCACGACCGGAGGTTGTGAGGGGAACGGTGACAACCTGATTTTCCTCGACTTCGATCGGGGATACTGGATCAACTCTTATGATATCGGCTGATGCCGCGGCGTCGTAGAGACCGTAGCCATAATTGTTGTCGGGGTTGGACGATCTGCTGCCGGTCTCGCGTATCAAGTCGAGCAGTTCCATGGCGGTCAGGGTCGGGTCAAATTCGAACGCCAGTGCGGCCCCTCCGGCCGTCAACGGAGTGGCAAACGACGTTCCGCTCGCTGTACGGTAGCTTTCAGACAGGCTTCGCGCGCTATAGACGCTCACACCGAGCGTGACGATATCCGGCTTGATTCGTCCGTCGGCAGTGGGCCCGGGAGACGAAAACGGTGCGAGCTCTCCCTCGCCGTCCACGGCACCAACTGCCAGGACCGAGTCGCCATCAGCCGGGAAAATTATCGTTCCCCAGGGGCGTTGCCGTTCGTTGCCGGCAGCAGTCACGACAAGAATATTCTTGGCGGCGGCCGCTTCGGCAGCCAGGGTAATCGCGGCGGTGTGTCCGTTCAGGTCGGCATGAGTGTAGCTTCCGCTGTCGGTGAAAACGGTGTAACCAAGGGAAGATGAAATGATATCGGCCCCCAGCGAATCTGCCCACTCGGCGGCGGCAATCCAATCGTACTCTTCTATCTTCAACTCTTCCCCGCCACAGGTAATCTCCGTTTTGGCCAGCAGGAAGTCGGCGCCGTATGCCGTGCCGATGAGCGTTCCCGGGACATAGCCGCCTATAACACCGAGAGTTAGCGTACCATGAGAATCCTGCTGATCGGTCTCGATATCATCGGGACACTCCGGACCATCGACCGCTACCTGATCATGGATGAAATCGTAGGTTTGAATAATATGGGTACTGTCGAATGCGGGATGGCCGGTATTGAAGCCGGAATCGAAGAGACCTATCAATATCCCTGCGCCGGACAATCCGGCGTTGTGCAGCTTGGTGATGCGGGGAAATTGATTTTGAAAGAGTGAATAACCGTAATCGAGTTCCAGAATGCTCTGCGATTCCATACCCGGTCGTTCGCGAGATTCAACCGGGCGGTCGGAAGTCAGGGTAATGGCGAGATCAATCTTCTTCAGCCCGCTTATACTCCGGATCCTGTCGATCTGAACTGCGCCGACTTCGACAGCGACAGCCTTGAGCCACCGCGACACCGATTTTATCGCGATACCTGAAGATCTGATCTCATCGAGGAGGTCCTCAGACAACGGGTAGTCACGATAATCGATCAGATAACTGTCAGGGTCGACCTTTGCGCGGCGTTCGAGGGAGCGTTCAGTGAGCACAACCGGACGAGGCGCAACCCGGGTTGAGTCAAAGTACAGCCAGAGGTTGTGGAGGGTCGTGGCATCTCCGGCTTGAAGTACGGCCGAGGCGCGAGGTGTCAGTTTGTTCGATTGCGAGAAAGCCACGGGAGAAAGAGCGGTCGAGGTCAAAATCAGCAGAGGGATCAAGGTTGTAAGAATCGCGCGCATTCTGCCTTCCATGGCACCGGCTTTCACTGCCTGAGAGCCGGAAAAAGGTTAGCTGGTTGTTGGTAAGGATACGGCTTCCCGTGCGCATAGGCAACATTGTTGTCGCGGTTGCTGTCGAGCAGGTGATGCCTCGGGTCAATCACGGCCGCCCTCACAGTAGAGGGCAAGTCAATATTGAAGGCCGCCGAATGGTTTTTCCCTTTGAAGTCATCGCGGGCAACCTTGACAAACACGGTATCGCCCTTCCCTGTGATAAACCCAAGCTCAACTGGCATGTATACGTTACCGTGGTTGCCGATGTTTCCTTCGACCACGGTGCCCGAACGACTCTCCCGAAACCTGATCTTGTCAAAATAATAATCGAGTGTCGCACCCGGTCGGTTCCAGTCTTCGAAAAACCAGCTCACGTCCTGTGCGGCGCGAGCGTTGACTATTCTCTCAAAATCATGTGGACGAGGGAGATCAATCCGACAGATGTCGGCATAGGCTCTGATGGTACCTCGCAGTACGCTGTCACCGACCAGATGCTGCAGCATGTGGAGTCTCGCTGGGACAGTCTTGAACACACTCTCGAGATACGCGGTATCCGGTTGGGACTGCCTTGCCAGATCATACTCCTGCGACTCGTAGTTTTCGATGATTGAGTACGAGCTGTCACCGAAAGTGGCGATTCGGTCCGTCAGCGTTATAAAGTAAGCCAGCCCCTCATCGAAATCGGCCCCAAGGCCGCCGGTCGGAGGGTAAATGTCTGTGAACCACGAGCGAGCCAGTTGATTTTCCAGGGCAACAGAGAGTTCGTCGGCATTCTCGATCGATACCGGGATGGTCACTATTTCGCGAACGTGGGAGTGCTCCAGACCGCTGTCAGGAAGTATCATTAACGATGGAAATGGAAAGGACCCCAACCGTCCCTTGAGCCGGGAGAGCGACTCCCGCGCTATTTCAGCGACCCGGCGCTGCCAGAGATCTTTCAGGTTCGGGTTGTACCAGATGTTGACGGGGAGATCATCTTCGTACGCGCGGTCCAGCATTGGCGCCCGAGTGATGGCTATCGGAAAGTTATTTCCGTTGGCGAGACGAAAGGCGTACTGCTTGACTCCATTCTGGAATACCGGCGTATAAGGGCGGTCCTTCGCGTATGCGAATAGATGCGAGAGGACATCGACAAACACGGTGTCGCGTTTGGAGCGCTCGAAGGTACCGTAGTGTTCTTTCTCGTTGATAAACTCACCGGGGGCAACAATCGTGTACGCACTATCAATGTCAATAGCAACCATGAATTGAGAAAACTCGCCATCGACTTCAAACTCCGGCACACTACCGGCCGTGTACCATGTGCTGTCACGATATACGGCAACGGTTGGGAACCATCGGTCGAGGATATGCCAGTTTTCTGCAGTGATGGAATCGTCTGAGTCCGTGTAGGTCCGGTGAAAAGCGATAAGAAACGTTTCCCTGTCCCCCGGCGGCATCGGTGACGGGAGGCTGATGCGGATAGACTCGCTGTCAATCATTACCGGCAGTTCGGTCAAACGGGACGCTTCATACAGGATAGAATCTATGCAACAGAGCCCGGTTGCGCCGGCCTTGCGTATCATTTGATCACACGTGACTGAGTCTTTACCGTAAAGCGGCAAGCTGTCGCCGGGCTGAAGACCGGTCGGGCCGGTATTCAGGCAGATTTCTGTCAGGGTATCGGAGGTCCTGTTTTCGTAGTCTATCTCCAGACTCCCCACGATCATGGATGAGTCCGGAAAGACGGTTGCATTCACGCGATAGGTGATGGACGGAGCGCGAAACGGTCTGCCGAACGGCTTCGCATCGTGAGACGGCCGCGGGATATTCTGTGCTGCGCCTGAGACCGCTATGAGAGCGACAACAATGATCATGGAGATCAAGCGACGGGGGAACATATCACAGGACCCGTGAGAGGAAATCACGCGTGCGTTGATGCCGGGGGTTATCGAGAAGCCCTGCGGGCGTCCCGCTCTCGACTATCTTGCCGCCGTCGAGAAAGACAATCCTGTCAGCCACTTCGCGGGCGAAGCCGATCTCGTGGGTAACCACCAGCATGGTCATGCCTTCGTTGGCGAGCTGTCGCATGACCTCGAGCACCTCGCCGATCATTTCGGGGTCCAGGGCCGAAGTTGCCTCGTCGAAAAGCATAATCTTGGGATTCATGGCAAGGGCGCGGGCAATGGCAACACGCTGTTTCTGACCGCCGGAGAGCTGATTGGGGTAGCTGTCAATTTTCTCGTTCAAGCCGACTTTGCCGAGCAACTCGCAGGAAACGGCAGTGGCTTCCTTTTTGGATCGCTTGCGCACCACGCGCTGGGCCAGGTTCACATTATCGAGAACGGTCAGATGGGGAAACAGGTTGAAGTGTTGAAAGACCATCCCGACTTCGAGCCGTATGCGATGGATATGTTTGTGGTGGCGATCAATGCGAATACCATCGATACATATGTCGCCCTCCTGAAACTCCTCAAGAGCGTTCAGGCACCTGAGCAGAGTCGATTTCCCTGAACCCGAGGGTCCGATGATACAGACGACATCACCGCGAGAAACATCGAGGCTGACGTTGTCAACCGCGACGATATCACCGAACCGACAGGTAAGATGCTTAACCTCGACAATCATTTCTTCTCCGAACCATAGCCTGCGATCGCCACCTTCTTCTCAATATATTTTACCAGCCGGGTAAGCGTGAGGGTCAGGATTAGGTACATAATTCCCACGACGAGCCATGTCTGAAAGTCGAGAAAGGTCTGGTTGGCATATTCACGTCCAGCGCGCGTGAGCTCGCGCAGGCCGATGATCGAAACGAGCGAGGAGTCTTTCAGCGTGGCGATGAACTCGTTGGCGGCGGGCGGCACGACAATCCTGATTGACTGCGGCAGGATGATATAGCGCAGGGTCTGCCACCGGGTCATGCCGAGCGACATTGCCGCTTCGTGCTGACCGTAGTCGATAGCCTCGATACCGGAGCGGAATATTTCGGCCATGTAAGCGCCGTAGCAGACTCCCACGGCAAGCACGCCGGCCACAAACCGGTCGAGATTGATGACCTTACCAAGACCAAAATAGACAAAGAAGATGAGCACGAGGAGAGGCACGCCCCTCAACACGTTGATATATGCCGCGGCGAGCCACCTGATAACCGGAGAGCGTGAAATACGCCCGATCCCCACTATCAGGCCGATGATCATTGCCAGGAGATATGCCAGGACACTGATAAGGATTGTCCACTGGACAACCTGAACCAGGAAGTAAAAAATGCGAGCCAGGATAGTTATTTGGTTGATTAACCAGCTCAACTGGACACCCTACCGTTTAATCGGTGAAATGCAGATTGAACGGCAAATTACGAAAGTTGACTGTCAACGTCAAGTATACTCCAGAGGGGAGACTGTCCAACGGGGACAGTCGAATTAGCCCGCCTCGGCATATGCCATCCGGGTTTTTTCCGGTTTGATTTGAACGGGCTGTCCGTTTTTGCGGACAATTACTCCCGGAGTGCCGACAACGGTGCAGTTATCGGGAATGTCGACCATGTACAGGAATGTGTTGGCGCCGATTCGCACGTTGTTGCCGATATTAATCGGTCCCAGGAGGGTAGCTCCCGTCCCAACATAGACGTTATGGCCCAGGGTCGGGTGTCGCTTGCCGGTGTGCTTGCCGGTGCCGCCGAGCGTGACGTTGTGATACAAGACGCAGTCATCGCCGATTTCCGAGGTCTCCCCCAGGACAATTCCGTGGCCATGGTCGATAAACAGACCCGCCCCAATAGTGGCCCCCGGATGTATCTCCACACCGCTGACAAACCGGTTGATTTCCGAAAGGAGTCGCGGGATAAAGGGAATTTTCAGGTTGTACAGAACGTGGATGAATCTGTGGTTCAGGATGGCAATGAATCCGGGGTAGATGAGAAATTCGATATTCTTCGCCGCCGGGTCATTCTTGTATATCGCCTTGATGTCACGAATAATCGATTTGAATATCATAGTGCGGTCCGTGTAGCCCCATTTAGTGTGTGTTCGTCTACTTCTTTTTGAATAATCCTTTCAGGAGATTGCCGGCATCGCCCTTTAGCTTATCGGCAATATTCTTCTGCAGAGTTTCCTTGTCGATCTCAAACGACGGGTTATCGACCGTTCCACCGATTTTGACCGGTACGGCGAAGCGCGGCGTGCTACCGCTGGTAAGCAGGTTCGCGATGGAGCTGCCAAGACCGAGTTTGGAGGCAACGTCTTTCGACATGCTCTCGGACAGCAGAATCGTGCCGGAGTAGTCGAGATTGCCGTTGAATCCGTAATATCCGTCTATTGACACTTCGCCTATCTTCCCGAGTTCCGCTTTCAATTTGTCGAGAAAGACCTTGCCGTCTTCCACCTTGATAGCGCTGTTTAAACCCTTTAACGTCTGTTCCTTATCAAACGTTTGACCACTTAATTCAGCGAGTTTTTCGAGTAGCGCATAGCTGGCGCCGGAGGTGATCAACTTACCGTCCTGCATTTTGCCGTCACCGTTGAGCGTCAGGGAGTTAAGAAACGCCTCCGACTCCCAGCCGGTGGCCTCGTAGGTCCCATCGAGGTTGATCTTGCCGAACAGGTGACCGCCGAATCGGGTGAAGCGAGCGACGAAGTCATTGGCCTCGATCTGTTTCGCCGTGAATTTGCCGGTGTAGACGGGCTTTTCGAAATTCGAAAGATTGATGGCGGTTTCCCCCGCTACCGTGCCACTGTAAACGTTGCCGGTGGCGTCGTACGCCGTGATGATCCGATCCTCTATCTTGATCTTGCCGGTAATGTCGGTGAATGGCACCTGCGTGTAGATAAGCGTGTCGACGCTGAAAGTCCCCTGCCCATCGACATCGGGCAATAACACCATCGAGACCGAGACGGAGTCACGGGCGGCGCCGCCGGTGCCGATATTCGCTCCCGAGCCGGGGACGGCCTCGGGAAAGAGCTTGTCGGTATCGAACCTACTCGACGTCAGTGTGAACAAGAGCATAGGCTTGCGCATTGCCTCACGGTTGATTGACTCGATCGGGAGTAAGTACGGGAAAGGACGAATCAATCGACCGTTCAGGGAGACATCGCTCGACTCAAATTGCGCCGACAGTCGCGAGATCGTTATCGTATCCGGCACGATCGACATATCAAGGGTGAATGACGTAATCGGTTCGGGCAGCAGGGTGTCGCTGTAGCTGGCGTCGGTGATCGAGATCGTGCCGCGCGGCCGAATCG
Organism: uncultured Ignavibacteriales bacterium; assembly: GCA_964396245.1. GTDB lineage: Bacteria > Zixibacteria > MSB-5A5 > GN15 > FEB-12 > CAYNEO01. The sequence goes on from CAYNEO010000008.1 coordinate 19,627, forward strand.
TGGATGGTTCGGTGAGGCTGCCGGCGAGCGACAGGTTCATCGTAAATCGTCCGGTTACCTCCGGTTTGCCCTTTTCAGGCAGGTAGCGTTGTAGAGTCGCAAGATCAAGGTCACCCTTGATGGTACCGTCGATCGACGGAGACATGGTCGCCGCATGGGCTGAATCAGCCAGGATAAACGGTACCAGATCAGTGACGCGACCGTCGAAGTCGAATGACCCCGAAGGAAACTTGCCGGAAAGCCTGTTGATCTTGAGCAGTGAGTTGTCGAAATACGCATCGATTGAAAACGACTGGAGCGGTTCCGGCAACAGATCGGAGTTGTACGTTCCGTCGCTGACGTTCAACGTCCCTTTGAATTGCATGTTTTGCGGTTTGTCCACTTCACCGGAGAAAGTGATGTCAAACGCGGCGTTTCCGGAAAGTCGGTGCTGGTGTCCCACCGGGAGGAAAGGCGAAACGAAAGCGAGGTTCAATTGCCCGGCCAGTTCACCCCTGACGGTGGGATTTTCGAAATTGTCGACAGTCAGGTAGCCCTTGAGCGGCTTCCCCCCGAAGCTGCCGTCCTCGATCGATATGCGGAGGTTGTTCGGCTTGAAATCCAGCAGCGCTTTCCCGAGGATGAGTTTGCCCTCGATATCGCTTTTGGACATCTGGAGATCAGAAATCACTGCGGTACCGTTGTAATACATCGGGTCGGTCTCGGCTGAGGCGTCGTACTCGAAGTCAGCATTTACCGAAAATGCGCCACTCACATCATACCCCTGCAAAAGCTCCAGGCGGCTCGCCGGGAGCAGGGACAGAAGGTCCTGAATGGACATCTGGTCGGAGCGTACGGACAGACGGGCGTCGGTTTCGCCAAACATGTTCGCAATCTGACCGGTCAACTCAGCGCGGAGTTGATTGAGGCGGAAGTCGGCACGGTCGACAGAAAGCAGGTCGCGGTCGAAATCGTAGCTCGCACTGTAGTTAAGACTGATGGCGAACACGGGATACTTGTCGCCCGCGGAAATCTCGAGACTGTCCATGCTCATGCGTCCCGAGGACTGGAAAACGTCTGGCTGCGTATTCCTGAGACTTGTCGACAGGTCGAAGTTGACCATCACGACGGAAATATCACTGCTGTCGTTGGTGTAGGTGAGCCGGCCGCGGTTGATTTCCAATCGGTCGAACGAAACGGCCGTAGCGGCGGTCTTCGTTTCCGGGGGCATTTCTTTCATTCGTTCGGCGACGCGCCCGGTATCGGCGAGGGCCGTATCAAGGGCGGCGAACGTGTAGTTATTGGCGCCATCGGCCAGCTTGATGAGCGAAATCTTCGGGTCGTTGATTATCAGACGACTGAGTTCATACTCACCGGTAAGCAGCGGCCAGAACTTGAGTTTAACATCGACATTCTGCGCGCTCAAGAAATCACCGCCGAATTCCGGCGGATTGCCGACCACGACACTGTCAAGCTCCACCCCGAGACCGCCCCAGAATGAAAGATTGATGTCGGCGACGCTGATCGATCGCCCGAGCGTCGCACTCCCCTTTTCGATCGCCCACGCCTTGGCGTCGTCCTGGAAAAAGAGGTTGAAGACTACGATCGCGATTATGATAAGGGCAACGATGATCCCGGCAATCCAGGCCAGGATTTTGACCAGTTTCTTCATTTCAAATCTTCGGGTTTTGGGTTTCGGACTTTGCTGAAGATTATACACGCAACCTGTTTGAATTCAACATAAAACTGCCCCCCGACAGAACTTCGGCCGAGAGGTGAACCGGATTTGGGGGCGGTCACAGCGGTGCACACCATCGCTTGTGCACCGCCGTGACAGGAGTATCAAAAATCGAGACTTCCGCCGGGCTCCAGGATGACCACCTTGGTTCCCTTGACCTTCGACTTGAAGTCTTCCGGTCCGGTCTCGATAACCGGCCACGTGCCATAGTGGAACGGCACTACCGTTTTGGGATGGAGGAATTCAACCGCCTTGACGGCGTCGTCGATACCCATGGTGAAATTATCGCCGATCGGCAGGAAAGCCAGTTCGATCTTGTTCATGTCGCCTATCAGCTTCATGTCATAGAAAAGGCCCGTATCGCCCGGGTGATAGACGATCTTCCCGCCGATGGTAATGAGAAAACCGACCGGCGGACCGGTATAGACGGATGCATCCGGTCCATATCCGCCGCCGTGGTGGGCGATAGTGAGCTTGACGCGTCCAAACTCGAATTCGTGCGCGCCGCCGATATGCATCGGGTGCATCTTGCACCCGTTCTTGGCGGCCAGATTCGCGAGCTCGAAATTCGCTATGATGGTTGCGTCGTTATCCTTTGCCATCTTGAACGCATCGCCGACATGATCGCCGTGACCGTGCGACAACAGGATATAATCGACCTTCAGTTCATCCGGTTTAACCGGAGCCTTCGGGTTGTCAGTGAGGAATGGGTCAACGATGAGATTGTATTTACCGTCAGTCAGCGTCACACAGGAATGACCTAAAAATGTTGCCTTAGGCATATCAATCTCCTCTCAGGTTAGTGTTGGTGACATGCAGTGCTTTAAGAAAATGAACGTGGTGAGGTTTGTCAACTACCGCCCAACCGGGAATAGCCAACCGATCGAAGAAGGGCGTCACACTGATAAGCACTCCACTCCGCATATTCGCAGAACACGCGAGTGGGTCGGGAGGTTCAGCTAATCACGCCGCCGCCGAGGACAATATTGCCGTCATAGAAAACGGCTGACTGACCCGGGGTGATAGCGCGCTGTTCGTCGTGGAAAGTCACACGGAGCCGCCCATCGGGTAGCGGTTCGATTCTCGCCGGTCGGGGGTGATGCAGGTAACGAATCTTGACCTCGGCGTCAAACGGTTCACTCTCGGGCTCGGTAGCGACCCAGTTGACATCCTGCATTTCAAACGAATCGCGAAAGAGACTGTCGTTGTCGCCGACAATGACGCGGTTGCGCTCGACATCGATTTTCTGCACATACAGCGGAGTCGGATGGGCAATCCCGAGTCCCTTGCGTTGACCGACGGTATAGAATGCGGTCCCCTTGTGCTGACCCATTACAGTTCCGTTTTCGTGCACGATTTCGCCGGGCTCATAGCGGCGGCCCTGTTTTTCTTCGTATTCAATCAGAAAACGGCGGTAATCGTTATCAGCCACAAAACAGATTTCGCGAGATTCCGGTTTTGCCGCAGTCCGCAGGTTGTGCTTCCGGGCGGCCTCCCTTACTTGCGACTTGTGCAGGATACCGAGCGGCATCCGGGTTCGCGACAAAGCTTCCTGCGAGAGTCCCCAGAGCACATAGGACTGGTCACGGGTCTTGTCGACACCCTTACGAATCTGCCAGCGACCCCGGCTATTCTGCTCTATGAATGCGTAGTGTCCCGTGGCGACAAAATCACATCCGAGCTGGTCGGCCTTATGAAGGAACACATCCCACTTCACTTCAGAATTGCACCGAACGCACGGGTTGGGTGTGCGCCCCGCGCGATATTCTGCCGCGAAATTGTCGATCACGTCACGTCTGAAATCCTCCGAAAGATTCAACACGTAGAACGGGGCACCGATACTGTCGCAGACAAAACGGCAGTCAGTGATGGAGTCGATAGTACAGCAGCGGCCGTCTTTGTAGATGTCTCCGCCGACATCGACATAATCCCAGAGCTTCATATGGGCGCCGATTACCTCGTATCCCTGCTCCTTCAAAAGCAGCGCGGTTACGGAGGAATCGACCCCTCCGGACATGGCGACCAGTACTTTCTTGCTCATAATCAGACCTGCCGTATACTGCCGACCTCACGGCTCAGTCTTTTTTATACACGGGGGACATCGCTCGAAGTCGTTCAATGATGGGTGGCAATTTGTCTATCACGTAGTCCAGCTGTTCCCTGGTTGTCGAGCGGCCCATCGAGAAACGGATGGCACCGAGAGCGGTCACCGGCGGGATACCCATGGCCGTCAGGACGTGCGAGGGATCAATCGCACCGGAGGTACAGGCTGAGCCGGACGCCACCGCGACGCCTTCCATATCGAGAGACAGAATGATGGACTCACCTTCAGCACCGGTAAACGACAAATTCATGGTGTGCGGAAGTCGATTGCGGCGCGGCCCGTTGAGTTGAACGTCGGGTATGCGGTCGATAACCGAATCGACAAAGTAGTCCGCGAGTTCGGTGTGATTCTTGAAATCGGATTCCCGCCGTCTGCCGGCTATTTCCAGCGCTTTTGCCAGACCAACGACTCCGGCAACGTTTTCCGTGCCCGGGCGGCGTTTCTTCTCGTGCGACCCACCGTAAAAGAGCGGCTCGACTTTAATGCCCTGCCGGATGAACAAGGCCCCGGCCCCCTTGGGACCATATATCTTATGCCCGGTCAGTGACAGCATATCGACATCGAGTGCCTTTACATCGACAGCCACTTTGCCTGTCGACTGCACGGCATCGGTATGGAACAGGGCGCCTTTCTCGTGAGCAGCATCGGCCAGGGACCGAATGTCCTGCAAAACACCGGTTTCGTTGTTGGCGTGCATGACCGAGACTATGGCTGTCTTGTCCGTGACCAGATCACGCAGTTTCTCCGCAGAAGAGAAGCCCTCGCTGTCTACCGGCAGCAGATCCAGGGTAAAACCTTCCTTCTGATGCAGATGTTCGGCGGGTTCGATAACGGCGTGATGTTCAGCGGCGCCGACAATGAGGCGGTCCCTTTTGGATCTGAGGTGCCGGGCGGTGCCGAGGACAGCGATATTGTCTGACTCGGTGCCGCCGGAGGTAAAGAACAATTCCGACGGCTGACAGTTGATGAAAGCCGCGATTTGTTCGCGGGCGTTTTCAAGGGCCACCTTCGCGTCGCGCCCGAATTGATGTACCGAACTGGCGTTCCCGAAATACCGGGTGAGATACGGCAGCATGGCATCGACAACCTCGGGGTCGACCGGTGTGGTGGCGTTATGATCAAGATATATCGGGTCCATATAAGCCACTCTGTTGGTTCCTATTGTGATTCATATAATACGTAACGCATTTGCGGATGTCAGGTTCTAAATTCCTCCTAGAAGGCGTAGAGTATCGTGAAGTGCCATCGATGTCCGGGGCCGTAGCGATCGGTGGGAATAACACGGCCGTAATCGATTCGGATAGGTCCGGCGGGCGACATAAACTGCACGCCGGTGCCGTAGCTGAAAGCGAAGTTGTTGAAATTGATATCCTCGACCCTTCTGAACACGTTGCCCATATCGAAGAAAATCGTTTGCCAGAGCGGGAATTTTTTAATGAGGGGAATCCGCCCGAATATCTGGATTGTTCTCCATCGGAATTCCTGATTGAACAGGACGAGATAGTTGCCGCCGGCGGCGCCTCCTGTCGGCAGCTGCGGTCCGAGTGCAAGCTCCTTGAATCCTCGAACGGTATTGGCCCCACCGAGATAGAACCTGTCGTCTGTCGGAACGTAAACGGACCTCCCGAACGCCCGTACCCTGCCGAGCTTGAAACGGGTGGCGGCGATCCACCCCGGCCAGGCAATCTGGTACCGGGACCATGAGGCCACCAATTTGGTAAAGCTGTCGTCGCCGCCGAGGAATCCGCCGACATACTCAGCCGTAAGATCGGTGACCGAGCCCCGTGTGGGTGTGAACGGATGATCGCGGGTGTCTCGCCGAAACGAAGAATAGAGCCTGCGGCGGTTGGAGGTTCCCTCTTCTTTCTTGATTTCCTCGATCTGCTCGGGAGGTACACCGGTGATATCCACCGTCTGATATTCCAGGCCGAACTCCAACCGCGTGCGCAGCCCAAAGTTCTTCCATGTGGAGGTCGAAACCGACCACGATTGAATCTTGTAGTCCTGCAACTCGGACTGAATACGCGGTCGATACTGCCCCGCAAGCACCAGGGGCATGCGAATACCGAGAAACCACGGTTCCGTATACTTTGCCTGATATACGTGGCGGTACAGGCGGGTGTTACTGCCGACACTGAACAGGTACTCGGCGGACAGATCGAGCCGGCGGGAGCCGAACAGGTTTCGTTTACCGAATCCGCCGGTGAACGCCCACGAGAGGTCACGAAATTCAGACTGCCCGACCGCACCGGTCGTTGTCGTTATATAGTAGGGTTTGGTCTCCCTGACCCGAAGGAGGAAATTGGGTGAAAGCCGGTTGGCGGAATCCGAGACCTCGGTCAGTGTGAACGACCTGAAATATCCGGACTCCCACAGCCGACGCTTGGAATCCACGATGTTGTCAGCGCGGTAAAGCGCCCCCGGCTTGATCTTGAGTTCCCGGCGCGCGACATACTCGGGAAATTCATCCACACCCTCCACTTTGACATGCCCGAAGTGCACGAGTGAATCGGCGCGAACTCTAAATATGATCGGACAGTTTTCAAGGCAGTTTGCCGTGTCGGCGTCAAAAGCGGCGCTCCCGTACGGATACCCCCGGTTCGCCATGAAGTTCTCCATATCATTGGTGACAGCCGTGAGGTCGAACGGGTTGATGGGTTTGCCGGGCTTGATGTGGTTTGTCATTTTTCGGAATGACGAAGTAAACTCGACCGGGTATGCACCCGTCAGTGTGATGATTCCGTAATGGTACTGCCTTCCCTCGTCGATGTTCACGGTTATGACAACGGTGGAGTCGTCGGTATTGAGGGCGAATTCTTCCTTTACCTTCACCCCGAGGTAGCCGTCTCTCATATAGAGGTATTTGACCTCGAGCGTGTCCCTGTTGAGCGTTTCGCGCTGGAGTTCGGTCCGCCGGTCGGGTTTGATGAAGTTCCAGAAGGTATGTTCCTTGGAATACATGTGGCTTCTGATATCGCCGTCGCTGAATCGCTTGTTTCCCTCCACGATAATTTTCTTGATCTTGGCGTGACTCTGCAACATCCGCTGGGTCTGGTAATCGATAGCGAATCCTTGCCCGACCATGGCAGACAGAATCAAAATGAGAGTCAGAAGCAACAGTCTCCGCAAAGCTAGAACTCCCAGTGCAGTTTCAGGTTCAGTACATACTCATCCTGCTCGGTTCTTCGGCCCTCGAGAAGGAACGACTGGTTGAAACGATATTCGAAACCGACCTCCTGGCCGTATTGTCCGGTAAACGGCGTCGAACGACCGTAGACATACAGCTGAGCGAGGGGTGAGACGCCGACGGTAAGGCTGGTCCCCTTGAAATTGCCGCCTTCGTAAACGGGATCGATCTCGAATGTTTCGAGACCGATCTTGTTGCGGAGTTCTACCGGCACCATGCCCGGTACGAGTTGAGACAACTGCACGCTCAGCAGCTGGGTCACGCGGTCGGCAAACGGGGTAACGGTCGTGGTGTCACCAGAGCTGTAATAGTTCGCGACCAACAGCGGTAAAATATCCTGCTGGGTGAAGGGTGAGCCCTGGCAAGTGTTGATAACCGGAGCATCAAGCGTACCGGTGACCGTAACGCACAAATCAAATTGCTCCTGGCCCACCTGTCCCGGAACGGAGATACCTATGATTTTTGTATGGGCGGTGATATTCAGGGTCGGATTGAGCTCCTGGATATCCTGGAAAATCACTTCGCTCCCCTGATCGATGTTAAACGTCTTGTCGAACAGGTAACTCTTGCCACGGATAAAAGTCAACTGTCCGAGGAAATGAGAAACCCCTTTTTCGCGTTTGAGGTTGAGAAAGCCGTTCATCTGGGCGTCCAAATCAGAGTTCTTGATCCAGAAGTTGGACAGGATGTCGATGGACAAGTCGAGATCCCACGTATTTTCCCCCGAGAGCGCTTCCATGACCACCGAGCCTCCCGGCTCGGCAAACGGCACCCGGTAGTTGAAAGAAATGAGAGTCAGGTTACCCGATACGGTCGGTGGAGTTACCCCCTGAACCGTCAGATCGCCTTCCACGACACCGGAGATATCCTCGAGTTCGTATCTGAAAGGAAATTCCCGGGGAATCGAGACGCTCAGGTCATAGTCAAGCTTGCTCGGCGATTTGACGGTAATGGTGCCATCAACATCGACATACGATTTCCGATCGCGGTTTCTCGGGTCCTTGACATAGACGCTCAGGTCACTGATGCGGATATCGTTGTCGCTAATCACGACGCCGGCCGAATCGGCGTAAATTGAATCCTTGAGGTCGAAGTATTTCATCTGCATATCGCGCACAAACGCCCAACCGTTGAGATGCGGCTCGGATGGTGTACCCGACATCGCAAGGTTGGTGAAAAACTCGCCATTCAGTTTTTCCACCGAGGGCATGAAGACGGAGACAAGATCGAACTGCTCGTCGCTGGCGGAAAACGAAATGTTAAACGGTTCGTCGATAAGCCGCTGAAGGGAGTCCGAGACCATCGCGAGATCCACATACAGGTAGCCGTCAGCGTTGTAGGCTCCTTTTTCGGATCGGACGTGTACGCTGTCGATGGTAAGCTTACGATTGGCGTAGTCAAAACCGGCGGTGAGATTACCCAGAGGTATCTCCTGGTATGAATAATACGTGGTATCGATGTAAACCAGCGAATCGACAGTTGTCGTCAAGGTGAAGCGCGGTCTTACGAGGGTGCCCGAAATCTGCGTCTGAAATGAAAGCAGGCCCTTGATGTCGTAACCGATGTTGAACAACTGCAGCCAGGGCGCAATCTCGATATTGTCGGCCGTGACCGCGAGATTGATTTCCTCTTCATAACTCACTCTGCCAAGTACGTCCAGCTTCGCCTCGGGATTTCCGATATCAACCTGCTCGAAACTAAAGCCGGCGGAGTCGATTGTGATCACAACCGGTTTCAGATTGTACAATGTCTGATCCAGCAGTTTCACGTTCAGGCTGTCGATATCCAGATCGTACGGCGTCTCCGCATAATCGAAAGTACCGTGGGCGAAGATATCGGAATACTCACCGACCATCGCGGCAGAGTCGATATTCACGAGACCGGAGTCCATGGTGAGACGAGTTCTTCCCGTATCGTAAGGGATGCTCCAGGCATTGCCATAGAAGAAATCCGCATCGACCGTGCCCTGTTGCCGGGTCAGGAACCGGTTGAGATCGATGGTGGCCTCGACGCTGTCCGAATACAGACCGTACACCCAGAGCGAGTCAGACGACAACGAACCGGAGAGGTTGGGATCTTCTGTCTTCCCGGTGAAATGCACGTCGGCTTTGGCTCGTCCGCCAGGCTCGTTTATAAAAAACTTCCCCTTAAAGCGATCGAGATTTTCGAAATCGGCCAGCACATTGATGTTCATATCGCCTGAATATGCCAGTCCGCCGGTCGCGGCAAAACGGTTCTCGTAGTACCTGATGTGCATCGTGTCGACGACCTTCAGGCTGTCGTGAGTAATGAACAGCGTTCCTTTTGCTTCGTGGAGAGCATAACGGTCGAATGAAGACTCGTAAAGGTCGAGACCGGTAATAATTTTCATTTCCGATCCGGAAAACGACGAGCCCGCCAGGTCCAGCCTGCCATTTAGATTTGACACGAAACTCCCCCTCACGAGGTTGTCGAGATTGAAGTTTCGTATGCTGGCCTCGACAGCGTATGTATCCGGTGAGCCGGAGAAATCTATATGCCCGGCACCATCGATTGACATTCCCCCGAGAGCTGAGCCATAGAGGGTATCAAGCCTGAGATATTCGTTTTCGTAACTGAAATCGAGACTGATATTTTCCACGTCCAGGTCCATGAAAGTACCGCCGAGATTGAGTTCACCGAACAGCCGGGAGCCGTCGAGATTGAGATGGCCGGTGAGGTCCATCACACCCGTGAGATTTACCCCAATCAGCTGTTTGAGATTTTGCAGGTTCAGGTTATCGCTGTTGATGTCGGCGTAGCCGACCCGGTCTTCGAGATTCACGCGTCCGTTAAGCTTGATTCGATTGTGGCCTCGAATGATGCTGAGGTTCTGCGCAAACAGTTCGCCGTTCGTATAAGTGACTTTGCCCTCGCCGTTGTCAAGGATGAGAGCCCGGCGATTTGAGCTGAAGCTGATTTGTTTTATGTCCGCGGAATACGTCTTTTCTTCCATCTGCACCGAGGATGTCAGGTTGAACTGTCCGATGCGCAGGGTATCGTTCAGCTTCTGGAGGGTCAGGTCGGAACCCGTGATTCTGAGCGAGCCGATCATGATCAGCGGCAGACTCGACTTGCCCGTGCCGCCGCCGGGAGACGAAAAGTTCGGCACGAGCCACTTGCCTTCTTCGTCCTGCTTGAGGGTCACCTGGGCGGAATCGATGCGGACATCATCAAAATCATAGTTGCGAGTCAGCAGCGCCGACAGTGAATAGTCCGCCCGCATATAGGGGATGTACGCCATACGATATCGATGGAGTGAATCGCTGTAGTCGACGACAACATCTTTGAGGACAATGCCCGATATCATGGAGCCGCTGATTTTGCCGATTCGGATCTTGAGCGGATAATTGGGTTCGATCCGTTCGATAATCTGCGTCTCGGCTATTTCCCTGAATCCACCCATGGGGACCAGATAGATATAGATGCCCGCAATCACCAGCACGACGGCGGCGGTGACAATCCAGGCGATTTTTCTCCGAGTCTTCATCGTTTCGTATCCAGACTATCGAGCAGCTCAAGGGCCGTTTTGTAGCCATCTCCGGCGGCGTCACCAATATCCTCGATGACAAGGCGCACAATCTCGGCGCCCGCACCCACGTTGAGTGCGCCCCGGATGTGGGAAAACAGCTGCTTGCGGCGATTCTCCATGGTGAGAAATGCTATTATTGACGTCTCGCGGTCGACAATGTCAAGCCCGGGGCGCGAAAGGACCTTACCGTAGCCTTCGACAATCATCCATCGAAATATCTCGGGGGCCATATTCTCGACGTGCGCCCTGAGCCGCTCGGCATTTGAATCATACACTCGTTTGTACAGATTCATCCCGCGTTTGAACCAGTCTTCAGCTTCGGAAGGTGAAATAGCGGTTGTGACGGGCGCACGCCCGGATCCGGGAAGGATATCGTCAAGTTGCTCGGCAGCGATGAGCATCCGGGGAAATCCAAGAAAGAGATAGGATTGCAGCACTATTTCGTAGAATTGGCGGCGGTTGACCCCGTGATTCGCTCCGATATTGATGGCTTCCCCCATGCAATCATTGTCGGCGAGGGTAATGGCGGCGGAATAGAGACCCAGCGCACGGGTGGCGCCGTAGCGGTCCGGGTCAAAATTTCGCAGACGATTCTTGAGCAAACCTATAGCCGCGTTTTCACTCATCTGGTAAAGGTAACGTGGAGCAGGCTTGCCTGGCAATTTGAAATTCAACGTTTAAGGGAAGATAGCCGATTCTCAATCACTTCGATTTGTTTCTTGAGCCCTTCCAGGACCTTCGAGAGGGAATCTGCAACCCGTCTGTCATCCGCCATGACCTCATCCCCCAGCTCGCTGTCGTAAGTGGGGAGTTCCTTCTTGCCGATACGCAGTTGCAGGTCATAGTAGGTGTTTTGCCTGATAAGCTCCATATCTACGGCCGTTCCCGGCCGAGTACAGATGACTTCCCGCGCCAGTTCCCGGGCGGAAGTTACGAGGTGACCGTCGTAACTGAATATGAGGTCCCCGACCTTCAAACCGGAGCGTTCGGCGGGAGACCGGGGCAGGACTTTGGTGATAATCACGCCTCGGTCGATCACCCGCGGGGCCTGAATTTCCGATTGTTCCGTTGACGCGGCCTGTTGGGCGACTTCGATACCGGGGGATATCTCGATTTCAGCGCTGGTGACGCCGAGATAACCGGCCAGGCGGTCGCCATTTTCCAGAATGTAGGCAACGATATCCGGCAAACGATAGGCGGGTACCGCCTGAGAGATCTGGTTGTCGGCGCCAACGCCGCCGGTGACAATACCCAGCAATTTCCCCGACAGATCAAACACGCCTCCGCCGATATAGCCGGAAGTCACGGGGACGGTGAATTGGATATTACCGTCGGGACGTAACCCGGCACAAAAACCGATTGACGGAGAGGCGCGCAGCCCGTAGGCGCTGCCGACCGCCATAACCATCTGGCCGGCGCACATGCGGCGGTCAGAGTAGTTTACCGGGACGCCAACACGTTTATCGATACTGAGGACCGCCAGATTGGTCCAGTAGTCCACGCCGACAAGAGCAGCCGGCATGAGGCCGCGGTCGAAAGTAACCATGACCTGGTCGTGCCCGACCACCATGGGCGCAGCAACCAGGATGTGACCGAGTGTATCGCAGATAATACCGGATGATATCTGGTGCTGAACAACCTCGTCTTCAGTGAGCGCCAGCTGTGACCCGGGCACACGCTGCCATGATTCAACGGTCACGACAGACCGCGACAGGCGGAAGACAAGGTCAGTGAACCCCTGTTCGAGATTGTAGAGTGAGCTGTCGGGTCCCGCGGTGGCAGGGCTCGAAAAAAAGACCGCCAGAAGAAGCATGCTCAGATACTTTCCGGCGGTCGAAACCAGATCCGTTAACATTTCAGTATACTTTGTCCTCCTGCTGAGCCGATACCGGTTGAGACACCCTCATGATGGGGCGGAAGCTGTGGTAGTGCATCCTGTACGGCATCTGCTGAATCGTGCCCGACGCAACCCAGTATCCATTGGGCGCCGGGCTCGATGCCATGAAGAAACCGTCGTTGGCGAGAAACGATGACAGCTGATCGGCGCGGTCGATCCTTTCGACCAGCTGCCGAAGTGACACGTTTCGGCCGAATCCGCGCTGCATATTCGGATTGTGATCCGGTTGCACGGTCAGATGCAGATCGTTTTGATTGGTGCCGGCGGTCGCAAAGGAGTCGTGCTGATCCTGGATGCTCCTGCCGCTGAAAACACCGATGGAAACCAGCAGAAATGTCGCCACAGTCGCCACCGCGGGAACCAGGCGGCGCCACGGGAACGGTACCGTGGTGCGCGGGAGGTAGGCTTTGCTCCGCGTTTCGGCGAAGCGCTCCTCCGCGATGCGGTTCAACAGCCTGGCATTGAAGTCATCCGAGGTCTTCAATTCAGGTATCTCATGAGCCGCGTCGCGCATCGACCGATACAGCTGCTCTTCTCGCCGCAACGACTCACTGGCTGCGAGCTGCTCTCGCACCATGTTCTGCTTCCGATCGCTCAACTCGTCGCTAGAATATGCCGACAGGTAAGAGCGTATTCTTCGAAAGCGCATTGAATTCCTCCATTCTTGGCTGCAATTTGTCCCTCAGCATCAAACGGGCGCGGTTAACGCGAGACTTGACGGTTCCGAGCGGGACATTGAGGATCTTGGCCACTTCATCGTATGGCAGCTCCTGAACATCCCGAAGAACAAACGCAATCCGGTACTTTTCCGGTAATTGCCGGATGGCATTCTCGAGGACCTGCGGCAAACGGGTCGGTACCTTGGCGTCAACCGCAAATTCCTTCTCGTTACCCTGCATCTCGGATATTTCGTAGAATTTGAACTTCTTTCTTTTCCGCAGTTCATTACGAGCCAAATTCAAGGCGATCGTGTAAATCCAGGTTGAAAAACAATGCTTGAAATTAAACGACTGCCGGTGCTGGTAAACCCGCACGAATGTCTCCTGAACGATGTCTTCGGCTTCTTCAGTCGACGACAGCATGCGTCCGATGACATTCATCAGTCTATTTTTATATCGGTCGACCATGGAGTTGAAGGCCACCATGTCGCCCTTCTGGATCGCTCTCATGAGCGAGTAATCTATATTCTTCTCTGTTTCTTTAGCCATGCCACTCCTGCCTGTTTTCAGTTACACATTATTAATACCAACAAGGATGTGAAAAGTTCCATATCCAGGCATACTTTGCATCAATGTATCCACTTGTACTTGAATAAGTTACGAAGAAAATGCAACATTGGCAACCGGTATTTTCCGCGATCATGGAAAAACAGGACAAAAGTCATCATGGATATATCCAGGCGGGCCACGGTGACTCGGAGAGCAGGTAGCCGAAGACACCGAGGATAAGCAATGGTATCGCCATGAGCCGCAAACACTTAAATAGATCGCTCTTGAAGTATTCGTTGGTCAGAACCAGACAGAGATGCGTGGGCGACGCCATCATGCCAACATACCCCGACACAAATGCCAGCAGAATATTCTGCGGTACGACAACCGGTTGGTACAGAAAGCCGGCCAGCAGTGAATAACTCAGCGCCACCAACCCCGCCAGCATGCCGGTCAGCAACCCCGACACAAAGGCTACCAGAATGATGATCAGTTGGGCCGGCAGGTGGTATTCGGTTGACAGACGCTGAATCGAAGCTACGGCGCCGGATTGGTCCAGCAGGGTCTGAAATGAAAGAATACCGAATATTAGAAAAAGCAGCTTGTAGGAAAATCCCTTGCGCAATGCGTGCGACAAGATCGTGAGTGACGGACGAGTGACTATAACGAGTAACACAATAGCACAGAGGGCGGCGAGCGCCATGGCTATGCCGAAGATAGCGTAAATCGCGACTGTCACAATAACCGGCCAGACGGTTGACACTATGCCTGCTAACGGGCGGAACAGTGAGCCGTTGCCACCCGCCGAAGGCTTGATCCGCCGGATGAAAAAGATCAGGCCGAGGATGGCCATCACGACGGCGAGCGGGGCCTGGAGAAGCGCCAGTGTTCCTATGGGCAGGCCGGTCACAGCCGCCGCGACAATGATGCCCGGGTATATCGGCATGAAATGCTCGACGACGTGGCGGAACCAGTAATTTATGACACACTTCAGATGAGGAGAATATTGCCGGTCCGTTAGAACGCCGTCGACAAGAGGAGCCGACAACAGGGCGCCACCGGGCATCGGCATCAACCCTATCAGCGGCGGCATGGTGGCGGCCGCAGTGCGGCGCCCGCCGTAAAGACTGCGGCACGACTCGGCCAATCGAGATAAATAGCCCAGGTCTTTGAGAATCGAGCCAAGCGTGGTTATCAGCACGATCACGGCGGTCAATGACAGGAAGCGCTCCGAGGATACAAGCCGCCAATAACTGCGCAGGATCTCGCCAACCGGTATGCCGAAAAGCAGGGCGGTGAGCAGGCCCGCCCCGAACAGCGTGACAGCCACCGGCAGTTTCCTGCGAAGAGCGATGACAATAAGGACAAAGATGACAAGCAGCTTCACGGTGTCCATCCGGCCAAGAAACAGGAGTTCCGGTACAAAGTCAATCGCCCGGGCAGAAGTGCTCGCTTGACTCCGTCCCGACGCCCGCATATATATAGCCGATCGATTTGCCTGAAAGTGAAATAACGGAGCCTGTGAGATGACACCATCGACAAGACTGCAAACAGTGACCTTTATCAACGGACGTTCCGTTGAGAGTGAGCGCGCCTGCATTTCGGTTCTGGACAATGCCCTGCTGTACGGCGAGGGGTTGTTCGAAACCTTCCTTTGTATCGACGATCGCCTGATCTTTCGGGAAGGTCATCTCCGCCGCCTCTACCGCGGCGCCCGGGTAACCGGCATGAAGATCCCGGTAAAGAGAGACACATTGATCGAGTGGCTCACACGGGCTGTCCGTCGCCATCCCGACCGGGTCAAGAAGCTCCGCCTCACGGTCAGCAGTGGAGAGTCGGCGCGCTGGGCCGGGAAGCAGGGCACACCACAGGTTATCATGACTGTCTCATCGCACGAGCTGCCCGAGGAGCCATTCAAACTGCACGTGTCGAGCTTCCGGGTTGATCAGGATTCCGTGTTCCGTCGGATTAAGACAATCTCGTACGGCATCCACGCGGCGGCGCTCAGGGTTGCCAGGCAGAACCATTGCGACGATGCGCTCATGCTCAATGAAACGGGCAAGATCGCCGAAGCGACATCGGCTAACATCTTCTGGGTTCGAAAGGGACGAGTGTACACTCCCCCGATTTCGTCGGGATGTCTCGAAGGCGTCACGCGTGAATTTACGTGTCGCGAAGCGCGACGGCTTGGCATCGAAGTGACAGAGAAAAACGAGACTCTCGAGCAGATGCTGACGGCCGACGAAGTATTCCTCTCGAGTTCGCTCAAACTTGTCATCGGCGTAGCCCGGGTGGACAACGGACCGCGCAACTATCGCCTCACCCCGGGCCCGATCACCAGGGATATCAGAAATCGTTTCCTGAGACTGGTGAAAATCTGAGAGCCGACAACACGGAAAGCGATAGCTCTCCCCCGCGTTTTCCCGTTCTACGACCTCTCGGTTTTTAAATTGACTTCAATTGTCGGCCATTTCTATACTGGCGTACGGGCGTATGCCGCATCAATTGAGACACTCTATGAAGGGCCGATTCATGAAAACAAGGACACTGATTATAGCTTTATCCGCGTGCGTCATTTCAGCCGCAGCCGTATCTGCACAGGAAGTACGTACGGAGCGAAAGAACACGCTGTATGACCTTCCGCCGCGAATGCTCATCGACTGTCCGACAGCCGGCACGCTTCACCGGGGATATTATGACATCGGTCTGCGTATCTATCCGGCGGGCGGCGGACTGGGTTACACCGATGTCGGCTTATCGAGCCGCTTCATGCTGGGCATATCGTATGGCGCCGAGGATGTCATTTCGAACCGGGAGCCAAATTGGAACCCGAGAATCGGTTTCAGGGTGAAATTTCGCATAATCGACGAGATGGAATATTTCCCGGCTGTCACGCTGGGGTACACCGACCAGGGATTCGGTGCATGGAGTGAGGAGTGGGACCGATACACGTTCAAGTCCAAGGGCTTCTACGGGGTTGTCTCGCGCAGCTTCTACTTCTACAAGTGGACATCCGGCTGGCACGTGGGCGTGAATTACTCGCTGGAAAACGAGGTCGACAACGAGGATGATATAGATTTCTTTGCCGGGTTCGATGCAACGTTCAATTATAATCTCGGGTTGGTGTTTGAATACGACGCCGGGCTCAACGACAACAAATCATCGATTCCTTTCTCCGGCAAAGGACGCGGGTATCTGAATATGGCGGTCAAGTGGCTGTTTGCCCCTAACCTTGAAATTGAACTGCTCTTGAAAGACTTGCTCGTCAATCGTCCGGAGTCAGACACGTTCACGCGTGAGATTCGGTTGACGTACATCGATAGTTTCTGATCGTCACAGTTTACATGTTGATAAAAAAAGGCGCTCCGGATGAAGCGCCTTTCTTATGGTTTGTATTCAGAGTATTTTACAGGTCGAACTTTCGCCACCGATTCAGCACCATCTCGACAAAGTCACCAACGGTCGAAATCACTTTTTCGCGATACTCTTTCGCTTGCTCGAGATCAAAGTTGGGATAGCCCTCGCCTTCCTTGTAGAGTAAGATTGTCCCCGGGATGGGATAGATATCGGCGCCCGAACGGAAGTAGTAGGCCAGCTCGGGATCATAGGCATCCTCATCGACCAGTGACTCATCTATGGCCTGGACCATAGCCGTTTCATCCGTGCCGGCGTGACCGCCCGCATGTCCGAAGAATTCCTCGGTCATGTCACTGCACAGCTGCCACCAGTGGACAACGGCGATGTTGGTCAGGACCTCCTGGTGATACTCATACGCCACCTCTTTCAGCGCGGCATTGTTGCCGCCGTGGCCGTTCATGACAATCACGTTGGCAAAGCCGATATCGGCCAGGGAATCGAGGATCTCGCGGACAAACAGCTGATAGTAATCGGGGTTTATTGTGACGCCGCCGTTATACCTGTAAAGCGACTTCGTGATGCCGTAATTCAGGACCGGCGCCACGAGGGCGTTGACTCGTTCGGCTATGCTCCCGGCGATGAGTTCGGGTATGATGTTGTCGGTTCCGATGCATGATGAACCGTGAGCTTCTATGGTTCCCACGGGCAGAATAACCGTGTCTATCTGATCGGGAACGAGCTGTTTGATTTTCAGCCAGTTCAACCGCTGCATGTGTCGTTCCATTACGGCCCCAGTTTAGTGAGAATACGTTCGAGGACCAGTTCCGTTTCGCGCCCGGTCTCTTCGTCACCTTCGAAACGATACTGATTGATATCGCGGGCGAGCAATTCCAACTCTTCGGCGGTTTCCACGGCGTACCATATTTCCAGCTCGGACCAGCTCAGTTTCTTTTCCGTAAACGCCTCGGCGACTTCAAAATAGATCTTTGGCGATTTCCAGTCGAAATCGGCGAGCTTGATCTGGTAGGAACCGCTCATCCCTATGGTGTAGTACCGTCCCTCGGGCGTCGGACCGAACACGGCATCGGACTGCTTGAGCATCTTCAGTGCCCGTTTCATCATCGATGAAGTGATGGTCGGCGTACGGCTGCCGATCACCAGCACGTTCATGTAGCCGGCCTCGAAGCAATCGGTGAAGATCTGCTCGATACGTACGCCCCACCGGTCTTTGACCTGTTCGCACGTCCGGAAGCGGCCCTTGAAAGCGTCGGCCTTGCTGCCGTTCAATTTCTTCTTGAGGTAATCGAGAATAATCTTGACGAGCCGTTTGCGATCCAGTTGATCGATGTAATACAGCCGCAGGTCGGCGTCGCTAATATCCAGCGCGTTGATGATTGAATCGGTGATAAAGGCCTGGTGAAGGAATCGAAGATCGTCGCCCTTGATAACACCGAAATCCATCGCCGAGCCGTCTTCCAACGGCTCCTGGATGCAGAGAGCAATAACAGATTCGTTCTTTTTCTTGGCAGGCATATTCCCTGGTATTGTTCAGTTCAGCATTTGCGTCGAATATAAAGACCTGCCTGAGGCGAGTCAAGGGAGGCGGGGCAATAAATGTTCCGGCGAAGAAAATTTGTGTGAACCGTCAGAGGATGACGGAATAATCACGGAGACAGAAGGTTATGAATCAACGAATTTTCTGCATCTCGGCAACCATATCCTCGGGGCCAACCACACCCTGAAGAATCTGCTTGATGTTTCCCTGCGAGTCGAGCAAGAGCGTTGTGGGGAGTGAATATGTTTTCATCCCGAAGCGGGTCATGAACTGTGTGGTCGTTTCACTGCCGAGGGACTCGAGCTGCACCTTGATGGGTACAAATCGTTGTGCCTCTTGAGCGACAGCCGGGTTGTTGAAGGTGCGTTCGTCCAGGACACGACAGTTGGCACACCAGGTCGCCCATGTATCGATCAGCACCGGCCGATTTTCCAGCTTCGCCCGGTCAAGTCCCGACTCGAGATCGGTCTCCCAGCTGATCAGAGGCCCCGGCGATTCAGTGACCGATACGTCCCCGCCCGGCAGCCAATTTCCCGCCGGAGGAAGGATGAAACCGCGGGTTATCATCGTTCCCACAAGCAGATAGGCGCCGATCAAAAACGCGAGTATGCCGATGAATTTCTTAAGACGTTGGAAGAAACGGGCATCGGAAGCCAGTCGATCGAATCCTCCGCCGAAGATCCCGAGCGCCAGTAGAACCAGACCCGTGAGCACGGCGATGACGGTCGGCGCCACGATGGTACGCAGGAAATAGAGCGCCATCAACAGCAGCACGAACCCGAAAAACTTTTTGACCGATTCCATCCACTCACCCGCACCCGGCAACGCATTGATGGCGGATGAAAACGTCCCGATGATGACGAACAGCGTTCCGAGACCTATGGCAAACGTGAAAAGGACAATGAATCCAAAGAGAGGTGATCCGTGCGTGGCGACATACAGCAGGATGCCGGCGACGAACGGCCCCACGCAGGGAGAGACAACCAGCGCGGCCACTATTCCGAGGACTATCGAACCCCCAATGCCGCCGCTTGTCCGGGTAGTGCCCAGTTTCTGCCTGAGCCCGGAAGGTACCTGCAACTCGTACAGCCCGAACATGGACAGCGCAAAAATCACGAACACGACCGCAATTCCGATGACCACGCCGGGACTCGCCAGCCAGGCACCGAAGACGCCACCCACAAGCGAAACGACCAGGCCCATGATGCCGTACATGACAGCCATCGAGCCGACATAAAACAGCGAAAGCACGAAGCCACGCCCGACCGTGCGCTGCTGACCGGCAAAGATGCTCACGGTGATCGGAATCATCGGATACGTGCAGGGCGAAAATGAGAGCAGCAGACCGGTGACAAACGCGAGACCGAGCGCTATGAAATATCCCCAGAAACCGTATTTCGTGATTATTCCCTGGAGCCGTGACTGACTGCCGGGCGGCGGTTGCTGCTGCGCCGTGGTTTGTTCTTCCTGTGTCGGTGCGGCAGCGAATATGTCGGTGTGGTCCGGTTCACCGGCGGCGCCGACGTCGACTGTCAGGTCGGCATTAGCCGTTGTCGGCGCGCGGCACTCTTTGTCGTTGCAGGGCTGATAAGTGAAGCGAACCGGCAGGACATACTCACCGGGAGCGGCGTCATCCTTCACGGTAATCTGGAATTTTATAATCGGGCGACCGTCGTATACCGACATATCGGCGCCGGCCAACGGGACCACTTTGGCTTCGGGATATGCTATCGAATGCGGAGTCAATTGGGCGGTCGTATCGAACTCGAGTTCGGCCGGTATCAGCCAGTCTTCAAACGGCTCAGCGGAGTTGATGTGCCAACCCGGTGCTATAGTCACGAGCACGGCAGCTTCGTACGTTTGTCCCGGCTGAGCGGATGTCACTGAAAGGATCGACGAGACATCGGCGAGCTCTTCGAGTTCCCCGGCTTTGATTCGGGCATGAGCGTAGTCGGCTGAGACGAGCAGGACTGCAAGGATACCCGCAAAAATAATCAGGGCGCGGCGGAACCTCAGAGGAGCACAGTTTGAAATTCGCGTCATAACCACCAATCTTGATGAACCTTGCCCATAAAGTCCGATAAAACAATAAGGGCGAAGATAACCTTGCTGCCCTTATAATACAAGTATTCTGAATGGAAAGTTCGCCGGTCGGATCAGGATTTCTTGGATGACCGACCCACGATCTCGTTTTTGATCATCTGGAGGAGTTTGTCGCCGTCGATTTTGGCGGCAATCTGCTCGGCGAGTTTTTCGGCCAGCCGGGAGACGAACTCGCGAGTAAATATTTCCATATGTTCCGGCTTGATCTTCTCGACCTTCTCCTCCCACACCAGGTCCTGTTCGTCGACAGCGACCTGTGTCCCGCCTTCGTCCTCGACGGCTACTTCCTGGTCATCGGCGCGGATTTTTTCGATTTCTTTTTTGAACTCGTCGATAAACTTATCCACGCCGGCCGTCTGCCTGGCAGACGGGCTCATGGGTCCGGATGATCTGCCGGTGCTCGTACCGTGTGAAGGTCCGGGCGTGACGGGGTCGACATGAGCCGAAGTCTCGGTGAACGTGAGTTCATCTATATCATCATGTTTGGAGGCCGGTGTATGGGCCGGATCATTTTCGGCACGCATTGAATTCACGAACCAATCGTAATCGTGAGCCTGGCTTTCCTGGTCGGTCTCGAAGGCGCTCGGGTCGGACAGACCATACTGGTCGTCCATGATTTCCAGCTTGCTCGAAGCCTGAGCCTTCTTCTTCTTTGCCTGGTCAGCCTGGTGTTTGATTTCGCTGTCTTCGTCCTGGATCATGAGCGACTCCACTTTTGTTCCCCCCGTATCCTTGTCGCCGGTTTTTCCGACGTCACCGGAATCGTTGGCCGATTGCCGCGCCCTGACCGACTTGTTTATCACTTCCGATGACGTCACGTCGATCTCATCCAGCCCCAGGGCGGCATCCAGCAATTCGTCGTCGAGGCCGTTCTCGCCCTGAGCGTTCCCGTTGGCCGTGGCCTGTCGGGCCTTGTCGGCAAACACGCTGACCCGCTGGACCAGCTGGTTGGGGTCAAACGGACGCGGGATAATAGCTTCCGGCGGAAACGGGAGATCGTCGGTGGATTCATCGCCGGCGAGAAGCAACAGCGGCACCGAGGTGGTGCGTGCGTTGGCCTGGATCTTTTCGTAACAGGGACGGTCGTCGCTGCCTTTGAGATCAGCGCTGACCAGAATAAGGTGAGGGAGTGAGAATTCAAGGAGTTCCAGAGCCCGGTCGGAACTTCCGACCGAGATCACATCGTAGCCGTGCTGCCGGAGAATAGTCTCGGCAACGCCTCGGATGGTATCGCTTTCTTCGGCTACCAGAACCCGTTTTTGCATAACCTGTGTATCTTAGTTGGCCTTGTTGTCGTGTTTTCCGGACAACTCGGAAGAAGCCTCTTCCAAAAACTTCCGGTCGGCCTTGCTGATATTCTCGATTCCGACCTCGTTGATCTTGTCGAGAATAGCGTCGACCCGTTTCATTATATCTTCGGCTTCCTGCACTTTCTTGTTTAGTTTAGCCTCCTGCCGTTTGTAGCGCAAGTTTTTATATTTTCGGCTGAACCACGCAAATCGCCAATCGCCTTTGAGATAGACCAGTCCCCAGATGGCGCCGCCGAGGTGTGCCATATGGGCTACGTTACCCGAGGAAAAGAGAATGCTCAGCACGAGCAAACCCGGAATCGCCCATTTCACCTTGACGGGAATCAGGAAGTAGAGATACAGGTAACGCTGGGGGAACATAATCCAGTACGCCACCAGCACGCTCCAGATGGCGCCGGAGGCGCCGATCATCGGGATGTTCTGTCCCGGGTAGACAATCAGCGTAAGGATGGCTCCGGCCAGACCGCCGATGATGTAGAATCGCCCGAAGGACTTTGTGCCCCACGTGTACTCGATTTCCGTACCGAACATCCAGAGCACGAACAGGTTGAAGAAGATATGGAAGAACCCGCCGTGAAGGAACATGTAGGTGAATATCTGGTAGATGAGATTGGGGAACTCGTGGTAGAAGCGGGCCGGCGTCAGACCAAAGATCGGGATCATCTGGGGGATAAATTGCTGCAGGATAAACACGGCGATGTTCGCCGCCAGCATCACCTTGATAAACGGTGATATCCCGCCCGGGCCGAATTTCATTCCACCGGTCGGAAATCGTCTGAATTGATACGATCTCATGTTTACGTCGTTATCGGCACATTTCCATAATTGTTAAAGCCCGCGCTTTCCGTTCGAATCGTCGGCATCTTTGCCTGCGGAGTCAAGCCGCTCGAGTTTTGAATCCTTGATCTGTAAGCCGTCCTCCGGACGGCGGCATGCCGGTGTCGCTCACGTATCGACCCCGAGTCGCGGCAAGACCCTGGTCACCAGGACAATCCAGATGACCAGAAAAATCACAAGAAAGAGAATATCAACGAAGTCCATAAAATAGCCCGATGTAGCGCCGGCTAAGGAATGCAGTCAGTTGTGCCCGCGCGGTAACTCCATCCCTTTAATACGCGCCGAAGTAAAAAAGTTCCAAGGGCATAATACAGTAGTCGGCCGGAGATTGCAATACAGACAGTGGGGTGATACGGGGAGATTTCAAAAAAAGAACCGGCGAGATCGATGGTCCCGCCGGCTGCGTTTGCTGTCAGGCTAAACCTTGTCAGGCCAGCACTTTCTCGAGTCGAGCCATAAGCTGCGATTTCGGTACAGCGCCTATTACCTGGTCCACCACCTCGCCGTTCTTGAAGAACAGCAGGGACGGAATGGACATGATATTGTATTTCCCGGCAGTCTTGTTATTCGAGTCAACGTCGAGTTTCGCGACCTTGATTTTCTCGCCCAGTTCGCTGGCGACTTCCTCAAGGATCGGTGCAATCATTTTGCACGGACCGCACCAGGTAGCCCAGAAATCAACTATAACCGGTTTATCCGATTGAAGAACCTCCGCCTCGAAAGAGTCGTCGGTGATTGTCACTGGTTTGCTCATAAACCGTTACCTCCAGTTGCGTTATGTTAAAACATCAATGTCCCTTAAACAAGCGGTGGTTCCCATGGTTCCGACAGAGAGGTATTCTCGTCCGGATACGGCTACCACTCAGGCCGATATCAGGCCAATATATTGTTGTCTGAAATAAAACTCAACCGGAATAATATCGACCGCCGGGGAGATAATTCTTCTAGGAATCGCGATGCGACCGGGTGGGGTCAGGAACCGCGGACTGCCTGGCGAAGGAACGGGCCTGATCGGCAAAGGCCTCAAGACGGGTGTCCTCGCCGGAATCACGGAGCCCCTCGTAGCTGATATTGAGCCATGGTATGTCGTCCAGATCCTCGGAAATCTTTTTGGAGAGCGAACTCACGACCGTCCCGGGCATACAGTTGAACGGCATAGCGTTAACGATGCCGACCGCTCCGTTCCCGGCCATCTCGATGGCTTTGCCGATAGAAAGCACGGCTTCCCCCTTGTAGTCGAGCTGGATATAGGGCGTGGCCATTTTCAAGACCTTCCCGACCGGATTATCATGGCGAATCTTCATATGCTTTGAGAAGTGCTTGACCAACTCGTGTTCCTGCCGTTTCTGCACCATCAGCTGCAGCGAGCTGTCGATAAGCCCTTTGAAATCCCGGGCTTTGAAGGAGTCGGAGCGGTAAGTATAAGAAGTGTACAGCGGCCATTCAGAGAATGACGCCAGCCAGATTTCCAGGCCGAGACGTTCGAGTTTCTCGATCAGGTGATTATTGGAAAACCTGTTGTTTCGAAGGTAGATTTCGCCAACGACGCCGACTACCGGGCGCCTTGTCTTTATCGTTTCGATACGACTGAATTCGAGTGACGCCTGTTCGGCGAGGTCTCCGAGCGACTCGTCATTTCGTATACTGTGGTCAAGCCGACCAAGGTAATGGAGATACAGCTTCTCGGTCTCCCCCTGATTGACTTCGTACGGCCTGGTGCTATGAAGCAATTTGACGAGGCCATCGACGAAGACGATGCCTTTCCACGCTGCGGCGCGAAATGTCGTACCGTCGAGACCAAACTCGGCGTAACCGTCTTCAGAATTCGGAGAGTAGATGGGAATATCAGTATAGCCCAACTCGTCGAGGATCATCCGGTGGAACTGACTGTACTGGCCGAACCGGCAGGGTCCGCCGGCTCCGGGCATGAAGAACACCGCTTTGTCCGGCCTGAAGCCCGGCTCACGGAGTTTCTTGATCATGTCTCCGGTCGTGGTCACGCACGGGAAGCATTCTTTTCCGGAAGTGAACTTCTTACCAAACTCGAGTGTCAGGTCGTCCGGTTCGTCGAGCACCTCCGCGGTCAGTCCGCATCGCGCGAAGGCGGAGCGGACCGCATAGGCATGATCGCACATGTGCGGGATATAGATGGTCTTCTCGAACGGTTTATAGCTGTCGACCGTGATACTGAATTTCGCAACCGGCAAATGGTACTCATAGAACCGCAGCGAATCGATAAACGCCTCGCAACGCGTAATGAGACCGGCGTCGGCCGAGTGCTCATCGAGTTCGAGCTGCAGATACGGCTTGCCGATCATAACGCGCCGGAAGAAATGCGTTATGAAGGAATCCGGGCCGCAGCCAAATGACGAGATATAGACCGCAAAGAGATTGGGATGGTTGCGAATGTATTGTCCGGCCGAGAGCAGGCGCCGACCATAGCGCCAGTACATGCTCGGGTGACCGGTATCGTTGCCGTTGATCGGAAGGAAATCCAGCGGAATGACTTTGTAACCGAGATCTCGAATCTTGGACGGCAGCTCGAGCGACAGGCGGCGATCATAGCCGTTGTACGGACGGCTGACAACAACGAGAACCTTATCGTCTTCGCGGATATCCGCGAGTATCTTCTGCCCTTCTTCCGCGAGTCCCTGCTTGAACAGTTGAAACGCCTTCAGTCCCGACTTGATGGCCTTGCGGAGTTTTCTCTCCGACACATTCAATTCGCGTGCGAGCGGCTTGAACCTCTGCACCATATCGTCGACATCAAAACTGAAATACACGGGCGTGTCGACAAATTTGATGCCCTTGCCGGCAAAATCGAACCGAGCCCTGAGCGCCGAGCCGATGGTCTGCACATAAGGGCAGATATAGGCAGCCTGTTCGCTGTCTTCATTCTCCTCGGCGGCTTTTATGAATGACGGCAGGAAGATAGTGTCGACGTCCTTCGCGACCAGGTTGTTGATGTGCCCGTACACAAGTTTGATCGGGTAGCAGGTTTCGGCGCTGAACAATTCGAGAGCGTCTTCGACAATCCGCTGGCTGGTCAAATCGGAGTTAACCACGCGATACTCGATTGACTCGAAGAATGCCAGCCAGAAAGGATAGTACTCGAAGAAATGCAGCACACGGGGTATCCCGATTCGGCCGCGATACTTGTCCGGCTTCTTGAACTTGACGTATCGTTTGTGCAGATAGCGCTGCCGTAGCGACGCATAATCGGGAGGCAGCTCGCGGTTGGAGCGTTTGTCGACTTCGTATTTTTCGCAGCGGGCGCCGTAATAGAGAGGCGACTCGTTCTCGATCTCCACGACGCGAATCTCGCAATGGTTGGAACAATCCTCGCACGGGAACGAGGACAAGTTATACTTGCGCTTATATAAATCGAATCCCTTGAAGACGGTGCTGAAATTTGGATCCTCGGTTCTCTCTATGGCCAGGATCGCCGCGCCGATGGCGCCGGTTACGTCGTGATGCGGCGGCACGGTGACTTTCTTGCCGACCAGTTTCTCGAAAGCGGCCACGACACCTTTATTCCAGGCTACACCCCCTTGGAAAAAGATGTTATCGCCCACGCGACGGTCGCCAACCACCTTGGTGAGATAATTGCTTGCGATGGAGTAGGCCAGTCCGGCGATGAGATCATCCTTGCGCGCCCCCATCCGCTGATGGCTGACGAGATCGGACTCCATAAATACGGTGCAGCGTTCACCGCAGCCGACGGGGCAGGTGGCACAAAGCGCCTTGTCGCCGAACTCCTGCTCGATATTTATTTTCAGTTTTTCGGCCTGTTCCTGAAGGAATGAGCCGGTCCCGGCGGCGCAGGCTTTGTTCATTTCAAAGTCGATGACGGCCTGCTTGTCAATTGAGATGTACTTCGAGTCCTGGCCGCCTATCTCGAAAATGGTATCAACGGTTGGGTCGATATCAATGGCGGCCGTTGCCTGCGCGGTAATTTCATTGCGGACTATATCGGCGCCGACATAGTCTCCGGTCAAATAGCGGCCGGATCCGGTCGTGCCCACTGCTTTCACAATCACGCGATCGCCAACTTCCATACCGATTTCGGCCAGACCGCGCCGGACAGCTTCGATGGGTCTTCCCTCGGTCATGAGATACCGGCGAGCGATGACCTGTCTGTCTCGATCAATGAGAACCAGGTTGGTCGAGAGCGAGCCGACGTCAATGCCGAGGAAGACGTCGAGTTTGTCGAAGTCCTGCGGTTTTTTCGAAAGCGTGACATCGTAGTACTTGTAGTCGGGATAATCATACGAAAGCGCTTCACGACCCGACTCGGCAACTTCCCTGAAATCCAGGTAAGCCTGAATGCGCTCGGGGTCAAAGTGTTCGACAACCGCCGATTGCTCATCAGCCAGAAGCGCAGCCCCGAGGGCGCTCATGACGTTATAGTGATTCGGCACGATTAACTCGCCGTGGTCCAATTCGAGGATATCGGTAAAGGCTCTTACCATTCCGGGATTGGCCGCCACACCGCCTTCGAATGCGATAGGCCGGTCGAAGCGTTTTCCCCGGGCGATAGCGCTTTTAAAGTTGCGGGCAACGGCGTAGCACAGGCCGGCGACGATGTCGTAGTCCGGCGTTGCAATCTGCTGGAGATGAATCATGTCGGACTTGGCAAAGACCGAGCAGCGACCGGCAATTCGCGGCGGATTCTTCGACTTGAGCGCCAGTTCGCCGAATTCACCCTCGATGGATATCTTGAGCCGTCCCGCCTGCTGGTCGAGGAACGATCCCGTGCCGGCGGCACACTGGGCATTCATGGCGAAATCGACAATCGTCTTCGCGTGGCCGTCGAGAATCAGCAGCTTGGAGTCCTCGCCGCCCATCTCGATTACCGTCCTGACCGCCGGGGCGGCATAGAAGTTCCCTGCCGCAAGCGACGCGATTTCCCCAAAGGCCTGTCCTCTGAGAATGTTCTGTGCCGTCTTCGCACCTATGCCGGTGAAACCGAGGCAAAACCTCCCGCCTGCCAGATCAGAGAAGTCTTCGTGAAGAAGTTGCAGGAGTGTTTCGAACGGACCATCCTCGAACCGCTGGTAGCGAGTTCGAACGACCTGCCCACTTTCGATCAACACAAGCTTGACGGCCACCGAGCCGATATCGACTCCAAGTGATCTTCCGTGCTCAGCCATAGCGAATTGATAACATATCCATGACAGGGTTCGCAAGTAGTTTGTAAAATGGACCTAGAAAATCTTTCTTGAGATTTTGTTTGTCTTTCCCCGGGTCCGCTTTATATTCAGCGTTCGACTATAATAGAGGAAGCGATAATGCGAGTCCTGCTACAGAGAACATTAGGCTGTGAAGTTTGGATAGACAACAAAAAACATTCGGCCACCGGCGACGGTCTGCTGTTATTCTTTGGTACACGAAGCGGTGACACTGAGGCGTCATGTGGTTGGCTCGCCGATAAGGCCGTCAACCTGCGTATTTTCGAAGACGATGAGGGCAGGATGAATCTGTCGGCGCTCGATGTCGGCGCGGAGATCATGGTGGTGTCGCAGTTCACGCTGTATGCCGATTCCCGCAAAGGACGGCGGCCGTCGTTCACCGATGCCATGGATCCGACTGAAGCCGAGAAACTGTACGACAGGTTTATCGAGTTGGTTGCCGCAAGCGGACTGACCACCCGATCCGGCAATTTTGGAGCTCGCATGGATATCAAACTCACAAATCACGGACCAGTCACCATATTGCTTGAACATGACGTTTAAATATCTCACGCAACTCGCTACTAAATACGGGATTGTGCTCGGGTCCCGATCTCCCCGACGGGTCCGGTTGCTGCGCGAAATCGGCATCCCGTTCACGCAGATAATCCCCGATTTAGAAGAGACACGAGAGCCGGGCGAAGAGCCGTATGCTTTCGCCACGCGCCTGGCAGAGGATAAGGCAAAGCTGGTCGGACAGGAGACGAATAGCCACCAGGTGGTTATCGGCAGCGACACGATTGTGCTGCTCGGTGATAAGTTGCTGGGTAAACCGGAGAACGCCGACGACGCCTTTGAAATTCTCTGGACCCTCGCGGGTAAAAAGCATGTAGTGTGTACGGCGCTGGCATTGTATGCCGGAGGAAAAATCGTGGCATCCGGTTATGAGCTCACGGATGTTTATTTTAACAAGGTGAAGCCGAAGCAGGTCTGGGAATATATCGCTACCGGCGAACCGATGGACAAAGCGGGTGCGTACGGAATACAAGCCGAAGGGGCTTTTTTAGTTGACAGGATTAGCGGTAACCTTGATAATGTCATTGGTTTACCGCGTCATCTCCTGGAGGACCTGGCTCGCAGGACACTGGAACAGCTTTAGCTAAGTAGTTAAGAATGAATGAAGTATATACAAAACTTGGGAAATTACTTAAACTCGAACGGGAACGCCGCAAACTCACGCTGACGACCGTATCGGAAGAGTTGAAAATATCCGAGACGAACCTCGAATATATCGAGGCGGGAGACCGAGAAAGTCTTCCGTCGGAGTTGTATTTCGATCTTTTCGCCAAGTCCTACGCCGAGTTGCTTGGTATCGATTACGCCAAAACGCTCGAGGCCATACGTGAGGATATCGGCGAGCCGCTCGAAACGGAAGTGTCGCTCGACGACGAGGAGAAAGCTCCATCCCCTAAGAAAGCCCGGAGAAGGAAGCGCAAACCGGAGACCGGTGAGGAGGGTGTCGAGGAGGGCGAAGAAGAAGAGGAGGAGCGGGAAGAAGGCGAAGGTCTGTCTCGAAAATTGATCTGGCTGTTCTCCGGCGTCATCGGCGCCTTTGTCATATTTATCGTTTTTTACGCGGTCTTTCTTGCCGGCGACAAAACTCCGCCGCCGGGTGCGCCCGGGGAAACGGCGAGCGAGGAAGGCGCCGGAGGCGTAACGGCGGCACAGAAGGCGGAGTTCGCGTCGTATGACTGGAGCACTCCGAAATATACCCCTCCCTCGCCGCTGACGCTGAAGCTGATTTCGAGAGAGGAAAGCTGGTCAACGGTCGTTGCTGACGGCGACACGAGTTTGTTCCGGACCTTGATACCGGGGCGGCCATACACCGTTGAAGCCAAGTATCGACTGAAAGTCTCCATAGCGCACCCGGCGGTGGTCCAGGTGACGCTCAACGGCCAACCGGTGAACCTCCGTGACCCCGAAACCCGTCGCATCTCCCGCGTGGAGATCAACCAGGCCAATGTGAACGAGTTCCTCAACGCGCCGCTGGAGGAGACGAGTCAGAGCCCGACAGCGGCTCCATCGCGACCGCGGACACAGACGGCAAATCAAAGCGTAGAGACAACACCGGCGGCAGGCGACACCGCCACAACCGATACCGGAAACGCTCATGAAGAAACTTAAGGATATTCTCGCCCGCTGGCATCTTCGGAAAATGCAGGGAAACATGGAGCCTGCTGCGCGGTCGTTTCCCGGCGATCTGATGTCGCCCAAGAATATCCTCGTCTGTCTCCCCGGCACCCTGCGCGAACTGACGATGGTCAAGCAATTTCTTCCCGGGATATCATCGCTGTTCAAGTCTGCGTCGGTCACGCTCCTTGCGATGCCGGGCGTACGGGTCCACGACATCTACCCCCGCCGCGGTTTCAATATCCTGACGCCGGCCACGGATCAAATGAGCTGGAGCGGCATGCCGAAGCAGTCGTACCTGAAGATTCTGCAGGATTATAAATTTGATCTGGTCATAGACATGAATCTCGAGCGGTCCCTGTTTACCTCGGCCGTTCTCTTGAGTTTCCCGAAAGCAATTCGCATCGGCCGGGGAAACCACCTCGGGAACCCGTACTATAACCTTGAAATCAAAACCAAGTACTTACGCGACGAACGCAATATTTACCGTTCTCTTCTCGAAACTCTCGAACACATTATCAGGCCGGCGGGGAAGGAACCGTCGACGACTATCGGTGGCTAACAACTGGAGGCACTGTGTATCTAAAGAAGCTTGACGTACTGGGCTTCAAGTCCTTTGCAAATAAAACGACGATTCGATTTGCCGACGGTGTAACGGCGATTGTGGGTCCAAACGGATGCGGCAAGACCAACGTGCTCGATTCGCTGCGATGGGTCCTGGGTGAACAGAAAGTCAGCCTGCTTCGCAGCGGCAAGATGGAAGAGGTGATTTTCAACGGTACGAGAGACGTCAAGCCGCTCAATATGGCTGAGGTGTCCCTGACGATCGTCAACAATCGCGGCGTCCTCCCCACCGAGTACACCGAGGTCCAGATCTCGCGACGGCTGTTCCGCAACGGGGATTCGGAATACCTGCTGAACAAGGTCCCGTGCCGCCTGAAAGATATTATCGATCTGTTCCTCGATACCGGCATGGGGGCACATTCGTATTCGGTCATCCAGGCGGATATGATCGATGCCGTGTTATCAGACCGCGCCGAAGAGCGTCGTTTTCTCTTTGAGGAAGCGGCGGGCATAACGAAATACAAACAGCGCAAAAAGGCGGCACTGCGGAAGCTCGAGTCGACCGAAAACGATTTTCTCCGGCTGCGTGATATTCACGCTGAAGTCAAGACGCGGGTGAATTCCCTCTATCGGCAGCACAAGAAGGCGGAACGCTATCAGCTCATACTGAATGATATCAAGGCGTGGGAGCTGTTCCTGAGCGCCACCCGGACCGCGACACTGGAGTCCGAAAAGCGGGAACTCAGGGGTCAACTCGACGCTCTTTCCGAGGACAGGACGTCACGCGAGACGGTACTGGATCAGATTGTCGCCCAGTTGGAAGCCGATCGTAAGGAATTGATCGATATCGAGCATCAGCTCAATCAGGTCGGCTCAGAGATTTACGAGACATCCGAGCAGGCGCATTCCGTAGAGAAAGAAATCTCGGTCACGAGAGAGAAGCGAACCAACGCCAGTGATCTGATCGATAAGAATCGCGCCGATATCGAATCTCTCACTCACCGGTCATTGAGCCTGGCCGATCAGGCCGCAGAAGCAGGACGGGAGCTTGTCTCGGCGCGGCAGAAGGTCGAGGACGTTGCCGGTCAACTGAAGGCTGCCGAGGAAGCACAGGCCGAGGCGGACCGTCGGTTACTCGCGGCTCGCGGGCGGAAAGAGCAGGAGAACAAGAAGCTGATCGAACTCGAGGGCAAGTTGTCCTCGGGTCGCACCGAAGAGCACAACCTCAGGGAACAGGAAACCGAGAACTCGCAACTGCTGGAAGACGTCAAGAGCCGGTTGACCGAACTGAAGCCCCGACAGGACTCGGCGTTGTCGGAATATGAGGCCAGGCAGAACGAGCTGGCGGATCTCGTCCGTCGCAAACGTGCCGTTGAATCACGTCAGGCCGAGATTACGTCTGAAATGGAATCGCTGGATAACCGGGTTGACGAGTTGACAGCCGAGATTAGCAATATCACGGCATCCGTTGAAGCCTGTGAGGCGCGGCGCAATCTCCTCGAAGACATGATGCTCCAGTACGAAGGCTATGAGTCCGGACTGGTGGCCGTCATGGAGGAGAAAGAACACTGGCCGGGAATTGCCGGTACGGTGGGAGAAAAGTTCGTGCCGGTCGAAGGGCTGGAAACGGCTCTGGAAGCCGCTCTCGGCGAGCTGGCGCGCTGCCTGATATGTTATGATCGTAAGACCGCGGAAGGTATCATTGGCTACCTGAAAGCGAAGAAAAAAGGCAAGGTTGGCATCCTGGTCCCCGACGCCGGGACGATCAACCCCGCAGTGAAACGTCCGGAGATTGATCTCGAAGAGTTTGTGGGATGGCTCGATGCGTACGTGACCACCGACGAAAACCTTCGGTTTCTCAAGGAAGCCGCGTTGTCGCGCACGGCGATATTCAAGGCGGGCGCGTCTCCAAATGAGCTATTGAAACATCTCCCCTATGGTTTCAGCGCCGTGTCAACCGACGGTGTGCTTTACAGCCGGAACCTCATATCCGGCGGCTCCGACGACCACTTCCCCCTGTTCCGCAGAAAAGAGAAGGTGCAGGAACAGGAAAGCATGATTCAGGAGCTGACCGAAAAGCTCAAGTCGATGCGGGAAGAGAAAAGCCGTCTCGAGGCAAAGTTTGCCGGATTGAGAGCGGAATCTCACCGGCTGACGGGAGATCAGGAAGAACTTGTCGAGGCTGTCGACGAAACCCGGAAGCGGGTCAGTGAACTCGAGTTCGAACAGCGCACCCTTGCCGGCGAATACAACCGGCTGGAGAAAGAGCGCTCGGCGCTCAGTAACAAGCTCGAGAGTATCCGCAACCGTCAGTATGAACTTGGCCTCGGCTTTTCGCAATTGGCGAGCGAAAAGGACACCCTTGTTAATGACATGACCCTGGCCGGCACGCATCTCGACGAACTGGAAAGAGCAGCAGTTTCCGCGATGGAGCAAGTCTCGCGCCTGCACGTGGCCATGATCGAGGCGCGGAGCAAGGTTCAGCAAATCGAGAGCCAGATCGGTCATATCAACGAGATTCAAAACGATATCCAGACAACCTCGGAACTGAAAAATCAGGAGATGGAGGAAGCCGAGCAGACAATCTCGCAGTCCGGTACTCGAATCGCCGAGTTGGAATCGTCGCTGAAAGATCTTTTCGAACAGCGCGAACGTCACAACGAACGGCAGAACAGTCTCCGGAGTGTCCAGTCGGAAATCCAGGAACGCGTGGACCTGAAGGAAAAGCAGACCAAGGAGATTCGCGGCCAGAAAGACAGTGTACTGGAAAGGTTACACCAGCAGGAGATTCGCCTCAACAGTATCGACTCGGAGATCAGGGGCATTCGCGACCGGATTCTCGAGGACTACGAAGTGGATATCAATACGGTCGAGCCGACACGTCCTGATGAGAAAATCACTGATGATCAGGCCCGGCAGTATCTCCAGGAACAGAAAGAGCGGCTCAAGAAGTTTGGCGCGGTCAACCTGCTGGCGCTGGAAGAATACGAAACGGCCAGCGAGCGGGAGAAGTTCCTGAGCGAGCAATTGAACGATCTCGATACGGCGAAGCGCGATTTACAGACGACTATCACCAGGATCAATCACACCGCCCGGCAATTGTTCTTCGAGACATTCTCGCAGGTACGCGAGAATTTTCAGAAATTGTTTGTCGAGCTTTTCAGCGGCGGTGAGGCGGATATCAGGCTCGAGGACGACAGCGATCCGCTCGAGTCCAACATTGAAATAGTCGCCCGCCCGCGCGGTAAGAAGATCCTGTCGATTACGCAGATGTCGGGCGGTGAGCGAGCGCTGACGGCGATCTCGCTGCTCTTTTCGCTCTATCTTGTCAAGCCGTCGCCGTTTTGCATCCTCGATGAGATCGACGCGCCGCTCGACGATGCGAACTGTCATCGGTTCCTGAAGATCATCAAGAAATTCTCCGACCAGACGCAGTTCATCACTATAACGCACAACAAGATCACGATGGAAGCGGCCGACAATCTGTACGGTATCACAATGGAACAGCCGGGTATTTCGCAACTGGTTGCGGTGAAATTCACCGAAGAAGACGAGTACGCGATTCTCGAACACCGGCCGGACGCGGATGAGAAACCGTCGGCGGATGACAACGGCGGACGTGAGAGTTCCGCTTCTCTGCCCGATCAGATACAAGAACGGATAAACCCCACCGTGAACATTACCCCGGACGAGGAGACCTGAGTCGGCATCCATGTTCAACGCATTCGATAAGCTCAAGAACTCCCTCTCCAAAACCAAAGACAACATTGTCGGAAAGATTTCGCGGGTGGTGCTTCGCCGGAAGATCGACGACGCCCTGCTCGATGAAATCGAGGAAATCCTGATAGAGGCTGATGTCGGCGTCAAAGCCACGATGCGCCTGATTGACAGCGTCAAGGAGAAGGCCCGCGACCGGAACCTGACAGAGGGTGAGGATGTCATCGCGCTGTTGAAGGAAGAGATTGCCGAAATCCTCTCGGGCGAGGGCGGCGAGCTGTTCAGGCCGGATGATCCGAAGCCGGTTATCTGGTTGGTGGTCGGCGTCAACGGTGTCGGCAAGACGACGACAATCGGCAAGCTGGCAACATGGATGGCGGCGCAGGGCAAGAAAGTGATAATCGGGGCGTGCGATACATTCAGGGCCGCAGCGGTGGAGCAAGTGGCCATCTGGGCGGAACGAAGCGGCGTGGACCTGATCACATCGCAGAGCGGCGCTGATCCGGCGGCGGTCGCGTTCGACGCCGCCAGCGCGGCACGGGCACGGGGAGCGGACGTTTTGCTGATCGACACGGCCGGACGGCTGCACACCAAGTCCAACCTCATGGAGGAACTGAAGAAAATCCGGCGTGTTGTACTTAAAGCAGCCCCTGAAGCGGCCGTCTACAGCAAATTGATCATCGACGGCAACACCGGGCAGAATGCCATCTCGCAGGTCAGGATATTTACCGATGCGGTTGGATGCGACGGCTTGATTATCACCAAGCTTGACGGCACCGCCAAGGGCGGCGTGGTAATTGCCGTTGCGGAAGAACTGAAAGTCCCGGTCGAGTTTATCGGTATTGGCGAGAAAATCGATGATCTGCAGCGCTTCGACGCCAGGGAATTCGCGGAGGCCTTGTTTGCCTGATGGAAGAAATGACTGTAAAAACGAGCGAGCGGGAAGAGTTTATCGATATCACTTCTCGCGTCCAGAAGATTGTCAATGATAGCGGCGTGCAGTCGGGCTTTGCATTCTGCTTCGTTCCTCACACCACGGCCGCAATTACGATCAACGAAAACGCCGATCCGGATGTCCGTCACGATATTCTCTCCAAACTTCGCCACGAATTTCCCGAGGACGGCAACTACCGCCACAGCGAGGGTAATTCCGACGCCCATATCAAATCGTCACTGGTCGGCCCGTCGCAGCAGCTGATCGTCGAAGACGGTAAGCTGGTTCTGGGTCGGTGGCAGGGGCTGTACTTCTGCGAATTTGACGGCCCCCGGAGTCGGCGACTGATGGTCAAGGTCGTCTCATTTGATTAAGCTGAACATCGTAACTATCGGAAAACACAAAGAGGCCTGGATTTCTGAGGCCGTCGATCACTATCGCAAATTGCTCTCGAAATACGCCGCGGTCAATCTGAAGACCCTTCCCGACGTCAAGGCATCAGCCTCCCTCTCCCCGGTCGAACTGAAGAAAAAGCAGGCGGTTGTTTTGGGAAAGGAAATCGCCGATGGTTATATTGTCGCGCTGGCCGATAAGGGACGAAAATACGACTCCGTACAATTTTCGCGACTTCTGGAGAAACTGCAAACGGTAAGCGGCGGCCGTGTCGTGTTCTTGATTGGTGGGGCGTACGGACTTGACGACACTCTACTCGATCGGGCCGACCTCGTTGTCTCCCTCTCCCCTCTCACGTTCTCGCATCAACTCGTCAGGCTGATCCTGCTGGAGCAGCTATACCGCGGTTTCAATCTCTTGAGCGGCGGTTCCTACCACAAATAAATAAGCGCCCAGCCAACACAGCACCAGGCGCTCATCTATCGGAGGAAAGATAGAGGTTTGTCTATTTGAGCAGCATCATCTTCCGTGTCTCGACGAACGAGCCGGCCTCCAACCGGTACAGATAGACGCCGGAGGCAACCTGCTCGCCACGGTTGCTGACGCCGTCCCAGACGATCAGCACGTCGCCGGCTCCGTCGCTACCGGTGAATCGACGGACCAGCTCGCCCCTGATATTATAGATGTTCAGTGTCCAATCGGACGGCTGAGGCAGCGCGAAGCTGATGTTTGTCGACGGGTTGAACGGATTCGGGTAGTTCTGGTTCAGGCTGTAGCCGGTCGGCAAGGTCTCGCTGCCGTTCAGGACCTTGTATGGGCGCCCGATATAGTCGGCGGCCTCGGTCTTGACCAGCCGCGCCGATCCCTGTCCGGTGCACGGCAGTTCGAGGATGCAGTTGTGACCGGGTTCGATCCTGCCGGTGCCGATGTTATACACGAGCAGTTTCAGCTGATTATTCTCCACCGAGTAGTCGATGTCCATGCCGGCGGATGCCTCGGTCAGGCGGGCGTCATCGATGTGCAGACCCGGATCGAGATCGTAGACAAAATAGGCGGCGCCAATAGTCTCCGGGGCGTCCGTGATGATATCCATATGTCCGCTCTCGATAGTCGTGCTGACCTGCAGATCTCCCGCCGTCGGGACCGGTTTAGGTATCGGATCAGCGTCGCCGACAACCACACGGATCAGGTACACCAGGTCGGATACCGACAGCGTGATACCGTCGGCGTTGACATCGGTAGCAGCCGTCTGACCGGCGATATTAATGGTGAAGGCGCTGAACCCGTAGATGAAGTACCGGGTGAACAGCACAGCATCGGCGATGGTGTACGCCAGCCCGTCGAGATTGATATCACCGCGGTCATCGAGTTCCTCGGGAGGCGTGATACATATCCCGCCGTTGTAGAACTCGACACAGCGGTAAGGCTGGCCCTTGTCGGTGCCGGTCATACATTCATCCGGGGCACCTATACCGAAGGGACGAGAGCCGGACGGGTAGGCGACATCGTCGTCTTCATCCCAGATCAAAATATTCTCGGCGTTGAATATCCGTAGATCGGTGTAGAGCAGGGTGCCGCTCGGGTTCGAGAAGGTGTTATCACCGCAATCGTACCAGACGAAGTTGATCGGGAGGAACTGCGAACCGAGATTCTGGTCATTGGCGACCTGGAACTCGATATACGCGATCGGACCCTGCGGTGTGTACACGGAATCCGGCGGGTGGGCCGAGCCGTTGTTGATGTCGGCGATGCCGACAAGGCGGACAATCCCGGACGGGCAGTTGCCGCCGCAGGCGCCGTTGTTGAGATTGTAGGTGAAGTACTCGTATGCCTCAATCACCGACCCTGCCTTGGTTGCATTCATAAACGACAGGGCCGAGGCGTCGTAGCTTATCAAAATATCGAATCCGGCCACGGCATCGTTGGTCTCCAGATTTATCGCCACGATCTTTCTCAAACCGACCGGGGTGCAGACGCCGCCATCGATGTATGCTCGCACGCACACTTCGCAGTCAGCCCTGAGCTGGACGTCTACCATTACAGTGTCGACCACGCTCTGGCAGCCGTCATCGGCCTGGACACAGAAGGTATACACCCCGAAAGTGTCCGGAACGAAGCAGATGTACCCGCTATCCGGCTGGAGCGCCGTAAACTCTCCCGGGCCGCATATCTGCGTCACCGTGACTTCGCTCTCCGGATCAGTCGCAAAGATGCTGTCGATACAAATGTGATCGGTATCGTTGGGACACCGTTCCACGGTCCGATAAGCCGGAACGAAGAGTGTTGGGGCCTGGTCGGCATCGACCGTGATATCGGTCGTGCAGGTATCGACGCCACAGACGCCGGTAGCAATGATCTGCACGCTGTAATCACCGGGCGACGATATCGGTACGCAGACGAACCCGGCGGCGTATTCTCCAGCCGGCTTGACACTCACCTGAACGCCCGTTCCGGTGACAGAGACCGGAAAGCAGAGCGTATCGGGCTCAGACAGGCACAACATGGTGTCGATCTGACTCGGGCAGCTAACCGCGGGCGGCTCGCCAATCTCCACCTGCAGGTTGAAGTTGCAGGTATCCGCGCCGCATTCGGCGGCAGCGATCACGGTCACCGGGATAGTACCGCTCTCAGTCGCGTACACGCAGATTTCGTGTGTCTGCGCGTCATACTTGCCGTTGGGCAGAACGGTAATCTCGGCATCCGAGGGAGTGATCGGGGCTATGATACAGACCGTATCCGGACCGCAGAGAGATGCAAACTGGTCGTCTTCCGGACACATGATCGAAGCTTGCGCCCCTTCAGTGTATGATACGACTACCGTATCAACATCGCTGGCGTCGCACTCGTCGGTGACCGTAACGATAATCATGTAGTCGCCAAAATGATCGGGCGTAAAGCACACCTGGTTCTGTTCGGCTCTGACCGTCCCGATGTTACTGGTTATCGAGGCGATGTTGTTGTCATCATCGGTGATCGTCAGAGGCACGCAGACTTCCTCGAAGTTGCATTTGACCAGCTCGAAGTCAGGTCCGGCTGATACGACCGGTGCGCTGTTGATATCGGAGACAACGTAAAACTCGCAGGAATCGGTGCCGCAGAGGCCTTCGGCGACCAGCTTGATGGTCAGGCTGTCATCCTGAAGCACCGGCACACATACGGTCGAACCGTTGATATAAGCCGGAGCAGTTACCGTGATGCCCGTGACTCCCGAAGATACCGAGAAGTCGTAGCAGAGCGTATCCGGCTCGCAGAGGAATACACGCTGATTGTCCGGGCAAGTGATCGCGGTCGGGCCAAGTATCTCGACCGGAACCTCGACCGTGCACGTATCCGCCGAGCACTGGGCGGCCGCTATGACAGTGATGCTATACAGGCCGCTGGTGTCAGCCTGGAAGCAGAGGCTTCCGTCGGTCCATTCACCGACATCGGCCGTAACACTGAAGTTTGTACCGGTGATCTTCAGCGGTATGCAGACGGTTCCGGCTTCACATTTCGGCTGATTTTCAAATGGCGATTCGGGACACTCGATAGTCACATAGTCGCCCGCTGCCACCCGTACACAAACCTCGTCTGACGCTGACTGACCACACATGTCAGAGGCAGTGATAGTCAGGCAGTACACGCCGAAACTGTCCGGCAGAAAGCAGACCTGCGAGTTTCCCACGTCGAATACGCCGTGAGATACGGTGACATCTTTGAGGTTGCCGTCGGCATCATTTATCTCCACCGGCAGGCATATCTCCTCGAATTCGCACTGCTTGAAGAGTGAATCGGTGTTGGTGAAACTGACTGCCGGGTCGCGATTCTCGATAACCTCGATGACCATTTCATCGACATCGACAGCCCCGCATGAATCAGTCGCAGTCACCGTGACTGTATACGATCCCGAACCTTCGGGAGTAAAACAGGCCAGATTCCGGTACGCATCGTAGCTGGCGCCATCGACAGTTACTGTTTCGAGGTTGTTGTCGATATCATTGACGCCGACCGGGATACAGATCTGGCTCAGTTCGCACTGAATAATGCTGGTATCCTGGGGAATTATCACCAGCGGTTTGCTGTTGGTCTGCACGTGTACATTGAAGCTGCAACTGTAGGTGCCGCATTCGGTAGTTGCCTGAACAGTGATTTTGTTGTCCACACAGCAATCGGAGTAGAAGCAGGCGGTCTGATTTTCCTCATCCCACCATGCGGCGGTGCCGCTCACCGTGACGGTCGCGCCATCCGGAATACCGCCAATCGGGAAACAGAGTGTATCCGGCTCACAGAGGAACAGGCTCGTATCACCGGGGCACTCGAGCGCGATTGCCTGGTCGGTCATCACGGTTACAACTGCGGTATCGACCGCGGTCGCACCGCAGGAATCGGTAACGGTCAGTATAATATTGTAGTGTCCGCTGTCATACGGGACGAAGCAAACGTTGCCGTCTTCGTATTTACCACGGTTGACCGTGACAGACGCAATATCATTGTCAGGATCATTGAATGAGACTGGCAGGCAGATATATTTCGGATAACAGATGTAAACCGACGTATCCGACATCGGATCGATAGTCGGGAGTCGATTCTGGTCGACAGTGATATTAACCGTATCCGCGTCACTTGCGCCGCATTCATCGGTTGCTGTCAGTATAATAGTGTACTGGGAAGAGACTTCCGGCACGAAGCAGACCTGACCCGTCCGGGGATCATAGGTGCCGAAACTCGTGGTTACATCGGCAACGTTGTCGTCGGTAATACTGACATCGACGCAGACCTGCTCCAGTCCGCAGAGCTTTATCGAACGATCGTCGCCGAGATCAACAACCGGCGGAACATTGATATCAGCCGTGACAACGATTGTGTCCTCATCATACAGACCGCAGGAATCGGTAACCCCGGCGATAATCGTGTAGGTTCCGGTGGTGTCGATATCGACGCACAGCTCTCCGGTTAACTCGTCGTATGTCCCGTAATTGGTCGATATGCTCGCGACACCGAAGTCCGCTGATGTAAGGCTCACCGGCAGACACAGTTGCTGGGGTTCGCAGAGAGACAGAGTCGTGTCATTCGGCAGTTGCACCATCGGCGGGTCACCCGCGCCCACGTACAGAGTCGAATAGCAAGTGTCGGCCTCGATATCGTTGAAGGCAATAATGCGGATGACGTACTCTCCGCTGGTGTCCACGGGGACACAGACGTTACCGTCGGCATATTCGCCGATCGGATCGACCGCGACCTGGACATTCGTGCCGCTGATCGTTACCGGCGTACAGAGGGTAGTCGGCGATGTCACACAGAGCACGGTATCGACGCTGCCGACGCATGAAACGAGCGGCGGGAAATACTGGGTCACATCTATAGTGAATTGACACGTATCGACATTACAGAATGCCGCGGCCGTGACCTCAAAGGTATACTGTCCCGGCGTTTCGATATACGCCACCACTTCACCCGCCTGGGCGTCGTAATAGCCGAACGGAGAAACGGTGATCTCGGCACCGGCCGGGGTAATCCCGAGAGGAATCCGAACCGTATCCGGGGTCTCGACCGAGACCGGAATCGGTGAAGCCGGGCAGTCAATCGCCGCAAACTCACCCTGCGTTACGGACACGTTGATGGTGTCCTTCACAGTCAGGCCGCAGGAGTCTTTGGCTGACAGGATAATATCGTAATCGCCGAAATCTCCCGGCGTGAAGCACAGGATAGTATCGTTGACGATGCCCAGCGTGGCCCGGACCTCGACGATATTGTCATTCACATCGGTCAACGAGAATGGAATGCAGATGGGGTTGAGTTCACAGGTCACAAGACTGGTATCGTCAGGTGCAATAAGAACAGGCGGGGCGTTGAATTCCGCATCGACGACGAACGAACAGGTGTCAACGTTGCATTCATTCGAGGCGATAACCTTGACGTTGAAGGAGCCCGTTTCGAACAACGGCAGGTATACCCGGCCGCCGTCGTACCAGGTTCCTTCCGGCTGCGTGGTAATCTGTATATTATCGCCCGTGACGGTAACCGGGAATGAGAGCGTATCGGATCCGTCGCAGTAGAAGACCGAGGTGTCCGACACGTTGCAGATCATGTCTATCGGGTTGGTCACGGTGATATCGAAGGCTATGTCACACGTGTCAGCATTACAGCCGGCTGTTGCAATCACGCGGATGGAGTACGTGCCTGAAGTATCGACTTCGAAACAGAGGTTGCCGTCCTGGTAGTAACCATAGTCAGTGCTAACTTCATAGTTCGTCCCGGTGATTTCGAGCGGGAAGCACATCTCTCCCATACCGCACATGGTCCCGACCTGGGTCCCGGGGCAGGCGATCGAAACAAAATCACCTTCGTTGACGGTCACATGGACAGTGTCCACCGCGTCCGCTCCGCAGCTGTCGACCACGGTCACCACGATATCATAATCGCCGTACTGAGTCGGCATGAAACAGAGCAGTCCCTGGTCGAGCGTACCGATAGAGGGACTCATGCTGGCGATGTTATTGTCATAGTCACTGATTTCATACGGGAGACAGATTTCATCGAGCTCGCACAGCGTCAGCGAGGAATCCCGGATCGTAATCGTTGGCGGCCGGTTGAAGGTCGCGAAGACCTTGAAACTGCACGTATCGGAACCGCACTCGCCGAACGCCACCATCGTGATTTGCATGTCCTCTTCGCTCAGCACCGGGACAAACAGCCGGCCCTCCTGGATATATGCCGGTTCAGTCACCTGGACATCGTACATGGGACCAGTGACGGTATACGGCAGTTCCACCGTGTCGGGTCCGCAGAGGAACAGCGACGTATCAGCCGGGCACGTAATCTCGACCGGTTCGATAATTCCGACCGGTACTGAAATGATGCAGGTATCCGTGTTGCATTCCGCTTCGGCAATCACCGTGATCTCGTAGACGCCGTTGGTGTCCGCAAAGAAGCAGAGGCTGCCGTCGGCATAGCTCCCGAAACTCGTAGTGACGGTGTAATTCTGCCCCGTGATATTGATTGGAATGCAGATATCTTCGGGGGCACACAGCTGGTACGGCGACGGCTCCGGACACTCTATACTTACTTGCTCGCCGGGATTGACGGTCACGCAGACATCGACCGTATCGGCGGCTCCGCAGCTGTCGGTCGCGATAACCGATACGCAGTAATCGCCGAACGCAGGCGGCGTGAAGCAGAGCGTCCATGACGTGCCCTGGTTGGTCAGTTGCCCGGCGCTGCTCGAAACGACGTCGAGATTACTCTCGGGGTCTACGATTGTCAACGGGACACAGATCTCAGAGAGCTCGCACTGCTGATAAATCGTGTCTGACGGGACATAGGTGATGACCGGCGGCTGATTGAAATTCACGGTGACGGCCACCTGGTCCATATCGACCGCGCCGCAGTCATCGGTCGCGGTCACGGTAACCATATACGTCCCCGCCGTGTCCGGTGTCAGACACAGAAGGTTGCGGTAAGAATCATACGTCGCGCCAACTACCTGGACATCGACCAGATTATCGTCTATATCATTCACCCCGACCGGCAGGCACAGCTCGTCGGAGCCGCAGAACGACACGGTGGTGTCCTGGGACAGGATGACCAGCGGTTTACTGTTGGTCTGCACATTGACGGTGAAGCTGCAACTGTACGTGCCGCACCGGGTCGTTGCGCTGACAGTCAGCACGTTCTGCACACAACAATCGGAATAAAAACAAACGCTCTGTGTCTCAGCGTCCCACCATGCCGCTGTCCCGCTGACCGAGACAGTGGCATTATCCGGGATGCCGGAGACCGGGAAGCACAGGGTGTCCGGCTCGCACAGGAAAATGGACGTGTCACCCGGACATTCGAGCGCAACATCCTGATCAGTCGTGACATGCACCATCGCGGTGTCGGCGACAACATTGCCGCAGCTGTCTGCGACAGTGACAATAATGGTGTAGTCCTGCCCGTTGTACGGAACGAAACAGATCTCACCGTCCTTGTAGGTGCCGCGATTAACCGTGATGGAGGAGATATCGTTGTCGGGATCAGTTATATCCACGGGCAGGCAGACGTACTCGGGATTACAGATATACACCGAAGTATCATTGAGGCCGCTGATAACCGGCGGGCCACGCAGGTCAACGCCGATGACAACGGTGTCCGCGACCGTAATTTCACACGCATCCGTGATACTGGCAATTATGGTATAGGTTCCGGAGGTATCGGGCGTGAAACAGATCTGCCCGGAAGAAGGATCGTATGAACCGAAATTGAGAGAATAGACCTCGGTATCATCGTCCGTTATGGTAGCATCGAAACAGATCTGTTCGAGATCGCAGAGGAGCCTGTCAAAATCCGGTCCGAGGTTGACGACCGGCGTGCCGTTTACGTCGACAGTAACCACCGTCGTGTCGGCGTCCATTACGCCGCAGGAATCGGTGGCGGAGAGTACGATCGTATAGACTCCCGAAGTATCCGCGTCAAAACACACCTGGTCGGTATTGGCGTCGAAAGTCCCGTAGTTAAGCGTTATCTCGGCAATGTCATTGTCGGGGTCGGATACTGAGGCTTCGAAACAGATCGGCTCGATCTGGCAGAGACTCAAAGAATAATCCGCCGGCATCGTTACGACCGGCGGCCGATTGCCATCGATGGTCACCGGCACGGTGCAGGTGTCGGCGTTGCCGCAGCTGTCGACAACTTCGAGCACGACATCAAACTGGGATGACTCCGAGCCCTCAACACAGACGGTCCTGCCGTCAATGGTGGCATTGCCCGAGAGCACGTTGAAGGTGAGTTCTCCGGATTCCGGGTCGGTTGCATCTATGTCGA
Source organism: uncultured Ignavibacteriales bacterium (assembly GCA_964396245.1). GTDB lineage: Bacteria > Zixibacteria > MSB-5A5 > GN15 > FEB-12 > CAYNEO01. Next base: position 64,202 of record CAYNEO010000008.1, read on the forward strand.
AACAGAAGGTATCAACATCGCAAGTATAGAACGTCTGCGGATCGGGACAGACTATGACAGGCGGCTGGTCAATATACACTCTAACCCACACGGTATCGCGGAAGCAAGGCGGTGTTGGAGGCAAACCATCCCCTGATTGACCGTCAAGCGGACAGACATCGGTCAGGCAGTACACAAACATGTAGGTGGCCGAAGCCACGTTGTCAGGCATGAAGCAGGTCTGCCCGGAGCTGTCCGTCACCAGCGTGGTCTGTCCCGGACCCTCGATTTGAGTGATCGTGACCGGTCCTCCCTCCGGATCGACACCGACGACATCGATACAGAGCTCTTCGGGTGCGCACAACTCGAAAGAGAACTCGTGAGTGTCCAGGGCGGGCGGCTGGTTAACGGTAATCGAATCGAGAATGGTCGCGGTGTCCGAGGCACATTGATCGGAGACGGCGACGTGGAATTCGTAGACACCGGCTGTATCCGGATCGTACGTTATGACACCCGTGGCGGCATCTATCATGCCGGGTCCGGAGAGCAACTCGAAAGTCAGCGACTCGCCATCGGGATCGAACGCCTCTACCGGGAGATCCCGTGTTTGCGTCTCGTAGCAAAACTCACGGGCAAAGCTCTGGTCGCTTATTTCCGGGGGATGGTTGAGAACGACCGTGAATATAACCGTGTCTTTGGTAACCTGGTTATACTTATCCGTGACTTTCCAGATAAATCGATACACGCCGGCAGTATCGGGATAGAAGCAGACCGTCTCGGTAAAATCATCCGAGAACTTTTTGGTCGGATAATCGATCCCGCCCTCCAGAAGGGTCAGGTAGAGGGACTCATCAGCGTCCGGGTCGGTAACCACGATGTCGTAACAAATAGAGTCCGTCTCGCATAAGAGTATAGTCGTATCGTTGGGCAGCTTCATTTTTGGCGCCCACGTGGGGATGGCCAGCGCGGAGCTGTTTACGGTGAGAAATGCGAGACAGGATATGGTGAGAATAAGGAAGAGATTCCCTAACCGCTTCATCTTTCCTCCAAAGCACAAGTGAGCGCAGAGCGTGGGTCGCTGTGGCTGCTTCTCAGTGTCAATCCGAACAGAATTTCCCCATAAACGCAGAAAATGCTTTAAGTTTATAAGGCGACTTGACGGCCGATAACGGCCCTTTGCGGCAGTAAGGTTGAAGTAATAGTAATTTAGACCTTTCAGCCGCATAAATATACCATTTACGACCCATAAGTCAAGAGCTATTCGTTCTCTGGCCAGTCTCCTGCAAGAAGCGGGCCAACATCTAAGTCGTTGTATTCGCTGGTATTAGGGCGTCTATCTAAAGTTTATTGCACCCCGTTGACGATTATGTGTAACCTGAATACCAAAATGTGCTTTTCGTTTCTTATTGCGAGCCTTCAGACTCTCCGGTTGGGGATCCCGGAAGGACCCGCAGGTGCTGCGCCGGGAGGCTGAACCAACCCTCTCCGAGGGTCTTTTCCCTTCAACGTCCAACCCGCAGAGATTCCGGTCCGAACGAGGCCGTCGCCAGATTCGAAAGCTTGACAAAATAGGTTCAATCTATACATTTTAGATCACTGACCATCGCAAACGACAGGAGACCCGCATGCCCAAATCCACCCGTCCGCGGAAACGATCCGATCAGTCCGGTACCATCGATACCCTGCTGACCGAAACCAGAAAATTCAAGCCGAAAGCGGCATTCACGCGTCAGGCCAACGCCGGCAGCAGCACCGTCTACAAAACCGCAGCATCGAACCCGGTCAGGTTCTGGAGTTCGATGGCATCGGAGCTGGTCTGGAAGAAGAAGTGGACCAAAGCGCTTGATTGGAAGGCGCCCGATGCCAGGTGGTTCGTGGGCGGCAGGCTCAATATCACCGAGAGCTGTCTCGACCGCCATGTCGACGACAGTGCGCGGTGCCGCAAGAACAAAGCAGCCATTATCTGGGAGGGCGAACCGGGTGACAAGCGAACGCTGACCTATTTCGATCTTTATCGCCAGGTCAACAAGTTCGCCAATGTGCTGAAGAAATTCGGGATAAAGAAGGGTGACCGGGTGGCTATCCTTTTACCGATGATTCCGGAGTTGGTCATCGCCATGCTTGCCTGCGCGCGCATCGGCGCCATCCATTCGGTGGTATTCGGCGGCTTCTCCCCCGAATCCCTGCGTGACCGGATCAATGACGCTCAGGCAAAAATGCTCATCACCGCCGACGGCGGTTATCGCCGGGGACAGATTATACCAATGAAGCACGATGCCGACGTTGCCCTGGCCGACTGCCCGTCCATAGAGAACGTGATCATTGTCAAGCGAGGCGATTTCCTGCTTCGGGTCAAGGAAGGGCGCGATCACTGGTATCACCGGCATATGCAGGAAGCCGACGCGTACTGTCCGCCGGTCCATGTCGACAGCGAGCACCCGCTATTTATCCTCTATACGTCAGGCACTACCGGCAAACCCAAAGGGATTGTCCACACTACGGGCGGCTACCTGACGGGGGTCTATGCCACGAGCAAATACGTTTTCGACATGAAAGATGAGGACGTGTTCTGGTGCACCGCCGATGTCGGATGGATCACCGGGCATTCGTACATCGTCTACGGCCCCCTGGCCAACGGCGCAACGCAGGTCATGTACGAAGGAGCGCCTGATTGGCCGGACCAAGATCGTTTCTGGCAGATCGTCGAGGAGTACGGCGTCTCGATTTTCTATACCGCCCCGACGGCCATTCGGGCATTCATGCGTTGGGGAAAGGAGTGGCCGGAGAAGCACGATCTGAGTTCTCTTCGTCTTCTCGGTACGGTCGGCGAACCGATCAACCCCGAGGCATGGATGTGGTATCACGAGACTATCGGAAAGAAAGAGTGCCCGATCGTCGACACCTGGTGGCAGACCGAGACCGGGCACATCATGATTACCCCTTTACCGGGCGTAACAACCACAAAGCCGGGTTCGGCCACCAAGCCGTTTCCGGGAATCAGCGCCGCTATTCTCGATGATAACGGCAAGCCGGTCAAAAACGGCGGCGGCTATCTGGCGATCACCAGGCCGTGGCCGGGAATGGTGCGGGGTATCTGGGGCGACCGAAAGCGGTTTGTCGATACGTACTGGTCAAAGTGGCCCGGGATATATTTCCCGGGTGACGGCGCCAGAGTCGACAAGGACGGGTACTTCTGGGTGCTCGGTCGGGTCGATGATGTTATCAACGTTTCCGGCCATCGGATTTCCACCATGGAGGTTGAATCGGCGCTGGTGGAGCATAATGCGGTAGTCGAAGCGGCCGTGGTCGGCGTGCCGCATCAGCTCAAGGGTGAAGGCCTGGCCGCATTCGTGACGCTCGGTAACGGAAATCTCGGGGATGACAAGCTTCGCGGCCGCCTGAAAGATTTTGTCGTGCGCAAGATCGGGGCCATTGCGAAACCGGAGCAGTTGATTTTTACGGTCGATCTTCCCAAGACGCGGTCCGGTAAAATCATGCGTCGACTGTTGCGTGATATTGCCACCGGGAAGGTCGTTGGCGATACGACCACGCTGGCCGACCCGGCAGTAATCGAACGACTGAAGAAGCAGTATGAAGAAGAATAACTCTCGTGCAATAGGGATCGACGCATGAGACAAACGGCGACAGGCAATCAGCCTGTCGCCGTTCCAATGTTGGATAGCATCGTTTTCTGACTACTTGTCTGCCCCGAGAATTACCGGCAGATCGCTGGATGAATTGCCGACAATCACGATTTTGGTATTGCTGGATTCGGCCAGTTTCTGGGTCGCCTCGATACCTTTCCATTTCAGCAGTGACTCGGTAATTCCCGCGCTGACAATCTTCTGGAAATCGGCGATACCCTGGGCTTCGATCCGTTTTCGTTCCGCCTCGAGTTTCTCTTTCTCGATCGTGAACTGCATTTTCTGAGCCTCCTGATCGGCGGTCAGCTTGAAGTTGATCGCCTCGGATATCTTCTCCGGTATGGTAACATCTCGAATGAGCACATTTTCCAACACGATGTACCGTTTGGCTACCTCCTTGGTCAACTGATCGAGGATTTCGGTCCTTACCTCGTCTCGCTTGGTGGAGTAGATTTCCTCCGGTTTGTACCGGCCGGCAATTTCTCGCGCGATGCTGCGCAGGTTAGGGGCCACGTAAACATCGTAGTAATTGGGACCGACGGTCACCTGAAGCGAATCGAGTTTGGCCGCCTCGGGGCGATACAGTACCGAAACTTCAATTTTGATAGTGGCGCCATCGGAGGACAGCACAACCAACGGCTCTTTTTGCTCCTGGGTCTGTATCCGGTAGACGAACATGCTGTTCCACGGGAAGTGCCAGTTGAACCCCTCGCTGTAGATTTTTCCCATCTCGGTGCCGCTGCCGAACTTGTAGAAAAATACGGCGCGATGGCCGGACGGGACCTGCGTGCCACACCCGACCAGAGTGGCCGAGATCAGAACCACAAGAATTAGGGGCAAGAGATGTGTGTGTTTCCTGGACATAAAACCTCCTTGTCTTTCTATTACGCTCAGTTTGCTGGATTTCTGCGCGCGGCTTTCGTGTCTTATATGATATTACAGTCAACAAGGTTAGATATTCAAGAAAAAAGAGTGCGGCCCGTGAATGGGCGGTAAATCTCTGACCTGAGAGATCTTATCGCATAGGCTATTGAAGGATTCGATAGGGGAATGCCCATGCCTTGGCGAAGGACTGGTCGCTGTCATCGAATGATTGAATCATCACCACTTCGTACAGTCGCGAGTTACTCGTTGGTGCCGTAATAGTGTCGACGTAATGATCGGTGTCTATCCTGTCCATCGGTTCCATGAAGAACCCGCTGTTTGCGGTGGCGGACAACAACTGGAAATACTTCACGGGAGACTGAGAGTTTGCCGTCTCCGTACTGACCACGATCTGTGTCCCTCGGGGAATCCTCGCCATGTCCGTTAGTGAAATGTACCTGCATTTGAGCACAGAACTCACCGGGGTCTGAGTGTATAGATCGAGATCACCCGGGAATGGAGTCATCCCGTGGGGAGTGACCGCGACTCTCACCGGTAAGGTACCGGGAAGCGCGCTGGATGGTACGCCGACTCCCCAGAGTTTCCAGCCGACATACGCCTGTGCGTCGGTGCCGAGTTTCAGGAAGAAGCCGACCCGGGTGAGATACCGTATGCTGCCGCTGTCGACGATGGCGTTATCCGAAACGCGGTATCTTCGTACGATGAATGAATCCAGAACAAAAGCCGCGGCCTCGGCCAGCTCGCCAAGGTTGCCGTAATCGGCGCGGTTGGTATCGACAATCACTGTCGTCTGCCTCCCGCGGGTAAGCACCGAATCGCGGTACATCACGGTATCGCCCGGTGCAGCATACGGCGTGGGAAGAATCAGACTGTCGGATCGGAAGAATTGCTGGCCTTCCTCGGTTTCCCGAATGTACCTGGCAATTTCATCCTCATCGATCACGTACGGGACGTCCTTCTCGCTTCCGCACCCGCCGAAAAAGGCCGGGGTTGACGCTACGATGGCTAGGCCGAAAATGAATATGCTCAGGCTGGTTCTTTTCATATTTCCTCAGATGAGAGACGGTTATCTCCGCCGTTTGTTTTTTCCCTTTTTCATTTCGGCCTTCATTTCCCTGACCTCGTCGCGGATGAGGATGGCCGTTTCGAAATCGAGATTTTCCGCGGCCTGTTTCATGGCCTTCAGCATGAAGGCCAATTGATCCTCGCGGGACATCGACGCAAACTGGCTGGGCTTTTCGAATCTCTGCTCCTCGACCGTCTTGCTGTCGGCGAAAAGGGTGCTGCGCATGATTTCGTCGCGGGTTTTGAAAATGGTCTCCGGGTCGACATTGTGTTCCTTATTATAAGCAAGCTGCTTGGCGCGGCGCCGGTTGGTTTCATCGATCGCTTTTCGCATGGAGTCGGTGATCTTGTCGGCATAGAAAATCACTTCTCCGCCCTTGTTTCGCGCGGCGCGCCCGGCGGTCTGAATCAGCGATCGCTCCGAGCGCAGGAAACCTTCCTTGTCGGCGTCCAGAATCGCCACCAGTGAGACTTCCGGTAAGTCGAGGCCCTCTCTGAGGAGGTTGATCCCGACAAGGACGTCGAATTCGTGCAGGCGCAAGTCCCGGATGATCTCGGTGCGGTCGATAGCGTCGATTTCGCTGTGGAGGTACCTGACCCGAACTCCCGCCTTGTTGAGATAGTCGGTCAGGTCCTCGGCCATCCGCTTGGTCAGGGTCGTTACCAGCACCCTCTCCCTTCTCGATGCCCGCTCACGCGCCTGCTGAATCAGATCATCGACCTGCGTTGCCAGTGGTTTGACGGTAATCAAGGGATCCAGAAGACCGGTGGGACGGATTACCTGTTCGACCACTACACCTTCAGATTTTTCCAACTCGTAGTCGGCCGGTGTTGCCGAGACGAAAATCATGTTGCCCACCAGCGATTCGAATTCATCGAAAAACAGGGGCCGGTTGTCAAGCGCCGACGGTAAACGGAAGCCGTGTTCAACCAGAACGGTTTTGCGGCTGATATCGCCGGCGTACATCCCGCGAATCTGCGGTACGGTCTGGTGCGATTCATCGATCACGGTCAGAAATCCCTCGGGAAGAAAGTCAATCAGGGTATACGGTCGCTGGCCTTTTTCTCGTCCCGTCAGGTAGCGGGAATAGTTCTCGACGCCCGAACAATAGCCGATTTCCTTGAGCATCTCGAGATCATACTTGGTCCGCATCTCGAGCCGCTGGGCTTCGAGCAGCTTGTTCTGAGACCTGAATTCTTCGAGACGTTCGGCGAGCTCCCGCTCGATTTTGGCGATAGCTTCTTCGAGCGTCGGTTTCGAGGTAACGAAATGCTTGGCCGGGTATATGGCTACTCTCGGCCGCTCGTTGAGAATCTCGCCGGTGAGCGGGTCGATTTCGGTGATCCGTTCGAGTTCATCGCCGAAGAATTCAATTCGCAGGGCAGTCTCGCGGTATGCCGGGATGAGTTCAATGGTGTCGCCGCGCACCCGGAAATTACCGCGCGAGAAATCTATGTCATTTCGATTGTAGTGAATGTCGATGAGGTTGCGAATGAGTGCATCGCGATCCATCTCCGTCCCGGTTTCGAGAAACAGCAGTTGGTTGCGGTATTCCTCTGGCGAGCCCAGACCGTAAATACATGATACCGAGGCTACGATAATCACGTCCTCTCGCTCGAGAAGAGAGGCGGTCGCACGCAGCCGCAGGCGGTCGATATCCTCATTCATGGCCGTGTCTTTTTCAATGAAGGTGTCGGTCGTCGGGAGGTACGCCTCCGGCTGGTAGTAATCGTAATAGCTGATGAAAAACTCGACCGCGTTATTCGGAAAGAACGCCTTCAACTCGCCGTACAACTGGGCGGCGAGAGTCTTGTTGTGAGAAATGACGAGTGTTGGACGGCCGTAGTGGGCGATGACATTGGCGACGGTGTACGTCTTTCCGGACCCGGTCACGCCCAGCAGGGTCTGGAAGCGGCGGTGGGTTCGGAGTCCTTCGACAAGCTCCTTTATAGCCTGCGGCTGGTCACCCTTGGGAGTGTAGCCGGCTCTCAGGTCGAACGGGCTGGCTTGCACGGGGACTATTTTTGATGTTTTGGTCGTCATATCAGTTTCATCCGGCTCAATTACACAATATAACCGGGCCGGGTTCCCCCGGCAATCACTTATACCGGATGAGTTTCGAGACGCGGTGAGAAGACAGCGATATAGGCTGGAAACAGGTCCACTCAAATTGTTGACGGATTGCTGTCAAGCGTGTACAATAGGGGAAAAATGCCTTGACTACGGCCCGAAATGTCGTACCTTTTCTGGCCTAATTTACAAAGTGTTAATAACTTGGACTAGTTGGAGGATAATCGATGTACGCTGTATTTGAAGTTGGCGGCTTCCAGTTCCGGGGTGAAAAAGGTGAGGTTGTGAGAATTCCCCTTCAGGAGGCGGAAGCCGGAAAAAAGCTCGACATTTCCGAGGTCCTTCTTGTAAAAGACAATGATAATGTGCTGGTGGGTACTCCTTATGTCGAGGGTGCAAAAATCCAGGCAGAAGTGCTGGGCACCGGAAAAGGTGAGAAGGTACGCGTGTATAAGTACAAACGGCGTACGAAATACCGGTTGACACAGGGTCATCGCCAGGACTATACGGAGATCAAGATAAACGATATCGTTACACCCTGAGGAATCAACTCGTTGCAACGTGGAGTAATGAAGAGGGCATGGACAGCCCTGGTGCTTGCGGCAATGATCGCGCTCGCGGTCCAATCCCAGGCACTGGCACAGGAAACTTATCGAGTAGTAGATGTCGAGGTGGTCGGCAATCGCGTCGCCACCCCTTCCCTTATCCTCGGCGTGGCCGCCATTGACCGCGGCTCGCCGCTCACGGCTACGGTCGTTCAACAGACAATCCACCGCCTGTACGGTCTCGGGATATTTTCCGATGTCCGAATTCAAGCTGAGCCGGTCGAGGGCGGGATCAAAGTCTACATTGTCGTAAAAGAGCTTCCAAAACTGGCGGGACTGGAATTTACGGGGAACAACAAGATCGACACCAGAGACCTGCAGGAGAAACTGCGTCTCGGCGTGGGCGGCTATATCTCCCCGTACCTGGTATTTCAGAAGGAACAGGAAATCCTGGACATGTACTCGAAGAAGGGATATTTCCGCGCCCAGGTCACGCCGCAGGTGGAGTACTCCGAGGACTCGTCATCGGCTGTATTGACCTACAAGATCAAGGAAAACTCGAAGGTCAAGGTCGAGGAAGTCATTCTGTCCGGTAACAAACGGGTCGGCGCCGATGATCTCATCAGCAAGATGCGTAACCGGAAGCACGGCTTTTTGAAGAGTTCCGATTTTGCCCAGGATAAGTACCAGGAAGACCTGCAGAAAATCGCCGACGAGTACCACAAAAAAGGGTTTATTGACGCGTACGTCATATCGGATTCAACCGCCATCGACACGGCAACGAACCGGATGACTATCTATATTGATGTCTACGAGGGCCCCAAGTACTACTTCGGAGAAGTCCATTTCAAGAACAACGACGAATTGCCCACTAATGTTCTCCAGGATGCGCTGAAGTTCCATGCCTGGGACGTATTCAACGCTGAGAAATACGACGAATCACTCTTCGAACTGTATTCGGCTTACCAGGAGATCGGGCACCTGCACGTCCAGATAGCCGATCAGAGGACCACGCGCAACGACTCGCTGATCGATATTACCTACGACATTACTGAAGGACTGCCGTCGCATATCAATCTCGTGAAGATCGTGGGGAATATGAGGACGAAGGATCACGTTATCCGCCGCGAACTCTCGAGTATGCCGGGACAGGTCTTCAATCGCACCCTGCTGATTCGCTCGGTGCGCGACGTCATGGCGCTGAATTATTTCGGCAACGTGGAACCGGTGCCGATCAATCTCCCGAGCGGCGATGTGGATCTCGAGTTCAAGGTCGAAGAAAAGCAGACGGCGCAAATATCGGCCGGTGCGGGATACAACAGCCAGGATAAGCTGGTCGGGACAGTCGGCATGGGCATCCCCAATTTCCGCGGTAACGGGCAGAACTTGTCGTTCAATGTGGAGTTCGGCAGCAAGCGAAATTCCTATTCGGTGTCATTCACCGAACCGTGGTTGTTCGGTCGCCCCACTCTTCTTGGGACAGACCTCTATTCAATCAACCGCCGTTGGTATGACGATTATACCGAAGGACGCCAGGGCGCCAGTATTCGGCTGGGTCGCCGGCTGCGCTGGCCCGACAATTACTTCCGCGTGTTCGCGTCGTATCGCCTGGAGCGTAACAGATTCTATGACTTCAGTCAGGCGTTTGACAACGGCAACCGGTACCACAACACCTATTTGTCCTGGCGGGAGGATCCCGAAGGCACGTTTGAATACCTCCGTGACTCCGTCGTCTATGGCGGATATTATCCCGGCTCGGTGGGCGCCTACAATCAAAAGTGGAACTCCGCATCGCGGGTTTCACTCACGGTAACGCGGGATTCGCGAGATCTCCCGGAATTCGCAACCAGAGGATCTCTGGTCTCTTACACGTTCTCGAATACGGGCAATATTTTCGGAGGCTACTGGAACTACCAGAAACACGACGTCACGGTGGCAAAGTTTATCCCGGTTTTCTGGAAGTTCGCGCTCGCCGCCAAGGTCCAATTCGGGGCGGTGACAGCGCCTAATGACAGCCTCATTCTGCTGTCCGATAGATTTACTCCCGGCGGCACTGCCTACGACGGCGTTGTCCGCGGCTACGACGACGGTGTCCTGACGCCCGATTCGACCGTTGTCGGAGGCGATACGACATTTTACGCGGGCGGTGCGGACCCACGGACGGAGGCCGCCGGTACCGGGTATGTCCGGGTACGTGGTAAGTACATGCTGATAACGAACATCGAATTGCAGTTGCCTATCATCCAGCAGCAACTTTATGTCCTGGGATTCTTCGACGCCGGTAACTCGTTCCTGAATACCTCGGATATCAAGCTGGGTCACCTGTACAAGGGCATCGGGCTCGGGTTCAGGTTGATGATCCCGGGTATGGGGACATTGGGGTTTGACTTCGGCTACCCGCTTGACGATTATATACCCCCGGGCGCGACTAAACCGGAGCGAGGCTGGAAACCGCATTTCCAGATTGGAACGACATTCAGATAACGACTCTATGATATCGTATACAGGAGACCGTTCATGGTGAAAGCAAAACATCTTGTGTTACTGGGTCTGGCAATGGTGCTGGCGTTTACTGCCTTCACCAAAGAGGTCAAGGCCCAGGGCTTGAAAATCGGCTTTGTGCGCGACGACGAGATCAAGAACAGCTACAAGGCCTGGCAGCGCGCCCAGGAACAGTGGGACCTGGAACGCAAGGCCTGGGACGAGGAAGCTCAAGCCAAGCAGCAGGAGCTTCAGGACATGATCGACGAGTACGATCGCCAGAAACTGATCCTCTCCGAGGACAAGAAGAACGAGCGTGAAGCGGCGATTCGGGCCAAAAACGAAGCTCTTGACGCGTATACCCGCCAGGTTTACGGACCGGGAGGCACCGCCGAAAAGAAACAGGAGCAGTTGATCGCCCCCCTGCTCGAAAACGTGAGTAAAGCCATCGAGGCGGTTGCTGTAGAGGAGGGCTACGACGTCATATTCACCATGCAGAGCGGCCTTGGTTATATCAAAGAAACCTATGATGTAACGGATAAGGTGCTCGAAAAACTTGACCAGCTCGAGTAGGACACAGCAGTTCACGCTGGCCGAATTGGCCGGCAAGCTGGGCGCCGAAGTATCGGGAGATTCCGACGTTGTGATCAGCGGCGGGGCTCCCATCGAAACCGCCGGACCGGGCGATATCAGCTTTGTCGCCAACAAGAAGTATCTCAAGTATATCTCGACTACACGGGCATCGGCGCTTGTCCTCGACCCCGATATACCGTGCGACACGGTCCCGGTCATCCGCCACAAGAACCCCTACCTGACATTCGCCCGGATTATCGATCTGCTCTATCCCGACACACGCCGGGTAGAGCCGGGAATTGACCCCACGGCCGTCATAGAGCCGAATATCAAGATCGACGCATCGTCGGGCATCGGCCCCCTCTGTCATATCAGCAGCGGTTCGCAGATCGGCAGGAACTGCCAGCTGGTGTCTTCGGTATTTGTCGGCCGGGATGTAACGATCGGCGATGACTGCCTGATTTACCCCGGGGTGCGCATCATGGACAACACTACAATCGCCAACCGGGTAATTATCCATCCGGGAGTCGTGATCGGCTCCGATGGATTCGGATTTGCTGAGTCTGAGCGGGGGTTGAAGAAAATCCGGCAGGTCGGTTGGGTGGAGATCGATGACGACGTAGAGATCGGCTCCAACACGACGATCGACCGGGGAGCGCTGGGCGCAACCCGGATCGGCCGGGGGACAAAGATCGATAACCTGGTACAGATCGCCCATAATGTGGATATTGGGCAGCACTGTATTATCGTCTCGCAGGTGGGAATCTCCGGGTCAACGAAGCTCGGCAACGGCGTAGTGCTGGCCGGGCAGGTTGGCCTGGTCGGACATATCGAGATTGGCGACGGCGTGAAAATCGGCGCCAAGTCGGGAATCCACAAGTCGGTCGAGGCAGGTAAGAGCCTTTTTGGATATCCGGCCCGGGATATTCAGGAGTCGCTGCGCATTGAGGCCTCACTTCGCCGACTGCCGGATCTGCTCAAGCGAGTGAAAGAGCTCGAGCAGAAGCTCTCGAAATAACTCAGGTAGTCAACTCGGCCTCGATCGCGGCCACCTTGTCCCAATTCTTTTCCATCGTCTCGACAGCTTTCAGTACATCCGAGACATTGTTGATCTCAGCAGCTGCCCGGATACGACAGAGTACCGACCATTGCGCCCGATTGATCAACTTCAGCTCGTTCACCTGCTTCCTGAGGTGGCCCACAGCCTGGTTGAGTTCGGCGGCGATGCTGTCGAGCTGATGGGTGCTGGTCACGTTGATGGTGGAGGTAAGGTCACCTTCGCTGAGTTCGCGGAGCCGTGAGAGGATCTTTTCGCTCGGATTAACCGCCCGCAGAGTCGGCCAGATGGAAATTATTCCGATTGCCGTGATAGCGGCCACTACCGCCGACATCATGTACGGCAAGAGTGTCAGGGCGGCCGTTTCCAGGCCGTTGCCGAACTCGGCCAGTCCGGAGTCGAGAAAGATGGTGTTGAAAAAGTAAATGATGGCCGCTGAAATGAATACGGCGGAAGCGGCCATAAAACCGATCGATCTCAGCAGCCTGGACTTGCTGAAGTAACCATCACTATCTGTGAACATCCTGTGACCTCCGGGGCATAAGGGACTATCCAACAGTTACTATAGGTCAGAAACTTTCTGCATCGTGTCTTTCGGAAGAACAGGGTCACGGGATTAGTATGACTTGTGCGCAATCTGCGTATCTTTTTTGCGCAAAGAAAAACGCCCTGCGGGAGGGCGTTTACGGCAATATTGACCAAGTTCTGCTCAGAACGGCAGGTCGTCATCGCTGCTGCCGAGATCATCGGATGCCGGGGGCGGAGGCGATTCGGACTCGCTGCGCGGACTGCTGTCCTGGTCGCCCCGGGAACCAATAAAGGAGAAGTTCTGAACGACGACCTCGGAGATATATCGCTTGTTGCCTTCCTTGTCATCGTAGCTTCGATTGTCGATGCGGCCCTCGATATATACCTCCCGCCCCTTCGACAGATATTCCTTCAGCAGTTCGGCCTGTTTACCCCAGGCGATGATGTTGTGCCAGGTTGTGGATTCATTGCGCTGACCGTCGGCGCCGGTCCACCGTTCGGTGGTTGCCAGCGGAAACGATGTTACCGCCTTCCCGCTGGGCGTGTACCGCAGTTCCGGGTCCTTACCCAGCCTCCCGATTAAGATAGCCTTGTTTACGCTCATGTCTCCCTTTCTCTTTATGGCCGGAAAATATGGCTGTTTGCGACGCATGTCAAGCGGGCATAATTCGCTTGCCGCCTCTGCCCAAATTCGCTATAGTCCCCTCAATTGCGAGGACTTACCATGAATAAACCATTTGATCCCGAAAGCGCAATCACATCTATCAAGCGTTTTCTGGCCGGCAAACTCGACTCCACCGGTTTAACGGGGTATGTCATGGGCCTTTCAGGTGGAATCGATTCGTCACTCTCGGCGCGCCTGGCGGTAGAGGCTGTCGGCGCCGACAGGCTGCTCTGCCTGATCATGCCGTACCGGACCTCGGCGGCGGACTCCACCGACGACGCCAAAAAAATGGTCGATCTACTCGATGTCGATCATGAGATTGTCGACATCTCGCCGATGATCGATGCCTATTTCCCGAAGATTGATGATTCGATGAAGGTACGGGCGGGCAACAAAATGGCCCGTGAGCGGATGTCGATTCTTTTCGACTATGCCTATGAGCTGAATCGGCTGGTTCTCGGCACCGGTAACCGGACAGAGGCGGCCCTGGGATACACGACCCTCTACGGCGACAATGCCTGCTCGGTCAACGCCATCGGTCAGCTATACAAGACGGAAGTCCGGCAGCTGGCGAAGGTGCTGGAGATACCGCAGAACATCATCGACAAGCCGCCGTCGGCGGACCTCTGGAAGGGCCAGACGGATGAAGGCGAGATCGGCGTGACGTACGAGGAAATGGACCGGCTTCTGGCCCGTATCATCGATGAAGGTGAACGATCGATGAAGAAGCTGACGGACGAAGGCTTCAAGGAGGCGAATATCAACCGGGTGGTTTCGCTCGTCAACCGCAATTCGTTCAAGCGCCGCCTGCCGGAGATTGCCTCGCTCGGCAAACCGTCGATACCGGACTCAGTACAACTGGAATCATAACAGGTGAGTTGAGATGCCCTCTTCGGGACGCTTATACCTCGTGCCGACGCCTATCGGTAACCTTGGAGATATCACCCGCCGCGCCCTAGAGGTGCTTTCGGAGGTTGACGTGGTCGCGTGCGAGGACACGCGTACCAGCGGCCGCCTGCTGAAGCATTTTCAGATAAAGAAAAGGCTGATCAGTTATCACGAGTTCAACGAACAGGCGCGGGCAGGGCGGATTGTTGATGCGATAGCCGCCGGCGAATCGGTCGCGGTCGTCACCGACGCCGGGTCCCCCGGAATTTCGGATCCGGCATACCGGGTCGTGAGAGCGGCAATCGATGCCGGAATCGAGATAAACGCATTGCCGGGTCCGACCGCGATTATCCCGGCCCTGACTGCTTCGGGATTACCAACCGACCGTTTCTTCTACGAGGGATTTCTCCCGGTCAAAGACGGCGCTCGACGACGACGGCTGGAAGCCGTAGGTGCATTCGAACATACGCTCGTATTCTATGAGTCGCCGCATCGGATTCACAAGACGGTGGCGGCGATGGTTGATGTGCTCGGTGACAGACAGGCTTGCCTGGCAAGAGAGATCAGCAAGAAATTCGAAGAATATATCCGGGGTTCGCTGCAAGAGATTCAGAACCAAATATCCGGCAGGACTGTTAAGGGGGAGTTGGTCATAGTGATAGCAGGAAGTGATGCGAGCAAAGAATGACAACAACGACACGGAAGCCGTGAAGCAAAGTCCGGTCGTCTATCCCTTTGATTGGCTGATAGTCGGCTATTCGGCGCTGATACTTTGCGTGGTCGCGGTTTTCGGCCGTCCGATCAGTCAATATACCGGCCAGATTGTATTCTCACTGGGGACAATCGCTCTGGTCGGGTTAATAGTGAGATATTCCGATGAATCTCGCGGCCGTGTGCAGGCCTTTATCCGCATACTCTATCCATTGATATTGTTCACCTTCATGTACCGGATGACCGGCGGCATGATGCACGTGATCTTTCCCGGGTTTTTTGACTGGCAGCTGACTGCCTTTGAGAAGAGCTTTTTCGGTTTTCATCCGACGATATACATCGACCGCCACTTGTTGCATACGATTCCCAACGAGATTTTCTCGGCGACATATTTCTCCTATTACCTGATGCTTCCGGGCTTTCTTTTCCCGGTATTCTTCCTTCGCGACTATGACACCGTGAAAAAGACCATCACGGCTCTCTGTCTGACTTTTGTCATATCATATGTCATCTTTTTCGCCTATCCGATAGAGGGACCCCGCTGGCATTTTGCGGCCGCGTATGTTAATCAGATACAGGGACCGGTGTTTCGTCCCCTGGTCGAATTCGTCATTGAGCATGGTGCGGTCCGGGGCGGCGCTATGCCGTCGTCGCACGTTGCGGTGGCGTTCGTGGTCGTGCTGTCGGCATTTCGGTATTATCGAAAGGGCGGGTGGGTGCTGTTGCCGTTCTTTATCGGCCTGATTATAGGCACCTTCTGGGGGCGGTTTCACTATCTGTCGGACGTCGCGGTCGGCCTGACAATCGGGCTGTTTTCGACGGTGTTGATCTGGAGGTACTACGACCGCTGGATGGAACCGCAACCGGATTCCGGGGTAGAACGACAACAGGAAATTGAACATGCTACCTGAATTATTTCACATCGGGCCGATTCCCATACGCAGCTATGGACTGATGCTGGCGATCTCTTTTCTGCTCGGCATCTGGTACATCTGGTATGTTTCCAGACGTGACGGAAAGCCGTTTGATCGCTTTCTTACGATAGCCTATATCATGGTTATCGGGGGGCTGGTTGGCGCGAGACTGGCGTACGTGCTGCTGCACCTGAGCGAATTCAGCGGTCACTGGACCGACGTATTCAACCCGTTCCATTCCGGTACCTTCGGAATTGCCGGCATGAACCTTTACGGCGGTATTTTGCTGGCAATCATTGGCGCGGCAGTATATTGCCTCCTGACCGGGATGTCGATTCTCGATGTATTTGACTATTTCGCACCGACAGTCGGAATCGGTCTGATATTCACCCGTATCGGCTGTTTCATGAACGGCTGTTGCTTCGGCACTCCCTGCAATCTGCCATGGGCGGTCAAATTCCCGCCGGGGTCGATTCCCTACTCGGTGTTCGGCGGTCAGACCCTGCATCCGTCGCAGCTTTACAGTTCACTGTACGGCGTCCTGCTTTTTGTCATCCTGCATTTCATGCTCAGGAACCGCCGATTTTTCGGACAGGTGGTGGCGGTTTACTTTATGGTCGAGGCGTTCTTCCGCTTCATCATCGAATATGTGCGCTATTATGAAAATGCGATGATAATCCCGCTCGGACCGATTCATCCGACGTTCAATCAGATCGTTTCGGTATTGTTGTTTATGTTGGGGTTGGCAATCTATCTCGTACAGCGTGGGCGACTGCCGAAGTCGGAAGCACTTGCCTGATGTTAGCGTCGGTCAGATGACGTTGCCGCCTTCCTGACTTTCCAATTCTTCCGCCAGCTCTTCCAGTTCAATTGGCGTAAATACGGTATCGAATATCCGAGCGTACTTCTCCAGAAGGATTTTACTGAACTTCTTGATCCGGGTGCGCTTGCCGCGAAGATCCTTAAGCGAGGTCATCACCTCGGCATTGAGACCACAGGGGTTGATTTCGCGAAATTCACTCAGGTCGGTGTTGATATTGATGGCCGCGCCGTGAAATGAAATCCAGTGCTTGACGGCGATGCCTATGGAGGCAATCTTCTTATCCCCCACCCAGACGCCGGTGTTATCCTCTCCGAGTTTGGCTTCGATGCCGTATTCGGCGAGCGTCTGTATTATCCCGAGCTGGATGTTGTCCATAAACCGATGCAGGTCGCGTCCCCGGCGGCTCAGGTTGAACACAAAGTATACTACCAGTTGACCCGGACCGTGATAGGTGACGTCTCCCCCGCGCTCGATAAAATACGGTGTGGTTTTCAGGTCGCGGTAGTTTTCTTCGTGGCCGTCTTTCCCGACCGTGATGACCGGCGGATGTTCAAGGAAGATGATGGTGTCGCGGGCAAGCCCCTCTCGCCGCATCTTGACCAGGCTGCGCTGCCAGCTCAGGGAGCGTTCGTACTCGACGTGACCGGCCTCCAGGCACCATCCATACAGCTTTTTCACGGTCGTTTCTGCCATCAGCGCAACTGCAACAACAACCGGGCGGGGTCGGCCAGGAATTCATGCACCCGGTGCAGGAATTGGACGGCCGTATGGCCGTCGATAAGACGGTGGTCGAATGACATACCGAAGGATGAGATGTCACGGATGACGATTTCGTTGTTAACCACCCATGGTCGCTTCACGATAGCGTGAACGCCGAGAATGGCGACCTGCGGCTGGCTAATGATAGGCGTTGATGCCGTAGCGCCGAACATACCGGCATTGGTGATGGAGAACGTACCATTAGCGACATCATCCGGTTTCAGCTGATTCTTGCGGGCGCGTTCACCGATGTCGTTCAATTCGACGGCCAATTCCACGATGGTTTTCCTGTCGGCGTCACGGATAATCGGGACGATAAGTCCCTCGTCGCGGGCCACGGCAACACCGATGTTGTAATAGTGCTTGATGATGATCTCTTTTTCGGTCATGGAGGCATTGATTTTGGGATATTCCTTCAACGCCGCGCAACTGGCCTTGATGATAAACGGCATATAGGTCAGGTTGACGCCGTACGTATCCATGAACTCCGCCTTCATTCCGCGGCGGAATTTGACCAGTTCGGTCATGTCGATATCTTCAAAAGTGGTCACGTGGGCCGAAGTATTAATCGACTTGATCATGTGGTCGGAAATCATCTTGCGGACGCCGACCAGCGGTGTTCTGGTTTCGCGCTGAGATTCGGGGAGCGGCTCGAAGACCGGGATTTCGACTTTCACTTTCGGCTCCCTGGGAGCGACCGGTGCAGCAGGCGCAGTCTCGGCGGCGCGGGTAGGCTCAGGGCGCGGAGTCGGCGTGGGCGGCGATGGAATCGGCTCTCGCGTGAATCCCGCGGCCGTGGAACGCTCGCCGGCGGTGCGCTCGACATCTTCTACGGTGATCAGACCGTTCTTCCCTGTGGGTGTAATTGATGATGCATCGAGACCGTATTCACGAACGAGCAGCCGAACTTTGGGCGACATCTTCCCTTTTCCCTTCGGCGCAGTACCCTGGACTTCCGCAGCGGGAGCGGGTTTGGGAGCCGGAGCTTCTTCGCTGGGGGCAGCTTCCTTGGTTTCCGGCTTTGCCTCCTTCGGGGCTTCGGTTTCAGCGGGGACTTTCTGCCTCACCTGAGTCTGTTCCGGGGCGGCTTTTTCACCGCCTTTTTGATCATCGATGGCAGCGATGCGAGTACCCACGGGGACCACATCGCCTTCTTTGGCCAGTTGCTGGGTCAGAACTCCGGAAATCTCGGCCGGTATCTCGACATTCACCTTGTCGGTCATCAGTTCCACAAGGGGCTGGTTGACCTCGACTTTGTCGCCGACTTTCACTTTCCATTCCAGGATCGTCCCCTCGAGGACCGATTCTCCCATTTGCGGGACCAGAACATCATGCACCATCGTGTATTCCCTTGTTTTTCAGTATACTCATTCGTGGTTGTGCCGTGACTGCGAATATACGCCTTCGACTCCGAAAGGTCAAGCGGGCCTCCCCTGCGTCACCCTACGGTATTTCCAGCATCTTCTCGAGGGCAAGAAGAGCCTCACTCCGGGTCGGCTCAGGCACCTCTATCGGCTTGATATCAGCGTAATTTTCCAGACAGAAGGCCAGATCATTCAGTGTAGTCCGGTACATGTTGGCACATACCGGGCAGGTCTGGCCGGACAGCTCGAGGATGGTTTTATCGGGATGTTCGTGGGCCATCCGGTTGATCAGATTTATCTCCGTTCCGATGGCTATCGTCGAGCCTGCCGGGGCTTCTCTGCAATACTCCACGATGAACCTGGTGGACCCGGCGGCATCGGCCAACTCAACGACACCGGGGGGGCACTCCGGATGCACGATAATCTTGACCCCCGGGTGCTCCTTTCGCATGGCCTCGACGTGTTCGGGCTTGAAATTGGTGTGGACGTGGCAGTGACCCTTCCAGAGGATGATTTTCGCCCGCTCGATCTGCTGTGCGGTGAGGCCGCCGCCTTCGCGTGAGAAGTCCCAGATGACCATCTCTTCCGGCTTAAGGCCGTACTTCAGGCCCGTGTTATAACCGAGGTTCTCATCCGGGAAAAAGAACACCTTGTCCCGCTGCTCCAGGCCGTAGGTAAGGGCACCGATGGCGTTCGACGAAGTACAGATCAGCCCGCCATGCCGTCCGGTGAATGCTTTGAGACCGGCTGCGGTGTTCATATACGACACGGGCATGATGCGGTCTTCGGCGCCAAACGGCTTGAGGTAGTCCCACGCTTCGAGGACATCGGCCATTTCGGCCATATCAGCCATGGGACAGCCCGCAAGCGGGTTGGCCAGATAGACCATCTGACTATCAGCCGTGAGTATGTCGGCCGACTCGGCCATGAAATGCACACCGGCAAACACAATGATTTCGGCGTCTTTTTTGGATGCGGCTATCTTTGACAGGCCGTAGCTGTCGCCGATATGATCGCCGAATTCCACCACTTCCAGGCGCTGGTAATGATGGGCGAGGATACACAGTTTACGTCCCATTCGGGCTTTTGCATCCTGAATCCGCTCTCTCAGTTCGGCGGCTCCGGCTTGCCGGTATTGTTGTGGCAGAGAAAAGTACATGCTTATGCTTGATCTTTCTTTTTTGCCTTCATCTGGGCCAATTTCTGCTGCACCAGTTCGTGGCGGTCGGTCGAATGGCCCGGGCTGACTTTTGCCTTCGGGTTGATGTAGTTCTTCGCGTTGTTGACGGCGACAGCAACTTCGCCGCAGCCGGTTGAAATCAGTTTCAACTTGCCGTCGTACGTCACTATATCGCCGGCGGCATATATACCTTCTATGTTGGTACGCATGCGCGTGTCAACCTTTATGGCGTTTTTGTCGAGTTCCAGACCCCAGTCGCTTATGGGACCAAGATTCGTGAGGAATCCGATGTTGAAAATTATGGCGTCAACCGGAAGCTTCCGCTCCTCGCCGGTGCGGGTCTGAACTATAGTCGCCGATTCGACCCACGTGTCGCCGACTATTTCCTTGATCTCCCAGAAAGGCACCAGCAATTCCACCGATGATTCTTTTACCTTCCGGACCGAGTCCTCGTGGGCCGAGAAGAAGTCGTTCCGGTGTATGTGGGTGATGGATCGCGCGACCGGCTCGAGCATCATGGAATAATCAAAAGCACTGTCGCCGCCGCCGACAATGAGCACATTACGGTCCCTGAAGTCATTGACACGTCGGGCGGAGTAGTAGACCCCGGCTCCCTCGAGTTCACGCACGTTCGGTATTTCAAGCCGCTTGGGAATATAGGCGCCGAGGCCGGCACAAATGACAACGGTCCTGGAGAAGTGGCTGCCCTTGTTCGTCTTGAGCTCTATGATACCGTCGGAATTCCGTTTCAGATCGAGGACTTTTTCACCGAGACACATTTGGTGCGGATGCTGCGTTGCCTGTTCGGTGAGAAGTTTCACGAGGTCTTTTGCCAGCACCTTGGGAAAGCCGGCGACATCGTAGATGTACTTTTCCGGATACAGCGCCATCAGCCCGCCGCCGGTTTCATCGAGCATATCAATGGCCTTGAACTTGGTCATGCGCAGGCCGGCATAGTACATGCCATAGAGAGCCACCGGGCCGGCGCCGATGAAGGTGATGTCAAACAGATCGAAATTTCCGTCCGGTCTCGCGTCGCTTTTCATAACTTATTCGTAAACACGAAGATGGGCAAAATGTGCCCGGACCACGTCGGGGTCCATGAGTCGTGCCCGCGTCTGTCGCGTCAGGCCTTGCGGACTCAGTCCTGAAGTTTCTTCAGTTCGCGGAACAGGGCGTCGTTGTCCGGCAACTCATACGACGGCACCTGCTCGATAAACCTGATTATCCCCTTCTTGTCGATAAGAAACACTGCCCGCTCGGTATACCCTTTTTCTGTCAGGACCCCGTACTTTTCCGCTACCGCGCCATGGGGGTAGTAGTCGGACATTAGAGGGAAGCTAATACCTCCGAGCGACTTAGCCCATGCTTTGTGGGACGGCAGAGAATCGACCGAAATGGCCAGAATCTGGCAATCGTATTTCTCGAATTCATCTATTATGGCCTGGTAACCCGGAATCTGGTTGGCGCAAACCGGCGTCCAGTCACCGGGATAAAACGCCAGAACGACATTCTTTCGCCCTTCGTACCATTCGAGATTCAACTCCCCTTCATTGTGAGTCGGAAGAGTAAAATCTGGGGCCGGGTCACCGACTTTCAGGGTCCTGGTCTGATTTATACTCGCTGTTTCCACCTCATAGATTCCTGTCAGTTGTCGAAATCGTCGTCATCGCCATCGTCATCGGAAGAATCGTCATCAAACTGAAACTCATCGTCCTCAACAAATTCACTGAACTTGCTTCCCGGCGCACCGCAAACGGGACACACGTCGGGCGGGTCTTCCTCATCGTGGACATACCCGCAAATATCACACATCCACTGCATCATCTGATCACCTAGCACAGGTTGATGTTATAATCCAGCAAACTATCGTCTAATATTCGAGCGGCGAACCCTCATCGAGAGAGAACCAGTAGTAGTTCCCGCCAAGGGCGTCTTTTTCGGCCTGAAGAATCTCAAAATGGCTGAACTCTTCCTCGGCCAGTGCATCAAATATGCCCTGAATTTCGGGATCGTCAACCAGATTTCTCTGCTCCTTGTAATAATTCGTCGCGGCCATCTCGGCCTCGATCGCAAGAGTTATAAACTCCATCTCGGTCTTGCGTTCCTCGAGTTTGCCTTTTCGGAAAACTTCGGCGAGGGCGCCGATTCCGTGCTCCGGCAGTTCACCGATTTCACCGCCGACGAGCCTGTGGAACAACTCATACAGTGTCTTCTTGTGCCGCGCTTCATCGTCGCGCAGCGTTTCCAGCTTGCGCTTGGCTTCGGGATTGGTCGTTCGTTCGGCGAGGGCGTCGTAGAACCGGTAACCGTCGACCTCGCCCTTGATCGCCTTTTTCAGGACGCCTGCCACGCGTGTCTTTGTCTCATCAGTCATAATACACCTTATTGTTCACTCTGAAGAGTGTTTTGTATTCCGTATATGTTCAACCGCGTTTTTCATCCGCTCCACGACCACCCGTTGGGACAATACCGCCAGCATATCATACAGGCCCGGACCGGCCGGGACCCCGGAGACGGCAAGCCGGGTCGGGTGAATCAGCTCGGCCGGCTTGACATTCTTTTCCTCGGCCAGTTTCACCAGCGCCTGCTCGGCCGTTTCGTGCGTGAACGGCTCGAGCGCTTCAAAGCGGGCGGCCAACTCTTCCATCAAATCGGCCGCAGCCGGCGTGAACCGCTTCTGTTCGGCCTTCGGGTCATAAGTATAATCAAAACCGAAGAAATATCCACCCATAGAGACGAAATCGGTGAGCCGTTTGGCTCGTTCTTTCAGGAGGCTGATCACTTCTCTCAGGTAGACCCAGCGAGTCTCGAGCCAGTATTTCGTCGTCAGCCCGGCATCGACCAGAAGCGGCGCCACCAGTACGGCCAGGTCGTGATCAGTCTTTTTCATAATGTGTTCGCGGTTGATCGCGAGCAGTTTTTCTTCATCGAAGACCGCGTTGGAGGGGTTGAAGTGCTTTTCGTCGAAAATACCGATCATTTCCTCCGGCGTGTAAACCTCGCGGTCAGTCTTGGGTGACCATCCGAGGAGGCAGAGATAATTGAACATCGCCTCGGCCAGGATTCCCTCTGCCCGGTATTCAGCCACGTCCTTGTCGCCAAGTCGCTTCGAGACCTTCTTCTTGTCCGGGCGGAGGATGAGCGGTACGTGTCCGAATCGGGGGACATCGTACCCGAGAGCATGGTAGAGATGAATCTGTTTAAAGGTATTGGAGATATGATCGTTGCCCCTGATGACATGGGTAATGCCCATGTCGTGATCATCAACGACTACCGCAAGGTTGTAGGTTGCGGAACCGTCGGACCGGGCAATGATGAGATCTTCGATATCCTCGTAGTCGCGAGAAATTTCCCCGAGCACCATATCGGTAAACGTGGTGACGCCCTCCGGGATTCTCAGCCGAACCGAATAGCTTTCGCCGGCGTCGAGCCGGCGGGCGGTTTCCTCTTCCGAGTGCCGCAACAACTCGCGACTGAACGGGCGCTTTTCGGCCCGTGATTTTTCGCGCTCCGCCTGAATTTCCTCGGGCGTGGCAAAGCTCCGGTAAGCGTGGCCGGTGTCGACGAGCCTCTGCGCGGCTTCGCGGTAGAGCTCCGAGCGCTGTGATTGATAGACAACCTTCTCATCCCACTGGAGACCGAGCCACTCGAGAGCGGAGAGGATGGGTTCGATCAATTCCGGTTTGGAACGTTCCAGATCAGTATCTTCAATTCGGACGACAAATTCGCCGCCGTAATGACGGGCAAAAAGATAATTGAATATGGCCGTCCGGGCGGTCCCCACGTGGAGGTAGCCCGTCGGCGACGGGGCAATTCGAACTTTCACGTGCTTGTCAGTCATGTGGCG
>CAYNEO010000008.1:88282-113791 GCA_964396245.1 uncultured Ignavibacteriales bacterium
TAAGCGGTCACGGGAGCCTTGGCCGGCTCCGGCTCAACCGGGTTAAACTCGAATTCCATGCCGCCGACGGCACGGGCAATCAGGTTGTAGATGGCTGCCCCGATGACTACAAACAGCGTGTAGAATATGGCCATGCCGATGGCTCCCATAATAGGCATGATGACTATGAGCCACCCGAACGACATTCCCTCGAGGGCGCCGTATTCACCCTGCGGCATGGGAAATGATGATGCGATGCTCAGGATAAAGCCCATTAACAGGGCGTAGAGCAGGCCCACGATGAAGCCCACGACAAGATTGAGGAAGAAGGTAACCTTGATTAGAGGCCAAATGGCAATTGTTCTCAGCTCATACTTCATACTGATCCTCCACTCCGCTTACGTGATGCTTATGCCTGCACGGCGCCCCTCGCGGGGACGGCTATGATTCTCCGGATACACATGTTACCCGGAAACATTTCTCGCGATAAATCTCGCATCGACCGCCTTGCACTTGTCCTTGTCCGGCGACACGATGAAAGGGTTGATGTCTATTTCTGTAAAAACCGGGAAGTCGGTCACTAATTGTGACAGTCGCATTAAGGTCTCCGTGATGGTCGGCAGATGCACCGGCTGAGAGCCCCGGAACCCGGTGAGCAGCGGATACGATTTCAGCGATTCGATCATCTCGCGGGCTCCCTGATCGCTTACCGGGGCGATGCGGAACGACACATCCTTCATAACCTCGACATAGATGCCGCCGAGACCAAACATGATAAGCGGACCAAAAGAGGGATCCGTTGTCATACCGATCACCGTTTCAACTTCGCCGACAACCATCTGCTGCATGGCGACCGAGAAGGACTGTCCCGTCTTGAGTTTTCCAACGCGTTTCTTCAATTCATTGAAGGCGTCGCGGACTTCCTTGTCGGAACGCAGGTCAACATGCACGCCACCAACCTCGGTCTTATGCAGAACCGAAGGACTGGCGATTTTCATCACGACCGGATAGCCGATATGGCGCGCCATGGACACCGCCTTGGAGGCGCTCTCGGCGTATTCATATTCAGCCGCCTGAATCCCGTAGGCCGTGAGTATTTCAATGGCATCGTCGCCTACAATCGATCCGGATTTTTGCTTCAAGGTCCGATCGATTATCTGCTGGACCTTGGCGGAATCGACTTTGAATTTCTTGAAGCTGCCCCGCTTCCGATTGAGCCACTTCCGATACTGGCTGATACTGGCCAATGTTTTGGCGATCGCCTCGGGGAAAATGTAGACCGGGATATTGTTCTCTTTGAGATAGTTGATTCCCGCCGAGCCGCCGCCGGCCCCCATAAAACAGGCCAGAACGGTCTTTTCGGTATCAGCAAGAGCCTGCTGGATATTCCGGGCAACATCGAGCTGATCGATAGTCACCGGCGGTACAAAGATCGGGATGATCGTGTCATACCGTTTGTCTTTTTTGATGACATTGAGCGTCTTGTTGAACTCCGGTCCGCCGGCCCCGGCTACCATATCCATCGGGTTCGAATACGAAGCATCCGCCGAACTGAAGGTTTTGAGTTCTTTGATAATGGATGGCGTCAGCGACGGCATCTCGAGCCCGTTGTTGATGAGGGCGTCGGTTGCCAGAATACCCGGTCCCCCGGCATTGGTAACGACCACGACCCGATTACCTTTCGGTACCGGTTGGCACGACAACGCCTGGGCGACATCGAACAGCTCTTCCACCGTCTCGACCCGCATGACGCCTGCCTGTTGGAAGAGAGCATCGACGCCGACATCCAGACCGGCCAGTGCGCCCGTGTGCGACGAGGCCGCCTTGGCGCCCTGAAGGGTCCGGCCGGACTTGACTGCGACAATAGGTTTCACGCGCGAGACTTCGCGGGCAATCTGCGTGAAGTTACGCGGGTTACCGAAGTTTTCGAGGTACATCAAGATGATATCGGTTTTGGGGTCATCCTTGAGATAGGTCAGAATGTCGTTGGAGGATATATCCGCCTTGTTGCCGATCGACGCAACCACCGAGAAACCGATTCCCATCTCCCGCGCCTCACTCATGATAGCCTCGCCCATCGCCCCGGACTGCGTGATGAAGCCGATTTTCCCGAGCTTGGGAAACGTCTTTCCGAATGTGGCGTTGAGATTGACTTCGGGGTCGGTGTTGACAACGCCGAAACAGTTCGGCCCGATCATGCGCATACCGTACTGGCGCACCACCGCAAGAACGGCCTGCTCGCGAGCCTTCCCCTCGGGACCGACTTCGGAAAACCCGGCAGAGATAACCACAATCCCGCGAACGCCCTTTTCGCCGCACTGCTGGACGACATCCTTCACGAACTGTTTCGGCACGATGATGATGGCCAGATCGACGGCATCGGGAACGTCAAGTATAGTCGAGTAGGCTTTGATAGAATGAACGACGGGTTCTCTCGGATTGACAGGAAAAACCTTGCCGTTGAACTCGGCGGTGAGGATGTTGTGCAGCGTTTCCCGCCCGATCGAGCCGGAGCGTTTGGATGCACCGATCACTGCGACCGAATTCGGTCGAAATATGTAATCTAATTCGTGTCTCATGGTATTCGGGTATGCCTTCAGTGTGTCACCGGTGTAGTCCGATGTGCCGTAACGAGTAACTCTCCTGCTGGTGGTGCTACCCTCCGGTGACATTTCACAGGCAATCAACATTGTGACCGATAAATGTCAAGCGAAACTTGCCCCGCACAGGCTCGCTGTGTTGGCGCCCTCAGAAATGAAAAGGCCGCCATCTGTGATGGCGGCCCTGAGATTGTCTCTGCTTACGGACCACTACTTCTTTTTCTTGGAGTTATTCCGGATGGTGGCTTGCGCCGCGGCGAGACGGGCTATCGGCACCCGGTAGGGTGAGCAGGAAACGTAGTTCATCCCCACACGGTGGCAGAAATCGATCGTGGCCGGATCGCCGCCGTGCTCGCCGCAGATACCGACCTTGAGATCCGGCTTCTGTGCCCGGCCCCGGTCGGTTCCCATCTGCACGAGCTGACCGACGCCGTCGATATCCAGCGAAACGAACGGGTCCTTCGGGAGGATACCCTTCTCCACGTAATAGCCGAGGAACTTGCCGGCATCATCGCGCGAGAAGCCCATGGTCATCTGGGTCAGATCGTTGGTCCCGAAACTGAAGAAATCCGCCTCCTCGGCGATCTTGTCGGCCGTGAGAGCGGCGCGAGGAATCTCGATCATCGTGCCCACCTGGTAGGTAAGCTCCTTGACCTTGGACTTCGCGATAATCTCGTTGGCGACACGGACCACGGTTTCCTTCTGGTTTTTCAATTCATTGACGTGACCAACCAGCGGAATCATGATCTCCGGTACGACCGCTTTCTTGGCTTTCTTGACCTCGATAGCGGCCTGGATGATCGCTCTCACCTGCATCTCGGTGATTTCCGGGTACATGATTCCCAGCCGACAACCGCGATGTCCGAGCATCGGGTTTGTCTCGCTGAGATCGTCGATCCGTTTCAGCGTCTTCTGAAGGCGAGCGAGATCTTCTTCGTACTCCTCGCTCTTCGAATCGAGCTGCTCGATTTCTTTCTTGATCTCTTCCTTGTCAGGAAGAAATTCATGCAGCGGCGGGTCGAGCGTTCGAATGGTGACCGGGCGACCGGCCATGACCTCGAAGAGCGCCTTGAAATCTTTCTTCTGGAAGGGCAGCAACTTGTTGAGGGCCTCCTGCCGGACCTCCGGCGTTTCGGCAAGGATCATGTCCTGCACGATGTGCAGCCGATCCTCGGCGAAGAACATATGCTCGGTGCGGCAGAGTCCGATGCCTTCGGCGCCGAACTTGATGGCCTGCTCGGCGTCACGGGGAACGTCGGCGTTGGCTCTTACTTTCAGCTTGCGAATTTCATCGGCCCACTTCATAAGCTCCGAGAACTCTCCCGAGAGTTCCGGTTCGACCGTCGATACTTCGCCGAGTATGACTTCGCCGGTGGAGCCGTTGAGGGTAATGACTTCGCCTTCCTTGATGGCGAGTTTGCCAATCTGGAACTGCTTCTTGGCAGCGTTGACCCGGATAGCCTCGGCGCCGCTGACACAGCACTTGCCCATCCCGCGCGCCACCACGGCGGCGTGGGAGGTCATGCCGCCCCGGGCGGTGAGAATACCGACGGCCGCGTGCATGCCCTCGATATCGTCAGGGTTGGTTTCTTCCCGAACAAGGATCACTTTCTCCTTGGCGCTGTGTTTGACGGCGTCTTCCGCGGTGAAGTACACTTTGCCGGATGCTGCGCCGGGTGAAGCCGCCAGACCTTTGGCGACCGCTTCATACTTTGCAGCCGGGTCAAGGGTCGGGTGAAGAAGCTGGTCGATCTGGTGCGGGTCGATTCGCATGATCGCCTCTTCTTTGGTGATCAGCTTCTCCTTCACCATATCCACCGCGATCTTGATGGCTGCCTGCACGGTACGCTTTCCGGTGCGCGTCTGCAGCATGTAGAGTTTGCCTTCCTGGATGGTAAACTCAAAATCCTGTACATCGCGGTAGTGGGCTTCCAGCTTGCCGGTGATTTTCTCCAGCTGCTTGTAAATTTCGGGCATGTCGTCAGAGAGTTCCT
This sequence comes from uncultured Ignavibacteriales bacterium, assembly GCA_964396245.1. Classification (GTDB taxonomy): domain Bacteria; phylum Zixibacteria; class MSB-5A5; order GN15; family FEB-12; genus CAYNEO01. The sequence goes on from CAYNEO010000008.1 coordinate 92,856, forward strand.
TGATCGGCTGCGGCGTGCGGACGCCGGCTACGACGTCTTCACCCTGTGCATTCACGAGGAACTCACCATAGAATTCCTTCTCGCCGGTGGCGGGATTGCGAGTGAAACCGACTCCGGTCCCCGAGGTATTGCCCATGTTCCCGAACACCATGGCCTGGATGTTGACCGCCGTTCCGAGCTCCGACGGAATCTCATGCAGACGACGGTAGGAGATGGCTCGCGGGTTGTTCCAACTGCGGAAGACCGCGTCGCGCGACATGCGCAGTTGTTCCCACGGATCATCGGGAAACGGTTCGCCCGATTTACGCTTGATGATCGACTTGAATTTCTTGACGAGCTCGCGCAGGTCCTGCTCCTGAAGGGAGCTGTCCTGCTTTATGCGGCGATCTTTTTTGAGCTTGGTGATAACGTTTTCGAACTGCTCCTTGTCGATACCGAGCACGACATTGCCGAACATCGAGATGAATCGCCGATAGTTGTCGAGTGCGAACCGCAAGTTGCCGGTTTTCTCGGCAAGGCCGTTGACCGTCTCCTCGTTGAGACCGAGATTCAAGACGGTATCCATCATTCCCGGCATGGAGAACTTGGCGCCCGAACGTACCGAGACGAGCAGCGGGTCGGACGGATCGCCGAACTTCTTGCCGGCTTCCTTCTCGATCATGGCGACGTGCTTTTCGAGATCGGCGTCAATATTCTTGGGTACTTCGAGATTATTTTCGTAATACAGCCGGCACACGTCGGTCGTAATGGTAAATCCGGGGGGGACAGGGACTCCGGCGTTGGTCATTTCGGCAAGACCGGCGCCCTTTCCGCCAAGCAGGTCTTTCATGTCAGCGTTACCGTCGGCTTTCCCTCCGCCGAAGAAATAGTAGAATTTTCCCTTCGGGGCGGATTTCTTGGAGGCTGGAGTTGCCTTGTCTTTCGCGGCCTTTTTCGGAGCTGATGCCTTCCTGGTCGATTTTTTGGTGGCGGCCTTTTTCTTTACGGTCTTTTTTCTGGCTACCATGTGATCTCCTATTATCCAATACAGTATCGTTAGTTAGCACCTCAAAAACGAACCCTATGTATAACTAGTTCCGGGGCGGAAGGCAACAGAAAAGGCGATTGAGAGGGTACCACACCCTTGCCCTCAATCGCCTCAAACTATTGTGATCTGCGGATATATGCGAGTTACATCGTAAACAGTCGTTCGCCCTTGATTATCTTCTCCAGCATTTTGACTGTTTTTTCTACCGGCGCGTGCATCAGGTCAGCCGTGTTAAAAGTACTCCGAATCACCTCCCGCTGGGCGGAAAAACTTGATTTTCCGCGTCCACCGCGAGCTTTCTTCTTGTGAGTCAGGTTGTACTGACGCTGGTACTCTTTCGCCTTTTCCTTGTGCATTTGATAGTAACGACGTTGATACTCTCGTCGAGCCTCAGCAGTTGACAGCCTCGACTTACCCGTCTTCTTCCCTGTTGACGTATCTGCTGACTCGGTGTTGGTTTTGGCCGTGGCATAAGATTTGGGCCGCGCCATTACCTACCTCTCTTTCCCTAAGATGGTTCCTACCCTTTCCCTGGGATGCAGCTCTTGAAGAGATTTCTCTTGGTTCCTCACACCGAGTACAAGCTAGGAAAATATTGCCTGTATGTCAAGGAAAAAGTTGCTTTTTTCGAAAAAATCCTCCTTTAAGTCTTGAAAATGTAAGAACTTAATCAGTGCATAAATTAGAGTCAATACAAGCCATTGTCGCACAGCGACCTACGCCGCTTCGTGATCTGACGCACAAACCCTTATGGGGCAACGAACAAGGCGTATATTGGCTGAAATCTAACATACACTAATACCTCCGATGCATATTATTAATACTGTTTTATTCCCGGAAACAACAAAAAAATCCCCGCCGATGCGTTTTTCGGCGGGAATTAACTCATCAAATCCTCATCTATTCGATCAGGCGCTCTCCTCCGTCCGGTGCCTGAAGTAGAGAGTCAGCTCGCGAATGATATAGACAGCAATCAGCACCATTATCGCCCAGAAGGCTATCTGGAATCCCGAATTGTAGTTCGGGTTACTGCTGTCGAATGCGGTCGTAATCCAGTTGTTCTCGAGAAACTGTATGCGTTGGATGAACAGCGAGATACGCGCCATGACGGTGAACCCGAATGAAGCGCCGAAGCCGATCATCAGAATCCATATGCCGAAGGTCGCGACCGCGCCGAACCATCCCGTGTGCGCCTTTGAGAAAAAGAAGTAAATCAGCGCGCACAGCGCTCCCACGAAGATGATCAGCTGTGAATATCCGGCCATGACATCGAGAAAACCGTGTCCGAAGAAGTTGCCCCAGTCGATGGGCGTCATCGTGGCGTACAACTGCTTGTTCACCCGCGCCGACATCTCGAGCGGAATCGCCGTACCGGTGGCAATCCCGATATACAACGCCATCGGCCATCGCGACACCCACGAGTAGTTCTTCGAGAACCGCGTCCACATCAATATGCCGAGCACGGCCGGGATGACGTAATACCAGCGGGAACTGTCGAGAAAGGCAAAATACACGTGTCCGTCGGCCAGCCGCTGGAACAGGTTTGGAACCAGCCCGTTGTGCCAGAGGATAACGACGAAGTATCCCGCCGAAACGCCGACTACCAGGTGTTCGGCGATCTTGTAGAACGGATTATCCTTGTACAGGAAGGAGAATGTCGCCAGCGTCACGAACGCCGCGAAGGAGGTCCAGAGAAAAGTGTAAAAATCCATGACTACAACCTCCCTTCCCGTTTGCGTCTGCGTTTATCCATGAGAAATCCGACGTTCCCCACGATGATGAACAGGATGATGACTATATGGGCATAGAGCTGCACTCTCATGCCGTCCTTGGCCAACCCCGGGTTGTCCGAGAGTTCCTCGTACTCCGCCGCTCCCAGCAGACCGCCCATGATGCCGAATACCTGGCCGGAGCCCAGATACGGATAGTACTGGGCGGTCATAACGCCGGTGACGCCGAGCGCCAGCGGGAAATTAAACCGCGCCTGCCCGTAACTGATCCAGTAGTCGGTGATATTGCCTCCCGAGAGGTCAACCACACAGGCTATCTGATCATAGTTCATCACCCCTCGCATCATCGGCAATGAATCGAGCGGCGTGCCGTAATAGTCATTGGGGAACGGTAGTCGGAAATTCTGCCCCATGCCGAGTATCACCAGGGCAAAATACGGCTTGTAACCGAGAAACGTGTAATCAACACCGTTGACTATCTCCCGACCTTTGTAGAACACGCCGTTGTATGTCTTGTCGAACTTGAGCGAGTCCGACACGTTTCGAATCAGCTGGTCGGCCATTCCCGGACCGTTTTGCGAGAGCGCCGTTATGATCAGGCGCAGTTTCTTTCGCCAGGCGTGTTCCATTATCGCATACGCCATCGGGTGCAACTCCGCAAGGTTGTTGGGATCGTAGTCGATCGCAATCATCACGATATCACCCGGCGGCAGGCTGTCTATGAAATTATAGATGACCTTTACTTCAGGCTCGACAAGGATGGGTATCTCGAACGGGACCGCGTATGTCACCACGCATACCAGGGCCAGCAGGAGGAAGACCCATCGCCGGTCGATACTCATCATTCGATCGAATATGTTCATAATGAGTACTCCTTATCCTCTGCCCATGTATCCGCGTTCAATACCCAGAATGACCTTCAGCGCGGTCGCGACGATACCCAGCCCGATACCGATAACGATCGCTCGCTGTGCGGCCAGGTTGGGAACGTTCATCAACCAGTTGGAGGTCTTGTTTATATAGTAAGATGCCGGCCCGAAATACGGATTGAACCTCAGCATCACGATGAGCGCTGCAAACAGCAACAGGGTTGCCAGCAGGTTACGCGCACGGAACGCGCGATACGCCGCCGATGCGATAAAAAACGCAAGCAGCGAGAACATCGTGGACATGATCGGAATCATCACGTAGTCGAAGAAGGCACGAAACATCGTGCTCTGCAGACCCTTCTGCACGTCCGTGTAGAAGTGCATGCTCCAGGCGTTATCGAACAGCCCGATGAGGATAGCGCCGCTCAGACAGACCAGGCTGAGCAACAGGCTTATCCCCCGACTGCGGCCGCCGGCAGTGCGCATCAGTCCGTGCAAGAGGAAAAGCACAAACCCGAGCGCGAGCCCGACGAACACGAAAAACCAGCCCCAGTCATTGCCGTTCCGGGCGCTGAAGCCGAAGATGATCATCGCGAACAGCCCGCAGATGGTGATATATGCGTAGCCCCAGTTCGGGCGTCGGTTTTCAATCTTGTCGGCGGACACTTTTACCAGGGACCAGATCCCGAGTGCGAGGGCCAGAATTCCAATGATATAAATCCAGTCCAGGAGGAATTCATAGACCCATTCAGACTCTTCGCGGGGCACGAAGTACTGGAACACCATGAAGAGTCCGAAGATGAACACCAGTGCAAATGGTAATTGTCGTTTCATCTATCGTTCCTTCTAGTTGCCAACCTTGAAGAGTTCGGTGAACCATGACCAGCCGAAACTGGCCGCGACCATGCCAATTATCGAGAGTAACACGACGGCCGCCTTGGCGTAGTCCTGGGCTTTCAGCGAACCGAGAAGAATCGGCTCCCGCCCGAGATAGGCCGATGCGGCATAGAGTTCTTCACCGATAAGCGTGTAGTCGCACGCCACGATAAAGAACGGAATCTGCGCGATTTCGTCGGTACCCGATATCTGGATTGCCCCGGCCACGGCTCCCGTTTCGGCAAGGATTAGCGACTCCGCAAAGAACTTGCCCATGTAGACATTGGTTGCGGGCAGTTCGCGAAGCATGATGCCGTTGACCGCGGCCACGTACGCAAACTGCGCCTGCGTCACGAAGAAGACCGTGTCCTCTTTGTACGTGTCGGGCCGGCCCGCATCCAGGTAGGCTGACTTTACAACCTCCTGCGCCACCGTCATGACGATCGGGTCATAGGCCGGAACGATAAGCTGGGTCTGGTACTCGGCTACGCGTTTCGCCACCCGGGCCAGGATAGTGAACGAAGCAATGGTGGCGATATCCGCTGCCGATCCCAGACCGAGGACATAGAGAATCGGCTTGCCCATTTCGGTAGCACGTCCAATAGCATCATCGACAGCCTCGATACCGGCCAGCGGCCGAACATACAGTTCGTGCCCTTTCCTCGCCTTGGCGACGAAATAGATGGTGAGAAATCCGAACAGCAATACAGCGATGAATACCGGCCAGCGCCCGGTGTTGAACCATTGGCCGGAACTCTCCACGGGCCCGACTATCGGCGAGGGCGTGTACACACCCGGCTCGGCCGTGAGCGCGTCAACACGATAGTAGAACGGCGCGTGGTCGGGCAGGTAGTCCCGTGATGTCCTCTCTTTCTCGCCGACATTCGAATACTGCTCTGAACCGGCAGGCACAACGCCGACGCTGTCAAATCGACCGTAGTTCGGATACTGTGCATATGCCCCCGGAAGCCTGTCGATCGTCTTGTTCCACTCTTCTGTCAGCGGCTTGACCATCCCCTCGAAGGTGGAGAGGGAGTCCTTCAGGGCCGGGACCCAGGTCGACAGCATGCTGATGGTGTCTTTCATCAGCCGCGGCTCAAGCTCTGAGAGCGGGACGCTCGACGAGGAAACTTGCTCCATCGTACCGGCGTGATAGACGACAATACTGTCGGCTTGATAGGTGTCGGTCGTGCCGTCGGAGGAAATCACGCTCACGTTGAGCTGTGCGATTTCCGCGGGCCGAATGATACCGGGTACCAGCGAACGAAGTTCATCGAGCATCGGTGTGTCCGACGTGACGATTATCGTCTTATCGAGAACCTGCTCGCCTCCGGCGGCTTCCGTCGCGGTCGCATGCGCAATCTCGGTCCCGGTGAAAACTCTCACCGAATCGGGCGTGAACTGCCACACGCTGTCAGCGCGCTCGGTATCGGAAAAACCGGTTACACGAACGGTGTCCTTCATGAACACCACCGAATCGAGAAGCGTGAACCGGGGCTTGCCCTTTTCGTACTGCTTGAGGCGTCCCTTGAGCGTCTCCAGTCGATCTTCGGCGGTAGAAATCCAGTTGGTGACGAAATTTACACTGTCACGGAATTTGCCCACTGTGTCAACGAAGTCAGGATCCCACCTCATGATCCGGTACATCAGCACTGTACTGTCCCCCGCACCGTCATCAGCCGACTTGGTCCACTCCAGCGTGATGGAATGGCCATGGTCGTCGGGAGTGTCAAATGCGCGCAGGTCCGTCACCGGCGCCGGCGGCGGGATGCTGTCGGCAACCGTCGAGTCGGCAGCGACCGCTCCCTGCTGCGCCATGACCGGAACAGACAGCATAAGGGCAAGTAACAGTGCAATCGGTAGCTTATATTTCATTTACCCTCCATACCGCGTATGGAATGTTACCCACAATTCCTATCTACTTAGCTAATAAGCCCTAACCAGTCTCGAAAGAGAAACGTGATGCGCCCCACGAGTAATGAAATTCGCCCCATCACGGTATAGCCGAACGACGCCCCGAAGGTAATCATGAGAATCCATATACCGACCCTCGAAGCCTTCCCAAAAATGCCGGTGTGCTCCTTCGAGAAGAAGAAATATATCAATCCACACAGGACGCCGAGAAAGATTACCCAGTTGCTGACCATAAGGACAAACTGGCCCGTCACCGAAAGGCTCAAATTTGAAAAGAAGTGACCGAACCCCTGCCAGTCAATTAAAAGCGGGACGAAAGACGACGATACCTGCTTGATGAAGTCTGACCGGAGATACCGGATGAAATTAAGTCCGGCGGTAGTGCCGACAATAAAAGCCAGCGACCATCGCGAGAGCCATCCGCCTTTCGGAGACAGGCGCATGAGCAGCAACAGTCCGAGAATCACCGGCAGCCAGTAAAAGAAGTTTAAATCGCCCGGGATGTACGGCCTCTGGAAATAATTGGACAAGCTTTCGGACAACCTCGGGAACAGGTTGCCGACTATGGTGGACCAGAAACCCTGCGACATCCAGTAAGCGGCCGAAACACCGACAAAGAGGTGCTCCGCAAATTTGTAGAACGGATTGTCCTTGTAAAGGAACGACAGGATGCACAGGGTCAAAAATGCCGCCAGCGTGACAAGGAACCCCTGTGCCAGCGTGCTTCCCTGCTCCGGATTAGCCGAAATTGATTTCGATATCCAACTGACCAGGAACAGCACGATAACGACAGCCAGGACTATGTAGCTCGAGCGCTTCATCGTTTGCGCCTCGTCCGCTGGAACCGGAAATAGAGAATATTACCGATGATGATGAAGGACATGATAACCATGTGCGCCATGGTCTGCGGCCCCATCATCCGGAGACCGGGCGTTGGCATACCCTTGAATTTCGGATAAACACGCATCAGTTCCGACTCGTATTCCGCCGCACCTTTGATGCCGCCAAGAATACCGAGAAGCTGCTTGGGATAGTACGGGTACAACTGCGGCGCGACGACAGCCGCCACACCTCCCGCGGTGGGCACGTTGCCCGGATCAGCCACAAACAAAACCCATTCCTTGACTCCGGGCTTGCCGCCGCCGACAGAAATCACCAGGCTGACATCTTTAACGGATGTGATCCCTTTCAGAACCTGGATACTGTCGTACGGAACACCGTTGACATCGGTGGGGAACATCTTCTTGAAATTCGTGATGATCACGTTGAGCACGCCCTCGTTGCCGGCCTTGTAACCCATGTCGACGTAATCGACGCCGTCGATTTTATCCGGAAAGTCGGCGTTCACAACATCCCGAAACGTATTATTCAACTGCGATTGACCCGTGGCCCACAGACTCATGAAAATGACTTTGAGATTCCGTGCCAGGCAGTGCCGGGTGAAAGCGTTGGCCATCGGCTGAACCTCGGGTGCCATAGCCGGATCGAAATCAAACGAAATGAGCACGCGCGAACCTTCAGGAAGAGATTCCACCTTGTCGAAGACCGATTTTACGACCGGTGTCGCCTTCTCCGTAAACGTGAGCGGAAAAAGTATCGGCGTTGCGACGGCCACGAAGATGAACAGGAAAATTACCCGTCGTTCGACTTCCTTGCCGCGAATCGCCCTGAGCAGAAGCCAGATCAACCCGCCAAAGACAATGATTACCGAGACGGCCTGCCCGACGCCAAAGCCGCCCAAAAGGACAAATGGGTGGATAAACTCAGGCACTGTCATCCCCCAGGTATGTGCGTTCGATGCCGAGGATAAGGCGCAGTGACATCGCCACAACACCCAGACCGATACCAATCATGATAGAGCGCTGCCCGGCCAGGTTCGGCGAGTTCATTATCCAGATGGCAAGGTTGGGTATCTGAAGTACCGAGAACGACGGCGGTATCCACGAAGTAACCAGTGTCCCAAATGGCGTTCTGCCAAGCAAAATGATAAAAGCTGCAATCAGCAGAATAGTCGCCTCGAGGTTCTTGGCGCGGAATGCCCGGTACGATGCCGAGGCCACGAAAAACGCGAGCAAAGCGTACATGGTCGAGCCAAGCGGGACAAAGACATTCACATATATAATCTGGAAAAGCGATCCTTCGGCCGTCACCGATGCCGCGATACCGCCCGGGTTGCCGATTTTGAACAGACCGGCCGCCAGCATCAGGGCAAAAGCAGCGAGCGTGACGATGGAGAATGGCCAGTCCCTCCCTCTGCGCGCCAGTTTGGTGATGTGCACTCTCAGCAGATTACCACCGCCGAGGAAAAACGCAAAGACCGCGATAATATCGAAAAACAGCGTGAAATCCTCGCCGAGCGTTTCGGTCGGCGGAAAGAAAACCGCCAGGATCAGCAGGAAGCCGACAAAGAACGTTATGAAAATCGGCACACCACGTTTCATTCTTTACTGCCCCGAGGAAGAGAATATGTAGTTCAGGAAATTCAGCACGGTATGCATCGACTCCCAGTTGAAGGCTACTTGTAGTGTGGCCGCAATAACGCCAACGACAATAAACACCATGGCAATGCCCTTGCCGATATCCTGTCCCTTGAGAGAACCGAGTTGCTTCGGTTCACCCGACAGGTATGCGGAAGCCGCGAAAAGCTCTTCGCCGATAAGCGTGAAATCGCAGGCGGCAATGAAGAACGGCAGCTGCGCCGGACGGGCGGTGCCGGCAATCTGAATGGCGCCGACCGAGTTGCCTGTTTCGGCCAGGATGAGCGACTCGGCGAAAAACGCCCCGAGCAGAAAAATCGTCGCCGGTTTCTCGCGAACCATGATACCGTCGACCGCAGCCACATATCCGAACTGTTCGTCGGTTACGTAGTTCACCATGTCGTCGCTGTAGGCATCCGGGCGACCGGCCGCCAGATATGACGCCTTGATGGTCTCGCGTGCGGTCGTCATCACGAGTGAACGGGATACGGGCATCCTGATTTGAGTGTCATACTTGGCAATCACGCGAGAAACACGGCCGAGAATTGTGATGGCCGCCAGCGTCTGGACATCATCCATGTCGTTGATGCCGGGGATAAAGAGGATGGGTCGCCCCATTTCGGTGGCGCGCCCGATTGCCTCGTCAACCGCCTCCAACCCGGCGATTTTTCGCACGAACAGCTTCTTGCCCTTCTTGGCCGAGCTGATATAGATGACGACCGATGCTCCGATAATGAGCGCCACCACGAACAGCGGCGCCAGACTGAAATTCACCCACTCCCGTTGCGGCGTTATCGGCGCGGTAACAACCGATTGCGCCATACCGCCGTCGCCCAGAGCAACGACATAGTACGTGTAGCTTGAATCGCGACTGACCTTTTCATCCTTGTAGTACGGACTTCCACCCGCCAGGATCTCGGCGATCTTATCGTACGGGCCGCCTCCCGAGCTTCGATAAATCTCGTACTTCGACACCCGACCAACTTCGGGCACATCGTCGATAGACGGTACCCACGTCAGTTCGATTGCGTTGCCGTTGTCGTAACGAAAATCCGAGGCTATTAACGTGGTCGGCGGCGCCAGAGCTGTCTGGGCGCTGTCGACGGTATTGGTGGCCTCACGGGGCGGCTGAGCTTCCTGTGAGTATAAGTTGCAGGCGAAAAAAGATAGAAGAAAAAGGAGTGCGAGGATTTGAAGGCGGCCGTTGCTAATCCTGAAGTTTACAACTGTCGTCTGATGATGCGGCACTATCTAATCATCCCTAACCAATCACCGAGTAGAAAGTCAATCCGACCAATCAAAAGTGACATACGGCTCATGACCGTGTAGCCAAACGAAGCACCGAAAGTTATCATAAGGAAGAAAATACCGACCTTGGCCGTGCCACCGAAAACGCCCCGGTGCTCCTTGGAGAAGAAGAAATACACCAGACCCGAGAACGTTCCTATGGCTACGACAAAATTGCCAACAATGTCGTAGAGGGTAGCCGACGTTCCGTTCGGGTTGGGACCGAACAGCGGCATGACCGTGCTGCGAACCTGGCTCATCACGTCGGAAGCAAAGTAGTTCATCAGGTACAGCCCGGCCGTGGCGCCGACAATAAACGACAGCGGCCACCTGGAAATCCAGCCAATTTTGGGGAAGAGCCGCAGAAGCATGAGGACGCCGAGTATCGCCCCGACCCAGAGCCAGGGGTCCTCGGTCCGGCCCGTCCAGAACTTGCCGTACAAATTGTCCCAGAAGAGAACCACGAACCAGTAGCCGGCCGAGATACCGACGAAGATCGCCTCACTGAGCTTGTACCATGGGTTGTCTTTATAGAGAAATGAGATGATTCCCAGGGTGAGAAAAGCTGCTACCCATACGGCTACATGTTCCATACTCGATATGTCTCTCGCGTCACGTTCTCGTTACAGTTTGCTCTTTCGGCCTTCTCTGAAGAAGGCGACGTTACCGATAATAATAAAAGCGATCACGATCATGTGCGCAAAGGACTGCGAATTCATGAAGGTCGTCGCTTTGCCGTGGTACCCGGTCAGCGCCTCGTATTCGGCGGCGCCGTTCATACCACCCAGCACTCCCCGCAATTGACCGGCACGATAATACGGGTAGATCATCGGCGCCTGCACCGCGGTGTTGCCCGCACCGATTTTCAAGCCGTACCGGTCGGCGGCCACCTGCACCCACTCTTTGGTGCCGGGATAGCCGGCGGAGAGATTTATGGAATAATCTATATTTGAGAAGTTCTTGACATCTCTAACCAGCGGGATCTGGTCGTAGGGCGTTCCCCGGTAATCCTGCGCAAACATCGAGCTGAAATCCGCGCCCATACGCTGGATCACAAACTCATTCCCCGTCTGGAATCCGAGGTTCACGTAGTCGACGCCGTACTTGAGATTGAGATTGGCCACCTCAGGGAGGTTCATAACCTCATCAATCGCGAGATTGGCCTGTTGCGGACCTTGCGGCCAGAGTCCGATAATGATGACCTTCAACCCTTCGAGAAAACACTGGCGGATGAACGCCTCGGCCATCGGCTGTAGCTCGGGGGCGGACGGCGGATCGTAGTCGAATGAAATGAGAACTTTTGAACCTTTCGGCAATTCGCTCAGGTCGGTATATATTGTCGTGACTTCGGGCGAAATCCAGATCTTCTGCGTGATTGTCATGAGGAACGGCATCGTGACGGCGATGCCAACGTAGAGGAATACAACGCGACGGTCGACGAGGTGTCCCTGAAGCGTGCGAATCAGAAAATAGAGAAGCGACAGGGCCATCAAAATGATCACCACTACCGACCAGCCGGTCGAGAGCTTGACGATTCCGAACCATCCCTCGATACGGCCAATATAGTACACAAAGCTGGCTACCAGGATGATGATAACCACTATGATTTCCTTTATCCTCGTACTCATCTCTTATTCGCCTCCAAGATGGGATCGTTCGATCCCGAGAATGATGCGCAGCGAGGTGGACACAATGCCAAGTGCGACGCCTATCATGATAGCTCTCTGCCCGGCGGCATTGGGGAAATTCATTACCCAGGATGCCAGGCTCGACAGTCGCCAGCCCTCGGGCATGAACTGGGTCAGGGTGTCGCCGACCGGCACACGTCCGAGCATGACGAAGAAAGCCGCCAGCAACAGAAGCGTGGCTTCCACGTTGCGCGCCCGGAAAGCACGGTAGGATGCCGATGCAACGTAGAACGCCAGGATGGCGAACATCGTGGCCGACAGCGACGAATATACATACACATAGAGCCAGTCAAAGGTCGTCCCGGGTTCCCGGAAGCTGGCGCCACCGACGAAACCGATAATCGTCATGACAAAAAACGAAATGATGATCACTCCCGAATAGCCCCAGTCCTTACCGCGCTTGGCAACCTTCTGCAACGAAATCTTCAACAGGTTCAGGGCGCCGAGCCAGATCGCAAAGGCCTGGACAATGGAGAACCAGTCGGAGAACCAGTCGCTCATCCTGTTGAGGGGATAGTGGGGAATGAAATACTGGACAACGAAGACCACGCCCACGATGCCGGTAATCAGTAAGGGAATTTCTCTGCGCATGTCAGCCTATCACCGTAAACAAAGATGAAAAACTCCAGATGTGGAACGTCTCGAGAATGATGCCCACAACGATGGCCACCAGAATGACCGCTTTGCCGATATCCTGTCCTTTTAGCGAGCCGAGCAGTTTGGGTTCGCGCGACAGGTAGGCCGATGCGGCGAAAAGCTCCTCTCCGATCAGCGTGTAGTCACAGGCAGCCACGAAGAACGGCAGCTGGGCAGGCATGCCCGTACCGGCGATCTGGATAGCCCCGATTGAGTTGCCGGTCTCGGCCAGAATCAGGGATTCGGCATAGAAGGCGCCCATATAAAAAACGGTAGCCGGCTCTTCACGGACCATCATGCCGTCGATAGCAGCTGCGTAACCGAATTGATCGTCAGTCAGATAGTGGACCTGGTCCTCGTGATACGCATCCGGCCGACCGGCCTTTGCATACGCTTCCTTCACCATTTCCTTAGAAGTGACGAGTACCAGCGAACGTGAAACCGGAACTTCGAGCCAAGTGTCATAGCGAGCGGCCAGCTCGGCCACACGCCCGAGAATAGTCACCCCGGCAATCGTCTGGACATTATCCATATCCTGGGTGCCGGGAACATAAAATATCTTCTTGCCCATCTCGGTGGCGCGCCCGACCGCTTCATCCACAGCTTCGAGACCGGCGATTTTCCGGATGAACAACTTCTTGCCGGCCTTGGCCTGGCTGATGTAAAAGATGATGAGCGCACAGAGTATAAATACTCCCACAAACACGTTTATGCGCTGCATGTTGAACCATTGTGCGGACGACTCGACCGGCCCGGCCACATTTGACTGGGCTCGCGCCACCCACTGGACCTCGTTATTGACGAGGTGCGAATTTACCGCTTCCACGGCGTAGTAGTAGGTGGAATCGTCGTTGGTGTTGCCGTCAATGAGACTCGTATCCCCGGGGGCGACTTCGCCGACCTGCTTGAACGGACCGGTTTGACTGGTGGATCTCAGCACGACATAGCCGGTCACCTTGCCCCCCTCGACATCACTGGGCGATTTGGTCCAGGCAATATCGATCGATCCACCGGCGTCGTCCGGATTATCCCTGACACGCACGTCAGATGGGGGCTGCGGGTACGCGTCGGCCGGCGGTATGGTATCCCTCTGGAGGGCGGAGGTGCTTGTGTCCGGAGGTGATACCTCCTGGGCCGGCAAATCCGTGCCAATGAGCAAAACCGCCGCAAAGGCAACAAAAAAGACCACAGCGGGGATGTGGTCGAGTATGCGCCGGGGTGATATCAAAGGTATGGTCCTCAAGAAGAAACTTTGGTTTTCAAAAGTCGTTACCGCTCGCTGTCAACACTAGATGACGGGGCACGGCTAACAAATGTCTAATCCAATATTAAAGTCTTGACCTCGTGTTGTCCTGCAACCCCTTCCGGAGCCGGCGAACACAATAAGTCGCCAATTTACCCCCACTACCGGAGCAAGTCAAGGAAAAAAGGCCGACACAAGGGTCCCGATTGGCTCACGCCTCATGCCACACGCATTTGTCGCCTCGGCAGTGAAGTAGAAGTTGCAAGCAACAGAATCTGGAGGCCAAAATCGCTCTTTACAAAGAGCGGGCATTATGTTATAATGGCGTTCTACGTTGAGCGGCCTGCCAGAGGGCCCCACCGAGCAGATTAACCTATTGATTTACAATAGGATATGGTTCCGGAACCGACACACAGGAGTACAGAAAGTTATTCATGGCCAAATTTGATAATCCCGATGACATCAAGGTTATTGTAGCCACTGACTGTGGCTCCACAACGACCAAAGCCATCCTCATAGAATACCACAACGGTGAGTACCGGTTGATTTCTCGCGGCGAAGCGCCGACTACTGTGGAAGCCCCGTTCGAAGACGTCACCATGGGTGTGCTGAACGCCGTCGGTGAATTGGAAGAACTCACGGGTCGGAAGTTGCTCGACGAGAAAGGGCGGTTTATCAGCCCGGCCAAGGACGATGTCGGCACCGACGTGTACGTTTCGACATCATCGGCCGGAGGCGGGCTCCAGATGATGGTGGCTGGCGTGGTTCGTACCATGACGGCTGAATCGGCCGAGCGGGCGGCGCTGGGCGCCGGCGCAATCGTGATGGACGTGATCGCATCAAACGACAACCGTCTCCCCCACCAGCAGATCGAGCGTATCCGTCAGCTTCGACCCGACATGATCCTGCTCTCCGGCGGCATCGATGGTGGCACCACGACCCACGTGGTGGAGATTGCCGAGTTGGTTGCCGCGGCTGATCCGAAACCACGGCTGGGTTCGGGATACAAGCTGCCGATCATCTACGCCGGCAACAAGGACGCCGCCGAATTGGTCAAAGAGGCGCTTTCGGACAAGGTCGACCTGCGCACCGTGCCTAATATCAGACCTGTCCTCGAACGGGAAAATCTCGGGCCGGCCCGCGAAGAGATCCACGAACTGTTCATGGAACACGTGATGGCCCAGGCCCCCGGTTACAGCAAGCTGATGGGCTGGACTGACGCCCCGATCATGCCGACCCCGGGAGCAGTCGGCCTGATTATCCAGACCATCGCCGATCAGTACGGTATCGAGGCGGTCGGTGTGGATATCGGCGGTGCGACCACCGACGTCTTCTCCGTTTTCCGGCCCGAGGACAAACCGGTATTCAATAGAACAGTCTCGGCTAACCTCGGAATGTCCTACTCGATTTCGAACGTCTTTGCAGAAGCGTCGCTGCCCATGGTGATGCGGTGGGTGCCGTTCAAGATGAACGAGCGCGATCTCCGCAACCGCGTAAAAAACAAGATGATTCGGCCAACGACCATTCCTCAGTCGCTGGAAGAGTTGATCTTCGAGCAGGCTATCGCCAAAGAGGCGCTTCGACTGGCTTTTATCCAGCACAAGAGTTTTGCGTCGGTCCTCAAGGGCGTGCAACAGCAGCGGACAATTGCGGACGCATTCGACCAATCGGCATCCGGCGCCACTATCGTGAACATGATGACACTCGACATGTTGATCGGCTCCGGGGGTGTGCTTTCACACGCGCCTCGCCGCCAGCAGTCGGCCCTCATGATGATCGACTCCTTTATGCCGGAAGGTGTTACACGACTTGCGGTTGACTCGATCTTTATGATGCCTCAGCTGGGTGTACTCACCGAAGTACAGGCGAAGGCGGCCACCGAAGTCTTCGAAAAGGACTGCCTGATTCACCTCGGGACCTGTGTCGCTCCGTCCGGTGTCGCCAAGAAACCGGGAGCGGTGATGAAGTACACGATCGAGCTGCCGGACGGAACGGTAACCGGGACATTGAATCATCTGGAAATGAAACTCTTCAAACTCGGGTTGGGCGAAGACGGGCTCCCGATCAAGGCCAGGGCGGTCTTTGAACCGGAGCGCTCCTACGATGTCGGCGGGGGCAAAGGCGACCGGTTTGAAACTGAAGTCCACGGCGGCGTGGTTGGAATCATTCTTGACGGGCGCGGGCGTCCGTTTGACCTGTCGAGTCTCGACGAAAACGACCGCGTCAAGTATTTGACCGAATGGATCAAAGAATTGGATATTTATCCGGAAGGCCGGGAGGGAGAGACCGAATCGTGAGTACGCGACGGACATTCATCCGGTGGGTAATACTCATTTCGGCGGTCCTGATGCTTGCCGGCGCGGCGATCGCGCGTGATTACGTAAGTTCGCAGGGCCAGTTCTATATCTGGTACCCTGACGATTGGAAGCAGGTCGACTACACGACTGTCGATTATTACCTGTCCACCAACCAGGCTGATGAAGAGGCGTACAATTACGACGGTGTGTTCGCGCCGGACACGGCTGCCCCCTTCTACAGCGGCGATTACCTCATCCTTGCTGTCGACACGGCTGGTGAGCTCTCCCCCAGACAGATCGACTCCGTTGTCAATGACTACGGCAAGATATTCGGGCAAAAAGTCTCCCGATTGCCCACGTCAGAGTTTTTCACTCAGATGCAGCCAAAGTCGGCCAATTATGATTCGGACAACAAGCTGCTGGCACTCCTGAACGAAATCCCCGGCGATAGTGGAATGGTGAGGGAAAATCTCTGGGTGCTGAAATTTTACGGCAAGGGAATAGCATATTTCTACTTTTATTCCCCTGCGTCCCTCTGGCCCCAGAGCGAGACTCTGTTTGAGAAGATTGTTACGTCATTTTCGACTGACAATATCGAGGCCAAGATGCCTCGCGAAGATTTGAAACTTGCAGAAATCGAGTCGGACGGCGGCGGCAGCGGCTGGACCTGGTACTGGTCGGCGCTCGTGGTCGCGGTTGTCATTGTCATCATTATCGTAATTATCGCGGCGACTCGAAAACGCAAACAGATAAACAGATAGTGAGAGAAAGGGACCCCCGATGGCCCATGCGTATACGCCCGGACTGAAAGTCACTGAAAGCCTCCTGGTCAAGAAGCGGCGAATCCTGCCGCTGAAGGGCGATGTTCTCGTCAAGGTCGGCGACACCATGAAACCCGACGACGTTGTCGCACGCACCATGCTTCCCGGTAATGTGGTGCCGGTCAATGTCGCCAACAAGCTCGGTGTACCGCCGGACGATCTCGACGGCGTCATGCTCAAGAAGGTAGGCGATCCCATCAAAGTGGGCGAGATGATTGCGCTGTCGAAGACACTGTGGATATTCAAGAATACGGCCAGCGCGACCATTGACGGGACGATTGAGTCCATCTCGCACGTCACCGGACAGGTCCTTCAGCGCGGCGAGCCGACACCGGTCGAAGTAAAAGCGTACATCAGCGGTGAGGTCGTGGAAGTGATCCCGACCGAAGGCTGCGTCGTCGCAACACAGGCTTCATTCGTCCAGGGGATTTTCGGAATCGGCGGCGAGACCAACGGCGATATTAAGATGGTCACCCCGGATCCCGAGACGGTATTGAGCGATGATCTCATTACGGACGACATGGCCGGGAAAGTGATTGTCGGCGGTTCCCTGGTTACCGCCTCGGCGCTCAAGAAGGCGATCGACGTCGGCGTCCGAGGGATAGTTGTCGGTGGATTCGACGACAAGGACCTGCGTGACTTTTTAGGTTACGACATCGGCGTCGCCATCACCGGCTCCGAAGATATCAGCGTGACATTGGTGGTCACGGAAGGATTCGGGCAGATCGCCATGGCGCACAAGACGTTTGACCTGCTGAGACGACACGAAGGTCAGATGGCGTGCATTAACGGGGCCACCCAGATTCGCGCCGGTGTGATCCGGCCGGAGGTCGTTATCCCGCGGACCGATGGCGAGAAAGTAAAAGCGACCGACGAAGAAGTCGAGATTCCCGGACTGACTATCGGATCGCCAATTCGGGTCATCCGTCACCCTCATTTCGGACGATTGGGCACGGTCACCGAGCTTCCGCCTCAGCTACAGGTGCTGGAATCGGAATCCAGGGCGCGCGTTCTGGAGGTCGAGTTCGACGACGGCAGCAAGGCGATTGTCCCGCGGGCCAATGTGGAGATGATCGAAGACTAGATTTCTTGCGACAAGGCAACAAAAAACCTCCCGTTTCGGGAGGTTTTTTTTGCGGTTGTATCAATAAGCTTATTCAGTTCCCATTTCGCCCGGGGCGGTTGAATCCGTGGTCATACCTGTATCCGGCATGGTGGTGTCCATAGTGGTATCCATGGCCGCGGAATCCATACGCGTGCTGTCTGCCATTTCTTCCGGCGCTCCGGCGGCAGAGCCCTCTTGAGTCTGCTCTTTCTGGCCGCACCCGGCCACTAAAGCCAGCGCAAATAGACCACAAAGCAGCAAGATCAAAATCTTTTTCATACCCGTTCCTCCATTGCTGGTGAGTTTTACATTGATCAACGGCCCTTAAAAACGCGCCACCCAGGAACTAAGTCAAGTTTAATTTCGCGAAAAAGTCTCCCAAGCAGGCCACATTCTGTTTTTGTTGACCTTTGACCACCGGTCTGATAGCTTTGCCGCTTGGGGAAGTTTTTTCCCCTTTTGAAGTATTTATGGATATAAACTTTACACCACGGACAGGCGTAGAAACAGTATGTTGAATGTGATAATCCTCTCGATCTTCTCCGGTGCGGTATGGAAAATTCTCGGACAGACATCCGCTTTTGGCGTTTTCATTTTGCTCATCCTCCTGTTCATGTCAGTGGTCTCCTGGATGATTATTTTCTACAAATGGCGAGAATTCAAATCGGCTGAGTTGGAAACAAAAAGTTTCCTCCAGCATTTCCGCCGCACGCATCAACTGGCCGAGGCGGCAGGACAGGCTAAGTCCTATCGGATGTCTCCGCTGGCGCGAATCTTTCTCTCAGGATTCGAAGAAATCAACTCGTTGAAAGACATGAAAAACGAGGCCGGGGGTCTTCAGGAGCGGGTCAAGCCGCTGAGCGAAGACGATTTTGATATCGTGGAGATGTCCATGGAGAGGACACTGACGGAAGAGATTAACCGTCTCGAACGAAAAATCGTCTTTCTGGCCAGCACCGGCAGCTCGGCGCCGTTTCTCGGCCTCCTCGGCACCGTAGTCGGTATCATGAACTCGTTTTGGTCCATCGGCGAGCGAGGCTCGGCGTCCCTGGCAATCGTGGCCCCCGGCATTGCCGAGGCGCTGCTGGCTACCATTGTCGGTCTCGGAACAGCAATTCCGGCGGTTATCGCATACAACTGGGCCAACAACAAACTGAAAAACATCAATGACCGCGGCGCCGGATTTATCCTCGAGTATGTCGCCCGGGCGAGAAAGGAAGCCCGCTGATGCGAAGGCACAAGCCCCGGACTTACCGCTCGGTGGCGGATATCAATATCGCCAATCTCGTGGATGTCGTCCTCGTGCTGCTGATCATATTCATGATCTCCGCGCCGCTGCTTCAGTCCGGCATCGAGGTGGAACTGCCGAAGACCAAGGCGGCACCGATGCAGGAAGAGGCGCACGGCGTGGTGGTGACAATCGACAACAAGGGTGGCATCTACATAGATGACGTGTGGGCCCGGCTCGATAATTTCGAATCAGCTCTGAAAGACGAGCTCCGGGCAAAGGGCACAAACCAGGTTTTCCTTCGCGGCGACTCGACGGTGTCCTACGGGACGGTGATTGCGGTTATCGGCACAATGAAAGAGATGGGTATCGACGCCATCGGGCTGGTCACCTCGCACGTCGAACAGAAATAGCCGCATGGGAACTTAACGATAATGAAACGGGCGTTTTTCTTTTCTTTCATATTTCACATGGTCATGGTCGGCGCCGCGCTCATCAGCTCTCCCTTTGAACCAAGCAACCGGATCGACTATGGCGAAGTGATCCGCGTTTCGCTGCCTTCGTTCGACCAGGTGCCGAACGTAGCTCCACCTGAGCCGGTACCGGTCGAAGTACCGGTGGCGATGGCGGGGGAAGAGCCGGATATTCCCATTGAGTCGCCCAGCACCAAACCGGCCGCCGAAATCGAGAAGCCGAAAGAAAAGCCGAAGCCAAAACCGCCAAAGCAGAACAAGCCGACGAACGCCAAGACCGGCGAAAAGACTCAGCAGGGGGCGGAAAAAGGCAATCTGGAAACTTCTATGCAGTCCTCGTCTGGTGTGGGCGTTTCGGGCGCCACCGTCGAAGATGAATCGTTCAATTACCCATACTGGTTCACTCAGGCTGTCCAGAAGATCCTTGGCAACTTTAGATGGTCATATTCCTACGATGGCACGCTCGTGTGTGTCATGCATTTTCAGGTTATTCAATCGGGGCGAGTGATAGAACTGCGCGTCGCACAATCATCTGGAATCAAGCAATATGATGACGCCTGCATCGCGGCCGTTGAGCGTTCTGCTCCGCTACCTCCTCTTCCCCGAGAATTCGGCAAGGAGATAATCGCGGTTAACGTCCCTATGAGGTGGACACCGAGGTAGAACACATGAATAGAGTTTTTCTTGAATCAGTTTTCGCCTTGATTTTGTCGACCGGCGTTATCGCAAGTTGCGGATCGAACTCAACACCGCCTTCAATCGAAGACGCGCCGATGGGAGGTGCCTCCTCAGGAGCCATGGTCGACAATGCTGTGTTCAGATATCCAACCTGGTTCGACCAGGTAGTCAATAAAATTAATGACGATTTCAGCCCCTCGCGCGGATACGACGACACCCTGGTGTGCGTGGTGCATTTCCAGGTCCTTCGGTCCGGCCGGATGGAAGACCTTGAAGTACGGGAGTCGTCGGGACTGAAAGAATACGACGAGACCTGCCTTGCGGCAGTCGAGCGGTCGGCGCCTTTTCCCCCGCTACCGCGAGATTTCCCGGAAGACATTATTGGAATTAGCCTTCCTTTGAAATGGACATCGAGGTAACATACATGAATAGACTTTTTCTTGCAGCAATCTTCACTTTGATACTCTCTGCCGGAGTCTCGGCACAGACAGACGACATCCGCGAGTTCACTATCGACACTGTCGACGTCAGCGGTTTCCAACCTACCCCTATCGGTGTCGATGACATGCGGTATATCGGCACCCAGT
>CAYNEO010000009.1:0-92682 GCA_964396245.1 uncultured Ignavibacteriales bacterium
GTGGAGGACGAGAACGGCAACACCCAGATCGGCAAGCAGGTTATTATCATGTGAGACAAGAGCTTATCGGACGATAAGGATAAAGACCGCCGCATCGCGGATGCGGCGGTCTTTCTTTGCCAGCCTGTGTGCGGCAGCGGCATGCGCGATTAGGCAGAGAAGGACGAAAGTGCTTGCCATTCGGGGAGATATTTTGTAGCTTTCGACCTTTAGTATAGGTCAGGAATATTTTTATTGGATTTTGTTGCGTTCTACTTCGTCAATAATTGAGATTCTAAACATTCATAGAGGGTCAAGCCAATGACAAGAAAGGTACTAACGGCGGTTTTCATCTTGATATCCTTTACCCTCACACTGTCTGCGAGTGCCCTTGGAAGGACAGCGTTGGTCACGGATCAGGAAAAGGGCCGCGACTTGACGAGTACGGCCAGCCCGGCGTTCTGCATCACGGACCACAATGTCGGTAAGCTCGTGCTTGCGGTGACGAACTATGGGACCTTTGGCGATGGATTCGCTGTCGGTCCCACCTCGGATTGCATCACAGGAGAACGAGTCTATGCCGGAGAGTATCCCAAGGGTTCACGCACGCGTTATGTGTTTGCGGCGGCATTCTGGATCGGGGCGGTAGTTGGCCGCGACACCCTGGTATCAACCGGAGCAGATGGCTGGATTCCGGGGTTGGAAGAGATGTTTCCGGATGAATCACCTTTCGGCGATATGATAGCCCGTTCGATCAGCGATCCATCCCGGCCCGGTTTCAAGGACGCGGTCTCCGAGCAGGACCGTATCGCAGTATATACGGACACGTTCACGTCGGGAGTTCCCGGTCTGGGGTTGGATGAAGTCGACCAGCGCCCGCACCGTCCGTTGCACATCGAAATAACTCAGCGGTCGTATGCGTGGTCCTATCCGTACGCCGAAGATTTTGTCCTTTTCGATTACTCCATACGAAATATTGGCCGCGAGCGACTGAGACAGGTTTACATGGGCGTATATGTCGACGATGATGTCATGCCGGAAGGTACGGACGCCAGCGGATTCGATGACGACATCTGCGGTTTCCTGCAAACCATGACGACCACGTATGGCGGCGGTGTGTGGCAGGATACCGTTAATATCGCGTGGATTGCTGATAATGACGGTGACCTGAATGCGACCAACACTCCCAAGCTTCCTAATGTTACCGGAACGCGCATTGTCCGAACACCGTCGGATTCGCTGGACGTGTCGTTCAACTGGTGGGTGAGTAACGGCGATCCGACAAGAGATTTCGGTCCTCAGCGCAAGGGTCGCGTGCGGGATCTCGGGCATGGAGGTCTGGGGACGCCGTCCGGTGACCGGAACAAGTACTATTTCATGCGCAACAAGGAATTTGACTACGATCAAATATATACGGCTGCCATCAAGCCGACTGACCCGGACTGGGAGTACCCGAGCCAGACCATCGCCGAAGATATTTCTAACGGCTTTGACACTCGCTATCTCCTCTCATTCGGACCGTTCAACCTTGATCCCGGTCAGACCCTGCCGCTTTCCTTCGCCTACGTCGGAGGCGAGAACCTGCATTACGATCCGAACAATGCCAGGAACAATCTCGGTAAGGGCACGAGCTACCGACCCGATGACTTCTACGCGAAACTGGATTTTTCCGACCTTGCCGAAAACGCAGTCTGGGCGTCGTGGGTGTACGATAACCCGGGCGTTGATTCAGACAGTGACGGTTATGCCGGAGAATATCGACTGCTCTGCGAAGGAGATAATTGTGACACGGTGTGGTACAAGGGCGACGGCGTGCCTGATTTCCGCGGCGCCTCTCCCCCGCCGGCACCCACTGTCTGGGTTTATCCGCAAGTGGGCAGTGTTCGCGTACGGTGGAACGGCCTGCGGTCGGAAACGACCCGCGACGTCTTCTCGCGCGAGTATGACTTCGAGGGCTACCGGGTGTACATGGGCCGTGACGCCCGTGACGCAAGCTACAGCATGCTGGCATCGTATGACATCGAGGACTATAACAAGTGGGTCTGGAATTCCAGAAAACGCGAATGGGAGTTGAACGACATCCCGTTCACGCTGGACTCTCTCAAGTGCCTCTACGGTGATTCCTGCAATGATCCGTTTTTCAATCCGCTCTCTTACACCCGGAGCAATCCCTATCAGCTGGAGATGGCAGTCGGTCAGGATTCATTGTTCTACTTTGAACCGCAGGACTTCAATCGTTCTGAACTGGGAGGGACCACGCCGATACGGAAGATCTATCCGCTGCAGTCGTACCCCAGCAGTCTCGATCCTGATTCGGCGCAGGCGGACGAGTTGACAGAGGACGGTTACCTGAAATATTTCGAGTACGAGTTCACGGTAAGCGATCTGCTCCCGACCGTGCCGTATTATGTGAATGTCACGGCCTTTGACTACGGCTCGCCGAAATCCAATCTTGCATCACTGGAGACTTCGAAAACCGTGGGTCCCAAACTGACTTATCCGTTGCCGACGGCACAAGACGTGGCATCAAAAAATCTCGAAGCGTACACGTATCCGAATCCATACAGGGGCGACGGCAGTTACCTCGACAAGGGATTCGAAGGGCGTGATGCGGACTACCTTATCCCGGATCGTTTGCGCCGAATTCACTTTGCCAATCTTCCGGCGAAGTGCACGATTCGGATATACACGCTCGACGGCGACCTGGTGCGTGAAATCGTCCATGATAGGGACCCTGCCGATCCGACGGCGTCTCATGATGAATGGGATCTGATCACTCGCAACACCCAGCTGGTGGTTTCGGGCATTTACTACTGGACTGTCGAGGATGAAAATGGCAATACCCAGGTTGGTAAACAGGTCATAATCATGTAGCTCTCGAATTTGTCATTGATAAATGAGGCCGTCAAAGGTATCTTTTGACGGCCTTTGTTTTGGCGTGAGGGACGAGGCCAAAAAATGGGGATATACTTCGGAGTATCTTCCGACAGCGGGCCGCAGGAAGGGATTAGTGATCGGGATGTCAGTTCCAGCCGGACTCATAAGGGTTACATCTAGGTTCTTCTTTTACGTTTTTCTGGCAGTACTCCCAGCGTCATCCGGTATGACACGCGAGCCTCACCCGGCGCTGAAATACGACGTGGGAAGCGCGAGAATTCCAACGACTTCGGCAGCGCTTCAACCAACGATCGAGTACGCCGCCCATACGCGGGGCGAAATCAGGCTCGCGGTGGCAAATAATGGGACGTTTGGCACCTACGGTCAGCAGATAATCGACCCGTATACGGGTGAAGTAATTCCATCCTGCGAATATCCCAAGAATTCCAATACGGTCTACCTGTGGGTGGGCGCGTTCTGGATCGGGGCAGTTGTCGGACGCGATACGCTCGTGTCTACCGGCACCGAGGACTTCTATGTTAACGCGGAGTTCTGGCCCGATCCACCGCCGTTCGGCGGTATTGAGATGAAATCTATCGACGTCAACAGCCCTTTTTATGCCGAGGATGCGTACTCGGAAGAAGACATTTACTGCGAGTACACAGATACGATAACGGATCCCGGCATTGTCAGCTTTGACCAGATCGACAATCGACCGCATATACCGCTGAATATCAAGGTCCGGCAACGCTCGATGTCGTGGAGCTATTCGTATGCGGACGATTTCATCCTTTTCGATTACCTGATCGAAAATATCGGGAAAGAGCGGTTGAATCGTGTGTACATGGGGATCTGGATCGACGGCGACGTCTGGCATACATCGCGTAACGGACCGGAGGGATGGAACGACGATATTGTGGGATTCTTCAGAGAATCACCGGCGCCTGAAGGATGCGGGTTGATGAATCGGGTCGATATCGCATATACGGCCGACAATGACGGTGATCCCTTCAACGGATCATGGGATTACCGATCAACGCGCAACGTGGTCGGGGCACGGGTGGTGCGTACACCGTCGGATTCTCTCGATATTTCCTATAACTGGTGGATAATCAACTACTCGGATCCTTCCCGTGATTTTGGACCGAGGATGCAGGATTCGAAAGACCACCCGTACCGGCAGTTCGCTGACGGTCGCAAAGGCACCCCTACCGGGGATCGCGACAAGTACTACGTGCTCAGCAACCGTGAGTTCGATTACGATCTATTGGAAACGGGCGTCGACCACACGCAGGAGGGTTTCCAGCCGCCTCCCCCCCGCGCCGATACGTTTGCGTACGGCTACGACACGCGATACCTGCTTTCGTTCGGACCATTCGACGTTGACCCGGGGCAGCACCTGCCTATCTCCTTCGCCTGGGTGGGCGGCATGGATTTTCACCAGAACCCGACCGATTTCGAAAACCTCTTCACCCCACAGGATCCGGAGCCGTATTACCGCTCCCTGAATTTCGACGATTTCGCGCTGAATGCGCGCTGGGCTTCCTGGGTATACGATAACCCGGGGGTGGATACCGACAGCGACGGCTACGCAGGGAAGTTCAGTGTCTGCGACTATGGGGGCGATTCATCAACCATCGATACTTTCTGGTACGAGGGGGACGGTGTGCCGGATTTCTGTGGCGCGGGACCGCCTCCGGCTCCGAAAATGCGGGTCGTCCCGACGCAGGGAAAGCTGATTATCCGGTGGAACGGCTATTACTCCGAAACGACCAAGGACGTCTTCCTTCAGGAGATCGATTTTGAGGGTTACCGGGTCTATGTGGGGCTGGATGACCGCCGCTCCAGCTTGAGCCTGATGGCTTCATATGACCGTGAGGACTACGACAGATATGTCTGGAAGATCCAATCGAACGGTATGCCGGGCTGGGTGCTGGAAGAGACTCCATTTACCCTCGACGAACTCAGAGAGCAGTACAATAATCCGGATTTTGATCCGATGGCATATACCCGCATGGAGCCTCTGTCGGTAGACGGAAAGTATTACTACTTCGAACCGCAGGATTTCAACGTTTCGGAGCTCTCGGAATCGGGAATACACAAGGTATACCCGGATGCGCGTGATCCGGGCACGGATACGGCCAAATGGGCGGAGGACGATCTGACCCTCGATTATGGCGTTCCGCTTCCAAAGTACTACGAGTATGAGTATGTGTTTAAGAACACGCTCCCGACCGTCCCGTACTGCGTGGCAGTGACCGCCTTTGACTACGGTTCTCCGGGGACCGGGATCGGCGCGCTGGAAACGAGCCCGCTCAATAACATGATCACTGAGTACGCGCAGGTTTCAGCAGACACGGTTGAGGCACTTAACCTGGATGCCTACGTCTATCCGAACCCGTACCGGATTGACGGTAACTACGCAGCAATGGGATACGAGAACCGTGACGGCTCGGAGTTTCCCGCGCGGGCGCGCAGAATTCATTTCGCCAACCTGCCGAATGTCTGCACGATTTCCATTTACACTCTCGACGGCGATCTGGTCCGCCGCTGGGAGCACAACTATCCTGAAGGCGGACCGGAGGCTATGCATGACTCGTGGGACCTCATTACGCGCAATACCCAGGCGGTGGTATCCGGCGTATATTACTGGACCGTGGAGGGAGACGACGGGCGGGTTCAGATTGGGAGTCTGGTAATTATTCTATAGTCGTTCCCACTCGGAATTCGACCATCACATAGTATTTTTCCAAGCTAAATCGCTTGCGCGAAAGTGGGACGGATGTTAAGTTGACTTTTCGCGCGATAAGCGCCGGCATAATGACAACATCCGGGATCTATGGCAATGAAGCTGGCAGGAATTAGTTTGAAAAAGGTCTTCTTTTGCGCAGTTATCGGAGTGTTCTTGTGCTGGTCGACATCCGTTGGTCGAACCGTTCTGGACGAGGACAACCCGAAAGGCCACGGGACAACCGCGGCGTTTCTTTTTGAATCTTCTGCCACTTATCACCATGTTGGCAACCTCCTTCTGACGGTCACGAATTTTGGGACGCTCGGGTCCTATTTCGCCCACAACCGCCGGTGGACGGTCGATTGTTTCACCGGTGTCTCGACACCGTCTTGCGAGTTTCCTAAAGACAGCCACACGAACTTTCTGTTCGGCGGAGCCTACTGGGTGGGGGGCATTATCGGAAGAGACACGCTGGTGACGACCGGTCATGACGGTTGGTCACCATCGGCAAAGTACTCCTTTTATACTATAGGAGGGTACACGCAGCGGGGCATGGAATTCACCGCGGACCCGGCGCCATTCGGCTCAATTGTCAGGAGATCAATCATGGATCCGAGCAGCCCGGAGTACCAGGACGCGATCTCCGAAGAGGACTTTATAGCAAAGTACACCGACACCCTGACTCACGGTATTCCGGCCTCGAATTACGACTACCTGGCAGGGCGTTCCCACAAACCGCTGAATATCGAGGTCACCCAGCGTTCTTATGCGTGGTCATACAAGTATGCCGAGGATTTTGTCTTGATTGACCTTGAGATAAAGAACATTGGTGATGAGAAGATCAAGGACCTGTTTTTCGGTCTCATGATTGATCCGGACATATACGGGGAGGGGCATCTGGACAACGGTTACCAGGATGATATCTGTGGGTTCATTTCTACGTCCGAATCGGCTTTCAAAGACTGTTCGTTTCTCGATACGCTCGACGTTGCCTGGGCGGCAGATAATGACGGCGATTTTCAAACCCAGTTTCCGGTCACGGGAGTTATCGGGACGAGATTTCTGGGTGCAACGGCCAATCTCCACCGAAATGTCGCGTTCAACTGGTATACGAGCAGTCCCCGGGTGATGTATGATTTTGGTCCGCGCCACAAGGAGTCAGCCGGCTACCCATTCCGTGACTTCCGCACCGGCGGTCTGGGTACGCCCGAAGGCGACCGCAACAAGTACGCCATGATGCGCGAAGGGGGAATCGATTACGACCAGATCCAAATGCTGGGTATCTCACCGGGCGATCCGGAGTGGCAATATCCCCCGCAACTACCGTCATTTTACATTTCCCGCGGCTATGATATTCGCTACGTCCAGTCGATAGGTTCGAGTGACTTGGCACCGAACCAGGTGTTTCGAACAACGATAGCGTTTATTGGCGGAGAAAACTTTCACCACGACGTGATGAATTTCCGACGCTACCTCCAGTATGGAACGTACTATCCTGACAAGTACCTGGAAGGGGTGGACTTCTCGAGTCTGCTTCAGAATGCCCGATGGGCATCCTGGGTATATGATAATCCGGGAGTGGACACCGATAGCGACGGCTATGCGGGCAAGTTCCACGTTTGTTGCGTGGATTCGCAGATTGTCGGTATCGATACGATCGACGGGTTTATCGATACCGCCTGGGCATATGATGTCTGCGACACTACCTGGTACGAAGGGGACGGGAAACCTGATTTCCGGGGAGCGGCGCCTCCGCCGGCACCCGAATACGAAGTCATTCCATCGGTAGGAGCGCTGACGATTCGATGGGACGGGTTCCGGTCGGAAACGACGCCGGATCTATTCTCACAGGAGCTTGACTTTGACGGATATCGGGTTTATTTGGGGCGGGACAACCGTCGGGAGAGTTTCAGCATGCTTGCCTCTTACGACCTCGAGAATTACGTCAAGCATGTACTCAATCGCGACCGGGGAGTATTTGAAATCCACAGCGATCCGCTGACGCGACGGGAATTGACCTGCCTGTATGGTGATTCATGCAACGATCCTTATTTCGATCCGCTCCGATACACCCGGGGGTATCCCCTGATCATAGGCGATTCGGTGATGTTTTTCTCACCGCAGGATTTCAACCGGTCCGAGCCGGGCGTGAATACTCCGATACGCAAGGTGTATCCCGGCGCTCCAAAGCCGATCTACGGCAGCCCATCGACGGTTCCCGACTCACTGAGAGGACAGTTTCTTACCGAAGACGGTCACTTCAAGTACTACGAGTACGAGTATACGATAGATAACCTGCTTCCGACCATACCGTACTACGTCAACGTGACGGCGTTTGACTACGGCTCCCCGGTGTCCGGCCTGGGCGCACTGGAAACGCCGGTGGCAAATACTTCGACTTATGCCTACGCTTTGAATGACGCCGACGCGGTGGCTGAAGACACCCTTGACGTCTATATCTACCCCAATCCGTACCGGATGGACGGCGACTATCTGGAGAAAGGATACGAGGGTCAGGATGCCAGGTACTACATCCCGGATCGGCTGCGTCGAATTCACTTTGCTAATTTGCCCGCAAAATGTACCATCAGCATCTACTCTCTTGACGGCGACCTGGTCCGTAGCTTCGAGCACGACAAAGATCCGTCTGACCCGGCAGCTTCGCACGATACGTGGGACCTTATCACCCGCAATACGCAGGCGGTAGTGTCAGGGATTTATTACTGGATTGTCCAGGAGCCGAGCGGGCGGACGCAGATGGGCAAGATGGTAATAATCAAGTAACCTTGTCCTCTCCTCCCCATCAGAGTATTGACTCGCCGGCGTGACTACAGGGTAGCGACATCTTTGTAGTTGTACTCGCGAGGCAGGATTTTTCCGAACCAGAAATAGCCGACTGCAGAAACGAGGGCGAGGGAAGCGATGAGCACCCAGGCGAGCGCGAAGTTGTGCTGGAACCGGTCGAGGAAAAATCCGCCGTACAGCGGCCCGAGTGACCAACCCGCAGTCACGAAAAATCCAAAGACTCCCATGTACCGACCGGTGCGGCCTTCCGGGGCGAGCGCCGAAGTCAGCGTCAGGGCGGCCGGTGACATAACCACTTCACCGACCGTGACCATGATCATAATGAATACGAAGAAGTCAAAACCGACGAAAATTCCGAGCGCCCCGTAGGACAGGAAGTACAACAATGAACCGAGTGAGAGCTGCGTGGTGAACCGGGTCTTTGACAGAAGTCGAGTTATCGGTATTTGCAGTGCCGCGACCATGAAGCCGTTTATGCCGTAGAGGAGGCCAAGTTTGCTCTCCGCAATGCCGACCATCTCAACGGTATAGATAGAGAACGGCGCGATAAGCTGAGCCACCACGAGATACAGACAGAGCACGAGCAGAGAGTGAATTGCCAGGTTTCTGTCGTTCTTGATGGCGACCAGGTCTGAGAAACGGAACCTGTCAAGCTTGGCCGTGATTTTCGGGACTTTCAGGAAGAAGAAGAAAACAAATCCGGATGCCAGTGTGATCAGCGCCGACAGGTAAAACAGGGTTGCGTACGATGTCGCCGCAAGGGCGCCTCCCAGGGCCGGGCCAAACGCCCAGCCGAGATTCCCGGCAGACCGGCTGACGGCGTAGCCGTACAGGCGCTTGTCTTTCGGGAGAATATCCGAGACCATGGCGTTGACAGCGGGCATAAAGACCGCACCGAAAATAGAGTTAATGACCAGGAATATCGTGATCGGCCAGAAGCCCCAGTGATAGGCGACGGAGAATCCGATAAACAAAAACGAGATGGCCCGCATCCATTGGGATTGAATGAGCAGCCAGCGACGGCCGACACGGTCGGACATCTCTCCGCCTATCGCCTGAAAAACCGAGCGGACAATCGCAATCGCGCCGAAGAAGATGCCAATTTCAGTTGTGCTCATCCCGAGTTCGCTGTGAAAATAGATGGAAATAAAGGGAATTGAAGCGGCGAACCCGAGCGCGCCCACGAACCAGCCGATTGCAAGAATCCACAGCTCTTTGTCGAACTGCCTGAAGAAGGAGAAACTGCGGTCAAACATATTAGCGGGAATATATGCTATCTCTCCCCTGCGCCAAAGAGCAAAAACGACTCCGAGAACCGAAGACGGTCGGCTAAGTGCCGTAACGTTCGGAGAGCCATGAAGCAATTCTGTCGAAGCCGTCAATGGCGAATTTTCCATGACCGGCAAGGGCCATTTTTCGAAGCTGGCCTTCGTATCTCAGGCGTTTCAAAGTGGTTCCAAATTCACGGGCGTTATTTATCGAACCAAACTCCCTTGCCACTCGCCGTTCGAGCAGATTGAGACGGTTCAGCGGGGCGAACGGACCGATGGACGGCCCGATAATGAACATCGGGAGGCCGAGACCGAGCGCCCAGTTACTTCGCTCGTGAGCGGGCGCGACAAAGTAGTCGAACGAAGGACACAGCTGGCCGGTGAAGATATTTTCTTCGCGTCGTGAGCGGTGGAGGACGATCAACGCTTGAGGCATCTCCCTCGGCAACCCGCTTGAGGAGTCGATATGTTCGGTCGACAGGCGCGCGGCGGCAAGAGCATGTCGAGCGGCCTGTTCGAATCCCCCGCCGGCACGGCAAAACAGCACCACACGACCGCCCCGCTTTGCAGCAGATAGTGCGGCCGCCACGAGTCTTTCGATATGTAATCGCGGTTCTGCCCCTGACGAGAAAAAGGCGCCGACCAGAGGCTCATTGCTTGCGAGGCGCGCGAGACGGGACTCAAAGCAGTCTTTCGCCTGCCGAACGAGGGCCGGCTCGATACACAGGC
The DNA here is from genome assembly GCA_964396245.1 of uncultured Ignavibacteriales bacterium. Lineage (GTDB taxonomy): Bacteria > Zixibacteria > MSB-5A5 > GN15 > FEB-12 > CAYNEO01. Next base: position 10,393 of record CAYNEO010000009.1, read on the forward strand.
CGGTGACAATAACAGAGTCCGCAGCATAACCGACCTTTCGGAACGACTCGGCAACGGTCTCGGTAGGCACAAAAACCGTTTCCGCTCCGCGTACCAGCGATTCTCCCGGAGCCACCGTCTCCCCGTGCTGGTACAAAACGGCGGGGCGTCCCTGAAGGATCCCGACCAGACTCGGATGGGCAACAATAACGGGATCAGGATCATGCATGAGTTTGCTCCGGATACTCCTGCCCATCAGGCGGAGGAAGACTCCTTCGCTATTGTAATCCGCACCCGCTCGAATTTGCTTGTACGCGTAACCAATGAGTTTGCTCGAGGCGCCACGCACATATAACCATCGCGCGATCTTCCAGGCCTGCCGGGGCAGAAATGAGGATACTGAAAATACATCGGTTTCGCGGCGCACAAGACGAATATCGCCGTTTCGGATGAGAGCATCGACAATACCATCCAGATAGAATGGATGGCCGCGCCCAATGTTCGTGTACAGTAAATTGATCTTTGAGACGATAACTGACTCTCCTTGACGTGGAATATGATACGGAACCGAAGACGGACTGTCAATTCCGTGCGGCCGGGCATAGAAAAAGGCCGGTGAATACCGGCCTGTGATTGTAGCTGCACAGCCTCCCGGCTATACCTTGACAGTTGCCATCCGGACCGATTCCACGACTTTTGAAAGATCGAGAAAAATCAACAGGCGATCTTCAAGTTTGGCGACGCCCTTGATGTATTCTGCATTTATCCCGGTAACAAGTTCCGGCGGCGGTTCGATAGTGTTGGCCGGCAATCGGAGGACTTCGGAAACGGAATCGACAATCATCCCCATGACGTTGCCCTCGATATCCACAACGACAATTCTCGTGTTTTTGTCGTACTCTTTGAGCTCGAGGCCAAAACGCTTTCTCAGGTCTATGATCGGGATGACTTTGCCGCGCAGGTTGATGACGCCCTCGACATAATGCGGCGCCTGCGGGACCCTGGTGATCTCAACGGTGCGGTTTATTTCCTGAACTTTCAGGATGTCTACGCCGAATTCTTCTGAGCCGATGGTAAATGATACCAGCTGAAGTTCATCGGACGCCGCGGAACCACCGGTTCTTTCGATCGGCCGTACGGTTTCACTTTTCATGTGCCAGTGCCTCTACTGAAGCGGTTACGGAAAGTGCCGGAGGACTGTTGTTGTGGGTCAGCTGACCCGGTCCCGGACATACTTGATCCTGAGAGGTATATCGGACGGGTTGCCAAATGGCTTTAGAAAGGCGTCATAGGGCTACTTCGGGCGAGATTTACTTGCCCAGGAGGTCTATGAGCCGTCTGGCGGTGGTCGGAGCATGTCCCGAGTAGTGGTTGTTGATAAAGACGAATAAATCGCCACCGGCGGCGGTAAAATCGCTGATGACCTGTCGCCACCAGGTGAGTTCTTCTTCCCGATCATACCGGATGTAGCTGAAGTCGGATTCGATCAACTTACGATCCCCGAGCAGGCGGATATAGTGAAAGTCGGCGGTTTTCACCGTGCGTTTCGGCACCCACGGGTGATCGACCAGGCAGAGGGCGATGTTACGTTCACGGAGCATATCATAGAGTTCCTCGCCCAGCCAGTTTTTGTTGCGCAGTTCGATGGCAATACGGATGTCGGTCGGAAGGGTCGCTACAAGCTCGGTGAGCAGAGGCTTTTGATCCGGCTTGAAGCTGTATGGAAACTGCAGCAGGAGCGGTCCGAGTTTAGACTTGAGACCCTTCATGACCTCGATGAAGGCGTGGGCGGTTTCGATCCTCGACGTGACGTCGCCCTCATGGGTGACCGTCTGCGGGAATTTCGCCGCCATAACGAATGAGTCGGGCGTGATTTTGATCCATTTTGCGACCGTTTGTTCAGTGGGAATACGATAGAACGTGCTGTCGATCTCCACCGTGTTGAACTGCGAGGCATAGAATTGGAGAAAATCAGCCGGCGGGCAAAACTGCGGATAGAAGTTGCCCAGCCAGTCTTTATAACTGAATCCCATCGTGCCGATTCTGACGTTTCCCTGGATCACAAAACTATAACACGCCGCCCCCTCGATTGTTCGGACGGTTGCGGGACCGGTTGCGCAGGAGCGGTCTTTGTGCTATCTTCGGAACAAAATCGTACGAGCATAAATCAAAGGAGTACCGACCATGGATAAGCGCAACGAAGTACTGGCCCGACTATTGCTTGAATACTCGGTGAAGATCCAGCCCGGTGAAGTCCTGTATCTTGAAATAAAAGGGAAAGATACGCTTGATCTTGGCAAGCAGGTTATTCGGCTTGCCACGCAGATGGGCGCGACAGTATTCTGGTATTACAACGATGAATCTCTCCTTCGGCACTGGGTGGCGAATGCGAAGGACGAGCAGTTCAAGAAGCAGGCAGAGTTGCACCTGCCGCTGATGAAGGCTGCGGATGCCTATATCGGGTTACGGGGATCGGATAATCCGTTTGATATGGCGGATGTCGACCAGAAGCAGGTTGACAGGCAAAACACACTGTTCTACAAGCCGGTGCATCTGGAAGAGCGCGTCAAGCGGACCAAGTGGGTCGTCCTGAGATATCCGAATAACGCCATGGCGCAGCTTGCCGAGACATCACAGGAGTCATTCGCTGATTTCTATTACGATGTGTGCTGTCTGGATTATGCCAAGATGTCGAAGGCGCAGGACGGCCTGTTCGCGCTCATGGACGCTACCGACAAAGTGCATATTACCGCTCCCGGTACCGATCTGACTTTCTTGATCAAGGGCATTCCCTGTGTCAAATGCGATGGGGAGCGGAATATCCCCGACGGTGAGGTCTACACGGCTCCCGTGCGTGACTCGATTAACGGGACGATCAAGTATAACACTCCCTCGCTGTACCAGGGAGTCGTATACAATGACATCCAGTTGACCTTCGAGAACGGCAAGATTGTCAAGGCGACCTGCTCGGGCGATGACAAGAAACTCAACGAGATTTTCGACACCGACGAGGGTGCGAGGTATGTCGGTGAATTCGCTATTGGCGTCAATCCGTTTATTCTGCATCCGATGCGCGACACGCTGTTCGACGAAAAGATTGCCGGTTCGTTCCACTTCACCCCCGGTCAATGCTACGACGAGGCGCCGAACGGCAATGATTCCAGCATCCACTGGGACCTGGTTTTGATCCAGCGGCCGGAATACGGGGGCGGTGAGATCTATTTCGATGACAAGTTGATCCGAAAGGACGGCGTGTTCACCGACCCGCAGCTCGAGAAGGACTTCTCGAAAGAGAATCTCCGCTCGAGTGCGCTCGACTGAGTATAGAAAAATACCGAGGTAACGATAAGGAGCACTTATGGAAATACTCGAGTTTGCCATGAAGATGGAGCGCGACGGCAAAGCGTTTTACGAACAGGCGGCATCGAAGGCGAACCGGCCGGAGTTGAAGAAAATATTCACCACGCTGGCCGAGGAAGAACTTCGGCATTTCAAGATTTTCAAAAATCTCAAGGAGGGGATGCACAGCGAGGCGAAGACAATTTTCGACCAGCGCGGGCAGACCATATCGATCGCCAAGAATCTTTTTCAGCAGCTGACTGAAGAAGGGAAGACAACTCTATACGGCGATGATGTCAAAGCGGTCTGGAAGGAGGCTCGCGAGATCGAAGAAAAGTCGGAGCAAATGTACCGCGAGGAGGCGGAGAAAGAAACCGACGCCACACGCAAAGAACTCTGGAATAAGATTGCCGACGAGGAAAAGAGCCACATTTACCTCGTCGATAATATGATCTCATTCATGAATGATCCGCAGGGCTTTACGGCCTCGGCGGATTTCAAGCATTTCATGAGCTGGGAAGGCCATTGATCCGGTTTTCTCCGGTGATGATCCGCCTTGGGCGGATCGTCACCGCCTGTTTCAGGGCACAGCCGCCCTGGCTTTCCTCCCCGCCCCTATCTCGCTTATGATCACTCCCGCAAGAACGATTCCGCCCCCGATAATAAACGTCACGGTGATTACTTCACCAAGGAACAGATATGCGACGACCGTGGCAATTATCGGTTGTACGTTGTGGTAAACGGCTACCCGCGAAGCATCCATGTGTTTCAACAGCCAGTACCAGAGAACATAGACGACCCCCGACAGTGCCAACGACATGTACAGAACCGACCCCCAGGCGCCAAGCGGCACACCTGTGTAGTCAAAGTGTAAGGCGCGGATAAGACCGAAAGGCGTGTAGAGCACTGTCCCCGATGCAAGTGCATAGGCAGTTACCCGTATGGCGCCATATTTCCTTACGAGATCGCGGCCGATGATCGTGTAATACGCCCAGGCGATTACGGATACCACAATAATGGCGTCACCGATGAGATAATCGGTACCGATTTTCACCGCTCCGCCAGTCATGATAACGGCAACACCTCCCACAGCCATCACGATACCCAGTGCCCGCCGCCAGATCAGCTTCTCCTTGAGATGAATGATCGCCAGCAGAAACACGAATATGGGAGTGGTGGAGAAAATAACCGCGCCATGCCCTGCGCCGGTCATTGACTGGCCCAGAAGAAACAGGGTTTGGTTGAGCGGAATGATGAGTATGCCGAGCAGGAAGATCTTTTTGTAGTCTTTGCGCTCAATGGGCAGGCGATGCGTCATCAGTCTCACGATTCCCAGGAGGACGATGGCCGAGAGCAGATACCGGTAGAAGGCGAATGTGAACGGTTCGATATAGGTCAGCCCGTACTTGGCGATCGGGTACACGAGCGAGCCCATTATCTGCTGGGTCATGATAACCAGCGCCAGCACCAGGAAACTTTTCTGCTCCCCAACAGCGGCGTTTTCGATTTGCTCTGATGTGGGCAAGGAAGGTCTCATACGAGATCTGTAACCGGGGACAATGCAAATAGTTTCAGAGCGGACACGACAAACCGTTACTTTAGATTAATCGTTTATGTCACTACCGTACAAGGTTATACTATCGCCCTGTTTGCGCCGCCGTCAACTGCAATGGAAGAGCCTGTAATGTAACCGGCCCGTTCACCGGCAAGGAACGTGATTAGCGCCGCGAGTTCTTCGGGTCGCCCCACACGTCCGGCAGGGACTGTAGCACCGAAATCGGCCATCACCTGATCCGCCGTTTTTCCTGACGTTTCGGCGCGTTTTGCGGCCAGGTCCCTGAGCCGTTCGGTCCCCGTATAACCCGGGCAGACACAGTTGGCAGTTATGCCTTCCGACGCATAGTTATTGGAGACTGTCTTGCAAAAAGCGGTCACGCCGGCGCGATAGGTGTTCGAGAGAATGAGGTCATCGATCGGCTGAAGGACGGCTATTGAAGTGATGTATATGAGTCTCCCCCATTTTCTCTCGATCATGCCGGGCAAGACAAGGTTGGTCAGCCTGACGGCTGACTCGAGAAGGAGACGCCCGGCATCGTGCCATGCCCGGGCATCGAGGTCAAGGAACTTACCGGGCGGCGGCCCGCCGGTGTTGGAGACGAGGATATCAAGATGCTCGAGGGCTTTTACTTTCCGGGCGACTTTTTGCAAACCGTCGTCGGTCGAGAGGTCGCCGACGAGGGTATCCGGTCTGTTGCCGGTTGCCTGCTCTATTTCACCGGCCGCCTTGTTCAAGCGTTCTTCGCTCCGGGAATTGATGATGACAACGGCTCCCTCGCCAGCCAGAGCTTTCGCGGCGGCGAATCCCAGGCCGGCGGAGGCGCCGGTAACCAGCGCCTTCTTGCCTTTTAGTCCCAAATCCATAACTATTTCACCTTTGCCAGTTCATACGGCAGCGCCGCTGCGGTAAGGCAGCCCCGTTCGAAGTCCCGCACGCGGAATCTTTCGTTGGGCGAATGGATATTGTCGCCATCCTGGCCAAAGCCGATCAAGAGCGTATCGAGGCCGAGCATTTCCTTGAAGTCAACAACGATCGGGATCGAGCCGCCCTCCTTCATGAAGACCGGTTCTTTGCCGAATCCGGCCTTGATTGCCCGTCCGGCGGCCTCGAGCCAGGGGCCATCGGTCGGAACAACCACTCCCTTGGCGCCGCCGTGTTTGTCCACCTTGACGCGGACCGATTTCGGGGCAATGTGCATGAGGTATTTTTCGATTTTGTTGCAGATGTCATTCGGATCCTGGTTCGGCACGAGACGCATGGTGATCTTGCAGGAGGCGTACGACGGAATAATGGTCTTGGCGCCTTCGCCCTGGTAGCCGCTGGTCAGTCCGTTGACATCGCAGGTCGGGCGTGAACCGACACGCTCGTAGACTGAGTAGCCTTTTTCACCCTGAAGCGCCCGGACGCCGAGTTCTTTCTTGTATGCCGCTTCGCTAAACGGGAGCTTTTTCGCTTGTTTCCGTTCCCACGCCGAGAGCGGCTTGACGTCCCTGTAAAATCCGGGGATAGTGACCTTGCCGTTCTTGTCATGGAGCTGACCGACCATCCAGCAAAGCACGTTGGCCGGATTGGCTATGGCGCCGCCGTAGGTGCCGGAGTGCACGTCGCGATTAGGCCCGTACACGAATACTTCGACCACGGCGATTCCGCGCAGACCGTAAGATACGGCGGGCTGAGTGAGGCTGAATTGCGAGGTGTCGGAGATGACGACGATGTCGGCTTTGAGCAGTTTCTTGTTCTGACGGATGAATTTCGGCAGGTTCGTCGAATGCGACTCCTCTTCGCCCTCGATGAGAAACTTGACATTGACGGGCAGCTTGCCATCAGCCTGTAGCACTGCCTCGAGACCCTTGATGTGGGCGAACACCTGACCCTTGTCGTCGGACGAACCCCGACCGTAGATATACCCGGCTCGAATTTCGGGCTTGAAGGGTGGAGACTTCCAGAGGTCGAGCGGTTCCGGCGGTTGAACGTCGTAGTGGCCATAATACAACAGCGTGGGCGCATTCTTGTCCGCCATGTATTCGGCATAGAGAATAGGATGGCCGGCTGTCTTTACGACCCGGGATTTGAATCCGATCCCGGCAAGATGCTTTTTCAGCCAGTCAGCGCATGCGAGCATGTCTTTTTTGTGTTCAGATTTGGCCGACACGCTGGGGAAACTGAGAAGGGTGAACAGTTCTTTGAATCTCTTGCTCTGGGTTTTTTTGAGATAATCCTTCGGTTTCATACGGGAGTCTCCTTATGACTGTAATCGCAGATTGGCCCGAATATAGAACGCGTCGTGAGGAATGTAAAGCACGTTTCGGTGGTATTCATGTATGGGGACGGAGTCCATCAGGGATTCGACGAACCGTGTCTTTTAAACCACGTCACCGGATCGTCCACGAACTCGAGGCACGAATCGAGCAGCCGGGAATGCATCGACTCCTCTTCGATCAGCCACTCATAGAATTTTTTGACTTTCGGGTTGGTGGCTTCGCGCGCCTTGGCCATGTAGAGATCCTCGGCGCCGTTTTCAAATGCAAGCGCGGTCTGATATGCTTCCCTGTCGGTGATCGAGGGGTTGACCCGGTCCCTCAGCCGGGCGAGTGTTTCATTGAAGGAGGCAAGCCGGTCCGAGGCGGTTGACGGTTCCGTGTCAGGCAGATTGTCTTCGCCGGTTTGTTCGAGAGACCGATAGAATTCCTCGATCCGCTCGATATGTCGGTCTTCCTCGGCGGCCAGAAACTCGAATGTCCGGCGGGCAAGGACGCTTTCGGTCTTCCGGGCGGCTTCGAGGAAAAAAGCCCGGCCGCGGCGCTCTAGTTCCATCGCGGTCCGCAGCGGTTCGAGAAGTCCTGATATATGTTTTGAATTGCCCATTGCGTTTTGGATTAGACTGCAACCGAATCATAGTTACAACGCCGGGCAGACGGGAAAGGTTCTCAGTAATTCTTCCGATTGAATATCCAGATCGTGACGAGAATCACTACCAGGGAGAACAACAGAGAACTCCAGAGGGGCATCCAGCTCGGGACGGGTCTTCCCAAGGCAAAGTCGCGTCCAATGTCAAGTATCTCGCCAGTCTTGGGTATGATGTAATAGAAGCCGTCAAGGATTCCCGAAAAAAGAGAAGAATCCACTAACTGCTTAATAACTTGCCGCCCACTTAGCGCCCACTGGGCTACTCCGATGATAAAAGCGGTCATGATAGCAATGGCATGGGAGCCCGCGATAATACCGGCACAGATTGCGATACTCAGGTAGATGAAGAAGACAACCCCACCCGTAGCGATTGTCGTCAACAGCAGTCTCAGACTGAAGCTACCGTGCACGAGAGTCAGGGTGGCATAGACGACTATCAACGACAACGAAATGACCCCGAAGTAGGCTATGAATATCCCAAACATTTTGTTGAAATAAAGAGAACCGCGCGATATCGGTTTCGACAGATAGTATTCCGCGCGTCCACGCTCGAGCATCCGTGGAAATAAACCGGCCGTGCCGAGTATGCCAAGCAGAGACAGAATCCACATATATGCGATTGTCACCGGGGCAATAATCGCTGCTTTTATTCCTTCCAGTCCGGTCAGCCCCTGCTGGGAGGATTGTTCCTCGATCGGAACCCGCAACCCGCCACTGGCCAGCGTAATCAATACCGCAAGCAGCGTGATGATCAAAAACAGCCAGATCATCTTGCGGTCGAACATCTCGAGGACCGTATCGCGCGCAATGCCCTTCATGTCCGCGTCTCCCCTTCGGCAACTTCCCCGCCGGCCACAATCTCCATGAAAGATTGCTCGAGTGTGATAGTCAGCGGCTTGACGGATTTGATCAGGACGCCTCTCAGGCGAAGCAGGTCTATGATCTTATTCAGCCCTTCGAAGTTTGGCACTTCGACCAGCATGCCATCGCTGGAGACCGATATGACTTTCCCTGATTCGGCCGGAACATCCACCAGGTTGTTTCCGATAGCGGCCTCTATCTGGTACTGGCTCTGCTTGCGGGTCAGATTGGCGACGGAATCCACTCGAACGACCTTGCCGCGGGACAGGATAGCTACCCGGTCGGCGACTGATTCCACCTCGGAAAGCAGATGTGAATTGAGAAAGATTGTCTTACCTTCCTCGCGGACCTTTTGCAGGACTTGCCGGATTTCCATTTTACCGACGGGATCAACACCGTCAGTCGGCTCGTCGAGGAGCAGAATATCAGGGTCCGGCAGGAGCGCCTGGGCCAGGCCGATGCGCTGCATCATGCCTTTCGAGTACTTGCGGATTTTGGTATTTGCCCACCGATCCATACCGACCAGCGGGAGGATACGGTCGCTCTGGGCATCTATGACCTTCTGGGGAAGTCCAAAAAGTCGGCCGGTGAATCCAAGCAGGCCCTGACCGGTCAAGTGGTTGGGAAATCGATGATTTTCAGGCAGGTAACCGGTTTTTCGGCGGGACTCGGGGTTCGATGGCCTGAGACCGAAGATAAAAACGTCGCCGGCGGTGGCCTGAGTTATGCTAAGAAGTACCTTCAGCAGGGAGGTTTTCCCGGCGCCGTTGGGACCGAGCAAACCGAAGATCTCTCCCTGGCCCACTCCGAGAGAGACGCCGTCGAGAGCAGTGATATTGCCGCGTCTCATATGCGTTTCGTAGATTTTCGTAAGTCTGTCTATCTCAATGACATTCATCAGCGATATTCTCCGGCGGCATCGGTTCCCGGCTAGAGATCAATGGTAGCCCACTTAACCATGTAAGACAAGCAAAAAAAGGGACGTCACCTTGACTAATCAAGTTATATTTGATACCTTAGATGGTCTGGAACCAACACCTTATAACTGCTTATAAAGAACAGTCATGAAAACGCTAACCGTGATCCTACTAGCCACCGGTATCCTTGCATCGACAGTGTCGGCAGATCCTGCCCTCCACTTGAAGGTAGACAAATTCGATTTTGGCTGGACTCCGATTAATTCCACAGTTGAGACCTCATTCTGGCTGAAATCATCCGGGACGGATACGCTGGAAATAGTCGTGATGGTCCCGGGGACGGATGAGATCACTTCAAGAATCGACAACCGGCTCCTGGCCCCCGGGGACAGCACGAAAGCTTATTTTTACTGGGATGTCGGCGGGGCTATCGGCGTCCTGGACAAGTATGTCACCATTCACACCAATTCCATGCGCGAGCGGCCGTACCGAGTTTTTCTTTCGGACATCAACGTGCTCCGGCCGGATTCGTTGCGGCCAATTACCATAAAGCCGTACCGGTTCGAGTTTTCGAAATTGTCCGCGGTGTCCGTCGACAGTATCGATTTCGTGATTACCAATCATTCCGAGCGTTTCCTGAGGCTGGAAGAGGTCTCAAGCCCTCTCAAGGAATGCGAAATCGTTATTCCGGAGTCGGTGCGCCCCCATTCGGAAGTACCGGGGTATATCAGGGTACGCCCCGATTACCTCGATTCGGAGTTTGTCGAATCGGTAACGATTCTGATGTCGGACGGTCCTGATTATGAAAAGCGGATCACCGTTCCGATACGGCGGAAGATATTTTCGCCATAAAGTGCGGAAGAAAACGTATATATATTCGATATAGTGAATAGAAATAGATATAAGAACCGCAAACAGAGCTAATGAGAGGACATGGTTGGTTTGATGAAGTTCAGAAACATTCTCCTTAGCGCGCTGCTGGTTGTGCTGGTTTGTGGTCTGGTGCAGGCTGCGCCGCACCTGACGATCAAGGAACCAGTTTTCAATTTTGGATACGCGCCGCAGAATTCGAAGCTCACGCACGTATTCTGGCTGTACTCCACGGGTGACGACACGCTAAAGATATTGAAAGTGGTGCCTGGCTGAGGCTGCACCAAGGCGCCTCTCGAAAGAGAGGTCCTCGCTGTCGGTGACAGCACACGTCTGGAGATCATTTTCAATACCAAGACTTATAATTCACGGGTAACCAAATCGCCTAAGATAGAGACGAATGAGGGCGGTCCGCCCAAGACCGTTCGAATCATTGCGGACGTGGTCAAGCGCCCGGATTCTACGTACCCGGTAGTTATCAAGCCGTATAAGCTGGATGTCTCCCAGTTCGGCGACATGCAGCGTGACGAGATTAAGTTCGCGATAAGCAATATATCATCGCAGGACCTTCAGATTTCTCTCGTCTCCACGGCACCGGATTATTTCGAAATCGATCTGCCGAAAACAGTGGCGGCAAACTCGGAAGCGGAAGGAACGTTGAAACTTCGCAACGACGTGCTGGACAAATCATTCGACAAGTCGTTCACCATACAGGTCAGTGACGATGAGTCCACCCGATTCACCGTGCCGGTTCGACGAACATTCCGAAACCAGGCGGCGAGCAAGACGCTCCCTCCGGTAGGGCCGTAGGCCATTTAAGATATCTTCTCCCAGAGAAAAAGGCCGCATCCAATGGTTGCGGCCTTTTCTTTTTATCGGTAATCGGGTCCGGGGACCAAGGTCAATATGATCCGGAGTAATCCTGTTTCAGACGCTGGTCCCAGACTTTATCAAACCGCTCACCCTCGACGTTGGAATGGACCAGCAGATAGTCATCATAACCGTACTTGTCCTCAAAGACGAACACGGAGCCCTCGCGTTTGGAGAAGTACCACCAGACGGAGTACGGGTTGCCGGAAAGAGGGGACGGAAAATCCTCGTGTTTTTCGGGAGGACCGTAGGTCATGTATATACGCCCGCGGTCGGTCGACCACCCGTTGGTGCCGGCCACATTGGTGGAGTACATTCGGTTGGCGTACTGATATCGTTCTATCATTTCATTGCGGTTCTCGATACGCTCCGTGGTCGGATCAGAGTCATGCTCTCGCCAGTATTGGCTGAGATAGTTCAGCTTGCCGTCGGGAGACAGGCCCGAAAACACCTGTTTTTCGGCAGGTGTCAGCATATAAGCCACAAGGTTCTCTTTGGCCTGCAGATCGAGCGTATCATACGGATCGAAGGTTCCCCGTGTGGTCATGGCCGCCAGAATCCGTGTCGGTGACACGATCTTGAACGGGATGGTGGCGGTCGCGTCTTCGTGGCTCACGGTGTCAGTGACAGCCATCACCAGGTTGTAGTTCCCCGCAGGCCAGCCGCTGATATCGAACGATTGGATGACAGCTGCGGACTTCCCCGGTTTGTCGACGAAGGTATATCCGAAATTGCGGAATTCCTCCCCGAACTCGGTGTCGATCCGGTAAGCGAGCTGGTATTTTGACCCTCGCGCAGAATCGTAGGCCAGATGATAGATCTCACCGTAGATGTACATCACGGTGTCCTCGGTAGAAAATACGGCCAGCGGGTTTGTCAGGACGCGAAAGCCGTTCTTTACCAGGTTATCGTAGCCCGCGGCGGACGTATCAACCCGCGAGACCGCGTAGGCGACGCTTGTGCCGCCGATACTGAGATTCTCGCGATTGATATGCGGGACATTGACGTAGTCGTAGAAAACGCTTCCTTCTTTCTTGCTGACGGCGTCAATGACAGTCAGGCGAGCCGTATAGTGACCCGGCCTGGCACGAAGCACCAGATTGTTGAAGAGACGGTATCCGGATTTGGAAGCCTCCGCGGTGTCAGCTACTGACGATGAAAAATAGGTCTTGGCGGAATCAACCGGAAAGCCGTCGTCGCCGAGCAGCTTTACTTCGGCAAAAATCCGGGCGTAGTACCTGTTGTCGGCTGAGTCCGGTTTGAAGAACTCGAAATCGGACCGGTTGAGCGTGAATGAAAACTCAACCGGGACGAGGGAATCATAGGACGGATTGGGGTAATAACTGACCCCCGCGTAAATACTCAGATCGCTCCCGCCCGTCTGTGCCTGTACCGGCGCCAGTGCGACGCCAAAAAGCAAAAACCCAAGAAGATATACGTACCCCGGAATCCCTTTTCTCACGCTACACCTCCATTAAAAGTCCGGGCGTTGATTCAGACCGTCGTATGGATACTCCAGCCGATAGTCCCCGTCAAGGTCTTCATCGACAAAAAGGAACCGACGGTATCGCCCCTGCTTGTAGTAATGCCAGATTTGGTAGGGTACATACTGCGGCGACATCGGATAATCGTCGATCTGATCCGGCTCGCCGTGAATGACATATATTCTTCCCCGATCGGTACGCCATCCCTCGCGCCGCATGGCACGGAACTGGACGTTGGCGTATTCGATACGGCGATAAAACTCATCTTTTACTTCATTCTCAGCCGTGCCCACACTCGGGTCGCGTGCCAGCCAGAATTCATTGAATGCCCTGGCGCGCTCTTCGTAGGTTTTGAGATCTTTCATCCGGTCGAGTTCACCGGCGCGGGCGATCAGGGCTATCTGGTCGAGGGCCGTCTTGTAATCATGCCTGAGCAGCGAGCCCTGTGACCATTTGATGGAAAACAGCTCCTTCTGCTGCCCGAGTTTCTTGTTTCGTCGGCCCCGAAGCAGGATTTCCATCTCATAATCGCCCGGCGGAAAATCTGCCGAGGAAATCTCGCGCAGCTGACGCTCGGTCGGGTTCTGGAAAACTGTTGTCAGGGTATCGCGGTAAATCATCCCCCGTGTCGGGCTTCTGATAATGGTTTCCACAAGAACTTTTTCAGACGAGTCGGCACCCTGGTAGAGTTCCATGTAATACAGCAATCGACTGTTGTCCTCTCCCTGGTATTCGCGAGAAACCGAGGGAATTACTCCCAGGCGGCCCTTGTCAAAAACACTGCTGTCATCGGGTTTGCTTTCTTCGATGTGGCGGGCGAACTCAACACCGGAAAAAGTCGGGTAGTCCTCTTCGAAATCCTTAAGGTCAAGTCTGTTCTCGTAGCGAAAGACATCCGTACTGAGGGCATCGCGCAGTGTAAAGAACAGTTGATAATCGCCGGCCGGCAGCATGAAGCTGGTCTGGCTGGTGCGGAAGTCGAGCCTGGATTTGGCCTTTGCTTCGGAAGAGACGACGATATTCTTGTCGGCGGTGTAGACGTCGACCGGATTGCGTTCATCGTCTTCGACGGCGATTCGCAACTCATATTCGGCCACGTAATTGTCATCGCGCCTCTCGAACCGCAGACCGTAGTTGTAGACTTTATAGTAAATTTCCAGTCTCACAAGACCGGCACTGTCGCCTTTGAAACTGGCGTAATCTACCTGAAAGGCCGGGGGGGCCGGCTCGACCGATTGAGCAACATCACCGGCAATCTGGGCGTGAACGGGCGCCGCCAGAGCGAACAGCAGGACCAGCGCACCCGTGGCAAAGATGTTATAATAACGTTTCATCTACCTGTTAAACATTATACGGATATACGCGTTCCAAGGTACAGAGACGTGCAAACACGGGCAATATAAAAGGGAAAAAAGTCAAATCAAGTGAAGTGGGGCCCATCTACTCGTATCTGAGGGCTTCAATGGGGTCCAGCCGGGCCGCCTTGAAGGCCGGATATACTCCCGATATCAATCCTACGGATACGGACACGACGAATCCTACCACCACCCAGAAGATCGGCAGGCTCACGGGAAAACCGATAAGGGCGTTTATTACCAGACCGGCAGCAATGCCGATGATGACTCCAATGATTCCCCCGGTACCCGAGAGAGCCATCGCCTCGGTCAGGAACTGGAGCACGATATTGATTCGTTTGGCGCCAATTGCCTTTCGCACCCCTATTTCACGGGTTCGCTCAGTGACAGAAACCAGCATAATATTCATTACGCCGATACCGCCGACCATCAGCCCGACCGAAGTAATCACGATCATGGCGATATAGATGTACTTGGTGACATTGCCGATGAAGTCCTTGAACTGCTCCTGCGTGGAGAGCTCAAAGTTGTTGGGTTCGTTAAATGGTACCTTGCGGTAGGCTCTCAGAATCCCCGTGATTTCATCCAGGGCGATGTTGACGTTTTCGAAGCTGTTGGCGCGGACGGAGAGCCCGAGAGCTTCTTCCCACGGGTAGAGCTTACCGAATGTCGACAGCGGAATGATGACGGCGTTATTTTCGCCCTGATTACCGAACATCATCTTGACTTCCTCGAGTACGCCGATTACTTCGAACTTGTAGCCGTTCATACGAATTTCTTTTCCGACGGGCGGCTCGCCTTCGAAGAGCGTCTGCGCCACGCTGCTTCCGAGGACACAGACCATCAGCCGGTATTGCTCGTCTATCGGCGAAAGGAAGCGTCCGCTCTGCAACTGCCGGTCTCTCACCTTGATATAATCGGGCCACGTGCCGAACAGCGACGGACGGTTGAACTTGCGATTTTTGTATTTGGCTATGTTACCGCCCGGCTGGAAATAGTAATTCTGCGGCGACACGCCGTCGACGTACTGGGCATTCTGCTGTATTGCTTTCGCTTCGCCTTCGGTAATAGGCGGACGGTTGCGGAGTTCTTCGGTGAGTTCATCGTGGTCTACATTCGGGGGCATGCGACTCACCATGATGATGTTTGAGCCGAGCTGGTCGATCTGG
This sequence comes from uncultured Ignavibacteriales bacterium, assembly GCA_964396245.1. GTDB lineage: Bacteria > Zixibacteria > MSB-5A5 > GN15 > FEB-12 > CAYNEO01. Next base: position 25,702 of record CAYNEO010000009.1, read on the forward strand.
CGGTTCATGGCGCCGTGGAGACCATCGACAAGAGCCGCCATCCCAATGACCGAGCTGACACCGATCATAACGCCCAGGATAGTCAGGCCCGCGCGAAACTTGTTGGCGGCGATGGCTCCCATAGCCATCCGAATGCCTTCTTTGATTTCAGTAAAAGTCAGGGTCATATTGTCATTACTCGAAACTCAATGCCTTGACCGGATCGAGCCGGGCGGCCTTCATGGCGGGGTAAATTCCGAAAAAGAGCCCGACACTCGTGGAAATAAATAAGCCGGCCAGAATCGCCACCGTCGATGGCGAAATCTCCATGCCAAGTTTAGCGATCAATCCCCTGGCGATAAGGTATCCGGCGACAATACCTATAAGACCGCCCGACATGGTTACCAGCAAGGATTCAAAGAGAAACTGCAGGAGAATGTGTTTCTGCTTGGCGCCAAGAGATTTCCTGATGCCGATTTCTCTCGTCCGTTCGGAAACTGAAACCATCATGATATTCATGACGACAATGCCGCCGACCACCAGCGAGATGGATGAAATGCCTATCAGGCCGAGGCGGAACAACCGCGTTATCTGGTTCAGCAGATCAAGAACGTTGTCGGCCGTGAGCATGTCGAAGTCATCTTCTTCATTATAGGGGACATGGCGCTGGGCCCGAAGAATTACCCTGGCCTCATCCATGGCCCGCGGGAGGGCCTCTACCGAACGTGCCTTGACAAAGATGCTGTAACCGCGCCGGGGCGCACCGAACTGCTTCTGAAACGTCGATAACGGGATGACGACATAGTTGTCCTCGTCGCCGCCTCCGAATGAAGAACCGGATTTCCTGGCGACACCGATGACGGTGTATCGTATGCCGTTCAACTTGATTTCCTTGCCGATCGGATCGACGCCCGGGAAGAACTCCTCCCGGAGCTTGTCGCCGATGAAGGCGACATTCCTCCTGTAGCGGTCGTCTTCAGCTGCGTGAAATCTCCCCTGGGCCACCCGAAGATCGACGATATCAATATAGTTCGCCAACGCACCGACGATGAAGACGTTTTTCAGGGCGTCGCTTCGGTATTTCACACGTGCCTGCGCAAACGCCCGCTCGGACACCTGCTCGCAGAGCGTACATCCTTCCCGGAGCAAATCAGCCGATTCGAGATCGAGAGGTTTGCGTTTTACCTTGTCCCAGAACATCTCCTCGGAAGTTATGATGCCGATCCGCTGGACAATGAAGGTGGATGGCCCGAGCTGGGCGAGATCCTTTTCGATATTATCCATCATGCCCTGCAGGGCAGAGATAATTGTCATGACCGACGTGACGCCGAAAATAACGCCGATCAATGTCAGCCCCGATCTCAGCTTGTTGGAAAGCAGCGAATCGAACGCAATTTTGAGGAGGGATCCGGTTACCATTTAGTGAACCCCGTTACGCTGGGCCTCCGTAAGGACTTCATCGCCGGCGATTTGCCCGTCGAGAATCGACAGCACCCGCTGGGCGTGCTCGGCTACCTCCCGTTCGTGGGTCACGACAATGATCGTATTGCCCTGCCGGTAGAGGTCATCGAGCAATTTCATGATCTCGCGCGAGGTCTTGCTGTCCAGGTTTCCGGTGGGCTCGTCGGCGAGCATCAGCGACGGGTTGTTGACGAGCGCCCGGGCGATCGCGACGCGCTGTCGCTGTCCGCCGGAAAGCTCATTGGGCTTGTGGTTCATACGGTCCTCGAGCTGGACCTTTTTGAGGGCCGATCTGGCTTTTTCCTGACGCTCCCTGGCCGATGTGCCGTTGTAGATCAAGGGCAACTCGACATTGTGCAGCGCCGAGGCCCGCGGCAGAAGATTGAACGTCTGAAAGACGAAGCCGATTTCGCGATTACGGATGTTGGCCAGTTCGTTGTCGTTCATCCGGTCAACCTCTTTACCGTTCAGCCAGTAGCTGCCCTGGGTCGGCGTGTCGAGACATCCGATGAGATTCATCAGGGTCGATTTGCCTGATCCGGACGGTCCCATGATGGCGACATACTCGCCCTTATTGATGCTTATCGAGACCCCGCGCAGGGCGTGGACTTTTTCCGCGCCCATTTCGTAGGTTCTCCAGAGGTCCTTGGTTTCAATCAGAGCCATGTTTAGACCATTCCCTTCTCGGGCTTTCTCATCACTTCGACGACATCACCGTCGCGAATTGTCCTGAGAATGCGGTACGGGCCGGATATGACCGAGTCACCGGGCGTGAGGCCCTCTGTAACTTCGATATGTTTCTGGTCAGCGATGCCGGTTTCTATCTGCACGAAGCGCGCCTTACCATCGCGAATGATGAACACGCCTTTCAGTTCTTCCGGTTTCTTCTCGCTTACGGCAGCCGTGTCTTCCGGATTCTCCGCAGCCTGAACGGCCTCGGTGGGGCCGGCGCTCTCCGCGGCGCGGGCGAGTTCCAGTGAATCAAGATCATAAGACCGCATGACCACCGAACTGAACGGCACGGTCACCGCTTCGTTGCGCTCGGCCGTTCTGATATCGACAGTGGCGGACATGCCCGGGCGAATACTGGCATTCTTATCATTAAAAACGACTTTGACCTTGAAATTGGTCGACTGGTCCTGAGTCCCGAGGTTGGACATGATGGCCGTATTTCCGATTTCGACAACGCGACCCTGAAAGGTTGTATCCGGAATCGCATCAACCTCGATATCAGCGAGCTGTCCGAGGTCAACCTTGGCTATTTCGGTTTCGTCGACCTCGACCTCGACCTCGAACACATCAAGATCGGAAATGGTCATGAGAGTTTTGCCCTGCGTGAACGCGGTCTGGGCGGGAGCGATTTCACCGACTTCGCAATCGACCAGCGTGACGATACCGGACATCGGAGCCACAATCTTCGTCTTGGTCAGATTGTCAAGCTGCTTTTCCAGTCTCGATTGCGCCTGACTGGCCTGTGCCTGCATGGCCTCGAAGGATGCATTGGCATTGAGGTACGCGTACTTGGCATTCTTGAAAGCGGTCTCGGAGGTCAGGTTGTTGTCATAGAGGTGCTGCTGACGCTGGTACTCTTCCTTGGCCTGGTCCAGTGTCGACTGGGCGCCGTCGAGCCGGGCACTGATTTCATTCACGGCATAACGGGCCTGATCGGCGTCTGACTGGGCCTGGACGGTGTCGAGCACGATCAAGAGATCGCCCGCTTTTACGCGGTCACCCTCACGCACACGAAGGTCGATAATTTCCGCGGTCACCTCGGCTGTGATGTTGACCTTGGTTTTCGGCTGAATCCTCCCGGAGGCCGAGACCTCTTCGACCAGACTTCTGTTTGCAACGGTATCGGCGTATACTTCCATGCCGGATGTCGTGTCGCTCTTGATTGCGAAGTACACCAGAAGGAGTACTACGACAGCGATACCGGAAAATATAAGTACCTTTTTTCGATTCATCGTACGTTTCGCCTTTTATCCATTATACTACATCTTTCCCATAGCGTTTTCGAGTTTGGCGATGGCGAGATTCAGGTCAAAATCGGCCTGGATGAGCTGGACCTGGGCCTGCTTCAGCGACACCTGTGCGTCGAGCAGATCCAGGATAGTCGCGGCGCCAAGGTTGTATTTTTCCTGCGTGATTTTCATATCTTCCTGCGCGGCATCCACATTTTCCTGGGAAACCGACTTTTTTTCCTTAAGCTGCTCGATATCCAGGTAGGCGGTCTTGATGTTGGCCACCGTGAGATTGCGGGTATCTGAAAAACCTGCCCGGGCGTTGTTCCTGAAAACGCTGGCCTGAGTGATATTTTGTTGACGGAGAAAGCCGTCGAAGATATTCCAATTGACAGAAAATCCGTATGACAGTGACTTGCTCGAGTAGTCAATAGTGTAGGGAAAACTCTGAGTCCCGCTGGATTTGCTGTAGCTGCCTGACAGCGACAGGGTTGGGAGATAGCTTGCCCTGGCCGACCGGACGCCGTTGACGGCCTGCGACAGCGTTTGCTCACTGGACAGCAGGGTCGGATTGTGATCCATGCCGAACTTGATGGCATCATCGAGCGTGCCTTCGTAGGCGCGAACGGTATACTCCGACGAAAACTCGTGCTCCTGCTTTGGATCAAGCCCGATGGTGTAGGCAAGATTGGCCTTGGCGTTAGTCACTCCATTCTGAGCTGTCAGGAGGCTCAACCGGTCGTTACCGTATAGGACTTTCTGCTTGAGCACGTCCGACAACGATGCCGAGCCGAGGTCAAAGCGCGATTGAATGAGTTTCAACTGCTCTTCGGATCGCTTGACGGCATCTTCCTGAACGGCCACATTCTGAACCGTTGCCAGGTATGCGTAATAGGAGGTCTTGACGCTGTAGATGAGATCCTGCTCCGATGCCAGTACATCGAGCTTTGCGGACGAATGGGCCGCGCTCGCGGAGGCGTAGTCAAAAATGTTGGAGAAATCGACCAGTGTCATATACGCGCTTATTCCAAGGGTCTTGCGCGGGCCGTTGGTCTGCTCGGTGATTTCCTGGATTCCGGTCGGCACCTGGCGGGCGTCGACAGCGGTCTGACCATTCACGACAATTGTGTCCAGAACGGTCTCATACCCTGTGGCCTGCTGGTTTGGCGGTGTAATGTCGGTCTCTTTTCCCTTTGACCAGGAATACGAGGCCGAAATCCGTGGCAGAAAGGCACCGAGCGCGGAACGCTGGCCGGCGTAGGCGGTCTGTTCCGAGCCGCGCGCCTGAATAATGGAGGCGCGTTTCTGCAGCGCCAACTCAATACAGTCATCGAGCGTCAATACCGCGGCCCTGACCTGCGTTCCGGCCATGGCCAATACGAACGTGACTAAGAGGATCGTGCCAGTTACTCTTCGCATGTATCAGTCTCCTTAAGAAGCTACTGCATTGCTATACCTATCAGGCTGGTCGCCAGTTGCAGGGCGGCGAGCAACCCTACCGATAGGACAGACAAAAGAAATCCTTTGTTGCGGGAAAAGCCATAAATAATAGACAACCCAATACCGACCACGATTAATTCCCAGATGAGGAAAACGTTAATTTTCGATAGAATCAAATAGAGAACGTTTGTCGGGCTCGGGTTGGGCACGAGCACTCCCAGCGAAAGCGATACCAGCACAGTCTTCTTGTACAGCATCAAGGGAACCTGGACCAGAAAGCCTGCGGCGTAGATAATCTCACCATATAAAATGACCGACAGCAACTGCTTGAATCGGGCATTGCCGGCCATGATAAAGTTACCCCAAAACGCCGCAAAAGCCGATTCCACCAGCGGCGCCAGGAGAAACAGGAAGGTTGGGATCGCGAAGGCAAACAGCTCCAGCATCTGCCTCGACGGCATTTGCGGTGGTGCCGCCTCGCGCGCGCGTGCGGCCTGTAGCTGCATATCGATCGACAACCCCTTCAGAAGATAGAATCCGACTGCCATCAGGAGACCGAAGACAATGTATGGGACGAGAATTTTCGGCTGTGACTTCAGCCGATTGAAGAAGGCCGTCGGAGCGAAAAACACTTCGTACAGCCCCTTGCCTGATATTCCGGTTTCTGTTGGCTCAGACATGGGAATAGACTCAACCGGAAACTGATCTGTCTCTGCCATCACCTACTCCTCAAGATATTAGTATGGTTACAGTTAACGTAGACAGTTGCGAAAAGTTTCATCTCGCTTCGCCTGCAGACAATTACTAACAAAACCGGCGGATATTCAAGGGGTCCGGCAAAAAAAACGGGCCGGCCAGAAGCCGACCCGCCGAAATATCAATTTAGAGCGTCGAACTACGGATGGAACATGGCCGCGCCGACAACCAGCGAAACGATGGCCATGAGCTTGATGAGAATATTCATCGATGGTCCGGAAGTATCTTTGAACGGGTCGCCGACAGTGTCACCGACCACCGCTGCCTTGTGGGCAGCGGAGCCCTTACCACCGTGTGCGCCGGCCTCAATATGCTTCTTGGCATTATCCCAGGCGCCGCCGGCGTTGGCCATCATGAGGGCGAGCATCACACCCGACATCGTGGAGCCGGCCAGCATGCCGCCGAGTCCTTTGGCCCCGAGTATGGAACCGATAACAATCGGTGCGGCGATAGCGGTCACACCGGGAGCCACCATCTGCTTGAGGGCGCCGCGCGTCGCGATATCAACACAGCGGCCGGTATCGGGTTTAGCCTTACCTTCCATGAGCCCCGTGATTTCGCGGAACTGACGCCGCACTTCATCGACCATCTGTGCGGCGGCTTTACCAACCGCCGTCATGGTCAATGCGGCAATGAAGAACGGGAGAACGCCGCCGATGAAGAAGCCGATGATAACGTTGACTTCGAGAATATTGATCATCTCCAGACCGACAGCGGAGGCATAAGCCGAAAACAGGGCCAGAGCGGTGAGAGCGGCCGAACCAATTGCGAAGCCCTTACCGATGGCCGCCGTGGTATTGCCGAGGGCGTCGAGCCGGTCAGTGATAGAGCGGACTTCCGGTCCAAGGCCGGCCATTTCGGAAATACCGCCGGCATTATCAGCAATCGGACCGTAGGCGTCGACCGACATGGTCACGCCGATCGTCGCCAGCATACCGACACCGGCAATACCGATACCGTAAAGGCCGGAGAACCAGAAGCCGGTCCAGATAGCCACACAGATCACGATAATCGGGAAAAGAACCGATTCCATCCCCACGGCCAGGCCGTGAATGATGTTGGTCGCGGCGCCGGTGTTGGAAGCGTTGGCTATTCGGCGGATAGGTGCGGCCGCTGTATAGTATTCTGTTAATAGCCCAAGTATGATTCCGGCCAGGTTACCCCCGAGAATAGCCCAGAATATGTTGCCGTTCAGTCCAAGGGTATCGATGATAATCCAGGATGCCAGGAGCATGATGACCGCACCCACGTAGGTCACCAGACGCAGTGTGGCGGCCGGGTTCATTTTCGCAAAGAGGTGAACCGAGACCACGCCAAGCATTGAGGCCAGGGCCCCGAACGCCACAATCAGCAGAGGCAACAGCATGTAGTCCTGACGCACGGCATCACTGACCATCGGGCCTGCGAGTCCGAGATTGGCGGCGGTGGCGGTAGCACCGATAGCGATCGTTGCGATCACCGAGCCGACATAGGACTCGAACAGGTCGGCCCCCATGCCGGCGGTATCGCCGACGTTATCACCGACATTGTCGGCTATGACAGCCGGGTTGCGAGGGTCGTCCTCTGGAATACCGGCTTCCACCTTACCCACCAGATCGGCCCCGACATCGGCGGCCTTGGTATAAATGCCGCCGCCGACACGGGCAAAGAGGGCGATTGACGATGCCCCCATGGCGAAGCCGTTGATAACGGCCGAGTGAGCCGGATTGTCACCGAAGAAGTAGAAAACGACTCCGACTCCGATCAAGCCAAGTGAGGCTACGGACATACCCATAACCGCGCCGCCGGAGAAGGCAATCGAGAGGGCTTTGGGTTGTCCTTTTGATTTAGCGGCGGCAGTAGTGCGAACGTTGGCCCGGGTGGCCGCCTGCATACCGATGAAACCGGCCAGCATCGAGCAGGCTGCTCCACCAAGGAAGGCGAAGCCGGTTTGAATACGAATCCGCCACGCGAGTAAGAGAAAAACAATGACGACGAATATGACGAGAATGCTATACTCGCGTCTCAAAAACACCATGGCGCCGTGATGAATAGTATCTGCGATTTCTTTCATCAGGTCGGTGCCGGCCGGTTGCCGCCTAATCCACGCAAAGAGGATCAAGGCAAAAATCAAGCCGAGCAGACCTATCAAGGCTGACACGAGGCCCCAGTCCAGATCCATGAGATGCCACTCCTGTTAATGTTAGGATATTTACTCGATTACATGTCCTGTTTTCAAGGCATTTTGGCGAACAATATATTGGTGGATTGTTTGATTCGCAAGTGAAATTTGTCACTTTTTGCCGTGGATGACGTGGATATAAGATACCCCGCCGAAGCGGGGCATGTTACTGTGATTCAATACATAAGGGGTGTGGATTTACACTCTGTGGGCGTGGATATCCTCGAGTCGTTCTATGTATTTCTCTGCTGCTACCGCCGCCGTCGTGCCATCGCCGACAGCATTAGTCACCTGTCGCACGAGCTGTGAACGAACGTCACCGCACGCAAAGATACCCTCAATCGATGTCTGCATCTTGTAGTCGGTTACGATATAGCCGCCCTCATCCTTTTTAATTTCTTCGCGGACGACATTCGAGTTGGGGCGGAAACCAATGTAGACGAAGATCGCCCCGACTTCGAGTTTGGTCCGGTCGTTGGTCTTTACGTTCAGAAGTGAGAGGTCGGTCACCTGCTTGCCGTCACCGTTTATCGAGGTCACGATGGTGTCCCAGATGAACTCCATTTTGGGGTTATCGAAAGCACGTTCCTGAATGATCTTCTGGGCGCGGAGCTTATCACGGCGGTGAATCAGGATGACCCTGGAGGCAAATTTCGTAAGGAATGCGCCTTCCTCGACGGCGGCATCGCCGCCGCCAACGACAGCAATCACCCTGTTTTTAAAAAAGGCGCCGTCACATATGGCGCAATATGAAACGCCCTTGCCGGAATATTCTTTTTCGCCCGGAACGTTGAGAAAGACAGGTGAGCCGCCGGTAGACAGGATGACGGTCTTGCCTCGGTAGATGTTTCCGGACGCGCAGCGAGCCACCCGGTCTTCCCCGTCGCAGTACACTTCTTCCACTTCTTCCATTTCGATTTCCAGCCCGAACTTTTTGGCATGTTCCGTAAATTTCATGGCCAGTTCGGAACCCTGGATATGTTCGAAACCGATGTAGTCTTCCACGTCGCCGGTGATGGCTATTTGTCCTCCCGGGAGATATTTCTCCAGGCAGACGGTCTTTCTGTTTGCCCGTGCGCCGTACAGGCCGGCGCAGAGGCCTCCCGGACCGCCCCCGACGATGACGATGTCATATTCCTTTTCAGTAGCCATAGCAGATTCCCATGTTCCTGTCTATAGAGTCGAAATAATACTCACATTCAATCGCATTTTCGGCCGCCGGAAGCGTCCGTTCAGATGTCAACTGCCAGTATACAACGTTACCGTGACGAATCAAGCCCTTAGTCAAAAGACGCGAACAGGCGACCGCGGCGGGTCACCAGTCGATTCCTTTCTGAGCGAGGATACCTTTCTGATACGGGTGTTTGACTTCCACCATCTCGGTGACCAGGTCTCCTTCGTCGATGAGCCAGTCGGCCGCATTCCGGCCGGTGATAACGAGGTGTTGTTTCTCTCCGCGAGCCTGAAGGACCTGGCGGACATCTTCGTCACTCACGAGCCCGAGGTCGAGCGCAACGTTCAGTTCGTCCAGTATCACGAGCGGATACTCTCCGGACGAGATTTTTTCGACGGCGAGTTTGATGCCGTTTTTCGCTGCACGCCGGTGTTCCTCGATGTCTTTGGTGTCGTCGACGATACCGACAAATCCCTCGCCGATAACGTGCAGTTCCACGTTCGGTTCCAGACGCTTAATCCCTTTGAGCTCACCGTATTTCCAGCTGCCCTTCACAAACTGGATCAGGCAGATATTCCAATTGTAGCCAACCGCTCGAACACACATCCCCATGGCGGCCGTGGTTTTACCCTTCCCGTTGCCCGTATATACGACCAAAAGACCCTTGGTTTCTTCGTTCATAGAGCATCCTTTCGTGCGTTATGTGCCCACCGGATAGCAATTTACATCATTCCCAACACAATTGGAAGCATAAAGTTTCCCAAAAGGCCAGTTCGAGAAAAATTTCACAAAAATGATCGAATTTTATTGACATAAAGGTCTATGTTGGGTATAATTCTGCCGGATATAAACTACCGACTTAGTGGCCTATTGAGGCACCAGGATTTGCAAGGAAGGGTGTTATGCAATTTACCAAGGCCGAAGAATACGGGATGTTTGGGGTATTGTATCTGGCTGACAAAGACCGCAATACGGTAACTCCGCTTTCAGAGATCTCGCAGGCTCAGGACATCCCCGAGAAGTTTCTGGCCAAGATATTCCAGTCGCTCTCGAAAGCGGGGATCATCCGGTCCCATCGCGGCGTCAGGGGCGGATTCACGCTGGCGAAAGACCCCGGGGAAATCTCGGTAAAGGAAGTTCTCGAGACGATCCAGGGTCCCTACCATCTCATGAAATGCCTTCCTGATCCATCTGCCTGCACGAACGGGCGGAGTGATTTCTGTGCGTTGCGCGAAGTGCTCCTCATCGCGGAGAAGCAACTGGTCAGTGTTTTTGATGACTATTCAATCGCGACACTGGCTCGGTGGCAAAAGGAGAAAAGCCTGACGGTCTGATTTTCACCGCTCCAATCCAGCGAAATATTCGGTTGCGTTCCGATTCGGAAGGTTTATCTTACGGGACTTGCCACGTTGGCAGGAGTTCTGCCAACAGAGGAGATGGATGGAATGGGTGTAAAACCAGATCGCTGGATTGTCGAGATGGCTCGAAATCACGAGATGATTCGGCCCTTTTCGGAAGGTCAGGTTCGAAACGGAATCAGTTACGGTCCTTCGTCGTACGGCTATGATATAAGTCTGTCCGATGAATTCAAGCTGTTCGACCCCTCGGCGACGGACATCATTGACCCCAGGGATCACACGCCGGAGATGTTTACGGATATCAAGGCGGAATCGGTGCTCATTCCCGCAAATTCCTATGCTCTCGGCCGTTCCCGGGAGTATTTCAAGATTCCCCGAAATATCATTGCCGTGTGTTTTGGCAAGTCGACCTATGCCCGTTCAGGATTGATAGTCAATGTCACCCCGTTCGAGCCGGAGTGGGAAGGATTTGCGACGATCTCCCTGTCGAATACGGCCCCGGTGCCGGTTCGTGTATACGCCAATCAAGGCATAGCTCAACTTTTGTTTCTTGAAGCCAACGATCTTTGTGAAATCTCGTACAAGGATAGACAAGGAAAGTACCAGGGTCAGAAGAAGATTACTCTGTCAAAATCGGATTGAATCCGATGCGAGTAGAACACGTGTGTTTTTGCAATATAGTTTATCAGGAGTGATATCATGCCGGAAGAAGCGGTAAAACGAATGGAGCCCGCCGCACAGACAACGACTAAGCGACCGATGGTTACCATCGATGGTAACACGGCGGCCGCCTATGTGGCTCACGCGACAAACGAAGTGATAGCGATATATCCGATCACACCATCATCCAACATGGGTGAAATCTCCGATGCCAAGTCGGCCGAGGGAGAGACAAATATCTGGGGGACGATACCAAAAGTAGTAGAGATGCAGTCCGAAGGCGGCGCCTCGGGCGCGGTGCACGGCGCCCTGACGACCGGTGCGCTGACAACCACGTTCACGGCCTCGCAGGGTCTGCTGCTGATGATCCCGAACATGTTCAAGATCGCGGGCGAAATGACGCCGACCGTGTTTCACGTTTCGGCTCGCGCCGTGGCGACTCACGCGCTCTCGATTTTCGGTGACCATTCCGATGTCATGGCTACCCGCTCGACCGGGTTCGGCCTGATGGCGTCGGGTTCAGTCCAGGAAGTCATGGATCTTGCCCTCATCACGCAGGCGGCGGCGCTGAAGAGCCGCGTGCCGTTCGTGCATTTCTTCGACGGATTCCGGACCTCACACGAGGTTCAGAAAGTCGAAGAGATTACGTTCGACGATATGCGCGCGATGATGGACCAGGAAGATATCAACAAGCAACGTCAGCGGGCCCTCTCCCCCGACCGACCGATGATCAAGGGTACGTCGCAGAACCCGGATGTGTTCTTCCAGCACCGTGAGACAGTCAACAAGTACTATGTCGCGGCGCCCCAGATTGTCCAGGATGTTATGGACCGGTTCGCGTCGATAGTGGGACGTCACTATCACCTGTTCGATTATGTCGGACATCCGGAGGCGGAGCATGTGATCGTCATTATGGGCACCGGGGCCGAGGTTGTTCACGAGACCGTCGAACACCTGGTCGAACAGGGCGAGAAAGTCGGATTGATCAAGGTCCGCCTGTATCGTCCCTTCTTGGTTAAGGCCTTTGTAGACGCGCTGCCCAAGACTATCAAGCGTATCGCGACCATGGACCGCACCAAAGAAGCCGGCGCCGTCGGCGAGCCGCTGTACACCGACGTACAGGCGGCGTTGAGTGAAGCCCTGGAGAACGGCTGGGCCAAATTCGATAAGCACCCGCTGGTCATCGGCGGCCGCTATGGACTGGGTTCAGCGGAGTTTAATCCGCAGATGGTGAAGGGCATTTTCGACAACCTGAAGCAGTCAAAACCCAAAGACCATTTCTCGTCCGGTATCCTGGACGACGTGACCAACCTGTCTCTCCAGTCGGATGAATCCTACTCGCTCGAAGGCGGCGGATTCCGGGGTATGTTTTACGGACTCGGCGCGGACGGCACGGTTGGCGCCAACAAGAACTCGATAAAAATCATAGGTGAGAATACCGACCTATTCGCACAGGGATACTTCGTTTATGACTCGAAGAAAGCCGGCGCCATCACGGTGTCGCACGTGCGGACGAGCAAGAATCTGATCCGTAAGCCGTACCTGATTACATCGGCACAGTTCGTGGCCTGCCACAATTTCTCGTTCCTCGAGAAGTACGATATGACCGGTAACCTGGTCGAGGGCGGTACTTTCCTGCTGAACTCGCCGTATGGTCCCCAGGATGTGTGGAATCATATGCCGCGCGAGGTGCAGAAGGATTTGATCGACAGGAATGCAAAGTTCTTTGTCATCGATGCCATCAGCGTTGCCAAGGAACTGGGGCTCGGACAGCGAATCAATATGATCATGCAGACGGCGTTTTTCATGATTGCCGATATCCTCCCCGTTGACGAGGCGGTGAAGGCGATCAAGGATGCGATCGTAAAGACATACGGCCGCAAAGGTGAGAAGGTCGTCAATATGAACTTCGCGGCTGTCGATGCGGCCCTTAATAACCTGCACCAGGTGGATTACCCCAAGGAGGTTACCAGCACGTTCGACCGCCCACCGATCGTACCGGCCAACGCTCCGGATTTCGTGAAGAATGTCACGGCGGAAATTATCGCCGGTCGCGGTGATCGTCTGCCGGTTTCGGCTTTCCCGGATGACGGCACGTATCCAACGGGCACGACGCAATTCGAAAAGCGGAACATTGCGATCGATATTCCGGTCTGGGAGCCGGATATCTGTATCCAGTGCAACATCTGCGCTATCGTCTGCCCGCACGGGACAATTCGACCGAAAGTATACGAGAAGAAATACCTCGAAAACGCACCGGAGACATTCAAGTACACCGAGGCGAGGACGAAGGCGTACGAGGGCCTGTATTATTCGCTTCAGGTGGCCCCCGAAGACTGCACCGGCTGTGAGGTCTGCGTGAACGCGTGCCCGGCGTACGCCAAGGATGAGCAGGGCAACAAGACCGACACCAAGGCGATCAACATGGCGTTGCAGGCTCCGCTGCGCGAACAGGAACGGGAGAACTTCAGGTTCTTCGCGGAAGAAATTCCTGATCCTGATCCGACGGCGATGAATTTCAATATCGCCACGACGAAGGGCTCGCAGTTCATGAAGCCGCTGTTTGAATTCTCGGGCGCCTGCGCGGGCTGCGGCGAAACGCCCTATATCAAACTGATGACTCAGTTGTTCGGTGACCGTGCGCTGTGCGCTAACGCTACCGGCTGCAGTTCGATTTACGGCGGCAACCTGCCGACGACACCGTATTGCAAGCGGGCGGACGGTCGCGGCCCGGCTTGGTCAAACTCGCTGTTTGAGGACAACGCCGAATTCGGTTTCGGGATGCGCCTGACTGCCGACAAGCTCGGCACCTATGCGCTGGAACTCGTCCATGAAATTCTTCCCGAGATGACCAGCGAACTCGCCGACGCCGATCAGTCGACGCAGGAAGGGATCGAGCAGCAGCGCGCCCGCGTGGCAAAGCTGATGGAGAAGCTAAACACGATGGACAACGACGAGCGGGTATCAGCGCTCAAGAATGTCGCTGACTTCCTCGTCCGCAAATCAGTGTGGATCATCGGCGGTGACGGCTGGGCGTATGATATCGGTTACGGCGGGCTCGACCATGTCATGGCTTCGGGTCAGGATGTAAACGTCCTGGTGCTCGACAGCGAAGTGTATTCGAACACCGGCGGTCAAATGTCGAAAGCTACTCCTCGCGGTTCGATTGCGCAGTTCGCCGCCGCCGGCAAGCCGATGCCGAAAAAGGACCTTGGACTAATGATGATGTCCTACGGCAATGTGTACGTGGCGCAGATCGCCATGGGCGCCAGTCACAACCAGGCGGTGAAAGCGATGTCGGAAGCCGAAGCCTATCGCGGACCGTCGATCATCATTGCCTACTCCAACTGCATTGCGCAGGGCATTGACATGTCACAGGCTATGTTTCGGCAGGAGGCGGCAGTTAAGTCCGGCCACTGGATGCTGTACCGCTACAATCCGGCTCTGATCGATCAGGGTAAGAATCCGCTTCAGCTCGACAGCAAGGCGCCTTCGATCTCGTTCAAGGAATATGCCTATGCGGAAAATCGCTTCCGCAGTCTCAAGGCGAAGGATCCGGAACGGGCGGAGATGCTTCTGAAGCTCGGGCAGCAGGATTGCGATCGGCGCTGGAACCTGTACCGTCAGCTTGCGGCCATGGACTACTCGATGAAATCCGAGTAACTTATTACAATACAGATGCTTAACAAAGGTGGTCCGTCTTCCGACGGGCCGCCTTTTTGTTGCCGTTTCCGAGCCGGCGGGGATTGTCAAGAATACCCCGGATGATACCGATAGTATTGGTATGTAATCATCCGGTAAAGACAAACCCAGGAGGAAACATGCGTCTTAAGGGCATTATTGCGCTGGCCGTTGCTCTGTTATTTATGTCCAGCCTGGCTGTCCAGGCTCAGGAAACAGAGCAGGACATCGTTAACAAGTATCTTCAGAAGATGGAAAAGGAACACGCCAAGAAACTCGGCTGGGCCTCTTTCACCTTCTCATTCAACCGGATCAACCGCAACAACGACTATAACAGTTTCGCCACTCACGTATCCAGTGATTTGTCCGGAACGGACATGACCTGGCTTGACAACGCCAAGGGACTGGGCGCCGAATTCGGTGTGATTTTCAAGAACCGTTTTGCGTGGTCGCTGGGTGGCGAGTACTGGCTGAAGTTCGGACAGACGATGAGCGGGACGTACACGTACCAGCCGTCGCTCAGCACAGCCGTGCAGGTAGTCGACCCTTCATCGGAAATTACGGTGTTTGGCGTTTACACCGGCTTTCAGTATTACCTGCTGAACCCTCCTGACAATGAAAGACAACTGACTTCGCTGGCGCTGAAGGCCGTCACGACAGTCGGCTACTATGGCGTCAGCTGGGATCTGTGGCAGCAGTTCGAGAACCTGAACCTCTCCACCTCTCTGCCTGAAGGCGAGAATATGACGTTCAAGGGAAGCGCCCCCGGTATTACGATCGGGCTCGGCGCCGACTATCCGCTGAATTTCCACGGTATGGTGTTCGGCGCCGAGGTGCAGTACATGTACCTGAACTTTAAGAATGTCGCTTGGTATAATGATCAAGATCAGGAGATCGTGGCCAGTTACACCGGCGACGCGGATGGTCGGGTCGATCTTGGCCTGTCAGGGTTCCGGGCAAAAGTTGAACTGAAGCGGTTCTTCAGCTTGTAGAATCTATTCGAGTCATAATCGGTTGACGGTTGGGCCGGCGGTCTCTATCTTGCATCAAATGGTCAGCTAAACCGATAGATGGAGACTCTAGTTTGAGACAAGCTATGGTTAAGATTCTCAGCCGCACCGTAATAGTCTTGCTGGTTGTCGGGATGGCAGTTTCCTGCGCTTTCCCGGCCGACAAATTGCCGGCGGCCAAGGCCGGAGAAATCGGCCAGCCGACCGGCAAAATTGCGTTTGCCCGGGATAAGAACGTCTGGGTGATGAACGCCGACGGTAACGGCCAGATGTTAGTGACAGAGGTGATGAACACCGACGGGCGGATGAGCTGGGCTCCGGACAACCGGCGAATCATGTTCACCCGTTCCGGGTCGGTGGATCTCAAGGGCCCCGACATGCTCGGGGGACGTCATAAGGTCTACGATCTGTTTGTCGCCTTCCTGGATTCAGCCGACGCCAACAATACCCGATTCTGGTATCGAATTACCGATGACCTCGGCAACCGCGATGCACAGTGGCTCAAGAATGATCGGGTCATTTTCTGGAAGGACATGAATGCCAACCTGGTGAACGCAAGTATGCCGAATTACCAGGTCGCTATCATGGACGACGATGGGTCGAACATTGACCTGTTGCGGAAAGACTGGCAGAATATGTCCAGCTTCCTCACAGCACCCTCACTCAGCCCGGACAGCCAGCTGGCGTTTGTCTATTTCTCCGGCACGAGTCAGTTGGGACTTGTGGTTATACCCCTCGACAAGGCCATGATGCCGACCGACAGTATCAAGGCGCTGGCCGAGAAGAATCGGGGCCTGACCGGTCCGGCGTGGTCGCCGGATGGCAAGTGGCTGGCATATGTCAGCAGCAGCATGAACAGCCCCGGTTTATTCATTGCCACGCCTGATCTTGCAGAAAGATATCTTGTATTCGAGCCGCCGGTCGGGACTTTTGTTTATCCGACAGCACCGTCGTTCTCCCCCAACTCCAAG
Source organism: uncultured Ignavibacteriales bacterium (assembly GCA_964396245.1). GTDB lineage: Bacteria > Zixibacteria > MSB-5A5 > GN15 > FEB-12 > CAYNEO01. The sequence continues at coordinate 42,314 of CAYNEO010000009.1, forward strand.
TGGCTCACGTTTGCCACCAGCGACGGCTCGGTGTGGACTTGTGACATTACAGGCAGCAATGCGCGACGACTGACCGGGCCCGGCACGGACCAGTTTCCCGCCTGGTCCAAGTGACCGCATAAATTGCCACAGCAAAAAACAAAAAGCCGGATGATACCATCCGGCTTTTTCCGTGCTCGTTTCTTTATCATCCGTGCTTCACAGTTTCTTCCAGTTGGATAGCAGTTCGGTCAGCAGGCGAACGCCGAATCCTGATGCGCCTTTAGGAATATACGGTTTGCCCTTGGGCTCAAGGTCCACTGAGGCTATGTCAATGTGCGCCCAGGGCCACTCGCCGATGAAATTCTCCAAGAAGGCCGCAGCGGCGGCGGTCCCGGCGGGACGACCGCCCGAGTTGACCAGATCGGCAATCTCGGATTTCATCTGGTCGCGCTGATCGTCCCAGATAGGCAACGGCCATACTCTTTCGGCCGTGGACGCCGAAGCCTCGCGTATTCTGTCGAGCAGCGATTCATTGTTGCCCAGAATGGGAGCGCCGGCATATCCCAGGATGTACAGGGCGGCCCCGGTGAGAGTGGCAATATCAATCACCGCCTGCGGATCAAACTTATTGGCGTAGTCGAGAGCATCGGCAAGGATAAGCCGTCCTTCGGCGTCGGTGTTGATGATCTCGACTGTTTTACCTTTGCGCGACCTGATGATGTCTCCCGGTCTCGTGGCGTGGCCGGAGGGCATGTTTTCGCAGGTCGGGACCAGGCCGACAATGTTCCGGTTTATGCCAAGGCGGGCGGCCGTGACAACCGTGCCGACAACAACAGCGGAACCGGCCATGTCCTGTTTCATTTCGTGCATGTTGGCACCGGGCTTGAGCGATATCCCGCCACTGTCAAAGGTGATTCCTTTGCCGACCAGAACAATCGGTTTCTGATTTTCCGGTCCGCCTTTGTAGGTCAGGATAATGAATCGCGGCGGTTCGGCCGAACCACGAGTCACCGAAAGGAACGCTCCCATCTTCTCGCGCTTTATGGCGGCTTCGTCCAGAACGCGGCAGTCGAAGCCGTACTGTTTGGCCAATTCTTTGGCTTTCTCGGCATAGAGAGTCGGCGTGAGGTCATTGGAGGGCGTCGCTGCCAGCTTACGCACCAGCATCTGACCCTCCGCAATTACCGTACCCCGTGAGACAGCTTTCTCCATGCGTCCCACAACCGCTTTATTGTCGCTGATGAAAATCAATTCATCGAGACGACGGTCATCTCTGGCGTTTTCGCCGGTCTTGTATTCGAGCATCTGGTAGCCGCCGAGCAGGTAGCCCTCGACTGCGGCCTGGAAATTTTCCGGCTTCTCGAATGAAGCGAAACTTATCGCTGCTTTTGACGCACTGGTCAGCGGCCGATACCGACCGGCCCTGCCCATGGCTCGACGAAAGCTGTCGGCATCGACTCTGTCTTGTTCACCGAGTCCAAGCAGGATAACCCGACCGACCCGGTATCCGACGGGGCGGTAGAAGGTAGTCATTTCTCCTTCTTTGCCGGAGAACTCTTCGGTTTGAAGCACCTTGGACACTGCCCCGTTGGTGGCCTCGTCGAGAGAGCGGAGCACTTTGTCGGTGACCTTGTCGAATTTCGCCACGAAACAGATGAGCGCATCAGCCTTCACCGACTGAGGGATATCTTTCGCAAATGTAGTTTTCATGCAATTCTCCCTGGGTTGGTATTTTGCTAAACCTATGCCTTAAGAGGCGGCAAGGCAAGAGATTTCAGCGGTTGAAACGGCTGTCTGAGATACGCTGACGCGACTTAGTACTCGGCGTCAAGGAAGGCGCGGTAATTGCGTTCGGTCTCCTCGATATTGTCGGAGCCGAACTTGTCAAGGAAGGCCTCGGTGAGAACGAGAGACGCCATCGCTTCCGTGATTACGGCAACGGCGGGGACGACGCAGTTATCAGTGCGTTCGACCATAGCCTCAGCTTTCTTCCTGGTCAGGACGTCGACGGTTTGCAGCGGCTTGTTCAGGGTAGAAATCGGCTTACAGGCGATATGCATCACGACATCTTCGCCATTGGTGATGCCACCTTCAAGTCCGCCGGCATTGTTGGTCTTGCGATAGAACTTCTTCTTCGCCGGGTCGCCGTCAGGATCATAAAGGATCTCGTCGTGAACTTCGGAACCGAGTCGTTGGGCAGACTCGAAACCGAGACCGATCTCCACACCTTTCACCGACGGAATGGACATCATTGCAGCCGCCAGCCTGCCGTCGAGTTTCTGATATCCCTGGGAGAGACTGCCCAGCCCGATTGGCAGACCGCGTACGATGAGTTCCACCACACCGCCCAGAGAATCACGCTTCTTTTTCGCAGCGCGAATAGCCTCGATCATTTTCTCTTCGGCCGGGGCATGAATGCAGCGTACGGCCGAGTTCTCAGCCGCCTCGGCGATAGCAGCGAGATCAGAAAGATTGGAGCGTTTCTTTAGACTGACATCCCCTATTCTCACGACATGGGAGGCGAGCTGAACGTTGAAATGCGCGAGGATTTGACGGGTTATCGCCCCAAGTGCGACCCGGGCCGCTGTTTCCCTCGCGGAAGCGCGCTCGAGGACATTGCGCAGATCGTGATGATTCCATTTTACGCCTCCCGGGAGGTCGGCGTGTCCGGGTCTGGGATGCGTGGTTTCCTTAGCCAATCGTTGCTGTTTGATCCCGAGCTTTTTAGGGACTGGTTCAAAAGGATCCATAATTTGTGACCAGTTCGGCCAGTCTTTATTCGTGATAACGAGCGCTACCGGTCCTCCCATCGTGTACCCGTTGCGCACGCCCCCGACGATTTGTGCCGTGTCGGATTCGATTTTCATCCGACCTCCGCGGCCGTAGCCTTTCTGACGGCGGGCAAGCTGGAAGTTGATCTGATCGAGATCGAGGGGAAATCCGGCCGGAAGACCGTCGATGATGGCGGTCAGCTGTGGACCATGCGATTCACCGGCAGTGAGATATTGCAGCATGACGCAAAGGTACGGAAAAGGACCGTCGCGGTCAATGTCCTTTCGACCGCTTAGATTGGCTCGGTTGCCTCCACCGGCAGCACCAGACCGGACTCGGTCCCCAGTTTCTCCATACGCTTGGTAATACGATCGTCGAGCTTCATGGCCTGCGACATGGTATAGAACTCGATATCGTCGATCGGCGAAATCTCTTTCATTTCGGCCAGAACGGCGGCAATCTTCCAGATGGCCTGTTCCATGAGATCGAGGCTCTGCGGCAGTCGCATACGCAACTTGTCGACTTCGTCGGTCGCATTGAGCTTGCGAATCATCTGAACACGTCCGTAGATGACCATGGTGGCATTGTTGAGATAATGCGAAAGCGTAGCGAGAGCTATGTTTTTCGATTCGACGGCGCCCTTCGACCGCTCCTCGTGAAGCAGACGGCTGCTGAGTTCCTGACGTTCCTTGAAGAGGTTCTCTATCATCAGGTAGGTTCGCCAGATCTCTTTGTTGGCCCGGATGAGCATCTCCTCGATGTTACCGATGTCGATGCCCAGGTATTTGGCCACGTTTACTGTTTCGGCCAGAAGCGAGCTGGAGATTTCATCGACCTGTTCCTTGGTCAAGTTGAGGAGTTCCGTCAGACGGCTGATCTTGTTAAGACGTTCCTCGAGGTCGTTGACATAGGTAATAGCCTGGTTGTGGGACAAAAGACTTGCGAGCCGGATAATGTTTGTAAACTGGCTGTCATCGCGAACCGGCTGGAAAAAGCCGTGATCGCGAATGGCGACAGCGATATGCTCGGGCAGTCGCCATTTGCTCGCGAGGTGATACCCGACTTCGGCGTGGTCGATACCGAAGACCTGTATTTCAGCATCGGTAAGGTGCTGAGCCTTGACCTTCTTCTCGACGATCTTCCGGTACTCCTTCGGGTAATGGTCGAGAAAGAAGAGGATGCCGATGTCGTGCAGCAGACCGCCGATGAACGCTTCTTCGGGCGCTTTGAAGCCGGCGGCCTTGGCGATTTTCTCGGCAGCGGCGGCAACGGTAAAGATGGTGGTGAAGAACGTCCGGGTATCGATGCCGGATATTCGCTCCACACGCTCCGGGTTCAGGATGGATGACGACAGGGCCAGGCATTTGACCGTCGTAACGCCGAGCAGGACGACCGCCTGGTGGACCGTTCGAATCTCCGCGAATCTATGATAGTATGTCGAATTGGCCATCTTCAAGATGCGGCTGGTAAGGGAAGGGTCCTTGAGCACAATTTGAGACAGCATTTCGGCGGAGAAATTCGGTTTTTCCATCTCGGTAAGGAGTTCGGAGATAGCCTGAGGAAGAGACATAAGATCGTTGCTTCCCCGGATGTGCTCAATAATCGATAGTTTGTCCATGCGGTTCCTGTGTAACGTAAGTGGGCTTTATAGTCATTTATCGGCCGGATCCGCGGAAAAATTGACGGCCTGAAGAGACGAAAAGCAGGGTTATTTGCGTGGCACGGAAGCGGCTTGCACGAGTGACGTAAGTTGTTCAATCCTAAAGGGTTTGTAGAGGATGTCGGTGATCCCAGCAGAGGAGATTTCCTGCGGATCGAGCGTCCGCTCCCAGCCGGTTACCAGAATGATGGGGGTGTTTTCATCGCGCCTTCGGATTTCTCTGGCAACGGCCAATCCGGACATACCCGGCATAGCGAGGTCTGTAAGTATGATATCGAATTGCGAGGCGGAGGCCAATCGAACACCTTCCTCCCCTGAGGAAGCGGTCTCGACGTAGTAGCCCATCGACTGGCCCATGGCGGAAATCAGGTCGAGAATTATGGCTTCGTCGTCAATAGCAAGGACTCGAACGATCGGTCTTTCAGGCGATCGGTCTGTCTGAACGGCGGTGCCCTTGAGCGGGAACTTGAAAGACAGATACGCCGGACTTCCGGCGGTACGATCTATGGTGAAATATCCGGAGCCGTTGGATAGCTGCTTGAGGTACATCTCGGCTGAATGATCTTCGGCGGCACGGGCGAAATCGACGTATTCACCAAAGGTGGCCACCGGCCTGACCGGCGGGAAGTTTTTCCGGTGGCGGCAGATATCGAGGTAGACGAAATCATCCGTCTGGTAAGTGGAGATCGTTATGACGTCCTCCTCGGTCACCATGGCCGAAAAGCGGTTGACGACAGACTCAAAGAGGTCCTTGATCTGATGGCCGGCGAGTTGAGTGTGTCCGACTTCCTGCAAATCGAGAGTTATGGCGCGCGGCCGGCCGCCGGTCATGTACAATTCGCCGGAAATGTGTACGTGTTCAAGGACGCTGCGGATAGTCTCGTTGAGATTGTCATCCGGCTCTTGTCTCGCGGGTTCCGTTGGGGATTCTCCCGGTACGGCGTCTCCCGCGGACTTCTTCACGAGCTCACCGGCTTTTTCCGCCTCGTCTAATATGCGGGTGATGTACTCTCTCACTTCGGAGGACAGCCCCTGATCGCGGGACGCCAACTCGGCATGACCCACAATGCCGGATAGAAAATTGTTCAATTGGTTGACTGTGGTCGCGGCGAACGACCGGGTTTCCTGAGCCTCCGGTCGCGGTTGCTCCTGTAGTCTGCCGATGACCTGACGTAATGAATACAGGCCGGTGGCCAGTTTGAGCAGACGTTCCCACTCGCCTCTCTCCGCCTCATCCATGCTGTACATCAATATCATCGCCACACCGGTGACCCGGTCAAGCCGGGCGATTGGACAGTATGCCACAAAGGATGGAGTTCCACGCTCTCCGAGAAAGCCCAGCAGGGTTGCCCTGGTACTGTCTTCGTAGCGTTCCAGGTGTTTTGTGACATTGGCCCGACCGAACACAAAGCTGACATCGCCGGTCGCCGCCGCCTGACCGAGCCCTCCCTCCCCTGCTGCAACACGGAAATCGTCAGGCATATTGCCATCGGTGTGGATCGAACTGACCGCCTGAAGGGCACCACTTCCCTCGACAGAAAAAGTAATTGCTGCCGATGTTCCGGGCAGGATATCGGCAAGATGGCGAATGAATCCGGAAGGCTCCGACATGATCTCGCGGTGTCGATCGAACTGGAGCAGCTCCAGCACCTTGTCGAAACCGAGTCGTCGCGTCATGGCGAGGCGGTTTGTCTCCGTTCGCGCAAGGAGCAGCGAGGCAAGCCGCGTGAAAATCTCAAGCGTTTTCAGGTGGTGGTCGTCGATCTTGTAGACAGAGTCTCTCCGGCACAGCAGTGCCGCTCGTCCGTTCTCCCAGCTAAACGGCACGATGAGACTGGAACGGACCACGCGGGGGCGACCATCATCGTCGGTCCCCTCCTGGTTGATGATCAATGGCTTTTCACGGTCGATGGCATCGATCAGCGCGGTCTTGTAACTCTCCGACAGGTCGAACAGTGGTTCGCTGCCGCCAAACATTTGCAGCGAGCCTTGCTTGAGACCGTAGAGGTGAACAGAGTCGCTCGAGATCAACCCGACCAGGGCGCGGCAGAACCCGGGAACAGCATCGCGCTCGGCAAATGCTGCTGATGCTGCAATCACACGATTCGAGAGTTCTGTCTGCGCCTGCTCATACTTCTCGACCTCGGCATGTGACAGTGACACCTCGCGTGCCAAACGGGCGGATTTGATTTTCTCCGCCAGCCATTCCGCGACCGGAGCCAGAAAGCGAATATCCGAGCGGCGATAGAATTTCTCATCCTCGGAAAAGAGCAGAATGCCGCCGATTTTTTCCATCCCGGAGATCAGCGGCAGCACCATCGCGGAACGAAAGCGGGACTCGACAGGTCGACCGTCGCGGCTGACGAATGTGAACTCGTCGGTGATCATCGGGTCGCCGAGCTCGACCGACTGGCTGACAATATTCCGTTCCAGCGGGTAGTATTCAAGATAGGCGATCTCCTGCTTGTTCAGACCGGACGATGACGTCAGGATGAACTGGCGTCGCTTGCGGTTAACCAGGAAAATCGCGCCGGCGCTCCCCGGAAGCTGATATACGATTTCCTTGAGAGCAATCGTAAGCAGTTCGAGAATCGGGTACGGTTCGCGGGAATCATGCTGGAGATTTTCAAGAATCGACAGCTTGCCTTCGCGTACATCGATATCTTCCCGTTTCTCCTGCCAGAAATCTGCGTAAAATGCTATGCCGGAGACGGCGAGAAAGGCGCCAATAAGCACGAGCACATATTGGATAGAGTCGATGGCGGTATAGGCCGAAGGAACAAACCAGTCTTCGTAGCCGGGGCTCAGTCGCACCCACTGCCAGAGTGAAGCAACCAATACGATAATCGCCCCGACAAGGAAGAGATACCGCCCCCCGACCTGGCTGCTGCTGAACAGGCGCATCCGGGCAATGAGAAATATGGCAAAAACGAGGACGATGAGAGGCGTTATGATATTCGGCAGACTGGCCACCATCAGTTAATCCCCACCGGTTCAGCGTGAAGGGTGAATGCATCGGCAGCGGTAATGCGCAGAGGGATAATGTCGCCCGGACTGAAGTTCTCTGCTGAGAATATTGCCGTTTTATTACCCTCGGTACGAGCGCGATACATCTGATCGTCGCGGCGCGACGCACCTTCGACCAACCCGTGGCAGATTCTACCGACTTCACGCTGGTTGCGCTCGCAGGCTATGCCCTTTTGCAGGGCGATAAGGCGATTGAGGCGGCGGATTTTATCCCGCTCGGGAACATCATCTTCGTACTTCGCCGCGGTCGTTCCCGGGCGTACCGAATACCGGAACATAAACGCCGCGTCGTACTGGACTTCGCGAACAGCCGCCAGGGTTTGCTCGTATTCTTCTTCGGTCTCCGACGGGAAACCGACAATCAGGTCTGTCGTCAGCGACACGTACGGGAGCTTCTTGCGGACATACTCGACGATCTTCAGGTAGTGTTCGATGGTGTAAATCCGGCCCATTCTCTCGAGCACGCGATTACTGCCCGACTGCAAAGGCAGATGAATATGGGGCATGATGCGCGGGTCATCGGCCATAACATCGACCAATCGTCTGGAGAGGTCTTTCGGGTGGGAGGTCATGTACCTTATCCGCTGAATGCCCGTCTCCGCAGCGACACGCCTCAGAAGGCCGGGGAAATCGGTGTCCTCGTGTCGATAGCTGTTGACATTCTGGCCGAGTAGCATAATCTCGACGACGCCTTCGTCGACCATTCTGTAAACCGAATCGACGATGTAATCGGCTGAATGCGAGCGTTCTTTTCCTCGCACGTATGGCACGATGCAGTACGTGCAGTAATTGTCACAGCCGCGGCTTATCGTGATGAAGCCGGAGTACGGGGTTTCCTTGACCGGCGGAATGACATCGATATTCTCGTGCCCGAAGGCGGTCATTACGGCTTTGGTGCCTTCTATTCCCTCGAGCACATCCGGCAGTTCAAAAAGTCTGTCGGTGCCCAGAACGTAGTCGACATAGGGGACATTCCGGCTAAGTTCGTCACCGAGTCGCTGCGCCATACAACCGACGACGGCCACCTTGACGTGCGGCTTGCGTTTCTTGAACTTGTATATTTGACCGAGGCGACCATAGACGCGTTCTTCGGCCTTCTCGCGGACCGAGCAAGTGTTGAATATGATCAGATCGGCGTCTTTTTCCTCCGCGACCCGGCGGTATCCCCTTGTCACCAAGGTTGAAGCGAGGGTGCCGGAGTCGGCCAGGTTCATCTGACAACCGAAGGTCGATATATGAAAAGTCTCTATTTTCCCTGTCTTGGCCATAGTATAAACCGGATGAAAAACAACGTTATCAGTGCGTTGGTACTCAGAAAATGATACGCCTTTTTAGACCAAATGCAACCAAAAAACCCCGCCAATAAAGGAACAGAGAGGAATTCGGACACCGCAAAAAGGGCTTATTTTCAGCCAATTTCGGCAGACGGCAAAAATCGGATCACTGGCAGGGTGCCGTCTCCTTGTGGGTAATATATATGTAGCTGATGAGCGTGGTGATATCCACCAGACTCAGCTCACCATCCAGGTCGCCACTCGTGTTGCCGTTGGCTTCGCAGCACAACGGAGTGTGATTGATATAGATTCTGTTAATCAAGGTGGTGATATCGTCCAGATTTCGGGCACCGAGAGTGTCGCAGTCCGTGTTTCCGGTAAAGCCGCCCGTGTATAGCCCGCAGCAAGTCTGACCGATGGCAGCTCTCCCCCACCAGGTTCCCCAGCGGTCCTGGTTGGCTGACGAACCGACGTCCTGCATGGCGTATTCCTGGATGGTCCAGAAGCTGAGATCGTCAACGGGATCAACAACCGTGGCGCTATAATCACCCCAGCGCACACTGCCGGTGCCATAGTCCTTTACGTAGCTGGCCTCACCCAGCTTCAGTACACGGATTTCACCGGTCGCATTCAGTGGGTCGGTCGCCAGACGACCGGTATAAACAGCTTGCGCATAGATTGCTGAATCGGAACGGGTAAAGCCCATGAAGGCGTCGCCGTTAGCGTTAGCCGTGATACTCGGATAGTAATAGTGCACGCCGGCGCCGCCGTCAAGAACACTCGATTGCACTATGGGGTAAGGCATGCTAAGCGGATCGAGCTCGTACCAGAAAACCGCAGTTCGGTTGGGGGTAGCGCCGACAGGCAGTCCCCCGGTGTGGGTCGTCCAGATGTGTCCATTTCGGTACACGGCGTCAATGAGCCGAAAGTCTCCGGTGGATATTCGGATAGAAGTACCCAGCTGTGAGGCTCCAATCTGCGCGCCGTTGAAATTATTGTCCACGGCAAAAAGGCCGGTCTCCGGGTCCAGAGAGCCCGGTACCACCGACCAAATCGGAGATGATCCCCCGCCGGTAATCTGTGACAAACGTAACAGAAAGACACCATTGTTGAGCCAGCCGCTGTTGTCGGCCAGGTATAGAACGGGCTCCGGACCGAATGTCTGGCAGACCCTGATAGCCTCGCCGTTGACTCCTCCCGAGAGGTCAAACATCGCCGGGAAGGTGGTAAGCGCGAGACTGCCTCCGGCCAGTGCCGAATTCTTGTCGATCACCCACATCGCGGCGCCTTTGAACGAATCGTTCGAGATTGAAAACATGTTCGTTGTCAAGGCATACCAGGTCTGGTTGAATCCAATGTCGGGGAAATCGGCCCAGTTGCTGTCGGCCGGGTCGGCGTCGAATCTGTAGTACGTCCATGTGCCGGTCGGGTCGTAGCTGTCGCTGATAGCGAAAAGAATGGCTGCTGCCGCGGTTCGCCTTGCGGCAACGGATGTCGCGATCCATCGTCCGGCGTCCTGATCGTACAATAACCGAGGATCAAACGTTCCGCTGGAGCCGGTCGGGGACCAGAAGGTGCCGAGTCCGATGGTGCTGATCGTATCACCTGTGCGCGATTGCACCCTGACGGCGGCGTTGAGCATCGTCATGACATGGAACGGACCGACGGCGCCTTCCGTATCCGGCGGGATCACGGTGAAGTTATCGGGGAATGCCATAAAATTAAGGGTCACCGGCGGACTCGCGAACCTGAGCGTTGATTGCGGCGTCAGGGTTGCATCCGGGGCGACCGTCGATTCGCCGGGAGTGAAATCGATCGAGCGACCGACCTCTCGCAGCGGAAGAAGTTTCATGTAGGGGATCTCTACGGGCGCCTGCTGAAGCGCCCCGGCCGGCAGGCCGCTCGTCTCGAGTTTCTCTAAATCGGCCCAACTGGATTTCGCGACGGGACTGACGGTAATTTTCTGGCCGGTTACGGCAAACGCTTCGGAGGAAAACAGCAGGACGAACAAACAAACCGGAACACACGCTTCCTTCCGCACCGTCTCATGGAAAATAGATAAGAATCTCATAAACCCTCCGGCCGGCTACCCCACCCCGGAAGCAGGAAGAGTAGCATCGCTGCGAGCAAGCAGTGGCTCGATACGATACGCTTTGAATGCAATAATGAACCCGCCCTGCGACAGGGATCGTCAGGGCGGATCGATTTTGTTACTATAACCGGCGGAGAAAGACAAAAGTTGCCGGAATTATTGACAGGCGGCAGTCGGAGAATGCGTGATATAAACGCGGTCAATAAGCCTCGTAATATCACTCAATGTTGGATCAGGATCGGCACTACCATCCACGTTTCCGTTCTCAGGGCAGCAAAGCGCCTGATGAGAGATATAGACGTTATCTATCAGGGTCGTGATGTCAGACAATGTCATCTCGCCGTCGGCAGAGCAGTCCGTGTTTCCGCTGAATCCTCCCGTATACTTCCCGCAGCAACTTCCCGGCGCCATGTAGAGAGAATAGCCGACCGAGTCAGTCTTGCCCGTCGTATTTTCGAAGAGATATACCCCGAAATTGAATGTGCCGGTATCGCTGGTGATTCCGCTGATGATTCCATCGTTGTCTAAAGAGAGTCCGGCGGGAAGGGAACCGTTCGTCACGGTGAAAACATACGGACCGCCACCGCCGATTACTTCGATAGTGTCATTGTAGGGTTCATCGGCGATACCGTCGGACAGCTCTTCCGGTAACGTCACAATGAATGTCTCCCACGGAACATTACTTGCCGACTTCAGAATCCAATCGGCGGGATCGAGCGCGATGTTCGTAATATCACTCGCAAAATTGAATTTGAGTAGCTTGCGTTTCTCGTCGCAAGCGCGCACGAGCGTATCCTGTGGAGCCGAGACGTAATCGAAGACCAAATCGACGGGCATATGGAAGACTCCCGGACTCGTGGTCTGAGTCTGTTTCACCACGACGTATACGTCGTAGCCGCCCGTATCCGACGGTACGGAAGTATACGAGTAGCTATAGTGGGGATAATACGTACCGTGAATCCATTCTTCGAAGAACCAGTCCAATTCGACGCCGGTTGCCTCCTCGAGGACGTTTTTGAAGTCTTCGGTAGTGGCAGAGCCATACTGATATTCGGAGTGATAATACGCGTCCACCGCTGCCGCAAACAGAGATTCTCCGAGTACTCCCCGAAGCATATGCACGACCCAGGCACCCTTGTCATAAGAGAGGCCGCCGTTGAAAAGTTGAGAGATACTCGTGGTATCATTGACATAGATCGTGCCGCCGCCGGTGTACCGCATGCTGTTCATATAACTGCGATAGTAGTCCCAACCGTAGAGGTCGAGGTAGTAAACGGCCTCTGAGTACGACGCCCAGCCCTCATTCAGCCAGATATCCTGCCACGACTTGCAAGTGATCATATCTCCCCACCACTGGTGGCTGAGTTCATGCACGACGACCGGCTCGGAAAAGCCGAAACTGGAACCGACCATGGAGGTCATGGTCTGGTGTTCCATGCCGCCGCCCCACTGGAAGTTGGAGTGGCCATACTTCTCTCTCAGGAACGGATACGGACCGTACGCATCGGCCAGAATGGCTATGGCGTTCGGAGTTATACCCCATAAGGGCAGGGAGAAGCTGTAAAGGTCGGGATATACGGCATGGACGACGGGCATAGAATCGGCGCCGCCGTTGTAATAGTATTGCTGCTCCCAGACATGGTAGACAGAAATCGACAGTGAAAAGAGATACGAGGCAATCGGGTAACTGCAAGTATAGTAAACCGTATGAGTGTTGTCTCCATTGGCGACGGTTGAATCGAGAGTTCCGTTGGACCCGACATAGAAGGACGTGTCCACCTGTATGGCGATTCCCATAGAATCCGGTTTATCGGCCATAAGGTCCTTGCATGGCCACCAGTTGCGCGCCCCATACGGTTCTGAAAGTGTGGTGATCACATCGTATCCGTTGCGTGACCCAAAGGCCATGGCCTGGAAGCCGGTCTCGGTCGGGTGGCCGTGATAATAGACCGTGAACTCGATCTGCTGGCCGGAATAGTAGACTTTGTCCAGAGTAATGTAGATGTAGTCACCCAGATGGGTGAACGTCAAAGGACCGGTAGCGCCCACCACGGAATCAACTGACATCGTGCGGTACATGTCCACCTGGATTTCGTAAGTTCCATATTGACGGCAGTCGGCGTAGAAGTGATTGTGACCGTATATGATCTCGGTGGTGTCATTGACACGAATAAATACGTCGTAATACCTGACGTCGTAATTCGACTGATCGACCGCTTCCGCGCCGCTCGACATCAGGTCGCGGTTGAATTTCTCATCAAGGTGCGCCTTGACCTTGGATTCCCACATATGCTGGTGGATCTGGCGGGGCGTAGCAGTACTCCAGTCGGTATCACTGTCAGTTGCCGAAAATGATGATACGCAAAGGGCGGTAAGGGCAAGTAGGATAGTGAGGGTTGTCCGTAACAAAAGTGTTGCGCTTTTCAACTGGGACCTCCGGGCAGAAGAATGGTTTCCGCTGAGTTTACTGGCGCCCGCTCCGCGAACACCAAATGTGGCTAATCGAGGTATCTTTAAACTAGAATCCGCTCAAATATACCCAAAAATAAGACGATGTCAACAAACGTGTTGAGCAAAAGAAATGCCGCTTTCGACGTAAAAGCGGCATTTTGATCTAAGATAAGTCTGGACTATTTAGTTTCTGTATGGGTTCCCGCACGGCATCGGGCCGTCGAGATAGACATAAGCGATCAGATAGGTGAGGTCGGCCAGATCGATGTTGCCGTCGCAATTGACATCGCCGACTATCTTCTCCGGCCTGGGCTCGGGCCCCCCAAAATAAATATGGCTAATCAGATAAGTGATATCCGACAGGTTTATCTGGTTATCGAAGGTGACATCTCCCCTAAATCGCCAGACCTTGAGGGTAATGGGAACGGCCTTCGGACTGTTATCTGTCCCCGTAGCGTTGACATACAGCGTATCGTAGTACTGACCGAACTCGTAGCCGGTCGGATCGATCACGAAATTGACATTCCCGGGAACGCTACCCGAGGAATTGTCGGGTCTTGCCCACGGGGCGCCGCCTGTCAGGGTCCACTCGAAGCACCCGTAATATCGATTAAAAATCTGGATACCGAGCGCCGGTAATGGGCCCGAATCTTCCTGGGTTGTTACTGTGATAGCAGGCGGATACGTGCGAATCGAGGGAGTCATGGTCGCCTCCAGCACATTGTACTTGACGACTACTTCGACGGGGTTATTGACCGCCCGTTCCGATTTTATCCAGAGCGACTGGTAATACGTACCTGCGGATAAATGCATCGCTCTCGGAGTCAATATTGCCGTCACGGGGGCCACCGCTGACGGCGGTGAGACGGCGAAGAAAGAAGAGTCGTAGTCGAAATTAAGAATCAAGGGATCGTCTCCCCCGATATTGGCCACAAACATGTCAAAAGTCGGCAGCGGCGCTGTGGTGCCGTCCATGCATTCGTAGACGTTCATCACGATAGTATCTCGATTAACGAATATCTTCGGCGGTTGAGGATTGGCGTAAAACGTAAAGGCCACCGGATAAGGAGAGTTAGTGGCCTCGTCCGATACCACCCACACCGTATCGTAATAGTAGCCGGGCTCGATCGTTTCCCTTATCAGGAAATTGACCTCGACATCGGCGGGAGCAGAGCCGGAATCGGGTATTGGCGTGAGGATTCTTGAGCTCGATTCGGTGAGACGGAAGTTGAGCAAACCTCCGCCCACGTTGGCGATATGTAATGTGACTGGCGGGATATCGAGTGGCGGCGGGCCCATATCCAGCGTGTCAGGGTTATCAGGCGGCAGGTCAACCACAATGAAGTTCTCCGACGGCTCGACGCCGATCTCAGGCAGACCGGAGGCAACTGACAGCCAGACGGGCACCCGGACCGGGTCATTGGTCGCGTCCGGATCGGAGACTACCACGGTATCGTAGTAATCGCCCACGGCGAGACCGGTCATGTCAATTGAAAGCGTAACAGTACCCGCGTTGGTTCCCGAAACAGGAGTCAGGTCGAGCCAGGGGTCCGAGTTCGAGACGGTCCAGTTCAGGTCGGAGCCGCCCGTATTGGAAATCTGAAGTGTCTGTGACGGCGGATTGCTGCTGTCGACAACAGACGTGAAGAAGAAACTCCCGGGGCTCACGCTAATTTCCGGCGGGGGTGGCTCAACAGTAAGGATAACAAGAAGATACTGCGGACTGTTGGCCGCCTGCGGAGCATCAACGGCAATCGTGTCCATGTACGTTCCCTGGACAAGTCCGAAATTGTTGATTGAAACGTTGATCGTAGTCGGAGTCGTACCGAGAGACGGACTCTTCAATAACCACGGGGAATCTTCGATCAATGAAAAATCCAGTGGGTCGGCATCCGAGTTGATCTCAAATGTTTGCGAAGATGGATTGGCCCCTCCCTCGATGCACGAGAAATAGAGTGTGTCTTCTGACAGCACCAGATTAGACGGAACGACGTAGGCCGTATCACTCACGCGTTTCTTGCCGGTCCAGTACGCCTCGTACCCATAATCGAGATCGTCCCCGATAAAAGACAGCCGGGTACCGGCGTTCCAGGTGTACTGGTCGAGAATTACCGAATCGGTGACATTCCACTCAGACAACGTAAAGTAATAGCTGGCCCATTTCCGCTTGACCGTGGACATAGGCATGCCCGGTCCGCTGAGGCGGGCCACCGAAATGAGGAATCGTTGATGAGCGTTGGTCGAGTCGATATTGTTGCCATCGTAGAAAAACTTGAGAAAGTCAAAACCGGCCGCCGCCGCCGGCGAGAGCTTGGCCGAATCCAATTGAGCGTTCGGATTGTCCCACGAGAAGCCGCTACTGAGACCGACCAGGTTATTCGAATCGTTAAAGACCCAGATATCAGCCTGCAATTGCAGCTGATTGGTGGTGGCATCCGGTCTAACCGAGATGATCATGTCGAGAGTATCGGCGGCACCCCGGTCGTCCGGAGATTGTTCGAACTGTGCGCTCACGGGGACGGCACACAGGGCCAGAAAACACGCACACGCGATGATTTTAGTTATCTTCATCCCTTTACGCCTCCATGCTGCGTTTGGCATACATACCGAGCTTTATCTGTACCCAGGAATATGAATCGAGAGACGGGCAGATGATCCCGCGGACCCTCCCGGTGTCGCATTCTGCGCCGCATAGCTGGCGTAGAGGAACGCGAGGTTCCACGTTCGGGTTCTGAGAAAACCAAGAGATGTGAACCGCCGGATCCCTAATAACATCCTTAGAAATTAATATAGACCCGGATATAGAGTGAAGCAAGCACAAATTGAGTTAGGATGCAGGCTGCCGGCTTTTACCGAAACGGCGAGATTATTTCTTTGTTCGCTTGGACTTGGCGGCGTTGGTACGCGGGGCGGGCGGACGCTTGGTTTTTTTCTTTCTGGCCTTTCGGATTTCGTCGGCGAAGATCTTCTCCAGCGTGTAGCTGGACGGCGTGAAATTCAGCAGACAGAGTTCGAAGAGCTCATCGACGCGGTCGATGTAGTGGAATTTCGTCCGGCGAAGGATTTCCTTGGGCATATCCCGGATGTCTTTTTCGTTTTCCTTCGGGAGGGCGACATTGTAGATGCCGGCCCGATAGGCGGCGGATATCTTCTCCTTAACTCCGCCGACCGACAACACTCTCCCCCGCAGAGTAACTTCGCCCGTCATCGCAATATCATTGCGGATAGGGCGTTCCGACATGACTGAAGCGATCACGAGGCAAACGGTGACCCCCGCCGAGGGTCCGTCTTTCGGTATCGCTCCTGATGGAAAGTGTATGTGGATATCAAAGTCATTGAAGTCATTAGAATCAATCCCGAGCATATCCGCTTTTGCCCGAACATATGAGTGAGCCGCCTGCACCGATTCCCGCATGACATCACCGAGCGAGCCGGTAGTCGTAATCTGGCCATCGCCTTTCATCTTGAGGCCCTCGATAAACATCAGCTCTCCCCCGGACCCGGTCCAGGCAAGCCCGGTAGCGATACCTATTTCGGGCTCTGTCTCGGCCTTTTCCGGAATGAAGACGGCTGTCCCGAGATATGACCCGAGGTTCTTATCACCGATGGTCCAGGATTTCTTTTTCTTCTCGACTTTTTCGAGAGCGATTTTTCGGAAGATCTTCTCCATTTGCTGCGCAAATCCGAGCAATCCGGCCTCCTGCGTGTAGCTGCCGATAATCTGGATGAGGGTCTTGTCAGAGATGCGGATTTCGGATTTGTTCAGGCCGTGCTTCTTGAGCATTTTAGGGATCAGATAGCGCTTGGCGATAACGATCTTCTCGCGCTCGATATATCCCGGCAGTTCCAGGGTTTCCAGGCGCGGTAAGAACTGCTCAGGCAATTCCTCATAGGAGCGGACCGAGCAGATGAAGAATACATGGCTGAGATCAAACGGCAGCCCGAGGTAGTTATCCAGGAAACGGGCGTTCTTACGCGTGTCGATGACTTCCAGCAAAGCCTGGTTCACCGAAGCATCGTTGTCTACGTTGAAGTAGTCGATATCTTCGATCAACACCACCGGATCGGCGGTGTGGGCATCGGCCAGAGCGCGGATAATGCGACCCGGATACGCTCCCAGGAAATTGCGGGCGGTGCCTTTAATGTCCGTTGTTTCCGTGATGCCGCCGACCGAAATGCGGATAAACTCGCGACCAAGGGCCCTGGCAATGGCCTTGGCGAGCGATGCTTTGCCGGTACCCGGGGCGCCAATCAGGCAGAGTGTCGGGCCCTCGTCGATTCCTCCCGACAACTTGCGCACGGAAAGACGCTGCAGTATCTGTTCTTTGAGATTAACGGGGCCGTAGTAATCCGATGTCAGCGTTTTGCTCACCTGGGTCATATCGTACATTTCGTTACGATATTTGCCCCACGGCAGGCCGAGAATCACCTCGAGATAATTTTTGGTAACGCCGTATTCCGCCGAGGCGGGCGAAAGCTGGCTCAGACGGTCGATTTCGATACGCACACGGGCCGCGACATCGGCCGGCAAATTCGGAAGCTCTTTTAGCAGCTTGCGGAATCTGGCTACCTCGCGTTCTTCCGAGAAGTCCTCACCCAGCTGGCGTCTGATTTCGTAAAGCTGCTGCTTGAGGAAATAACGCCGCTGGTCTTCCTCAATTCGCTGTTTGACTTTTTCATTTATGGAAAGGGCGGTCGCCACGCGATTCAATTCGGCGTTGAGGTAGAACAGGAGCCGGTTGTAGCGCATCGGCAGGCTGACTGTTTCAAGGAGCTCCTGCTTGGAGGACAGCGAGAAGTGAAAGGTTGCCGCCACGCGATCGGCCAGAAGTGACGGATCATCGGCACTCAGCTTCAGGACATTTGATATTTCGGGTGAATAGGTCGGGTCGAGATGTGTGATCTCGCCCACAATCGCGATGACTTCTTCGACTTTGCCGGCGACCGTGCGGCCAACATAGCTGGGCGCCTGAACTTCGGCCACCGTCGCCTGGATGTAGGGCCGGGTGGCGGTGATTTTGGTGAGTGCGACCCGCGCGATGCCTTCCAACGTGATTATCAACGAGCCGGAGGGACCATCTTTGATATCGCGAACGGAGGTGAAGACACCTATCTGGCGAATCGGCGGATCGCTCGGGGTGTCAAACTCACTGTGAGCGTAGGCGGCCACAAACGGCCGACCGCCGGCCTGGTAGTCCTTGATCAACTGGACGTTCTCGGGGCGTCCGATCTGAACGGTCAGAATCGTCCCGGGGAACAGGACGCCGGTCATCAACGGCAGAACGGGGTATGATTTTTCAGAATCCGATGGCAGCAGTGGGAGCCGGCTTTTGCTTTTAATTATCATGGTCTCTTTCATCCGCGGTCTGAGCCGATCTTGACGACCGCCAGACTCGCCAATCGGCTACCGGAGAAGATGTTAGTGAATCCGCACGGGCTCCAAACGGGCCGTGGGTGTATCCGGTTTCGCCATATTATCTTATCTATCGACCAAAAGGGTCAAACTCTCAACAGAGACATATCAGTTCGCCGGGCCCCGTGGTCGTTTCACCTCTTTAAACCGACTCCCGAATAGCCAGTTCCGTTCTAATGGACCGAGGGGTTGTCGCCACCGGGCTGAATCTCGTCCGGCACCACCAGACTGCGAATCTCATAGTCCGGATGATTGCTGAGATTTTGCGTGTTTATACGGATTTTCTCCGGGTCGATGTCGAGACGGTAATACCCGAGGCGATTGTTTTCCACGATCGGCCAGTCTGAACCGAGGTTGGCGTTGATTTCGTTTTTCATCCGGTAGAGGTATCGGGCTTGATTGAAGCCGACTTCAATGTCCTCCTTGTAGACCCAACCCGAATCCCGTTTCAACCGGGACCAGGCCAGCTTGGTGAAATACTTGAAGGATTTCCCGGTGAGTCGGACCGGGTAGCCGTTGATCTTCACGAGGTACCGCTCATGGTCCAGGGTACCGTCGATTTCGACCAGTTCAGGTTCCGCGACAGCCGCGGAAACCACCGAGTGCTGAGACGTGTTCATTGAAACCTCCTGTTTATATTTGTCCAGTATTTGATTTATTTCCAGAAGCTTACCTTCGTTGCTTATGAGTTCACCCAGGATCGAGTCACCCGAGGCCAACTCCTGTATTGAAGTGAGGCCCGCGTTTTGAAGCGACATGAAATCGGATCGGTTCAGGACCAAACCGAGATGCCGATGGAGCTCTCGCAGGGCGGGCGACAATCCGAAGCGAAGGCTGAAGGTGAGCTCGCGCAGCCTGCCGATGGAAGGGCTGTTTCGGTCGACGGCACTCAGTAGAGCGCCCAGGCCGCTGACCAGATGCGCGGCAGTCTCACCGAGAGCATGGATTTGCCCGAGATGGATTTGGTACCGTTCCTCGAGCCTCTGAGCGGGTGTAAGACGAGTCCAGTCGATGAGGAGCAGCATCGATTTGAGCACAGCAGCCTGACGATAGGTAAGGGGCTGGTGGCGATGGTTGGGCGGCAGAATGTAGCGGGCATCGTCTATGGCGTGCTCAAAGTCGCGGTACATGAGACGAACGGCGGCGTTGTCGGCCAGTTCGGCTCGACTGAGAATCCCCGGGGGCAGGTCCCAATCCGGCCCGCTCAGGGCCAGCGCCAGCCAGGCGGACTCGCTTTCAGGCTGGTCAGAAAGGAGCAACCCTCGGTAGTAGACTGCCTGCTTTGTCGTCATCCCGGAGGCGGCTGAGACTCTCCCGAAAGGAGTGACTTCGATGTTTTCAGACCGGTCAGATTTCACGATCCCGGTTTCCATCAAGTAACCCAAAACGCGCTCTGAGTCGGGCTCGCGGTCCTTATGGCAGTGCGCGTGGAAGGAATGCCGGTAGACGGAATGAATATCTTGGCGCGCACGGACGAGGCGGCAGGCTATCATGGGCAAGAGCCAGTCGGCGGGTTCGATGCTATCAAACACAGATACGATTCCCTCGGGCGGACCGGCGGCGATATACTGCTGCCAGAGGATATCCCGGTCAAAGTCAGATTGGGCCAGTACGATTGCCTTCCCCGGTTTTCCGTTCGCAAGCCCGAGCCGTCCGGCGCGGCCGGTCATGTTTTCGAATTCGGCGCGGGTGATAGGAACGATCACCGGACGGCCATCGTAATCTCCCCCGACATATTTGACCGTCTCCAGGAATACGGTTTCAGCCGGGAGATTCACTCCCATGGCTAATGTGGTGGTTGAGAATAAGACTCTAATCTCCTTGTTTGCAAACGCTTGCTCGATGGCCATTCTCTGCCTTGCGGTGAGGTCAGAGTTATGAAAGGCCACTGCTCGGTTCAATGCCTGCCGAAGTGAGCGAGCGAGAAACGACGGTTCTTCGTCAACAAGAGCTTCCAGTGCGGTCGAGGCTGGAGGCCAACTGACGGCGGCGGCCAGACGGAAAGCCAGACGAACGGTATCCATCCGGGATTTGAGAAACACGAGTGTCGAACCTTCCAGACTGCGAAGCAGATCGACAATCGAATCTGCGGAGTTTTCAGCGAGGGATATATCCGTGAAAGGCTCGATATCATCCGTGCCGCTGTTGTATGAACGATATGCGAGTGAACCGGAGGCGGCCACCCCGCGCAGCAGATCAACCGGTCGTGCAGATTCTTCGACGAGGCGGACATTGAGCCACGAAGCCAGCCGGTCGGCATCGGTATTTCCGATTACCGCCGAGAGGGCGATCAGCTCGGGCTGGTAACTGGAGGCACGGACCGTGGTTAAAAGACGCTCCAGAACAGCCCCACGGCCCTTCTCAGCGATCATCTGGACTTCATCGATCACCAGGAGCCCTATATTCTTGAGAATATCCAGATCGGCCCTCAGCAGCAAATCGAACTTCTCATAGATAGAAACCGCCACCTGGTAGTCTCCTTCCGAGAAAGCCCGGTCATTTTCGGGGTGGTCGGCAGTAGCAATCAGGCAGCGAATTCCGAGGGGACCGTAGGTGTCATTAAGCAGGCGATAGTTTTCTTCGGCGAGTGATTTCAGGGGAAAAATCAGGACAGCTTGGCGACGCTGTGTGAGCGCACTAACGACAGCCATTTCGGCACAGAAGGACTTGCCGGATGAGGTCGGCGCCGTGATGAGGAGGCCCTCGGACCGGGTGTTGTCGATTCCGAGCAATCCTTTGCGAATCGCCTGTCTCTGGACCGGCAGGAGTGTCTCCCCCTGCCTGTCGCGCCAGATATTGAGAATACGCTCGGGCATACCGTATTTCCTGAGATCAGTTATCTGCATCTTTCCCCTCCCTTCAGGGTCAAAAAGTTCGATCGCTCCCCCCGGTCGGCGCCGCTAGAAGCCGCAACTCGAAAAGCCGCATCCGGGGCAGTGGAAACAGCCGCCCTGACGGATCATGCCCTGCCCGCAGTCGGGACAGGTGGCGGCGTTATAGTAGTGACAATCCTCGCGGGCGTTTTCCGGCGTGGTGAAATACCACGGGAATTCAGCGGACATTTCGTCGATCCGCTCAAGAACTCCGGCGGATGATTCGCCGGGTTCGAGAGAGAATTCAACGCCTTGTCCGAAAGGTCCGGACGGTATCATAATCACGCTCCTTTGTTCCGATTGGTCGGATCTTTGATCCGTGAAGCTTCTTAGTGTCTGTTACTGGTATAACCAAGAGTACTGCACATTTGTGCAGGTGTCAAGAGAAAAATTGCGGCTGGCCACATAAAATTGGTAGCCCGCGAGATATTGTGGAGGTATTGGGACTTCGGGTCAATATCTTGGGTCGTGACAGAAGTTCAGCGGTGGGCGATCCCTCACAAACCCGGATTTTCCGCTCAAGATGCCGCGTGCCAAAGAAAAGCGGCGCCGGATACGCATCCCGGGCGCCGCTTTAAGGATTATCCCTGGACAGGTTATCGATGTCACTCTGGGTGTCAGGAACCTGCCGTTGGCTCTCTCCCTGATCGGGCGGCAGGTTCATCGGCAGTCCAGGGATCGGCCGGCCACTCCCTGGCGACCAACCGTTATTCCCTACTTTATACACGTCAATTCATAGCCCGGTGTTCACACTCAAATTTAGATTTAATCGGTCCGCGTGATCAACTGAGGAGATTGGCGTGTGACTCTACTTAGTATAGAACAACAACTTAGTACCGCTCGGTTCCCCCGGTCTGCATCCAATTGACATTTATGGACATATGAGACCGGCGAAACGCCCTGCCAGTCAACGATAGTGATTTTCACTGGACGGGGGTCGGCCGGATACCACTGGTGTCTCGATGACGCCCGTCGAGAGCGCCCTCTGAACACCACCCCTTCCCTGCCGACACCCCGACCTTCACCGGGCCCGGCCGTCGTCCAGATTCGGTAGTGATTACCCACACTGGAACTCCTCCTCACAGGCCGGTCCCGGCGTCACTTTTGTGAGTACCGGTGCGTGCGACGCGCCCGATCGTAACGGCGCCGCGCGAACGCACGATCGACAGAGAGTTCTTCGTATCAAATACACTTACCCCCTCATCCGGCCGGATCTGTGCCACGGACCCCGGTGGCGAAGAATCAGCTTTTGGCATGTGAAGAATTCCCTCTGTGATCGTGCGTTCAAGACGCGGCAGTTTCCCTGCCCCGGCACGAATCGCACGCTAACGGTTCATCTTTCCAACACAAATTCCACCCTATATGTCACCCAGACGGCTACGGGTCGACCATTTTGAATCCCGGGAGTAAACCGGTTCTGATAAGCAGCCTCAACGGCGGCCTCGTCAAGCGCGGTCGTTCCGGAGGACCTCGCAACGAGGGCATCGAGTACACCGCCATCCCTGGAGACCAACACTTTGACCCATACGATTCCCTCGAGGCCGGCGAGTTTTGCGATTCGGGGATACTCCGGCTTGACGTAGTGAATTAACTCAGGAAATTTCTCGACTATCCTGAATGAGTCCGGAGGTGGCAGCACATCGGCCGTATCGGGCTCCACGAAGACCCCGCTACCCGGGAGGCCGTCCTGACGTGGACCCCTGTCGACCTCTCGTCGCAACTCATCACGCGAGGCTATCACAACGTTGTCGTCGAGTACGAGTTCGTCAGGCACCGGCGTTGGGATATGCCCTTGGGAGGCAACACTCGCCGGTTGCTCCGTGCTTATAGCGGGACGTTCGTGAATGACGGTGGGCGGTGGGCCCAGCGTCGGGCCGGTTATAGTCGGGCCCGGAGCCGGCACCACGACAACGTTTCCGTTAAGGGCGCCGGTCAACCAGAAGACGCAGACAACCGTCCCTATTAAGGTCGCAGTCACGACATTGGCGAACAGCAAGTTTCGCTGGTAACACGCTTTCAACTCATGTGCGCCATATGGCATATAGACCGGTATCTCTGGCCATGTCATGGTTTCCCTCCTTTCGCCTGTATGTTCCTTATCATTGAGACCTCGCTTACAACGCGATTCCCCGGCTTATCCGATCACCTGCGTGACGTGTCGTCGGTCGCTCTCCGGCTCGGTGATAATCAGGAACCTCAGAACCTTCTTCTTCTGCATAGACCGAATGATGTCCTGGGTAATACCGAAGCCGGCGCCTCGATCGGCCTTGAGAACGACAAGGGCGCGGTCGTTTTTGGTCCTGACTTTGTTTATCCATGAAGCGACGGTGAATCGGTCGGCGGGTTGCACAAAACGGACGGTGGAATACGTGCTGTGTCCGTCAATCTCGATCAAGGCCCGTTCGACCCAGTCCACGAAGACGGAGTCGAGTCGCGTGACGGTTACGGTGATTACGTCGCGTTCCGGCAGTTCAATCTGCGAGTGCGACGTGGGCAATTCAACCGGCCTGGCTTCGAGCGGCCTGAACTGAGTCGTGGTCATGTAGAAGATCAGAAGCAGGAAGGCGATGTCGACCATCGGGGTCATATCAATTCGCACTCCCGGCCGCCTTTTGCGGCCCTTAAGGTTTCTGGCAGAACCGTGTCTGTCTCCCGAGACTTTTCCACTTGCCATGGTTACTTCACGCTCCTCCCGATCCGTGTTATGGCAACCGAATTCAGGCGGTCGGAGAAACCCGACCCGCATTGGTCAATGGGGGATTGTCTGTGTAACGATACGCTTGATGATGAAAGTATGAGCCTGGCCTTCGCGCAGCATTACGGTCATTTTGCTTTGCGGTGAGCCTCTTGTAAACAGGGACGATTCAACTAACGAATTGTTTAAGAGATTAATCCGGATGCTGGGCGTTCGGCGGCAAATCACTCAAAAAAATACAGCTTCCCCTTTGCGGGAGAAGCTGCGTATATCTGAAGCGTTACGCGGCTGTTATTGCCCGGCCGTAATCTGGAAGTCCACTTTATACGTGACCCATACGGCTACCGGTCGACCGTTCTGGATACCCGGCTTGAACTTGTTCTTGTAGGCAGCCTCCACGGCCGCTTCATCGAGAGCCGCAGTGCCGGAAGAACGAGCCACCTGGGCTTTGCGTACGGTTCCTTCTTTGTCGACCAGTGCCTGAACCCAGACGGTACCCTCGAGTCCGGCCTGTTTGGCCAGACGCGGATATTCGGGCTGTGACTCGTAAATCATCTCGGGGTAGATCTCGACCGGAACGAATTCCGAGACATCGGGCAGGTATTCATCCTCCGCGATGTCGACGACGATATCACCCTTGCCTTCGGACATGGTAGTGACGTCAGGCGCGACGATTTCAGCGAGCTCGTCACGGGTAGCCAGCACAACATCCTCGTCCAGAACCTCCTCATCGGCGACCGGCTTCGGAATACCGACCTTGGGTGCAGCCACGTTGGGCTGATTCACTTTCACCTGCGGCGGTTTCTTGGCGATGGTCGGCGGAGGTCCGAGTTCAGCGACCGTCTTGATGACGACGGCAGGCGCATTGGCATACTCCTCTCCACCCTGCATCGCTCCGACGAGCCAGAAAACACCGAGTATGACCAGCACGGCGGAGGTCGTGATGATCGTCGCCAACAGGAAGTTCCGCTGGTACTTGGACTTCAACTCAAACGCACCGTACGGCGAGTAGAGTGCACTGTTGATGTTCGACATTATAACTTTCCTTCCGCCTCGGCTTGACTGACAGCGGACGCCATGATTCTATCATCGCGATCTTCCCAGTTGCCGATGGCGTATCGATACGAGAACTTCTCGTCTCTTGTCAACTGTTCGGGCTTTACGCCTAGCTCCTCTGCTTTTACAGCATTCCAGGCCCGTTCGATGACATCTATCTCATCTAATATATTAACCATATCATCGTACGTGGCGTTCCGGTCAATCAGGATGAGCGTATTGAGCCGGGCATTCGCCCGGTTCTGTTCGACCAGCAGGCCCCTGAGCGTATCCGGCCAAAACGCGTATGCGACCGTATCCGGACGGTCCGGATTGGGCGGCAACAACTGTGGCAGGTTTTCCGGAGTCGGGGTTTTGAGATTCCACCAGTAGCGGTTTTCCGCGTCGACGCGGATGGTCAACAGGTTGGATTCCTTAACCTCGACCTCCTGCTCCTGATCAGCGGGCGGGAGGTTGATCTCCATGGCCTGGGGCATAGCGAACACGGTCGAAACCATATAAAATATGAGAAGCAGGAAGGCGATATCCACCATGGGAGTCATATCGATACGAATCGAAAGCCGTCGCTTGGGGCGTCGGAACCCCTGTTTCTTTCCGCCTTTCGCTTGACGTTCAACAACATCGCCAGCCATTTATCTTCACTCTCCTTTCACGGGACCTTCCGGTGAAGGTTCTACATGCCCACGGCGACGGCTCTTTGCTCACCGCCCTGGTCGCTTTCGGGTTCGGTAATGATGAGGAACCGTTCCAGTCCGTTTTCCTGCATCGATTTCATGACGTCCTGCATCGTACCGAAACTCGCTTCTTTGTCCGCTTTGATCACCACCAGCGCTTTGAGGTTCTTGGCGCGCGCCTTGTTGATCTCGGAGGCGACATTGTACTTGTCGACCCGCACAACGATACGGACGGTGGTGACGATATCCTGGCCGTCGATATTCACCGCTGCTTTCTCAACATAATCTACGAACATGGAGTCGAGACTGGTGACGGTGATGTTAATTATATTCTTGTCGGGCAGCTCGATCTGGGAGTGCGACGACGGCAACTCGACAGCTTTCGCTTCCGGTGGCTTGAACTGGGTGGTCGCCATGTAGAAAATGAGAAGCAGGAAGGCGATATCCACCATTGGTGTCATGTCAATCCGGATCGATACCCGGCGTTTTTTCTTAATCGCCATTGATCACTTACCTTCTTTCGCCTTCAACATCTGTATGACCTCGAACGTAGCTTCGTCGGTCGTGTAATTAAAAGCGTCTACTTTGTTTACAAAGAAGTTGTAGAAGAAGATTCCGAGAATACCGGACAGGAGACCACCGGCGGTGTTCACCAGGGCTTCCGAAATACCGGTGGCGAGCTCGGTAGCATCGATCACGCCGCCTTCAGCCGAACCGGTGGCGGCAAAGGCACGGATCATACCGATGGTGGTGCCGAGCAGACCGACCATGGTGGCGATCGAGGCAATGGTCGACAGGGCGATCAGGTTACGTTCCAGAAGCGGTCCCTCGAGCGCATTTGCTTCCTCGATGGCCGACTGGGTGAGCTGAATCTTCTTTTCCGAGTCGATGCTCGGGTCGTCCTTGACTTCACGGTACTTCTCGATACCGGCGCGCAGGACGTTGGCGGTGGTACCACGCTGCTTGTCACAGGCAGCCAGGGCGCCGTCATAGTCATCGTTCTGAAGCATGGTGACCAGCTTCTTGAAGAAAACCTGGACAGAGCTCTTGCCCTTGGCATTGGAATATAGCGAAATGTACCGCTCGATCACGAAAACCAGCAGCATACAAAAGATCATGATAAGCAGCACGACCAGCGGTCCGCCTTTGTAGATTGAGTGGACGATGGGGTTTTCTGATGTGCGAAAAACGCCATACCACAAGCCGAAACCGATGGCAAATGCCACGATGGCATTCAGCGTGATGAAGAGAGTTTGTTTTACCACGAGAACTGATCCTCCAAAAATTCTAAACCATCAACTTATATTTCGATACCCTTGACAGCCAGCAGAATGAACGCGGCCAGGGAAATGAACACTCCCCACGACAGGGAATTCATCAGGGCCGCGATACCGAATTCGTTGCCGAGACTGGTGTACATTTCCGAGGCGTTGGCAAATCCGTAGCCGGCGCCAAAAAACGACAGGATCACAGCGACGATGAACAGTATCACCGGAATCCAGTTTAGCTTGAGAGACTTCTTCAGTCTGAGCGCCTTTTCATCACTCGATCCCTTCACGACGTAAATCCCGTACAGCGTCGCGAAGGGCAGGACAATAGCAAGCAACATATAGACGATAAACAGCACCCCGACAATAATCAGGATAACGCCCGACGAAAAGACATAGGAGCCAAGCGACCCGATGGAGAATAGCGTTCCAAGGGCGGATATTCGATTGAACTCCCGGTGTATTTTCCTTCTGGCCTGCAACCCGTGGATCATTTCCTGTTGGCCATCCTCGCTGGTCGTCCGACCAGCAACCGAAGCGGCTTCGGTACCTGCCGGAGGCGCCGATTGCTGCGCTGTGTCGGCCGGCTCCCCGGCCGCCGCCGCCTGCTGAGTCGTATCGACTGACTCTTGGGCAGAGGCCGACTGCTGAGTCTGGGCCCCTTCTTCCGTCCCGGGGGGCGTCACGGGCACCTGAGAGAGACCGGTTGTGTCGCCGACCAGCGTATCGGGTACAACGTCGGTGACAACACCCGCCACCGGCCCCTGCCTGGGCGTTTCGACGACCTCAGTATATCCCGCATACCAGGGGAAGAAGAGGGTGGCAAGGATGACGAGACTCACCACGGCCAAAACAATTCTCTCGCCCGTAGAGACTCGCTCTTCCGTCAGGGTTGAATGATCCCGGAGCAGCTGACCTTTGGAGCGCTTCTGCTGGATATCCTCAATATACTTCGCTTTCTCAGCATCCGACCGGAACAGGTCTTTTGGCTTTCCGGGGAACACTTCGAAACCGATATATTTGAAGCGTTTTCGTTCGTCGATTCGCTTCTCGGTCTCCGTCTTCTTCTCCTTTGCGGTCATTTAAGCTCCTAAAAAAGCAGATGTAAAAACGCGTGTCAGTTAGAATTCAAAACTGGTCTGTTCCATGCCGTCTTTGCAGTCCTGATTGTTGGGCTCGCATTTCAGGCACTTGTGATACCACTCGTTTGCGGCCTTGAAGTCGGCCTTTTCCCTGGGGCTGCCTTTTTCGTCAACGGCACGCAGGTGGTAAGCCTGGGCTATCCAGAGGATCAGCTCGACGTCATCGCAGGCTCCCTTGCTCGCCGTGATGCAAGTGTAAGCGTCATTCAGGTAGTTCAGGGCCTTCGTGTAATCCTTCGGACAGATATTACCGCCGAAGTATGCAAAGCCGAGTGACCTCTTTGCATCACAGTTATTCGGGTCTACAGTCAGGAGCCGCTGGAAATACTTCACCCCGTTGGCACAATCCGAGAGATTAAACAGATAGACTGTAGCGATTCGAAGCAGGACCTTGTCGTCATTCGGATAATATTCAAGGTAACGATTCAGATAATCCGCCGCAACTTCGAAATAATTGACATTCGGATTGACCTGAGCCTGTTCGATCGGGGCGGGACCCGACCCGGCATCGATTATGTCATCGAGCATTTCGTCGCCGCCCTCGTCGGCGCCTGCAAGATTCAATGCGCAGAAAGCCGCGTTCTTCAGAATGCTGGCAGTGGACGAGTCGATTCCCAGCTCGATGCGTTTGTCGTAGTAACCCATCGCCTGGCTGTAGCTTTTCAGACTGTGATAGGCAATGGCGATATTTTGCAGGGCGCGCTTCTGCTCGGGGTCGACCTCGAGCGATTTCTTGTAGTAGTTGATGGCATTCGTGAAATCGTTCGGTTTCCGGTAATAGTAGCTGTCACCGAGCATCAGGTAGATTTCGGCATCCGAAATATTCGAGTGGTAATCTTCCTGCGTGCTGACCCATTGCAGGTGCTTTTCGAGTGCGTCGGCGGCCTTTACGTATTCGCGGATACCCCAGAGGGACTTTCCATAATAGAAGTAAATATCCTTGGGCACATAGGGGATCGCCAGTACCTTCTCGAAGTATTTCGCGGCCTCTTCGAAACCATAGATGTTTGCATACGCGAGGCCAATCTCGAAGTACGGACGCACGTGGGCGGAGTCGGCGGGCGCGTCGGACAGCT
The DNA here is from genome assembly GCA_964396245.1 of uncultured Ignavibacteriales bacterium. Taxonomy (GTDB): domain Bacteria; phylum Zixibacteria; class MSB-5A5; order GN15; family FEB-12; genus CAYNEO01. The sequence goes on from CAYNEO010000009.1 coordinate 71,769, forward strand.
CGAAGTACTTCTTGTAAGAACCGATAGCCTCGCGGAACCGGCTTATCCTGTCATCGCGCGTCCGTGAGGAGAGCGCCGCCTTGAAGTAAATCTGCCCCGCGCGGCGCCAGGCCGGCGCGTAGGTGCTGTCTTTCGAGAGGACGAGTTTGAGTTTTTCGATGGCGCACTGGTAGTCTCTCATCTCGAGGCAGGCTTCGGCCCAATGGAAATACACTTCGGTGGCCGCAGTGTCGAGATTCTGCGCCTTCTCGTATTCGGTGGCGGCCAGCGGCGGTACGCCCTGATAGAAGTATGCGTCGCCGAGATTGATATGGTATTCCGCATTGTCAGGTTCTTCGATAAGCGCCTGAAGGAAATACTTGACGGCCTCATCGTAATTTTTCTGGACCATCATCACGAGGCCATAGCCGTTCTGGAACCAGTCTTTGATGTCCTTGGCTTTCTTCACGCCCTCGGACATACTCTTTTTGGCTCCCTCGATGTCGCCGAGTTGCAGTTGCGTGAGACCCAGGTAATAGAGGGATTCGTAGTGCTTGCCCTTCTTATCGAGGGCAGTCTCGAATTCCTTCTTCGCCTTTTCGTACTGCTCCTGATTGTAATAAATCCGGCCAAGGATATAGTAGTTGTAGTGATATCTGCTGTCTAATCCGATCGCCTTCTGGAGCATCGTGATCGCCTGCGCAGTATCGCCTGCGTCCAGGGCAGCCTGGATGTTGGCATCGAGGTCTTCGGCGTGCACGGTTGTCCCGGCGATGACCAGAACGATGGCGGTCAGGGCTACAGTCAAAAGCAGTCTTGATCGTCTCTGTTTCAAAACAAACACCTCGCGTAAAATGAAATAGTGGAAAATATACCAATTCTTCACAAAGTCAAGGATTAATTTCGCTCTCGCGTACCACGTAAGTTGTTATCTCAGTTTTTGTTCGCTCCTCTTGCGGTCACCTCGACCTGCTTAAATGAATACAGCATTACGCCGGCGCCGATCATCACTTTAGCGCCTGGAGAGAAGATGTCACTAAACGCGTAGATCAGGTAAATTCCTGTCAGCAGCATGATGATCGCAGCCACCACGTTCAACAACATCGTGAGGCGTTCGAGCATCTTTACTCTCCTATGGTTATACAAGCCATTCCAGTATTTCTTCCGCTGGGAGCGGCACGAAGGTGTTTGCGGAGAGAAAAAGGACAACATACGTGCCGATATCCGTCGCGCCGGAACAAGCTTCACGGTAAGCTATTCGGGCACAGTTTATTACGGCAGCGAATCGTGATGTTGGCAGGTAAAACTCGACGAGGTGAGACGCAAAAGCTGCGCCACACTTGATGAGCATAAGCTGGGCGTTGCGCGTAACTTATTGAATCGCTTGAGGATCAGTCGAAGTACGAAAAGCACTCGCCATCGAACCAACAGAATCGAATTCGTATGGTCATACTACCCTCGCTCACGCCGAGCAGTAATCCGTCGAATGGACGCGGATGACCGGACCAGTCAAGAGCCGGGCAAAACTCAAGTGACTCTACCAGCGCTTCGTAAGCGTCACGCTGTTCCCTGGTGGCTTTAGCTACTTTAAGCAGTCTGGCGTGACCGAGCGTGTCGATAGATATCCTCAGACCAATCGTGTCCCTGAGAATCGTTTCTCCCGAGGGGATGTGATAGAGCGATCCCGGCGGAGCAAGCGCGGGTATGGGTTTTTGCATCAGGCCGAGCGTATCGGCGACAAGCCGAACACGAACGCGTTCGAGTATATCGAGGGTGTCGGTCGGTTCGACGAGGAGAATCGTCGGATACGCTACTCCCGGCACCAGCGATATTACCAGGTAATCATCATGGATCGGTTCACCGAGAGGACCCGTGCCAACACTGTACTCTCCCCAGTTGACGGCGCTGAGGATCTGATCGGTGAACGGACCGGCGCCGGAAGTCAGAGGAGTGATAGCGAGCGGACGCCCGTCTCCGTCGAGTTTCAATTTCACAAGAACGTAGGCACATGTCTTCAGCGAGTCGCTCAGTCGCTGCTGGAAGAAATACGATGGGAAAGACTTGATGCCGGGCAAGACTACGCCGTTGTCTCCAAGGGCGGCGAAATACAGATCAGCGTCTTCGATGTTCTTTGTGCTGTCGACCGGGAATGTAATTTTCGGATAGAAGGTCTCCGGGTTAACGCGGACAAGTATTGGCAGTGTCTGCTTAACGAAGACTCCCTCCCTGGTTCCCGGCATGAATACGATGTTGAGTAGGAAGTCTTTGTATGTCGTTTCGAAAACCGAATCCGCAGGGGATACGGACACGATGCTGTCGACATTGCCATCAGAATCGACCTGGAGCGTCACGCGACGCATGAATTCATATCGGTAGGTGTCGAGCAAAATTCGCGGAAAAGATCTCGGAATGTCAACGGGGTAGGCCAGTTCAATGTCGAAAGATTGGGGTCGATCGGCGGCACGAGATGAAAAAGTCGGGAGGAGCACGGTCAACCATAACATAAACAGGACGCTGGTCAATTTCATCGAATTATCTCCTGTTTCGAGTCGCCGGGCATATCAGTAATAGGTTGCGCAAGTGTCATTGAAATTTATACCTTTGACCAACTGTCTGGCAACGGTTTTTTCTTCATGGCTCAACTTGGTTATCAACTTTTCCGGAACGTGCTGTCGTCGTGGGCGGCCTTTGCCCTTCGGATTATCATCTCGTTTTTCTTCGTGCCCTATATCACCTCGGTGCTGGGCGACACCCGCTACGGCGTCTGGGTGATCATTTTTCAGACGATAAACTACTTTGCCCTGCTCGACCTCGGGCTCGAGAAGGCACTCATAAGATTTCTGTCCAAGTTTCATAGCCGGAAAGACTACGAGAATGTCAACCGGGTATTGAATACGTCGACCGTGATCTACGCCGGTGTCGGGGCGGCGGTGATGGTTGGCGTGTTGTTGACGGCCGCTTTCCTGTTCCAGTATTTCCGGATTCCGAGCGAGTCTCTTCTCGCGGAAGGCAAAGCCGCGCTCATCATTGTCGGTATCTACGCCGCTGTGCGTTTTCTCCTGCTGCCGTTCGGGGGCAGTCTGGGGGCATTCCAGCGCTACGATGTTTCCAACGCGCAGTCAATCGCGGAGGACATCATCCGCACGTTGCTTCTCGTATGGCTGTTGTCCGAGGGCTACGGTCTGGCGGCTCTGGCCGCCGTGATCCTGTTCACGGGAGTACTGAGACAAATTGCCGGGGCGATATGGTTGAAAAGAATCTATCCAGCCGTGCGCCTGAATCTTGGCCTGGCCAATCGTGAGACGGCACGCTCGCTTCTGGGATACTCCAAGATATCGTTGGGCGTAACGATGGCGTGGTTGATCATATTCGGGTCGGATTCACTTCTCCTGGGGCTGCTGGCCTCGAGCGCCGCTGCCGGTGTCTTTGCGCCGGCTGCCCAGCTTATGCTGTACATTCGCGGCGTCGTGAATACGGTGGGCACACCAATCACACCGACAATCTCTCATCTCGAAGCCCAGGGGAATATGGGAGCCGTGCGAGATATATACCTGATCGGGCTGAAGTATGTCGGCTACTTTTCCTTTCTGATGGCTTCGGGGGTTATCGTTTTCGCGCAGCCGTTCGTGGCACTCTGGCTCGCCCCGGAATTTGCCGGCGCCGCAACCGTGATGATGATCCTGGCAATCGGACTGACGGTTTTTCTTCCGCAAATTATCGGCAACGCGGTGTTCTTCGGCACAGAGAGGCACCGTTATCTACTCTATGTGCTAATAATAGAGGCGGTATCCAAGCTGATTCTGTCATTCATCCTTGTGGGACCGTACGGGCTGGCCGGGATGGCGCTGGCGACGACAATCCCGCAAGTTGTCCTTTACCTGACCCTCTACCCTGCTTTCCTGGCGCGGGTCCTGAAGATCCCCGTCGGACAGATTTTCGTCACTCTCTTTAAGTCAGGTATTCCGGCCGCGGCGTTTACTTTACCGGCCGGAATTCTCCTGTCTTACTGGCTGGAGCCGTCCAGCTGGGGAGCTTTCATTCTCGATGTTGTGATTGTCACCGCCATCGGTTTGGTCCCGGCCCTCCGGCTCTTCCAACGTGCAGATCTGGCGGCTTTCAAACGTCTCGGCAGCGAATAAGCACAAAAAAACTGCCGGACGGATGCCCGGCAGCTCAGGTCGATAACAAGAGATACTCACTCAATAGTTGTCGTGCAGTTCTTCCACCGCCGCCACTATCTTGTCTACTGTCGGCAGGCAGGCGGCGTCGCCATCCATACCATAAGCGACCCGCGCATCGATAGCCGTTACGGTCTTAACGGGGGCTTCCAGATGGAACAGCCCTTCGCCGCCGGTTATGATCGAAGAAATGGTCGCGGCCATACCGCCGTCGAAACGGTCCTCGGTCACGACTACCACTTTGCCGCAATCTCGGGCGGTGTTGATAATCGCTTCTTCGTCGATGGGTTTGAGCGTCCGCAGGTCCACGAGCCGGATGTTGATGCCCTTCTCTTTGAGGACCTCCGACGCTTTGCGGGCCATCTGAAAAGTGGCGCCATAGGTGATAATCCCGATATCGGTATTCTCTTCGTCGTAGACTTTGGCAACACCGAACGGAATGAGTTCGTCGATGTCGGGGTATTCGGCTTCCATGGGAACGCCTTCCCAGTCGCGACGATTGTACAGCGCGACGGATTCGCAGAAGAGGACCGGATCGTTAGTAGCGAAAGCGGTTTTCAGAAGACCGGCAGCGTCGTGGGCGTTCGACGGCACGGCGATGAGCAAACCGGGTATGTTCGCCCACGTCCCGATATTACCCTCCGAGTGCCAGAAGGCGCCGGCGCCCTGCTTATAGCCGCCGTATGTTGTCCGAATCACCATCGGCATATTCCACAACCCGCCGGACCGCTGGTAGACCGTGGCAACGCGGTCTTTAAGCATCTGATAGGCGGGTGACATATAGTCGAGAAACTGGATCTCCGGTATGGGTCGTCGTCCCTGCCAGACGTGCCCGGCGGCGCGCCCCAGAATACCGGCTTCGTCAAGAGGGGTATTGAAACAGCGGTCATTGCCGAATTCCCGCTGAAGATTTTTCGTTACGAGAAAGACCCCGCCCTTACCCTTGAGTTTCGACTGCTTCTCGATTTCCTCGATCATATGACCGGAGAAGTCGGCGACGTCCTCGCCAAACAGAAGCACGTCGGTTGTCAACTGGAAAAGATCGAAGAGCGTGTAATTGATCGCAAAGCGCATGGTCATCGGTCCGACGTTCTCGGGGAGTTCGGGGCTGGTAAAATACCCTTTTTCGTGGTACTCCTTGAATTTCTCGGCGCGATCGATCTTGCAGGCGTCGCGATACTTTTTCCAGGTCTCCTTGACCTGCTCGAAGTCATAGTTGTGGACATTCTCGAGAATGAGCTCGGTGGTCTTGGGCTGATAGGTGGAAACCGCCTTCTGGGATTCTTCGGAGACGTTTTTGTCTATCTGGTCCCACATCTTCCCAATCTCTTCCGGCGTTATGATGCCGTCTTCGATAAACGCATTGCACGTTTTCAGAATACAGTCATTGTAGGTATGCCAGTCCTGTTCGACCGGGTCCATGTAGAACGACTGGTCGTCGGAGCCCGAGTGCGAACCCTCACGAGTAACGCGGATATTCATAATCACCGGGCGACGCTCTTCGCGCGTATACTTGATCGCTTCCGAGGCACATTTAAGTGCATCCTTGACATCGGTTCCGTCGCACTGGAGGATTTTCAGCCCAAAACGCTGGTAGCCTTCGAACGGTGTGGTCGGGTCCCCCTCGGGAAACTGCTCCTCAACCGAAACGGAGATGGCCCAGCCGCAGTTGTAGATGGCGAAAATGGTCGGCGCATGGAAAAAGACGGCATTAAAAACGGCCCGACCGAATTCTGATTCGGAGGTCGAGCCTTCGCCGATACAGCAGAGGACTATCGCGTCTTTGGGGTAGGCGCCGCCGGGAAAAACGGCCTGCTGGGAAATCTCGGTCGGATGAACGATAGCCTCGCCGACACCGGCCGCCTCCAAGGCATGAGAGCCGGTCGGGGATGACTGTGGCAAACAGGCCAGTTCGGGATAGCCCGGATGGGCCGGGATTTGCATGCCCTTGTTCTTGCCGCGGGCATCGCCGATCGCCTCAAGCATCTTGTCCCATAAAGTGGATCCGCGGTGAATATCGAAGGCCTTGTTGCGGTAATATCCGACAAAGGGGTCATTTTTGCGCAACTGGGATGCAAACGCCACATCCATCAGCTCCTTTCCCCCGCAGCCGATGAAGAATCGGTTGTACCCCTTTCGAAGCAGCAGTTTTTCTTCGCGCTCCACCCTCCGGGCGGTGAGCATAGAGTGCAACATTCCCTTGAGCTCAGCGGGAGTCTTGCCGTTGTAATCGTCGAGCGGCTGGTCGTCTTTGACCGTTTTCGGTAGTTTTCCTTCGAAGCTGCGGACTTTGTCTATAAGCGCCAGAACCTCCAACTGGGCACCTCCTTGATTTGCAATCTATTGTGTAACACGTAATTTGCACATACCAATTCACGACTATAACACGACTGTGCGGGAAAGGCTCCCGATATGATATACTTTTTTGCGAAAAATCGCAAAACCATTTTTGCCGTCAGTGGCGGACGGAACTCCTCTCCCTCTCAGCCGGTCACTGGTGCCGATTCGGCTTGTCCCGGCCGCAATTTTTGGCTACCATTGGACAAATGTACTGGAAACGAAGGAGCCAATCACTGATGAAGAAAACGACCAAGCGAAAACCGCGAAAGAAGAAAGTATCGGTAGAGCATCTCTTCCGACTGCTCGTGCCAACATCGGTATCGATATCAAACGATGAGAAACGCACCGCCTATACCGTGGAACGAATCGACACCAAAGACAACAAGTACTACACCAACATTCACATGTGTGATATCGCCGGTGGAAAAAGCTGGCAGTTCACCCACGGCAAGCAGGCCGACGGCAGGCCGGTCTGGTCACCGGATGACAGCCACCTGGCGTTTGTCTCGACAAGGGACAAGAAAACCGGCATATACGTGATGCCATCCGAAGGCGGGGCCGAACGCAAGCTGATTGAACTGGATGGTTCGATAGCCAATTTGCAGTGGACGCCCGACGGCAAGGACCTCGTTTTTGCCCTTCGGAATAACGACTCTAATTTTATCACGGACGAAAAGAAGAAAAACGAGCCGCCGGTATTCCGTCACATCACGCGTTTCTGGTACCGGCTGGACGGAGAGGGCTTCCTCCCCAAGGATAAATATCAGGTCTACACGCTCAATGTCGAGAGCGGCAAGATGCGTCAGATCACGGGCGGCAAGCGCGATAACACTAATCCAAGTGTTTCGCCGGACGGGAAATGGATCGCCTATGTATCGAACCGGTCCAAAGATCCGGACATCGAATTTCTCAAAGAAAGCCTGTTCATGGTGCCGTTTGAGGGCGGCGAGGAAAAAGAAGTCCCGACTCCTCTCGGTCCCAAGGCCGCGCCACGGTTTTCACCCGATGGCAAGCTGATAGCGTATATCGGGCACGACAATCCCAGCGACGCCTGGGGCGTTACAAATGCCCGAATCTGGGTGGTTGGGGTCAACAATCGTCCGCAGGCTCACGATATTCTGCCGAAGTTTGATCGCCATGCGTACGATTCGATGATTGCCGATCTCTCAGACGCCCATGATGCCGGAGCATTGTTCTGGTCGGCCGACGGTAAGCGGCTCTATTTCGCAGCATCGGATACCGGAGTGACCAACCTGTTCTATGTTCCGGTCAGAGGCGGCAAGCCAACACGCTTTTTCAAAGGCAAGTGTCACGTGAAGGGTTTTTCGATGGCCGGAAAGAAGCGGACGGTGGCGTTGATTTACTCGGATTTGAACAATCCCGGTGATATCATGTCCTCGCCGATGACTTTTGGTGCCGAGAAAAAGGCTGTCCGCCATACCGACCTGAACCCGTGGCTGAGAAGCGAGGTGCAACTGGCGAAAACCAGGGAAGTGTGGTTCAAGGCGTATGACGGCACGGAGATTCAAGGATGGCTGGTTACGCCTCCTGATTTCAAGCCGACTCGCAAGTATCCTGCGATTCTTGAGATTCACGGGGGACCCCGGGCGCAGTATGGCCACTCATTCTTCCATGAAATGCAATACCTGGCGGCGCAGGGGTATGTCGTGTTCTACACCAATCCGAGGGGCGGCGCCGGTCGCGGTGAAACCTTCGCCGGATGCATCGTCGGCGACTGGGGCGGCTTCGACTACCAGGATTGCATGGCCGCCGCCGATTACATGGAAGACCTGAAATATGTCGACCCAAAACGCACCGGCGTCACCGGCGGCTCATATGGCGGCTACATGACCAACTGGATTGTCGGCCAGACAGATCGATTCGCAGCGGCCGTGACGCAGCGGTCGATCAGTAACCTGGTTTCGTTCGTGGGCTCCTCAGACATCGGCTTCGACCTTGAAATGGAGTTCAAAGGGTGGCCGTGGACCAATCCGGAGAATTACGAGAAGTGCTCGCCGATTACCTATTTTGGTAATGTCAGAACGCCGGTTCTCATCATCCACAGCGAGCAGGATTTGCGATGTCCGATCGAGCAGGCGGAGCAGATGTTCGCCATGCTCAAGCTGCTCGGCAAGAAAGTGGAGATGGTGCGCTTCCCGGAGGAGCCGCACGGACTCTCACGCCACGGGCGCCCGGACCGTCGCAAGGCACGGCTCGAGTGGATTGTGAAGTGGTTCGATCAGTATCTGAAGAAATAATGAAGCGTCGTTTGACAGAAGCAACCCGGGTGGGTCCTACTTTCGCCCGGGTTTTATTTTGGGCGTGAATGCACTTAGTTATGCTCGCGGTTGAACCAGTGTTCCTGGAGGTACTTCTGGGCCTCGGCGTGCGTCCGGAAGATCTGGGACATGTTCTTAGTATCTCCGACCGCAAACATCTCGTTTAGCTGGCGGAACGTGCTCGGATTATTGAGCACGTTGATGGACAGAACCATTCCGTTTTTCCGACACCATTCCAGATGTTCACCGATCTTCCTGATCACTTCGGGGTAGGACGTTTTCCAGTTTGACAGGTCGACGAGCTTGGCCCAGGGCTTGCCGAGCAGCGGCTTCACTTCGGTTTTGAAGTCTTCGTAATACTTCTCCGCAGTGGCCAGTTTCCAGATTCCAAAGATCTTCTCATAAATGATTGCATTATCGACATCGACGTCGAAGGAATATTCCAAACTCCAGCCAGTCATTATCAGTCTCGTTTTCTAGAGGGTTGTGCAACTAAAGGTAGATGCGATGGCAATACAGTTTACCTTACGCCGACAACGTGTGCAAGCTAAAAACGCCGCATATCGCGAGCGCCTATCACCCAAATGCCCGTAGGTACCGAGCGTCCCGTCATCGGATACCTTCTTAACGAAAAACGGAGCGGAAAGTTCTCGGCGAGACTACACAAGATCGCTCCCTGATCTCACTCGGACTGACCGAGCTCAGGTCTCAGAGCAAATCATAGGACATATCCAGTACCACACGCCGGCCCGGTGTCGGATAATCGCGATCCGAGAGTGTATACCCGAACTGATCCGGCCGGCCCCGGTCGGTCAGGTCATAGCCGGTCAGCTTCAGGCTGACATGATCGGCCAGCTGCGCCGTTACCGACAGCCCCAATTCATACACTTTCTCTATTGTCTTCGGTACCCCTCCGTAGAGGACAATTCCACGATCACCGGTATATGTGCAATTGAAGTTCACGGCAAAGCTTTTTGAAGGATACGCCGTGATATCCGTCCGCCACTTGATTTCCGGTACGTAGAATGCGGGGACAAACAGCGAACCGTCGTCCGTTGTCTGTCGGGCGTGCTGATAGACCCCCGACCAGGTTGCTCTGAGGAAGTCGACCGGCCGAATGGCGCAGGTCAGGTCAAGGCCCGTCGAGCGAAATTTCTCCACGTTCTGCGGGACGGAGCGGAAGATCGTCGGATCGTGACGATACTGGATTAGCGAATCAATCGTCTGGCGAAAAACGGTGGCGCGAACAGAGCCATAACCGGCGGTCGAGACCCATTCGAAGCTGCCGTGAATCGATCGGGAGGTTTCCGGGCTCAGGTCGGCGTTGCCGGCGGTATAGACATCATCGGCAAACTGCTCGGCAATGGTCGGAAGTCGAAATGCGTAGCCATAGCCGGCCTTGAATCGGATGGCAGAGGTCAGCGACACTACGGCACCCACGTTGTAGGAGGTCTGTGTGTCGCGGTTCCTGATGAATTGGAGCCGCCCACTGGCGTTGAGAGTCAATACGTCTGCAGGTTGGTAATCGGCGGCGCCCCAAAAGTCTGTTTGATTCTGTGATCCCGCCCAGTAATTGAACTGGTTGTAATCATATTGGCTTGGCGCAAAGGGGCCGGCAAGATTCGACACGTAACTGGTGTCATCGGAGGTGGCGCGAAGAGAGCCGGAAAGCCAGTCGATCCCTCCGGCAAGGTCCAGCGAGCCAAGATTGCGCAGGATCCGGGCGTTGACGCCGGCCGAGCGCTTGTTGTAAATCGAGCGTGAGGCGACATCGACAGAATCTATTGTCAGCACGCTGTCGCCGCCGTCGGGCGTGTAATAGTAGGCTTGATAGTTGTATAGCGAATGATAATCCAGATTCTTCTTCTCCCAGAAAAGGTCGAGTTGCGCCTCGCCGACAGCCTTGTCATAAAACCGGTAAGACATATCGATGGAGTAATTCTCGTCCGCCTGATATGTGGTCAGGCTACTTGATTCCGAACTTCCGTACACCGGAATGTATTGAGGGTCTGGCACCGGGCCGGGGACACCGAGACTATCGTCAAAGTATCGACCCGAAATCGAAAGCCGATGTTTATTGCTGGATGACAGGAAGTCTGATCGCAGGCCAAACGAAAGCCGCCGGGCTCCGGCATTGTCCCGGTGGTTGTCCGATGCCGTGAATTCGGCAAAGCCGCCGACGCCGATACCGAGAGCCTCGTTATACCGCGCGGCATCCATATACAACTGGCGATGATTGAATGTGCCGTACATGGCATCGACCTCGAGCCGGTCGCTCAGGCTGTTTTTGGGGATGAGATTTACCACCCCGCCGACGGCATCGGCGCCGTAATAGGCGGACTGCGGCCCTTTCAGGATCTCTATTCTTTCGAATTCCTCGGGACTGTAGTCGGACAGGTTGAATCCTCCCAGGGAGTAGTCTTTGACCACGCGTCCGTCGTAAAGCAGGAGCATCTGGCGGTTGAACGTGCCCCAGTTTGACAGAGTCGCTACCGACCCGATGCCGTTGGATTGCCTGATATCGACACCGGCGCATCCATCGAGCGCGGATTCCAGCGAGGACTCGCCCTTGAGCTGATCGACATTGACGGCGGAAACGGGCCAGACTGATTTTTTCGGCTCGACGCCGAACCGGTTGGCGGTAACGACAATGGAATCGGAGAGCTGGTGCGGGTCGCGACTGTCGGGTTCTTCTTCGCTTTGCGCCCGGGATCCCGTCGCTCCCAGGGTGACAAGCAAGAGAGTTGCAAAGAAAACGCGCTTCATGGCATCCTCCACATAAGCCATCAGCGCCGGGCGGTTCGCAGCCTGCCAGCCCGCGCTGACAACACGAAGCGAGATTGTATCCCGGCAGGTTTCCTGGCTCAGGCATCGAACCTCCGACAAGCGCCTTCCCTGTCCCGTGACAAGTGGCCGTGTGCCTGCGGAGTAGCCATTACAGTAGCGGGGCTGCGACGGAATTGCACCGTCTTCCCTATTATCCATCCACTGTGGACGGCACCGAGACTATGTATATAACTAAGTACCGTGTTTGGAATGCGGCTGTCAAGCAATAAGAGGGTATTTACAGATTTGGTCGGGCGGGCTGGTCTGATATCACCCGTGCAAGTAGATCTCGTTCTTTCGATAATTAATTGTGATTTTATGGGCGTAGAAAAATGATGCCCCGAGGATGCCTTCGACCGAGAAGCCCGGAATGGCGCCGCTATAGCGGCTGAGGTCGGTCACGGCCACCATCACATCGTCAGTGACAATTAAGTCGTCCAGCGACATTCTTCCCGCTGACTGAATTTCACCGGATGAACCGTCCAGTCCTATGCCCCCTGCAACCTCGGGAGATATTGCCGTCACCGAGGCGCCGTAGTCCAGAATCATCGGCTGCGTCGTGCCGTCCCTCAGTGTGACCTCGACAATGATCATATGATTATATAGCTTGAACGGCACCTGCGGAAGATCGCCGCGGATCAGGAAATCCGGGCGGGTGAAACTTGCCTCCAGTTGTCTGGCCGGATAGTCAATGGTGAGATACATTCGCCGCAGCAGGTCATAGCCGATCAGGCCGTCCGGGCTCTCCCCCGCGTTTCCCGGCGATAGTGAATCGAAATCAATGATCGTGGCTTCGAGATTCATCAGCCGTTCGTCGCCGAACTCAAAGGACCCGAGCGTGACGGAGCGTCCGGCAGAGGCGCCGCTAATACCGGTCACGCGGAGAGTCGGCTGCCCGGTCGTGGTGACCAAGTCGTTTTCTATGGCGAATTCGCGGTCGAGGTAAACACCATCCGCCCCGGTGTCGATGCCGAACCGACCGGTCACGCGGTTGTCGATGGTCACGGTGACTTCTACCAGACCGTGCTCGGCGTTGAACGGCACGCCGCCTGCAAAAAGAACTCCACAGAAGCAAATGAGAACAAAGGCGGTAGTACCCGCGGTCAGATTTGGTCGGAAAATGCTCATTGTAGATTAGATCGGAATGAGAGGCCGTCGAGCTTTAGGCGAACCATCAAGGAAATAAGAGCAGCCGGGGTTAGTCAAAAAAAGAAGCCTCCATCGTAAGGATGAAGGCTTTGAGATCTTTTCGAGGACCGTTGGACTACACTCCGGCCTGTCCGACACCCTCTTTGTGCTTCTGGATATCCTGGTACTCGTTGCCGCCTTCGCCCTGGTACTTGGACGGGCATTTTACAAGCATCTGTTCAGCTACGAACGCACCCTCGTCGCCCATTTTCCCCTTCAGCACCACCGAAGTGGCCTGGTCGAAATTACCGGGCACGACGCCGTAGTACACAACCGGCAGATGTTCCGCGGTCGCTTTGTCCCTGGCTTCGGGGTCGTAGATCGCGAATTGCAGGCGGGACTGGTTGGTCTGGTAATTGACCTTGTCGAAGTCTATCTTTCCCATCACCTGGACAGTGCGTTCGCTGCGGGCGGCCTCATCGATGGAGACATACTGAATGGTCGTCTTGAGGAAGGCGCTGGCGCCCCAGACGAGAAACACTACAATGATTATGCCGCCGATGATATATTTGGCTTTCATTTTCGATACCTTTCGAGATCCTTGACCCGTCTATCGAGCTTCATCAGGTAGACGAACAGGCCGACCCAGATAATCAGTGTCACGATCATAGCCACGTAGTTGCCGTCCATCTATTCAATCTCCTTTTCGTCGCGGGCGCGGAGCATACGTTGAATCCTGCTGGCCATCGAGAACATCCAGAAGAATAATACGGTAAACAGCGCCAGGGACGCAAAAAATATGAGCCGCACCTGCGTACCCATGGTAAATTTCAGGTTTTTGTTTATGACCGAGTCGGCGGGATGCAGAGAAGGCACTACCCGGGGGACTACGAAAATCAAGAAGGGCACCGTCACAAACGCGAATATTGCATACACCGCCGACAACGAGGCCCGCTTATCCTCAACTTCAACGGCGCCCCTGAGAGCAAAATAGGCCCCATAGATCAACAGCAGGATGAAGATCGAAGTTTCCCTCGGGTCCCAGTTCCAGAATGACCCCCACGTCACTTTGGCGAATATCGAGCCGGTGACGGTCGCCAGGATGCAGAAGACCAGGCCGAGAGCAGCGGCAGTGGCCGCCTTGTCGTCGTCAGAAATCCGTTTGGTGGCCAGATACCTGATGGAATAGATCATGGCCAGCGCAAACGCAATGACGCAAATCCAGGCCTGCGGGATATGAAAATAGAATATCCGGCTGGCCTCTCCAATCTGCTGTTGGGGCATCGGGGTGATGAAACCGAAGACGATCACCGCCGACATGCCCAGAAATACCAATATCTTCCACCACATAACTTTATATACACCTCAGACCGGCGGGAAGATAGTATGAAATGCCAACCAATGCAACAAAAGTGTATCGGAATTGTACATTTTCCACCTCCGCTTCAGTCCTGCCAGACGAATTTGAACAACAACAGCGACGCTGTGATCATGACCACGGAGTACGCTATCAAACCCTGGATTTCCGGTACCAGTTCGCCGAGACCCTTGCCGTCGAGAATCTTGGTCCCGGCAATTACGAGCATGAGAAGCAAAGTGATGAGTATGGGAAACGACAGAACGGCGAACAGGGCGCCCTTGATGGCCGCCCGAGAGATGATCGCGGCCACAAGTGTCGTGGCACCGCACAAACCTATCACGCCGAGAATTTCGATGATGATAAACGGTCCGAGGTGATCGGTCGGTGCATCGGTAAACATGAAGAATACGGGCGTTATGATGAGTGTCATCAGCGCCAAGAGGGTGAAATTGAAAAACAGTTTGCCGAGATAAACGGCGGTGGGATCGGCGGCCAATCTCAGCGCCAGCGCGGTACCTGATTCTTCTTCACGGACAAACACCAGTGACAGGCCCGCGGTCGCGGAAAAGAACATGATTATCCAGAACAGAGCTGACAGGACCGCCGGAGGCAGACCGGCCTGACCGAGCGAAAAAGACACCATTGCAAGAGTGGTTATCCCGAACATGAGGATTGCGTTGACCGCATAGCGGCTGCGCAACTCCATGCGGATATCCTTGCTGTAGACGGCGAATATCTTAGCCGTCAACCCGGCAGATCGCTCCGGCAAGTTTCTGTTCCTCCGGTTCGTTGGTGGCAATGACGATAATTCTGGAATTTCGAGACTGCTCGATAATATCGAACACTATCTGTTTGCCGGCTTCATCGAGATTCGCGGTCGGCTCATCGAGAAAGAGAAAAGCGGGGTTCTGCAACAGCG
The DNA here is from genome assembly GCA_964396245.1 of uncultured Ignavibacteriales bacterium. GTDB lineage: Bacteria > Zixibacteria > MSB-5A5 > GN15 > FEB-12 > CAYNEO01. The sequence goes on from CAYNEO010000009.1 coordinate 86,778, forward strand.
CCACGGCGTACTTCAGACGCTGCTTCATACCCGACGAATAGGCGCGCAGGAGATCGTCGCCGCGACCTTCCAACCCGACCCGCGCGAGGAGATCGTTTATCTCTCTTCCGGTGACATGACTGCCCGAGACAGTGGCGAAAAAGGTCAGGTTCTCCTCGCCGGTGAGATTGTCGTACAGGTTGAGATACGGCGCGACCAGCGACGTTTCCATGCGGCGGCGGTCATCGGATATATTTGCATCGTTTTCGGAGAAGGCGACCGTGCCCGAAGTCGGTTGATGCGCCCCTAAAAGGGTCATTAACAGCGTGGTTTTCCCCGAACCGTTGGGCCCGACTACGGCGAGGGAATCTCCGGTCTGCAAATTGAACGATATTTTTGAGAATACTTTACGGGGCCCGAACCGCTTGGTCAGGTCCGTTGCGATAAGCCTGTACATGGACGGTATTTACGGAAATAGGAAGGCCAAGTCAAAGCAAAAAACTCCCGGCCGCTACTCCCCTGCCTCACTGCCGTTCGGTTCGTATCTGCGAAAGACAGGTATGGAGTACGTGGCCCGCTCACTTGAACTGGTGACCTCAATTGTTATGGAACGCGCAAATGAAGTCTCGATAGCAGAATCGTTCAGGGTTACAACGATATCGCCCGACTCATCCGCCGGAATCGAGCACGGCACCGTGACGGTGAACTCCGCCGACGAGGTGTCTGTCGGTTTAACGTTCACTTCCTCGCCTGCCGTATTCTGCAAAGCTATCTTTCCGGTCATAACGGGTTCCGGCGAATGCTGGGACAAATCGAGAACGACGGGTCGAACGGCGACAAGGGTGGTTTCGTTGGGATTGGTTATGGCTTCGGCGTAGATACGCAGCACCGTCGGTTGATCGCTCGCATTAGAGACGAATTGCGGTTTTTTGGATACGTAACCGCGATATCTTCCGGTGTTGAGTACAATTTGCATTTGCAGGCTGTCGCCCGGCGCGATGGTGGAATCTTCCAGGGGAATCTGGGTACATCCGCAACCGGTGTTGATCGAGCTGATCCGGACGGTATCATCGCCGACCGATTTCAACCAGAAGCCGTGAGTGACGATCACCTGCTGCGGGACTCGTCCGAAGTTGAAAGTCGTCTCGGGGATCTGTAATTTCGGGCCGGCAAACGCGGTACCGGTGAGGAACGATACCAACAGAAACGCGAAAAGCGAGTTCGATAACCGTGACATCAAACAGACCCTCTTGAGAAAAAAGCTCCGGACTACGTCGTGAATATCCTTACATGGTTATACTGTCGGCAAACCGGCCGGTTGAATTCGGCGATTGAAATTGACAATCACGAAATTGGGCGGAATAATCGATGCCAGCGTACTTTCTCGAAGAAATGCACGGCATTATACACGAATAACCGCGGAACCGACAGCGGGTCGGCGACCGTAACCGGCGGCGACGGGTGGCCCTCCTCATCCCATGACCAGTGGACGAGGATTGCCTCGCCCAGAACGAGGTCCCTGGGCACGGTCCCCCAATATCGCGAGTCGGACGAATTATCCCTATTATCGCCCATCATGAAGTAACTATCACGAGGGACGACATATGGCCCGAAATTGTCACGCGAACTCAGCCCCCCCATTCGCCTGGGCTGGATAACCTGCTCCCCGGTAATCGTCGTATCTATGAATTTTGAATGGGGTGGATTGGGAAATTCTACCCCGTTCACAAACAGCTGCTTGCTCCTGACCTCGATGGTATCGCCGGGTAATCCGACACAGCGCTTGATGTACTTGGTGACGCCGTCGCCGGGATAAATGAAAATCACGACATCGCCACGCTCGGGGTCGCTGACGGCCGGAAGTTTCCAGTTGACCAGCGGCAGGCGGGCGCCGTAGACGAACTTATTCGCCAAAAGGAAGTCGCCGACCAGAAGGGTGTCCTCCATGGAGGAAGTCGGGATCTTGTAGGCTTCGACAATGGATGTTTTGATCAGGAGGGCTAAAACGACGGCAATAAATACTTGCTTGGCGTTGTCCCAGACCGAGTCGGCCGTGCTGGGCTTCCTTGGCTTTGCGGCTTTTTTCCTGGTGCCTGATTCGGTAGTCTTCATATTACTCTACTTGTTTACGCAGTCCGAGGTCATTGGTTCCATGCCCGGGGCCCGATCAGAACCCCTTAAACGCCCTGAGGATGTCATTATAGGTCACGAAGACAATCAGGAACAACAAGAAAATCAGGCCGACCTGCTGGGCTATGGCCCTGGTTTTCATGGACAACGGTGATCCTTTTATCTTTTCGGCCGCCAGGAACACCAGATGGCCGCCGTCGAGGATCGGGATCGGCAACACGTTAAGTATGGCCAGATTCACCGACAGCAGGGCCATAAAGAAGAACAGGTTCGAGGGGCCTTTTTCGGCCTCTCGGCCGGATTGCTGGGCGATGAAAATGGGACCGCCGATTAGCTTTGGCGACACCTCGCCAAAGGCGAATTTCTTGACAAAAAGAACCGTCTCATAGACAATCACATGGGCGGTCACAAAACCTCTTTTGGCGGATTCCCAGAGGCCGAATTTGTGATACCCCAAAATTTTCTCGCTGAAGCCAATCATACCGATCGAGTCAATACCGCCCTCGGCGTTCGGCACGGTTTCAATCCTGGGCGTGATCCTGGCCGACACAGTATCGCCGTCGTGCAGCCACGACAGCGTGAGCGGCCGGTCTTTGTGCGAATAGATGGCGAAACGAAGCGAATCGTAGTTATTGATCACCTTACCGTCGAGCGACACGATTTGATCGCCGGTCTTGAGGCCGGCCTTATAGGCCGGATCTCCCTCGACAACCTGGCCCACAATGACATGGCTCTCGTCGAAGATCGGGCGGCCGGTGAAATAGAATACGCCGATCAGGATGACGATTGCCAGCAGGTAATTCATAAACGGGCCGGCAAAGATAACGGCGGCTCGCTGGGCTACCGATTTGGACATGAATTCATCCGGAGCGCCGACCATCTTGTCATCCGGGTTCTCCCCCGCCATCTTGACATAACCGCCCAACGGGATAATGCCGAGCGCATAGGTTGTCTCGCCGTATTTTTTCGAGGCTATCGTGGGAGGAAACCCGAGTGAGAACGTTTCGACCCTGATACCCACTCTTTTGGCAACGATGAAATGGCCGAGCTCATGAATGAAAATCAGGACGCCCAGCACAAAGATGAAGGAAAGAGCAGTTACGAGCATGCTATATATTCTCCGCGTTTTTTCGACAGATCTCACGGGCTTGACGATCCGCATCGAGGATGTCGTCGAGCTCGGGTTTGGCCCTGGTTTCTATCTGTTCCATTGTGCGCTTGACCAGCTCGGCAATAGCCGTATATCTGATATGTTCGGCCAAAAATTCCTTCACCGCCACTTCGTTGGCGGCGTTGAAGATAGCCGGAGCCGTCCCGCCTTGACGGGCGGCTTCATAGGCCAGCGACAACATCGGAAACTTCTCGAGATCCGGCTCCTCAAACGTCAGGTCCTTCATTTTGTTCCAGTCCACGCGGCCGTAATCTGAATCCACCCGATCGGGCCAGAAGAGTGCGTACGTGATGGGCAAGCGCATATCCGGCATCGAGAGCTGTGCCAGTATGGATGAATCGACAAACTCCACCATGGAGTGAATGATCGATTGCGGGTGGATCACGACCTTGATCTGGTCAACCGGCACCGAAAAGAGCATGACCGCTTCGATGACCTCGAGCCCTTTGTTGGCCAGAGTCGCGGAGTCTATGGTGATCTTTGGCCCCATATCCCAGGTCGGGTGTTCGAGAGCCTGCTTGACCGTGACATCGGCGAGTTTGTCTTTTGGCAGGTTTCGGAACGGTCCACCCGAAGCAGTTAAAATGAGGTTTTTGATTTCTTCGCGCTTGCCGCAATTAAGGGCTTGCCAGATGGCGGAGTGCTCGGAATCTATCGGCAACACCCGACCGCCGCTCTGTTCCAGCAGGGGCTGAAACAGCGGTCCGCCGGCGACCAGCGATTCCTTGTTGGCCAGCGCAAGGTCCTTGCTGCTCTTGAGCGCCTGAAGCGAGGCATGCAACCCGACTGAACCAACTATGGCGTTCAGGACCATGCTGACATCGGCCAGCCCGGCCAGGGATACGAGTTCCTTCTCGCCTCCGAGGACGTGGACAGGTTCATCTTTGAGTTTGTCGGCCAACAGCTTGGCGCGATCCAGATCGGCCAGGCAGAGATATTGCGGTCGAAACCGACGATACTGCTCGATTATGGCATCGATGCTGGAATTGGCGGCCAGGGCGAAAACATCGAATTCACCCGGATGCCGGGTGATGACATCGAGCGCCGACTTCCCTATCGAGCCGGTCGAGCCGAGTATGGCGATACGTTTTGGTTCCATTCACTCACTTAAACGGCAACAAAATACGCGGGTTCCGCCAATCAACGGCCCGCTAACGAAAGGCGGAGCCGATGACTCCGCCATGGTCTTCTTGATGCTCAAATCCGTGGCCAGAGTTCTTACTGGATCGGATTTCCTTCCGCGTCCGATACATAGGCCCTGATCAGCACAACCGGATTAACCGGCACGGACTTTTCCCCGCCCGGTCCGGCCTTCGTTGCGGAAGAACCGATCTCGTGAAGCACATCGTAGCCTTTGATCAACTGACCGAAGACCGTGTATTGATGATCGAGGCTGGCGGTGCTCTGGTTGCGCTGCAGCACGATGAAGAACTGGGTGCTGGCGCCATTCGTGTCGCGCGTACGAGCCATCGAGAGCGTACCCTCGTAGTGCGGCAGGTCGTTGAATTCGGCCGGGAGAGTATAATTGACTTGCTTCCATTGACCGTTGATCGACATGCCGCCGCCCTGAATCATGAAGCTGTCGATTACACGGTGAAAGATGGTGCTGTCATAGAAGCCGTCCTTGACGCGCGCCAGGAATGAGTCGACATGGATCGGGGCGACGTCCGGGTACAGTTCCAATGTCATGTTGCCCATGTTGGTTTCGAGGGTGACGAACGGATCGTTCTCGTTACGAATCTGGTGCCGGTAGTCGGCGAGGTTGGCGCCGGTGAATTGCGGCGTCGTGAATCTCGGCGGAGTAGTCTCCTTGGTCATGCTAGTCGATTCCTTTTTCTCATTCTCGCCCGACGAACAACCGGCCAGAAGTCCGAAGGTGAGCATGAGTACCAGAGCGATTGAAATGGTTTTGAGCATTGCTTTTCCTTTTTTGATTACGGCTATCCCTAAACGTGAAATCTTATATAGACAAAGACGTTACGGGTGTCAAGCATAATGGGGGTACTGTGAATCAACGGCGCAGATCAGCCAAACGGTAAGCGCGCTTGGTCTCGGTGCCCAAGGAGCTTTCTCGCTGCAGTAGAGATAGGCTTTCCGGACTTACCGCTCGTGCCGCCGATGGATCGGTAAGATGAATTTCGAAGGTGACCGAGTCAGTCGGATTCATAAAGAAAGTCAGACCTAAAGAATTATAGAAGTAAAGGTCAGCCGGTTTGGCCGTGTCGGCATCAAAATAAGATGAATCCGGTTGGCCATAAGCAGAAACAACCTCAGAAAGCGTCGAACCCACACCGATGCCCTCGGCGGTAGTACCTTGGTACGCGATCTTTTCGTTATTCACGATCACGCCCGCAACAGGCTCACCGACATCTGCCGCAGAATTGTGATTAACATCGTATACCATCACCACCACCCCGTACGTCGCTTCATACACGGCATAATTCAGCCAATACCGGGGATCGGCTTCCACCGATTCAGGCTGGCCGTCAAAATTCAACACCATTCCAAAATACTCATTGAACAGGACATATTGCCCCTGCCCACCGGGACCGGGAATCAACGTGTTCGCGCGCACGTAGACATCGATCGAATCCACGCCGGGCACTTTCGCCCTGATGATCGCAT
>CAYNEO010000010.1:0-80431 GCA_964396245.1 uncultured Ignavibacteriales bacterium
GCGGGACAGGATGACAAACTTGATACCGACGGCGATTTGTTGCCCAACGGATGTGACAACTGTCCCGGTGTTGCGAACGCCGATCAGGCAGACCGAGATGGAGACGGTATCGGTGATCCATGCGACATGTGCCCGGAGGGCAGCGAAGGACCGTGTCAGACAGTCTGTACGAATGCCGGCGATATTGATTTTGACGGCACGGTGGATAACTATGACCGCGGATATCTGGGCGATTACCTGTACCTCGGCGGGCCACCGCCGCCAAACCCGATCGATGCCGACTGCGACGGGTTTGAGGGTATCGGTCTCAGGGACCTGCTGTATCTGAAGGCGTCGCTCGACGGACTCGGTGTACCGCTGACCTGCCCGCCGGGACCGGCAAGCTTTCCGGCTCCCGACTCGACAATCAAGTTGCTGTATCCCCAATACGTAGATTCTTTTGCGACGCAGTTCGAGGTGCCGCTCACCTTGATGTCTTCAGTCGACGTGTTGGCCTTCAACTTCCCGCTTCAATTCCGTGTCGGCGAATCAACCATCCCGACCGTAGACTCGATCGCAGTATCGAGCTACTTCCGAAGTATCACCGAGGGAACATGGTTCTTTACTCCCGACATGGTATATCGAACCGACCCGGCTACCCAAACTGTTCTGATTAGTGGGGCGACTTATTATGGTGGAGCCGCCTTGAGGCAAGGATCTACTCCGCTGGTGTCAGTATTCCTGACAATACCGCCGTCAACGGTCAAACGGGAACTCACTATCAGTTGGGGGAGTATCGGTCCAGTCCAGCCACTGGAACTGAGCTATCTGGACGAGACCCTCGGTCCGGTCGTGATTAGCCCGGGAGATTTAGGTACATTCCAAAAGTCCGGCTTCGCCACCGGTGATTTCCTTCCCCAGTACCTGCCAACGCTTGCCGGAGGTGGTTGCTGTAGCGGGATCAGGGGAGACGCCGACGGTGATGGCGAAAACGGCAATATGGGTGATATTATACGTCTGATCGATAACGTCTACATATCGAGGGATCCGCTGTCGTGCCCCGAGGAGGGTAACGTGGATGGAGATCCCGAGGGTATGATCACCCTGAACGACATTACGGCGCTGATCGACTACGTATATGTCAGCCACGACCCGCCACTCGAGTGCGGACAGTATGCCGCTTCGTCAGTAGCGCGCGCGTCAGCCACGAATGCGGTGTCGCTTTCCTGCCAATTCGACGGAGAATCGACAGTTGTCGTACTCAAGTCGGATATTGACCTGAAAGGCATACACCTTGAATTGCCTGATCAGACCGATCTCGGAATGGATCAGCTGGTGGAAGGTGTCACCATGTTCGATGGCAAGACAAAGGCCGGTGGCACGGTCATCGGACTCTTCGACCCCGAGGGCCAAGGTCTCATAGAAGGCGGCCGACACGAATTGGTGCGCATCCCGGGCAGGCATGTTTTATCGGATGCTCTTGCGTCAGATATTGACTTACGGATTGTATATCCAAAGATCGAGGCGACCGTCGACCTGCCGGGTGACTTCTCGTTGTCGCAGAACTATCCGAATCCGTTCAACCCGGTGACGGAGATTCAGTTTACCCTGCCAGTCGCGACTGAATGGCGGCTGACCATCTATAATGTTCTCGGCCAGACAATTGCCTCGTGGTCTGAACAGTCGCCCGCCGGGACACACAGCGTGACGTGGGATGCTCATGATTATTCGTCCGGCGTCTACTTCTACCGTCTCACCGCTGGTTCGTTTACAGAGACGAAGAAGATGCTTTTGTTGAAATAGTATCACTGTCTCGGCTCCCTCAAGAGCACTCGAAAAGAAGCCCGGTGGTTGGTGCTCGGACCGCCGGGCTTTGCTCTATTTGCGACTGCGCTTGCGACAATCGGCCATCATGGAACCAGTCCTCCGACTACCCTGTTGATTATAAGTAAACACCGCATCAACATAGACATATCTCAACGCCGGCGGGGTGTTGTAACGGTCAACCAGGGATATCATGCCGTGAAGCTGCATTTTCTCGGAACGCGGGGAGAAATCGACGCCCGCACCCGGCGACATCGTATGCATACGTCGATGATGGTCTCGTATAAGGGCACGCAGGTTATGATCGACTGCGGGGAGGATTGGCTCGGCAAGTTCGAAGCGCTGAAACCTGATGCGGTCGTGATCACCCACGCCCATCCCGATCATGCCTGGGGTCTGCAGAACGGCACTGTTATTCCGGTTTATGCAACGGATGACAGCTGGCAAAAAGTGATGAATGAATATCCAATTGCAAATAGGAATACGGTAAGGAAGAACCGTCCGTTCAAAATTAGACAAGTTGAATTCGTTGCTTTCGGCGTCGAACATTCAATTCGGGCGCCTGCGGTTGGATATCGAGTCACGGCCGGCGCGGTCAGTATTTTTTACGTGCCTGACCTGGTGTACATCCACGATCGGTCGGGTGCTTTGCAGGGCGCGCGGCTGTATATAGGCGATGGCGCCACCATTGCCAGATCGATGGTGCGCCGTCGAGGGGATATACTGATAGGTCATACCCCCGTCCGCACCCAGTTGACCTGGTGTGAAAAGGAAGGCGTCCCGAAGATGATAGTCACTCATTGTGGGTCCGAGGTAGTAACCGGCGATGAGCGAAAACTGGGGGCCAGAGTACGCCGGCTTGCGAGTGAGCGCGGAGTCGATGTCCAGATAGCGTACGACGGGATGGAATTGATCCTGCGTTGAGAAATAAGAACGACAAGGAGGTAGATGGCAATGCCGGAATTACCGGATGTTGAAGTGTTCAGACGATATCTCGGTTCAACTGCGTTACACAAGAAAATCAAAAAGTCTCACTTACTGGATGACCGATTGTTGGAGAATGCCGGCCATCAGCAGGTTGTGCGGCGCCTGAACGGCAATCGATTTCAATCCACGGACCGACATGGCAAATACCTGTTCGTCCATCTGAAAGACGGCTGGACGCTCGTGCTGCATTTTGGCATGACCGGCTTTCTGAAGTACTACAAGGACAAAGAAGATGCTTCCGAACACGCCAAACTCATTATCGATTTCGCCAATGGCTATCACCTGTCATACGATAATCAGAGGCGGCTGGGCAGAATCGACCTCACGGAGAGTATTGGTGATTTTGTGAAAGAGCAAGACCTCGGTCCGGATGTCATGAGCGACGATTTCGATCAGGAACGCTTTTTGGAGTTATTGAAAGGTCGCCGCGGGACCATAAAGGGCGCCTTGATGAATCAGAGCGTCATGGCCGGCGTGGGGAATATCTACTCCGACGAGGCGCTGTTTCAGGCCGGGATCTATCCGGGCAGACCGGTTGAGAAAGTGAAATCCGCCGAACAGAAAAAACTGTTCCGTACGCTGAGACGCGTTCTTTCGATTGCCATTGACAAGCAGGTGGATCCCTCCCGTTTCCCGAGAGGCTACCTTCTTCCAAACCGTAAACCGGGAGCCGACTGCCCGAGGTGCGGTGGCAAGATCAGGAAAGCGACCATTTCCGGCCGCTCGGCATACTATTGTGCAAGACACCAGCGAAAATAGCAGGCCGAAATTGTTAAAACTAACTCGACTGTCGGGTTGTTTTACGACATATTAGACCGGTTGCGCCGACCGGTTCGGCGCCGGCCATGCGATAATTTCTAAAGGATATAAGGCAAATTGTGGGAATAGAAAGGAGCGACAGAGAGTGGAACTGGAATTTGTCCACAGTCTGGTAAAATCCGCTGATACCCGGATCGTGCTGCTCGTAATGGATGGATTGGGCGGCTTGCCCATGGAAACAGGCGGGAAGACCGAGCTGGAGGCCGCGAATACACCCAATCTCGACAGGCTTGCTACCGAGGGTATTTGCGGACTGCACGAGCCTATTGGCCCCGGAGTGACTCCCGGCAGCGGCCCGTCACACCTGGCGCTATTCGGGTATGACCCGGTCAAGTATCAGGTGGGCCGAGGGGTTCTCGGTGCTCTTGGAATCAACTTTGATTTAGGCAAGCAGGATATCGCTGCGCGCGGCAACTTTTGCTCAGTCGATGACAAGGGCATTGTCACCGATAGACGCGCCGGGCGCATCCCCACGGAGAAAAACAAGGAGCTGTGTGAAATCCTGCGCAAGATCAAGGTCAGTGGCGCAGAGTTGTTCGTACAGACAGAAAAGGACTACCGGTTTGTACTGGTGCTTCGCGGTGATAATCTGAGCGGCGATGTCGACGATACGGATCCGCAGGATGTGGGCAGGGCGCCGCTTGACCCTAAAGGTCTTAATTCAGGCGCGGAAAAGACAGCGGCTATTGTCAAGGAATTTGTCGACAAGGCCCGGAAAGCCCTGGCAGGCCATCATCCGGCCAATATGGTTCTCCTTCGCGGATTTTCGAAGTTGCCCGATTGGCCGATGTTTCCCGAAACCTTCGGTCTCAGGGCGGCCGCAATCGCCGCGTATCCCATGTACAAGGGCGTTGCCAAACTGGTCGGAATGGATGTTCTGGAGGCAGGGGAGACTCTGGATGACGAGTTCAAGACGCTGGAGCAGAAGTGGCACGATTACGATTTCTTCTATTTCCACGTGAAGAAGACCGACAGCGCCGGAGAGGATGGCGACTTTGACAAGAAAGTCTCCATCATCGAAGAAGTAGACAAGCAGATTCCACGGCTGATGAAGCTCAATCCTGACGTAGTAGTCGTAACCGGCGACCATTCCACGCCGTCGCTGATCAAGTATCACGGCTGGCATCCGGTCCCGGTGTTGCTCTGGTCGAAATACTGCCGGTCCGACGAAACCGATCACTTCGGCGAACGGGCTTGCACGAGAGGCGGTCTCGGCCCGCGCATTGCCGCGACGGAGCTACTGCCGATTGCCCTGGCGAATGCCCACCGACTGGAGAAGTTCGGCGCTTGATGTTGCGTAGCGTCCGGTCGTGAAACAGCCGGACGCATCCTCTCAATAAAATCTGATCAACCCGCCCCGGTCAGCAGGGACGCGGCCGATTCGTCCACCAGAAATTGCAGCTGCCCATCCTCCGGGGCAATAAGCTGTGCCGGGAGGAGGTCGGGATTCCTGGGACCCTCGATCACCTTCTTGAGTGTCTCGGCTTTCTTCTCGCCAAAGAGGATAAACGCTACATTCCGACCCAGGTTGATAATCGGGGCGGTCAGCGTGAGCCGTTCCTTCATTTCCTGGTCCGGAATGTTGACCGCCATCACCCACCGCTTCTCCTCGTGAAGTGCGGGCTGGTTCGGAAAAAGCGAGGCAGTGTGCCCGTTCTCGCCGAGGCCGAGAAATATCAGATCGAACCGTGGTGGATCATCTCCAAAATACCGTTGCAGGATCACCTCATAGTCGGCGGCAGCCTCAGCCGGTGCCTGGCCGTTATACATCGGGTGCACCTGGTGCGGAGGAATCGACACCTTATCGAGAAACACTCTCAGCGCGTTGCCGGCGTTGCTGTGGGGATCATCAATCGGCACACAACGCTCATCTCCCCAGAAGACATGAACATTCTCCCACGATACTTGCTCATTGTACGGCGGCCCGGCAAGCAATTCGTACGCTCCGCGCGGCGAGCTGCCTCCTGATAGAGCGACACTGAATCGGCCACGGCTGTTGACCGCATCACGAGCGGTGCGCGCAAAAAAGTCGGCTACCGAGTGATTGAGTTCATCGACACTGTGGTGTACTCTAATCATGTCACTGACCCTTCTTTTTGGCGCGCGGTTGTCCGAGTCCGACCTCACCTTTAACGAGGGGCAATGTAATCCAGGTGCGGCCGTCCTGGGCAATCAATGTCTCCGACTCCTCCGGACCCCATGTACCGGCGGCATAGTTCGGGAAATCCGGGGGTAGAGTTTCGCCCCAGACCTTCAGGATCGGGTCCAGCAATTTCCAGGCGGCTTCTATCTGATCGGCCCGCATGAACAGGGTGGCGTCGCCAAGCATAATGTCAAGTAACAGCGTTTCGTACGCCTCGGGCGGTTCGCCCTCGTAGGATTCGGAATAACTGAACAGCATATCGACCGGAGACAGAATCATTCTCAACCCGGGTCTTTTGGCCTGAAAACGCAGCCGTATACCCTTTTGCGGCTGTATGCTGAGAATCAGGCGATTGGCCTGCCAATCCTGATGCGCCTGTACGGGGAAGGACTGGTGCGGAACCGGCCGGAACTGTATAGTAATAACCGACATCTTCTCCGGCATGCGCTTACCGGTCCTGACATAAAACGGCACGTCCTGCCATCGCCAGTTGTCGACGAAGAATTTCATCGCGGCGAAAGTCTCGGTTTGCGAATTCTCCGCCACACCGTCCTCATCCGGGTAGGCCGTCACGTGCGTACCTTCCAGCCACCCGTCAGAGTACTGCCCGCGAACAGCTATTTCATGAACTTCACTTGTCGAGTATTGGCGGATTGCGCGTAATACGTCCACCTTGCGGTCACGGACCTCATCGGCCTCGAACGCCACGGGCGGTTCCATCGCCACCAGGCAGAGAAGCTGCAACAGATGATTTTGAATCATGTCCCTCAGTGCGCCGGCACGGTCGTAGTAACTTCCGCGATGTTCGATACCGACGGTTTCGGACACCGTGATCTGGATATGATCGATGTATCTCCGATTCCAGAGAGGCTCGAATAGCGCATTGGCAAAGCGGAACGCGAGGATATTCTGTACCGTCTCCTTGCCGAGATAATGGTCGATGCGGTAAATTTGATCCTCATGAAAGATCTCTCGCAGGATCTTATTGAGCTCATGGGCGCTCTCGTAGTTGTGTCCGAACGGCTTTTCGACAACGATACGGGAATGATACCGCCTGCCTGCCAGACCCGCTTCGCCGATATTCTGACATATCGGCTCGATCAGCGACGGCGGCACCGACAGGTAGAACATTCGGCCGGCGTGCTCGTGACCCCAGCTCTTCTCGGTCTTTTCCAGCTGTGTCTCGATCTCTTCGTAGATTTTTGAGTCTGTGAAATCGGCGTCGGCGTAATTGATCTTCGACGCGAATTTCTTCCACTCCGCGGCCTTCGTTTTACCGTGGCGACTGAACTTGTCGACGCCTTCCCGCAGATGATCGCGGAACTTCTGGGCTGAGAATTTCTTCAGGTCAAGACCGAGGACGGTAAATTTGTCCGGGAGCCAGTCATCGAGGTAAAGATCATATAGCGCCGGCACGAGTTTTCGCCAGGCCAGGTCACCGCCGCCCCCGAATATCACGAGGCTTGTCGGATTCGGTTTAGTTGCGGATTCCACGATACCTCCTTATTTCTCTTCCCATTGAGTATGAAAGATGCCGTCTTTGTCGATCCGCTCATACGTGTGTGAGCCGAAGAAGTCACGCTGAGCCTGGATGAGGTTGGCCGGCAACCAGGCGCTACGGTAACTGTCAAAATACGCCAGTGACGCCGTGAGAGCGGGAACCGGGACCCCGAGTTGTACGGCGTGCGCGATCACCTGCCGGGTGTCATCCTGACGGGCGTGCAATTCCTTGGAGAAATGCTCGCTCAGCATCAGATTGGCCAGATCGGGTTTATCGCTGAACACCGAGCGCATCTCCTCGAGCAACGCTGCGCGAATGATGCAGCCGCCGCGCCAGATCCGGGCGATATCCTTCATGCTCAACCCGTACTCGTACTTTGCAGAGGCTGCCCGGAGCAGCGACATGCCCTGGGCGTAAGCCGTAATCATCGAGAAGAAAAGGGCGTTTCGAATATTATCAATGAATCGATCGGTATCGCCGGTGAACTTTATGGATGGTCCGTGCAGAACATCTGATGCCGTGACACGTTCGGACTTGTACCCGGACATATCACGGGCGGCAACGGCGGCATCGATAGTCGGCACCGGCACCTGCAAATCCATGGCGTCCTGTGAAGTCCATTTGCCGGTGCCTTTCTGTTTGGCCTGGTCCCGAATCATGTCAATCAGCCGCTTGTCGGTTTCATCATCCTGACGCATGAATATCTTGCCGGTGATCTCAACCAGGTACGAGGACAACTCCTGTTCGTTCCACCGGGTATACACATCACCGAGTTCGTTATTCGTGAGACCAAGAGATCGCTTCATCAGGTCGTAGGTTTCGGCGATAAGTTGAATTATGGCGTATTCGATACCGTTGTGGACCATTTTGACATAATGTCCGGCGGATTTTGGTCCAAGATAGGTGACACAGGGATCATCGTCGACGTGTGCGGCAACCTGCTCGAAGATATTCTGCACGCGCCGGTAGGCCTTCTCGGTTCCGCCCGGCATCATGCTCGGCCCGTAACGCGCCCCTTTCTCACCGCCGGAGATACCGACTCCGATGAAACTCAACTTCTTGCTTTCCATCATCTCGGTCCGCCGGTTAGTGTCCTTGAAATTCGAGTTGCCGCCGTCCACCACCAGGTCATCCTCTTCCAGCGACGGCAATAGCTCCTTTATTACCGAGTCTACCGGTTCGCCCGCCGGTACGAGCAGGATAACCGTGCGGGGTTTCTTCAATGTGGCCATAAGCTTGTCGGCCGAATCGACTGCGTAAATTTCTTTCCCTTTGCCCTCTTTCTCGAGCTGTTTCACCTTGTCGCCGTCCATGTCAAAGCCGGCGGCGGAATGGCCGTGATCGTTGATGTTGAGAAGCAGGTTGCGACCCATCACGCCGAGCCCGATCATTCCAATTTCAGCCTTTTGTTCTGACATTTCTCATGTCCTCCATGTCCCACGAGCGGGAGTTTTGTGAGTCTCATTGTCCATCGCCAACAACCAGTCCCATATCAGAAAGAGCATCCCGCGTTGATTCCGGACTCGTATGATAGATGCCGTGTATTCCCATACCACGGGCAACTTCCACGAACATCGGACGATCATCGATATAAATCGATTCTTCCGGCACGGCCTGCGATATATCCAGGGCCATGCGGAACATATCCTCGTCCGGCTTGCGAAAGTGCACAAAGCACGAAGAAATAAATGCTTCAATGAATTCACCGAGCTTGAACTCACGAATCCGGTGTTCGGTGAGCTCGCGCCCCTCGTTGCTGATTGCCACGTTTCGCAGACTGTGCTGTTCGGAAACCTTGCGTATCAGGCTGATCATCTCAGGAATCGGCTTCGACTGGTCATACATAAATTTCTTAAAATCATCCTTTGAGAAATCTCGCTCCTCGAAAAAGACCACGCGATTGAGATACTCGTCGAGCGTCAACTTACCTTCTTCGTACGTATCGAAGGTCAGGTGATGGCGCTCGTCGACCTCATCATAATCGAGATTGAATTTGTCGACGGCGCGTCGGCGGGCATGCCGGTCCCACCCGTTGGTGAGCAGAACGCCGCCGATATCGAGAAACAGAGTCGTTACTTTGTTTTTATTAGTCACTTTTCAAAACCTCAGCGATATATGGTTATTGATTCTCATGTCTCTATATCATTTTTGAAGATGACCGCATCGCCGCGGACAGTTTCCGGCATATGACGAAAGACGAACCAGGCGCCGATCAGACACATCAGTCCGGATACCAGGAACGGCAGGTCGAAGAAGACAACCGACAGTAATCCGGACATCAGGGGGCCGGTGGCAATACCGAGACCAAATCCCATGGTGACTATACTCATCTGGCGTCCGGCGCCTTCTTTGGTTGACAGGTCGCCGGCGATGGCAAAAGCCGGTGCGGCGATGGCCGCCGCCGCAATGCCCTGTCCGCCGCGAAGCAGGATGAACTCCAGGTCGGTCGCCGAACGTCCCAGGAATGCCGTCGCGGGAACCATCAGCAGAAGTCCGGCGAGGATGAGTGGCTTGCGCCCGATGCGGTCCGAAAGACGTCCCAGCGGAACCTGGAAGAGCAAACGACCGAACATCATGGTGCTGAATGCGAACGCAAAACCGAACGCATTCAACCCCAGTTTGGAGTTGAATTCATTCTCCAGCGACGTTATGAGCGCAAACGCGTTAGCCATCAAAAAGGTGGAGAGGGCGGCGGTGAGGATGCCGGGGGTGAGAAGCGATCTGTCAATTATTCGGAAACGGCTCTTGCGCGAGGGGTCTTGTTCCACCGGAAGATCTTTCACCCACAGATGAATAAGGGTGATTGCCAACAGCAGGAATCCGGCGCCGACAATGAAGACGACGTCGAAACCGAAATGTACTTGAAGAAAACCGCCGAGCAACGGGCCGATGGAGAATCCGAGCATCCGGAGAGTCGTATAGAATCCCATCGAGCCGCCCCTGGTAGACTGTTCGGTGAAACCCGCCATGAGCGCCATAGCGGCGGGTACCGTGATGCCGATACCGATTCCCTGTATTATACGCAGAACAAGGAGGTCCACGTACCGGGCGGCGATAATATAACCCGCAGTGGCCAGGCACATTAGCCCGAGCCCGATCTGTATCAGGAGCTTTCGGCGGCCAATACGATCGCTGAGAGCTCCCATCAGCGGCTGCACGCCGAAATTTATAAAGCCGTAAACGGAAATCAGTATGCCTATGAGCACCGGCGTCTTAAAACTGAGCCAGTGCGAAGGCAGTTTTGCCACGTAAAGCGGGATAACGATTATCAGGATGCTGTTGCCCAGGGCATCCGACATCCGCGCTATCGACAACGCCACGACACTTCGACTCAAGCCGAGTGATGTCCATGAAAACCGCGTACTACCGTTAGTGTTGCCCTTCTGACTGGTGTCGGTCTTTCCGGTATGTTGGTTTGTCTCTTTCACGTCACTCAATGCGCATTAACAGGCGCCGCCTCCAGAGTCTGCAGCAGCGCATTCAAACCCTGCTGGACATCATCTCCAAGATCAATGCGAATGACACGCCGCTCGTGTTTGCGAAGCGCCTCGAGGTCCCCTTGCGCCTGGGCGTGCTTCAATACACTGAACGAATATCTTTTATCGGGGACGTCGACATCATTTACGTCCCTGGCCGTAAACTGCATGAACAAGCCGGTGTTCGGACCGCCCTTGTGATATTGACCGGTCGAATGGAGAAAACGCGGCCCGTAGCCTGCCGTCGTGGCGAGCATGAGCTGGTGGCGCAAGCGCAACCTCACGTCTTTGAGGAGGCTGTCAGTCTGTTCACTCTCAGTGACGTATGCCTGAAGTGACACGTAATCTCCCGGTTTGGCTTGCGAGAAGAACTCCGAAAGAAGACCACCGATATCTTTTGCCTTCGTGGCTGCATATGCTTGCAAAGGTCCATCGTTCAAGGCTGGCTCTCCTTCCTTGAGCGAGCCATTCTCTTCAACCTGCTTGAGCAGCCGATTCGTATTGTCTTTGCTTTCCTGGACATTCGGCTGGTTGAAGGCGTTGATTTCGAGTACAGCGCCCGCGGTAGCCGTGGCAAGTTCCCATCGCATCATTTCCTGAGCGAGATCGAGCTTGTCGGTCATCTCGATCGTGATAACGGGGTGACCGGCATCAGCCAGTGCCTTGAGGGCCCTGTCGGTTTCTTCGTCCTGCTCGTGCGCCAGTTTCATGCGCGCGAACACACGGTCGCTGCCATACTCCGACGGCTCGCCGAGCGGCTCGCCGGCGACCGGCAGAATCCCGGTCCCGCTCTTTCCGGTGCTTTCGGCGAGCAGTTGTTCCAGCCACATGCCAAACGTGGAAAGAGAATCCGGGACGACAAAAGTGAGTTTGTCGCGCCCCTGCCGTGCCAATTCACCAATCGTGGCGCCGAGGAACAGCCCGGGATTGGCCTCGACCTCGATGGATGATGCGCTTATCTCCGCCATCTTGACCGCCCGCTCGAGAAATTCACCGATATCCAGTCCCATGAGCGCGGCAGGCAGCATGCCGAAGTATGAAAGGGCCGAGTACCGCCCGCCGATATCCTTGAAGTTCAGGAAGACTTTGCGGAAACGCCGTTCTTGGGCAAGATCCACCAGCGGCGTTCCCGGGTCGGTAATCGCCACAAAATTCTCGCCGGGATTGTCCGGCTTGACCTCTTTTACTCGAGCGTAAAAGTAGTCGAGAAATGTCAGGGGTTCGGCGGTCGTGCCCGATTTGCTGGCAACGATAAAGAGCGTTTTTGCGACCGAGACCTTTTTCTCAATGTCCAGTATTGTCTGCGGGTCGGTCGTGTCCAGTACCAGTACCGGCAGCCCGTTATCGCCCACGGGGAAGGATCGCTGGAACGCCAGCGGCGCGAGACTGCTGCCGCCCATGCCCATGTGGACAACGTGTTCGTAACCGGCGGCCTTCATTTCGGAGGCAAACTGTTCCAGCTCGGGAACGCATTCAACCATCTTCTCCGCGACATGCAGCCACCCGAGCCCGTTCACCACTGAATCCTGCTGTTTGGGGTCGGTGGTCCACGGTGAAGGATCCTTGCGCCAGAGTTTCTCGCCGAACTTGTCGGCATCGAGTGAACCCGCCCGTTCCTCGATCGCCCGCTTGTATTTTCCGAGCTGCCACTTTTCCTTGTCGAGTGTTTCCTTCTCGGTTTCCTTCCGTTTCTCCTTCAAAGTGTCCATCAACTGATCGTAGGGCTTGTTGAATTTCTCGATTCCCTCGTCTTCCAGTTGTTGCGTAGCCTTCTTCAGGTCAATGCCGAGTTTCTTGAGATCGTCGAGAACCTTGTGGGCTTTGTCGATATCGTCCTCGAGCCGGAATGCGGGATTGCCGTGGTCGCGGTACGCATTGAGTGTTTCCGGCGGTACCGTGTTGATCGTTTCAGGTCCGATGAGCGCCTCGACATATTTCACGTCACTATAGGACGGGTTCTTGGTGCTGGTGCTTGCCCAGAGAACACGTTGCGTGCGTGCGCCTTTGTCCATCAGCTTCCGGAACCTGTCACCGCCAAAAATCTCCTTGTACATCTGGTAAGCAACCTTGGCGCTGGCGATTGCCACTTCACCGTGGCAGGTTCTGGCAATTTCCGCTTTGCTGTCGTCTTTTTCCATGATCTTTTCGAGCTGAGGATCGAGCAGAACATCGATTCGGCTGAGAAAGAAACTGGCGACCGAACGTACCGAGTCTATTGATTCGCCGGCTTTCAGCCGATCTTCCAGTCCACCAATGTATGCTTCCGTAACCTCGCGGTAGCGCTCCAGGCCGAAAAGAAGCGTCACGTTGACATTAATTCCCTCGCTGATCAACTGACGGATACACTTCAGGCCCTCTTTGGTCGCCGGGACCTTGATGAAGACATTTGGCCGATCCAGTTTGGACCACAGGCGGCGAGCCTCCTTGATCGTGCCGTCGACATTTCGGGCCAGGTGAGGGGAGACCTCCAGACTGACAAAACCGTCGTTCTTGTCCTGGCTGTCGTACACGCTGCGGAATTCGTCGGCTGCCTGCCGGACGTCATCCACAGTCAGAATTTCGTATATTTCGGTTTCCGTTTTGCCCTCCTGGGCGAGCGACCTGACCGCCGAGGAATAGTCGTTACTCCCATCGATCGCTTTGTAAAAAATCGCGGGATTCGAAGTCATGCCGCGAAGGCCGTCGTCCTTGATCAGCTTCTCGAGCTCACCGGAGACCAGCATTCCCCGGCGCAAGTAATCGAGCCACATACTTTGGCCGAACTCCGGTATTTTCAGTAATGGATTCGTGCTCATATCTATCGCTCCTTTGCTAGTCTTGTTCTCACTGTCAGCGACGCCGTCATCACCGGTGATCCGGTTTCTCGAGATACTCGCGCAGCGCTTCGGCATTATTGTGCTCGGTGTCTCTGGCTGCGTACACGAGTGTGACTGTCCCGTCTTTTGCTCTCT
Source organism: uncultured Ignavibacteriales bacterium (assembly GCA_964396245.1). Lineage (GTDB taxonomy): Bacteria > Zixibacteria > MSB-5A5 > GN15 > FEB-12 > CAYNEO01. Next base: position 13,681 of record CAYNEO010000010.1, read on the forward strand.
CTTTCAGTCGCGCAATTTCATCTTTATGTTCCTTCAGTTCACTGAAGTACTTCCTCTTGAACTCGCTCCAATGTTCGGGATCGTGTTTGTACTGTTTCCGCAACTCATGGCTCGGGGCAATCTCCTTGAGCCAATCTTCAATCTTCAGATCTTCCTTCTTTATGCCTCGCGGCCACAGTCGATCGACCAGGAAACGGGCGCCGTCTTTCTTCTCCGGCGGGTCATAGGCTCGTTTGGTGAGTATCATTTTCCCTGTCTCCCGACTCCGGCAGTCTCATAAAATGTCACCGGTACACCAGACAATCCACTACTTTCCATCTTCCAGCTTCCTTACTTTAGTCAGCCGTCGTTCAAATCTTTCGCCGCCGCTGTATCGAGCCTTCAGGAACGTGTCGATCAATTCGTATGCCATGGCGTAACCGGTAACCCGACCGCCGAGGCAAATGACATTCATGTTGTCGTCTTCGACCCCCTGGTGCGCGGAGAAATGATCGTGTATCAGGGCTGCCCTCACCCCGGGTACCTTGTTCGCTGCGATAGCAGCGCCCACGCCGCTTCCGCAGACGGCAATACCACGTTCGATGTCGCCGGACGCCACAGCTCGAGCCATCGGTACGACAAAGTCAGGGTAATCATCACCGTTATTCAGCGCGTCGGCGCCGTAATCGACGATCGTGTGACCGGCGGATTGCAGAAGAGGGACTATGATTCCTTTCAATTCAAATCCACCGTGATCTGCGGCGATCCCGAGTTTCATTGTTGGACCCTCTCTATGTTCTTGACCAGCGAGCGAGCGTGCTCGCAGACATTGTCAACACTAAACCCATATTCTTTCATAACGCGGTCTCCGGGCGCCGATGCTCCGAAACGCTCAACGCCGATCACATCACCGTGATCCCCGACATATCGGCGCCAGCCGAGCGGGCTTGCCGCCTCAACTGCCAGGCGGGGGAGAACCTCCGGCGGCAGGACCGCATCGCGATACTGCTGCGATTGTTGTTCAAACAGCTCCCAACTCGGCATCGAGACCACCCGTGCATGTATCCCTTCTTTCTCGAGAACCTCGCGCGCCTCGACAACGAGACTGACCTCCGAACCGGTCGCGATCAGGATGATGTCAGGTTTGCCGTTCGGCGTATCCGCCAGCACGTAGGCACCCTTCAAGGTGCCGTCGGCGCCCGCTAATTTCGTTCGATCGAGAACAGGCAACTTCTGCCTGGTGAATATTAAGGCGACCGGAGTCGTCTTGGAATGCACAGCTATTCTCCATGCATATGCTGTCTCATTAGCATCACAGGGCCGTATGACCATGAAATTGGGTATTGCGCGCATGCTGGGTATCTGCTCGACCGATTGGTGCGTTGGACCGTCTTCGCCAAGTCCAATGCTGTCGTGCGTAAAGATATATTTGGTGCCGAGCTCCATGAGCGCTGCGAGCCGCAGTGTCGGCCGCATATAATCGGAGAAAATAAGAAACGTCGCAGCGTAGGGCATCAGGCCGCCATGCGCGGCAATTCCATTGATAATGCCGCCCATTGCGTGCTCTCGCACACCAAAATGCACATTGCGTCCCTTGTAGCTCCAGCCGCCGCCGGCCGAACCCTGGGTATCGCCGGATTCGAACTCCGGGTTCTGAAAATCTCCCAGATCCTTCATCACTGAATGTGTTGAAGGGTCAAGATCTGCAGAACCGCCGAAAAGCCCGGGCAGCTTAGGGGCGATTGCGTTGATCACTTTCTGCGAGGCAACACGGGTGGCCATCTTGCCGTCATCGGGCGTGAACGTGGGAATATCCGTATCCCAGCCCGGCGCCAACTCTCCCGCAATTAACTGCTTGAGTTCCTTGGCTTCGGTCGGGTACTTCTTTTCGTATTCGGAGAACTTCTTGTTCCATTCATCTTCATGCAGGCGTCCTTTTTCGACAGCTTCGCGGAAATGTTCCAGCGCCTCATCGGGAACATAGAACGTCTTGTCGTCCGGCCAGTTGAGATTTTTCTTGGTCGCCTTGACCTCGTCCTCGCCCAGCGGGCTGCCGTGGGCTTCGTAGCTGTCCTGCTTGTTTGGAGACCCGTAGCCCAGGTGGGTACGAACGATGAGCAGAGACGGCTTCGAGGTTTCTTTCCGGGCAGCGGTCACGGCTTTTTCGATGGCATCAAGGTCGTTGCCGTCGTCGACCTTCTGAACGTGCCAGCCGTATGCCTCAAAACGTGCCGCGTTGTCCTCGGTGAACGTGGCATTGATCCCGGCCGACAGCGACACATGATTTGCATCGTAAAAATAGATCAGCTTCCCGAGTTTCAGATGTCCGGCAAGCGATGCCGCTTCGGACGCGATGCCTTCCATCATGTCACCATCGGACACCAGTGAATACGTATAGTGATCGATTATATCGAAATCGGGGCGGTTGTAGGCGGCAGATAGATATCTCTCGGCGATCGCCATACCGACGCCGTTGGCGAATCCCTGACCGAGAGGTCCGGTCGTCACCTCAACGCCGGGCGTGTGAAGCCGCTCCGGATGTCCCGGTGTGCGGCTGTCCCACTGACGAAATTCCTTGAGGTCCTCGAGCGACAGGTCATAGCCGGTGAGGTACAGGAGGCTGTACAACAGCGCCGAACCGTGACCGGCCGAAAGAATGAATCGGTCGCGATCGAACCAGTCAGGGTGTTGCGGGGAATATTTGAGGAATCGTGTCCAGAGTACGTAAGCCATCGGCGCCGCGTCCAGCGGAAGTCCCGGATGACCCGAGTTCGCCTTTTGGACAGCGTCGACCGAGAGAAAACGAATCGAGTTGACGCAGAGTTGATCGATATCTGCAGTCTGTGTCACGGTACACCTTCCTTTCGTGTATTTGACTCTTTCAGGGCACGGAGCATGTTGACTGTTCTGGAGATTCTCCGTCGGTGAGCGAATGCCGGCTGCGGTCGGTGGAAGATCCGGGGTGACCGACGACAGCAGCCGATAATGATAATCAGCCGAAATTGCCCGGTTGCCCGAATAGCTCTGTGTTACTGGCACCTATCGATGAGAGCCGTCTTACGAAATTCCCCTGAACCTGGAGACGGCACTGCCCGGACAAAAGCCAGGCGATTATCCGGCGTGGTGCAGATTCGCAATCACAGCTAAAGTGCGGGATTTGCCGTACCGAGTTTGTCAGTCGTCTATACTGCATGACAGCTCATCATCTTATTTCATCCGTCGGGCCTGCGTGAACGATGAAAGCTGTCGCAACACAGTGGCATTGATGAGTCCGATCAATTTACAGGACCCGTAACACTTGTATAACGCGACAGATGAGGGATAGTGCCCCGATGCACGACAGAAATACGTGCATGCCCCGATGCCACTAAGTTCTTAGCCCGTAGTAAGGTCGCACACCGGAAAAATGCTGATCCGACATTAAGACACGGGCATACAAGTTCGTCCCGACATTAGACTCACATCCGGTTTCCTGCCCCCCGTCGTAAACAGGGGCGGGCGGACTGCACTCGCTGACCCCGATGCTCCGATAACGGCGGGATCCGAATATGTCCGCTTTTCCGACCAATCAGATTAACCCGAGCCTCATGAAACGAACGGAGAGCCCCTGATCCGGTAACATTAAGCTCTATTACCACAATATGTTAGGGTCCGATCTGGGAGGTTTGGAGTACGGGCGGTTTTTTTGATGTAATTCCCTTGACAAAAAGTGTTCGTCCCTTTATGCTTGCTTGTGAAAAAAGTAACGAAGTGACAGGAACGTTCCGATGAAGGCTGCTACTCGAAGTTGTCGACTTCTCCACCCGGGAACAGGCAGGAAAGGTAGCAGGTTTTTTTATCAGTGGTTCTTGGAATGCGGTTTTAATATGTGTGGTACTTCTGATCTGTTTAGCTCACAATGCGAAAGGGCAAAGAGATGAGCGCTGAATCGTTCAATCCATTTGCGATGGCACAAGCGCAGTTTGATCATGTTGCCAATCTGCTCGATCTTGACCAGGCTACTCGCGATCTGCTTCGCTATCCAATGAGAGAATATCACTTCAATATTCCCGTTCGACTCGATGACGGCACGGTGAAAGTATTCCGGGGTTTCAGGTGTCAGCACAACGATGCCCGGGGTCCGTGCAAGGGCGGCATCCGTTTTCACCCGCAGGAAACGGTAGATACGGTGAGGGCGCTGTCCATGTGGATGACCTGGAAATGCGCGGTCGTGGATATCCCGCTCGGCGGCGGAAAGGGCGGCGTTATTTGTGACCCCCACAATCTCAGCGCCCGCGAACAGGAAGCGATCTGTCGGGGCTGGGTGCGGCAGTTGTCCAAGAATGTCGGTCCGCTCTCCGATGTGCCGGCGCCGGATGTTATGACCAGCGCGCAACATATGCTGTGGATGCTCGACGAATTCGAGACTATCCACGGCGCCAAGTACCCCGGTTTTATCACCGGTAAGCCGGTGGGCATGGGCGGGTCTCTCGGACGTACTGAAGCCACCGGCTTCGGCGTCATCTACACTGTTCGGGAAGCGCTCAGCCAGATGGGGGTGAGGCCCGAAGACACCGTGGCCAGCGTCCAGGGTTTCGGCAATGTGGCACAATACGCTATCCGTCTCTATTCCGAGCTTGGAGGCACCGTCGTATGCGTTTCTTGCTGGGACCAGACGGACCAGCAAGCCTACTCGTTCAAGAAGGCGGATGGAATCGATCTTGACGCGCTGCTGGCCATCACGGACCGTTTCGGTGGGATTGACAAGGGCAAGGCTCGTGATATGGGTTACGAAATCCTGCCGGGCGACGCGTGGATCGAGCAGGAGGTGGACATTTTGATACCTGCGGCTCTGGAGAATCAGGTCAACGCGGAAACTGCCGCGAAGATGAGTCCCCGTGTGAAAATCATCGCCGAGGGCGCTAACGGACCGACCACTCCCGAGGCCGACAACCTCATCCAGGAGCGCAAGATATTCCTCATTCCCGATTTCCTTGCCAACGCCGGCGGCGTCACCTGCAGCTATTTCGAGCAGGTACAGAGCAATATGAACTACTACTGGGAAAAAGAAGAAGTCATCCGGCGGCTGGATCTCAAAATGACGGCGGCTTTCGGCGCTGTCAGCGATCTGGCGCACAAGCAGAACCTGTTTATGCGCGATGCCGCCTACGTTATCGCCGTCGGAAGAGTTGCCGAAGCCTGCCGTGAGCGGGGGTGGGTGTAGCCTTTGTTTCTCCGGCACTGAATCCCGGAATGACCAATCTGACCGCTGTCGTGATCGTGTCACGGCAGCGGTTTTCATATTCGTGCTTGTGAGAAGAGCGTCCGAAAGTGTATACTATTGGTGCCCGATACTAAATGCAGATACCGGCCCGCAGGGCCGCGGAGTTAGCCCTTATGGCGGATAAGAAGAAAACGATAGACAAACTTCTCGAATCGCTTCACGAGCGATCGAAAGAACTGAACTGCCTCTTTGAAGTGGAAGAGATACTCAGTGAATACGATGCCCCGCTCGAGGACGTCTGTCCACGAATTATCAGCGCCATTCCGCCGGGTATGCAGTACTCCGATGTCTGCGTGGCAAAAATTGTCATCGAGAACAGGAAGTGGACTTCGGACAATTTCACTGAGACAGCCTGGCGGTACAGAGCCGATATCGTGATACAGGAGCTCGTCATCGGTACGGCCGAAGTTTACTATACCGAAAGCCGACCTCAGGCCGACCACGGGCCGTTTCTCGATGAAGAAGCTAAGCTTATCCGCATGATTGCCGAGCGCATGGGTCATTTCATCATGCACAAGAAAATGCGCAAGATTGTGCAGCAGCTTGATTCCTCCCGTCCCATCGTGAGTCGCCGTCGCGACGGCTGCGAGTGGAAGACCATCATGGATCTGCTCCAGAAAACGGACCACGAACTGTACATGAGCATTTCGCGCAAAATGCTCAATCACCTCTGTTGGAGCGGTATCGGGGACGCCGAAGAACTCATGCAGTCGTTCGGTTCAGAACAGACCGCTGTGGAGGAGGAACTGGACGAGCACTGGAATCAGCCGCATCAGCGCCGGGCGCTGGGACTGTCCGCCGATTTCAGCGCGGCAGTCTTCAAGATTGCCGACAACAATTTCCCGGACGAGCAAATACTGGCGCTTATCCAGAAATGGATTCAGGAAGATAAATTGAGCTTTCTCGTGCAGGTGGTGAATCGGAATCTGTCCCTGGCAGAGGTTGCCGACGCCATTCGACGGTACCATCACCTGATGCAGGAAGAGAAACAACTGCCGTCGCCCGGCAAGAAGGGCGTGCTCGTTTCACTGATTCGCCGTTTCCTGTCCGACCAGTTGTCTTACGTGAATATCGCCAAGAACTATATCAAGGTCGAAGACTTCTATCACTTGCTTCAGAAGGTGATATTCAGCACCGAAAGTCACGGCAAGCTGGGCGGCAAGAGCGCCGGTCTATACCTCGCAGCACAGATTCTGAAAAAAGCGGCCGCGGACCACAAAATTCTCAGCAGCGTGAAGGTTCCGAAGACCTGGCATATCACGTCCGATGTACTTCTGCATTTCATGCACTACAACAACTTCGATGAAGTGGTCGAGCAGAAATACAAAGAGATCAACCAGGTGCGACTGGAATATCCTCACATCGTACAGACCTTCAAAAGTGCCTTATTCCCGACAGACATTATTAAGGGCCTCTCCGTTGCGCTGGATGATTTCGAGGACGGGCCGTTGATTGTCAGGAGCTCGAGTCTTCTTGAAGATCGCATGGGTGCTGCCTTTTCGGGCAAATACAAGAGCCTGTTTCTCGCCAACCAGGGGAGCAAACAGAAACGCCTGGATGCCCTCATGGATGCCATCGCCGAGGTGTACGCGTCAACCTTCAGTCCCGACCCGATCGAATACCGTGCGGAGCGGGGACTGATCGATTTCGGCGAGGAGATGGGGATAATGATCCAGGAAGTCGTCGGCACACGCATCGGGAAATACTTCTTACCGTCATATGCCGGCGTGGCGTTTAGCCATAATGAATTTCGGTGGTCCCCGCGTATAAGGCGCACCGACGGACTCGTGCGACTGGTGCCGGGGCTGGGAACCCGCGCCGTCGATCGACTGAGCAGCGATTATCCCGTGCTGATTGCGCCGGGACAACCCGGCCTGCAAGTGAATGTGTCGCCGGATGAGGTTGTCAGGTATTCGCCGAAAGAGATCGACGTGATCAATTTGGAAACCAACAATTTCGAGACGAAAGAGATCAGCGAGTTTCTGAAAGAGGTCGGTTATGAAGTACCCGGAATAACGGACATGATCTCCATATTCCGTGATAATCACCTGAGCCGTCCAATGGGAATGAATGTCGATTTCGATACCGATGACCTGATCGTCACTTTTGATGGCCTCATATCGAAAACACCGTTCGTCAGGCAGATGAAGACAATGCTCGATCTTCTGGAAAATACGATCGGCCTGCCGGTAGATGTGGAATTTGCTTCCGATGGTCGGGATTTCTACCTGTTGCAGTGTCGCCCCCAGAGTTATGCGCCTGAAAGCATGCCGGCGCCGATACCGAAAAATCTCCCCGCCGACCAGATTGTTTTTACTGCCAACCGACATGTTTCTAATGGCCGCGTGCCCGATATCACGCACGTGGTTTATGTCGATCCCGGCAAATACAGCGAACTGGCCAACCGCGCCGATCTCATTGCCGTGGGAAGGGCCGTAAGCCAGCTAAACAAGTTATTGCCGAAACGGCAGTTCATTCTGATGGGGCCGGGTCGGTGGGGAAGTCGCGGCGACATAAAACTTGGCGTCAATGTCACTTATTCGGACATCAATAACACCGCCATTTTGGTTGAGATAGCGAGGAAGAAAGGCAATTATGTCCCGGACCTTTCCTTCGGAACGCATTTCTTCCAGGATCTGGTGGAATCCAATATCAGGTATCTGCCGCTCTATCCCGATGATGATGGTGTCCTGTTCAATGAGAAATTCTTTGAACAATCCCGTAATATCCTTCCCGAGGTTCTGCCGGAGTACGCACCCCTGGCCGACACGGTACGGCTGATCGATGTTCAGGGGGCGACCGGAGGAAAGGTTCTCAGGATCCTGATGAACGCTGACCTCGAGCGGGCCGTTGGTTTGTTGGTCAAGCCGTTCTCCGATGTCGGCGGACCCGCCATCACGTTCGACGCTACGGCCGAACGCCGCCCCGTTGAAGACAGGGCCTTCGACAAACCGGACGCCGCTGTAAAGTCACCCGAATCGCACTGGAAATGGCGACTGCAGATGGCCGAGCGCATGGCCGCGGATTTGGTGCCGGAGAGGTTCGGAGTCGTGGCGTTTTATGTATTCGGGAGCACTAAGAATTCGACGGCAGGGCCGAAAAGTAATATCGACGTCCTCATTCACTTCCACGGTACGGATGAACAGCTGGAGCGGCTCAACCTCTGGCTCGAGGGCTGGAATCTGGCGCTATCCGAAATCAACTTCATTCAAACCGGCTACCGCGTTGAGAAGCTGTTGAACGTTCATATCGTGAGTGATGAGGATGTAAAGCGCAAATCCGGATTTGCGGCGAAGATCGGTGCGGCAACTGACCCTGCTCGGCCGCTGCCGATGAATCGTCGGCCCAGAGACAAGTAATCATCTACGTTTCGTCTGTATACAGACCTCGTTTAGCCCGCCGTGCCAGTTTGACCAGTTCCCAGTAAGGGGGACGGTATCCCTTCGCGTTTCGAAATTCATCGGCTAGTCGCAAAGTCTGCGCCTTGATGGCCCGGTGTCGTGCCGAAAACCACTCGCTCCGTAGTGCGGCCGTGGCGCTCATGCCTTCGGGAACGGGGCCCACGCCTCCCATCATGTTGAGAACGACACTGTACGCTTTCGCCATACGCGCCAATGGCAGCTTGTAAGAATCGTATTTCAATTGATCGCCCGCCTCCGCACCTTCGAGCATGACGTCAATCACGGCATTGTCCACGTGATCGTTGAAAAGTGTCTCAGGGTCGCGCCATTCGGCCACGACTCGCAATTGCGGGTCATATTCGAGATCAGAGGGTTCCTGTGTTTCGAAGTGAGTGACACCGAACGCAGCAAGCCAGGACCTGAGCCCGGCCGAGGATATGTGGGACACTCCCATCCACAGATGGATTCCAAGCTTCTCGTAAGGCGCCGAAGCTACTTCCGAGCAAAATAGCTCCGAGTGGTCAGTGTAATCCATCTCAAAATCATACGGTGTTCGCTCAAGTCGGGCCCGGGAGAGCGCCATCTGGGCCGCCTCATGTGGTAATATCGGATCCTCAATCAGCGGCGGCAGATTGCTTCGCAGCCGGAGAACCATGACGCGAAGCTTCTTGTCCTTCAAATAATCGTCTACCGAAGCAATCTTTACCCCGAATTCGATATGCGATTCGATAATGGAAATGTTGCCGCTTTGTTCATCCACGTGTACCAGCGCCGCGTGTGAAAAATTACCCGGGAAATCATTCCCTCTGGCTATCAGGGCTGATGTCGGGGCGCCTCCGCGAGACACTAACAGGTCTCCGCTGTGAATGGTCACGTCAAGCAGGGTTGCTGATGGACACGAAGAAAGCTCATTGTCGCCGGCGACCAGACCAGGGACGAAGCTGTCAGGGGACTGCAGCATTATTTCTTCAACAGCGATTCGGCCACCATATAGAAGTCGATAGATGGTTGTCCGGGCATCCACTGAATTTATATTCCACTCGATAGACTGTTCTTTCACCAATCGTCGGAGGCGCGTGTACATGCCGATGTAATCTTCGAGTTTGTCAGGGTTAGCACCAATAAGTGGGGCGGTCTCGAAGAGCGCCGTTTCCAGTGCGCTGTATATCGGGTTATCCGGCGCGTATTCTCCACTCTCAAGCGAATCCAGTAGTGTGTTGGCACCGCTGAGTTTCCGATTGATCGTCCGCTCAAGCGAATCCGGCAGGATATCTTTAGCCTCGACAAAACGGGTCTCGAGCGCTGACCAGTACTCATCCTGATTCCAGGCGAACGGCCTCTTGTTTCCCGGTCTTTGCGGCATGGGCCCTGACGATGGAATCATCAGCACAAAGTAAAGCAGCACCAACCCGAGAAAGGTCCCGAGGACGGCGTATCTTGTCTTTCCAGAATTCAATTCTTCACCAGTTTGTGATAGCGGTTCCGCCTATTCTCAAACATGTCGCCGCCGATTTCCTTCCGGCGAAACTCCTCGTACTCCTCGTAATTGCCGGTGAACCATCGGACAGCGCCGTTGCCTTCGAACACCAGCAAGTGCGTGCAGATCCTGTTGAGGAAAAATCGGTCGTGGCTAACTACGAGTGCACAACCGGGAAAGGCCAGTATCGCTTCTTCCAGCATGCGCAAGGTGTTGACATCGAGATCATTGGTCGGCTCATCCAGCAACAACAGGTTGCCGCCTATTTTCAGGATTTTCGCCAGATGGCAGCGGTTTCGCTCGCCGCCGCTGAGGTCTCTCACCGCTTTTTGTTGATCCGCACCCTTGAATCCGAACCGGGCCAGATACTGGCGAATTGGCACAGTCACTTTGCCGAGGGCGATTTCATCACTGCCTTCGCCGACTTCCTCCAGTAATCCATGATCTCCCCTCAGGGATTCCTGGCTTTGATCCACATAGGCCAGCTTGACAGTCGAGCCTATGGTCAGTTGTCCCGAATCAGGTGTCTCCTGTCCCATGATCATCCTGAGCAGAGTGGTCTTGCCGGTACCGTTCGGTCCCACGAGCCCGACTATCGCTGCGCGCGGTACGCTAAATGACAGGTTGGAGAAGAGAATGTTGTCGCCGTATGCTTTCGAAACGCCGTCAAACTCTGCAACCTGATCACCAAGATCGGGCCCCGGCGCAATCTGTATGATAGAACGATCATCGCGCGCTGCCGCCAATTCCTTCGCCACTAACTGTTCATAATTGGCAATTCTTGCGCGGGCGAGGGCATGCCGGTCCTTGTTGCTCATTCGAATCCAGTCCAGCTCGCGAGAGAGGGCTCGTCGCCTGGGGGTTTCCTGCTTCTCCTCCGCGACCAATCGAGCCAGTTTCTGCTCCAGCCACGATGTATAGTTGCCCTCGTATGGTATTCCGTAACCGCCTTCGAGTTCGAGAATCCACTTCGTGATATTATCGAGAAAATATCGATCGTGGGTGACAATAATAACTGTCCCGGGGTAATCGCGCAGCTGCGCCTCGAGCCAGTCAATCGTTTCGGCGTCAAGGTGGTTGGTCGGCTCATCGAGCAGGAGCAAATCCGGTCGTTCCAGAAGCGCCTTGCAGAGTGCGACCCGACGTCTTTCGCCGCCTGAAAGTGTGCTCACGAGGCGATCATCCTCGGGCAGACAGAGTGCATCGGCCGCCTGCTTGAGTCGATGGTCCAGGTTCCAGCCGTCGGCGCTGTCCAGTTCATCCTGTAATTCGCCCATGCGGTCCATCGCTGCCTGCATTTCGTCGTCGGACATCGGTTCGGCCATTCGAGCACTTATCTCGTCAAATTCGGTCAGCTTGGAGGTTATTTCGCTGAAAGCGGTCTCCAGCGTCTGGCGGACAGTCAGCGAGTTGTCCAGTTCCGGGTCCTGCTGCACAACCCCGGCACGATACCCCGGTGTGATAAATGCCTGACCATCGAACTCCGGATCGAGGCCCCCCATAATCCGCAGGACGGTCGACTTTCCCGATCCATTTTCACCGACAATGCCGATCTTTGCCCCGGGGAAGAAACAGAGGTTGATATTCCTGAGGACCTGTTTCTGATCATAGAACTTGTTCAGGCCAAGCATGGTGAAGATGTACTTTTCGGCCATGAGAAACACTCTCCGGAGTTACACGGTGGTTGCCCGGTCAATTGCCGGAATGATAATGGATACAAACAGCAGGAGCAACAGGGAAGGTGACGGATCGAATTGATTCGACCGGTTTAGCGTTTACTTTCCGAAGGGACGCGCAAAGTGGAAAATGAACCCTGCCATAAACGCCAGCGAGTGATTGTAGGCGTTGAGGTCCCGGCTTGAGCCATCTACCGAGATGAAGCCCCTGGTGTAGCGCAATTCTGTCACTATTTGGCCGGTCCCGAACAGGAAGTTGACGCCGGCTCCCACAACAAACCCGAAGTCTGTTTTCGAAACGTTCTGGTCTATCGGGGTTTCCAGGGTTAGCCGATCGTTGCTAAAGACCACTTTGCCCGTTTGCCTGAAAGCCAGCACCGGCCCGCCGAAAACATTGGGTGTGATACCGAGCGGCGAGGGAAAGTGAAATTTGACCAGAACCGGGATTTCCATGTATGTCAACTGGGTCTTGACGGTGCCGTCGTAGGTGGTATCCGGGTCCGGTACGGTGTCGGTATAAGTGCCGTCTCCCTTGACGCCCTTGATTGAATACAGCAACTCGGGTTCGATCGTCAACGACTCCTTGATCCTGAACCTGAGAAACATGCCGCCCACGAAACCGAATTTCGGACCGACATCACCTGCGAGCCGGTTGACATCCTTGCCGTAGAGGTCTGACAACCCATAGCCTGCCTTGAAACCGATACCGGGCCGGGAGTATAACTGCCCCCGGGCAGAGTCAGGGCAAAACGAAATAATAATGATGAGACAGGACAAAAGAAGCAGAGATGATTTATTCATGAGCGATAATTCCCGCTTGCGTCGCCCTAATATAGTGCGGCTAACCGTGTAATGCCAGTGAAACCGGGAAATACTCGAAAAGGTCACCGGCCAAAATTACGTCATCGTTGGCTGGAATCGCCAGCCCGCTGAAGCCGTTACCCCATTCCTTCGGAAGACCACTCGGCAACACGATACGGGTATCTTCCCACACCTCCCGCCCGAGCGGCAACCGGCCCTCTGATACGACACCGGTGAGAAGTCGCGGCGCGGCCGTAATTGCCCACTGGTTCTCGGTTTTTCTCAATAATGCAAAGACATGGTCCGCGAATCGTCCCTCGACTTCCAGCGGCAGGTACTCGCCCTTTTCGAACAATTGCCGCTTCTCACGCCGGATACGAAGAGCCTTATAGATCAGAAACAGCTTTACCCGTCCGTCCTCCATCGTGTCGAGCAACTCGGCGATGAGTCCCTTTGGATCGGAATTCTCCTTTTCCATGATGTAAGTCAGCGCGGCCTTTCGGTCGGCAAAATCGACCGGCCGACGGTTATCGGGATCGACCAGGTTCAGGTCCCAGAGTTCAGTGCCCTGGTAGAAGTCGGGAACCCCGGGGGCGGTCATTTTGATTATCGCCTGGGAGAGCGAGTTGAAAATGCCGTACCAGGTAACGGTGGCAAGAAACGGGAGGAACTCCGGCAGGAAGCGGTTATTGTCTGAAGGGGTCAATATCTTATCGACGAAGAGAGTGTATGCATTCTCATAATCCGTATCCGGCTTGATCCAGGCGGTATGTACTTTCGCTTCACGAATTGCTTTTGTTCCGTACTGCTTGATCCGTTCAATATATCTTTCGTCGGGGCCGGATGGGGGACAGGTCCCCAGAAGCGTCTGGTAAAGGAAATACTCGTCATTCTTATCCGGCACGACCTCCCGCTCGATTCTCTTCTTCCGCGTCCGGTTGAGCCGGGCCCAGTTCTTGAGATTATATTCCCATTCTCTGGGAAGCTCGGAGAGAACAGCAAGTCTCATGCGCACATCCTCGCCACGCTTGGTATCGTGAGTGGAAGTAGTGTTCATCGAGTGGGGGTGATGCGCCATTCGCTCAATGAAAAACCGATGCGCTTCGTCGACCGAAATACCAAATTCATGCAGACCGCTGCCGACCTCGTTGAATGCGATCAGGCGGTTGTAGACATACATCATCGTATCCTCAACACCTTTGGCCATCAACGGACCGGTGTATTGCTGGAACGACATGACAAAGTCCATCCACTGGCGGCGTCGCTCTTCCGGGAGAGACTCATCGAATTCCAACAGCAGATACTGCTCGAGGAAATTCAATTCGTACAGCAGATCCGGACTGCGCCGTCGGGCTTTGTGCAGGGCCTTGACGATATATTCGCGGTCACTTTCAGTGCATTCTGTACCGTGGATATAAGTCCGGTACACGGGAAATTCTGCCATGATCTCCACGAGAGCGCGGCGCAATCCGTAAAGCGTAATGTCACGGCCGTAACGGCGGTCACCCGAAATGCTTTTCAGATATTGCGCCAGGTTGTCGATATTGCCGGCCATGTGCTTTCCCAGAATAAGCTGCTTCTTCTGGTGCAGCAGAACCTGATAGGGCTCCTGCAGGCGTGTGAACTTATAGTAGATCTTGCTGAAAGCATCGCGGTTGGCGCGATTACACAACAAACCGGTAACTTGATTGAGAAAATCGTAGCCGGTGGTACCATGCACCGGCCAGGAAGGCGGCAGATGTTCCGAAGGTTCGAGAATTTTCTCGACGACGATATACTTATCGCCGACCAGTTTGAGTAAACGTTCCAGGTACTGCGCCGGGTTATACAGGCCGTCGATATGGTCCACCCGGAAACCGGCGAAGACGGCATCCTCCGCCAGTTCGCGAATCAGTCGATGCGTGTGTTCGAAAACCGGTTCCTCGCTGACATTCACCGATATCAAGTCGTTGACCGTGAAAAAGCGCCGATAGTTGATTTCTTCAGTAGCAACCTTCCAGAACGACAACCGAAAGAGCTGTTCCGATATCAGGGAATCGAGGTCGTCGAAACTCCGCGGCTCACCCCTGGTGCCGTTAAAATAGGCGATATTGCTGTCGACAAACCGGCGAATTTCATCGTTTGCCGAATAGAGTCGCCAAAGCCCGCGTTTTGCATGCCGGATAGGTTCCTTCATGACAACGCCCGTCTTGCGTTGTGCCAGGGATTTTAGAAAGTTGATTGTGCCAAGGAAATTGACAAAGGACGGATCATCACCGTTCAGAGTCTTTTCCAGTGATTCGATATCATGCTCAAAGACTCGGGCGTAAGATTCTATTTTTAGCGGCAGGCGAAGTTGGTAGTAATTGATACTCAGTCCGCGCTCGTCGAAAGCGAGAGTAATTTCGCCTTCAGCCAGACATTCTGCATAGAACCGCCCCAGCAGGGGCACGAGCAGTCGACCGCGCATGTTCTCGTATGGATGGTCCCAGTAGATTTCAAAAAACCCGAAGAATTCAGACTGTTCGCCAATCTCGAGGACATCCATGAGCATCAGGTTGTCGGAGTCGATGGCCATATGGTTGGGCACGATATCCTGAAGCCACGAAAGCCGGTGCCATCGGATAGTTGAGATCATGCGCTGAAATTCTTCCCGGCTGCCGAGCTCGGCGTTCAATTGGTCCGGATCGACTATGTCATACCCGTGCGTGCTGCCGGCGCGTGCCTTGAAAATCGGCGAGGCGTAGATCGTCGACAAACCGAGATGTGCCAGGTATGGCGCGATTTCCGATGCGTGTTTGAAGCCAAAAGAAGAATTGAACTGAAGTCGATACGTCGCGGAAGGTACAATACTCATTCCACTTTCACTTTCAGAAGATCACCGACTTGTTTGAAGTGAGTCACCCACTTCGCAGCCCCGTCATCGCCCGAATCCGCCCGTTTCTTCATCGATGGGTATCTGTCTTTTGCCATGTTGAACAAGATTATCTGAGCCTGCCAGATATTGGGCTCGAGGGGAAGCTCCTTAATTGCCTTCAGGAAGCGGTGCATGTGCTTCAAAAGTGCAGTGTCCTCAGGAGAATCTGAAAACTGCTTCATATAATTGTCAATTTTGTCGCCGGCCAGGAAGTCCAACGTGGTCTTATCGATCTGAACCGTCCATCGGTTGGCGTCCTCCACCAGCTCTTCCAGCCGGTCCATATCAACTTCATCCGCTTCGAGAATCTTGCGGATATCGGTGTTGAGAACGAATTCAAGAATCATCGAGAAATACCGCGGCAACATCATGCGAACGCCTTCGATCGCCTGCATCACCGGCAGATGTCGTTCGTAAATCTGGCGGAGGGATCCTTCAATTTCTTTCAGGCTCGTGTCGAGCAATTGATCGAGAATTCGACGCTGTTCGTCCCGGAAAAGGTGCCACAGAGAATAGCTGTGGTCGGCGAAGTGCTTATCTATCAGCCGGACGACATCCGAAATGTCACTCCGTTTGAAACTGGCCTCGATCTCCTTCTGCATATTCTGATATGATTCATCGCTGTCGAACGGACGCGCGCCCCCAACAATATTGTGGTCCCCGAGATGCAGGACGGCGAATGTGATCGTCTCTTCTTCACGAGTGATTTCAGAGTGTATCTTGACCGTCCCAACGGCCAGGTTCTGGCGACCAACCTCCGAACGATCGTAGCGAATTTCTGTGGTCCGGTAGGTGTACAGGTAAGTTGTCGGTTCGTAGTCCAGGAACAGGGACGAGACACCGTAGTGGACCCCAACGCGTAAAAGATCGAGAACCGTCGGTTTCACCAGCCGGCGATATACTTCACCACCGTTCTTGAACTGAGCCTGGTTACTCGGAGCACGCTCGAGCAGGCCGATGAAGGCGTCCTCGAGAGCTATGCCGCTGAGATCATTGGCGAGTTGCATCACTCTCGCGGCGTACTGGATTACCTGGACGGTCTCAATTCCCGATATCTCATCGAAAAACCAGCCGCAGCTCGTGTACATCAGCAACGCGTGGCGCTGCAACTCGAGTAGCTTGAGGACCGTGGTCTGCTCTTCTTCGCTGAGCGTTCTCTTTATCTGCTCGGAGAGAAACCGGTCGACGCTTTCGGTGGAGCGGTCGAGAATGACATCTATGTACGCATCCCTGATTTTCCACGGATCGTCGACAAACTCAGCCATGTGCTCCTCGTATATTTCGGCCACATTGTCGCGCAGCCAGTCCATCGCCCCCCGGAGCGGCGCCCGCCATGCCTGCGACCAGCCCGGGTGCATTCCGGTATTGCAGCCGCAGTTGGCACGCCACCGCTCGACACCGTGGATACAACTCCAGGATGTATTTTCGATAATCTGTACTTCGTATGTGGGCGGGTGCTTTTCCAGGTACTCGCCGTAGATCGTGGGCGCCGTTTTGCCTTGCTTTTCCAGAAAACGCAGACAATAAGCCAGCGCCATGTCACCATAATGATGATGATGTCCGTATGTCTCGCCGTCCGTGGCAACGTGCGACAGTTCCGCATGCTCCGGCTTTTCGGAGAAAGTGGAAGTCAGGCGGTTGGCGAAATGCTCGCCGTTGTCAAGGACGTCGCCGAACGCGATATCCTGCGATATCGGGCCGTCATAGAAGAAGAGGGTGATAGTCCGTCCCGAGGGCAGTTTGCAGAGGTACGGCAGCTTCGGGTCGATTGAGCTGTTGCTGACATCCTTCCATTCATCGTCCTCGGGGCCCTTCACCTTGCCGGCTTGACGGGGAGCCAGGATGGTAAAGGTGATGCCGTGCTCGGCCAAAATATCGAGGGTTTCAAGATCGACAGCCGTTTCCGGCAGCCACATCCCCTCCGGTTGGCGACCGAACCGGAATTCGAAGTCTTTCATGCCCCATTTCACCTGGGTCTGCTTGTCACGGGTATTCGCCAGCGGCATTATCAGGTGGTTATACGCCTGGGCGATGGCCGAGCCGTGACCTGAGAATCGTTCGCGGCTTTTCTGGTCCGCCTTAATGATACCGTCATAGATATCCGGATGGTGGGGTTTCATCCAGGACAGCAACGTCGGGCCGAAGTTGAAGCTGATTCGTGAGTAATTGTTTATTATGTCTATAATCCGCTGATCCGAGTCGAGAATTCTGGAAGCGGTATTAGGGGCGTAGCACTCTGCCGTCACTCGCTCGTTCCAGTCGTGGTATGGATAGGCGGAATCCTGCAGCTCGACTTCCTCAAGCCAGGGATTTTCTCGCGGCGGTTGATAGAAGTGCCCGTGTATGGTTGTGAAACGATCCATTAATTATCCTGTCTCTCGTACAGCACGAATGCGTATGGTTTTAGTCGTATTTTCTCAGCCGGATTGATGATCTCCGGGACATCGGAACCCGGCCCGAGCCACGCCGTATCTGCGGTATCGAGTCTCTTGCACCACCGACCGGTCAGACCAGTGGGGAGGAATTCCGCTTCCCGCTCACTGAAGTTCATCACACAGAACACTTGAGACTCGCGATGAGTTCTCCGCATCGTTATTATTGATGTTTGTTCCACGTGCGAAACAACCGTGTCCTGCTTGCTCAAGTGCAACAGTGCGGGAATATCGGTTCGGAGCGAAATCAGCGTGCGGTATAGCTCCAGCATGGTTCTGTGCCGACCCTGATTGCGTTTGGTCCAGTCCGGTCTCGATCGCTCGAACGTCTCTTCGCTCTGTGGATCGGGCGGCGCCTGCTCCCAGCCGAATGATTTGAACTCTTCGGCGCGGCCCCGGCGCACTGCCTCGATCAAGTCCCTGTCGGAATGGCTTACGAAATATTGAAACGGATTATCTTCGGCGTATTCTTCGCCCATAAACAACAGGGGTATATAAGGAGAAGTCAACAGCGTTGCGGCCGCCAACTTGGCCGCCTCGAACGAGACAATCTGCGCCAGTCGGTCACCCATCATCCGGTTGCCCACTTGATCGTGGTTCTGGATGAAAACCACGAACCGGTCAGCCGGAATGTCAGCCGATGAACTTCCGTGATGACGTTTACGGTACTTCGAGTAAACCCAGGAATAGACGAACCCTTCTTTAAGCGCCTTGACCAGCTGCTCCGGCTCTCCAAAGTCCTGGTAGTAGCCGTTTTTCTCACCGGTGAGCAACGTATGCACAGCGTGATGAAAATCATCGGACCACTGGGCGTCTACCTCATACCCACCTTTTGTTCGTGATCTGATCACACGCGCATCGTTCAAATCACTCTCGGCAATCAGGTAGAACTGGCGTCCGACTCTGCCCGAGAACTCCTGTACCCGTTCGGACATCTCATCGAGGATGTGTTTTGCCCCCGTATCGAAGATACCGTGAATGGCATCGAGCCGTAAACCGTCGATGTGGTAGTGCTCGAACCAGCAGAGAGCGTTTTCGATGAAGTAATTGCGGACGCCGTCACAGTAAGCATCGTCGAAGTTGACCGCTTTACCCCATGGCGTGTGATACTTGTCCGTGAAGTACGGACCGAACTCGGCAAGATAGTTGCCTTCCGGCCCAAGGTGATTGTAGACGACATCCAGGATAACAGCCATACCGTGCAGGTGACAAGCCTCAACAAGTCTTTTCAATCCGTCCGCGGCGCCGTATGAATTCTGGACGGCGAACGGATAGGCGCCGTCATAGCCCCAATTTCGGCCGCCGGGAAACTGCGTGACAGGCATGATGTCAACGGCATTGATGCCGAGTTCGCGAAGATCATCGAGCCGGTTTATCACGGCATCGAAGGTCCCCTCAGGCGTGAACGTGCCGACGTGCAGCTCATACATTATCATCTCTGCGAGCGGAATGCCCTGCCAGCCGTCATCCTGCCACCGGAAGGTCGCGTGATCGACCAACGATGAGGGCCCATGGACGCCGTCCGGTTGGAAAGCGGAAACCGGGTCGGGTCGTTCTTGCCTGTTGCCCGGTCGATACCAGTATCTCGCCCCCGGTTTTATGTCTTCAACCACCGTCTTCCAATAGCCGTCCTCGGTTTTCAGCATGGGGATTTCAGATTCGGCGGGCGAGACGATGTGCAGAGAAACACTTTCGTGCAGGGGGGCCCAGACGATAAACTCACACGTGCCGGCGCCGATAAATCGAGTTCCGATTTTCATCCTGACCTACATCACCATAGCTGCACTGCGGTCTGTCGCTGTCGGCCGCAAGCCTTTGTCGCGACACGGTATCGGTTGCGGGCTACGACTCATTTTCACACCTCGCGCTTGAAGACAAGGATACTGAGCGGAGGGAGAGTCAGGGATATTGAATGGTAAAAGCCGTAGGCCGACACCGGTGTGGCTTCAACTCCACCCAGGTTACCCTGCCCGCTGCCTCCGTACGTCGTCGCGTCGCTGTTCAGCAGTTCCTTCCAGTAGCCGCCTTTCGGCACACCTATCTTGTAGTTGCGGCGGGGGACAGGCGTGAAATTGCAGATGATCAACAGCGGCTCGTCATTTTCCTTGCCGCATCGAAGGAAACTGATCACCGAGTTTTCCCAGTCGTTGGCGTCGATCCATCGAAATCCGCCCGCGTCGAAATCACGTTCGAACAGCGCCGGTTCGCTGCGGTAGAACCGGTTGAGATCGCGCATCCACTGGTGCAATCCCTGGTGCGGCGGATATTGGAGCAAATGCCAGTCAAGACTCTTCTCATGGTTCCACTCATCCCACTGTCCGAACTCGGTACCCATAAACAGCATCTTCTTGCCCGGGTGAGCGTACATATATCCCAACAGCAATCGAACATTGGCGAACTTCTGCCAGGCGTCGCCCGGCATCTTCCTCAGGATGGAGCCTTTGCCATGGACCACTTCATCGTGTGACAGCGGCAGTACAAAGTTCTCGTTGAAGGCGTACCACAGGCTGAAGGTCAGCTGGTTGTGGTGGTACTTGCGATGAATCGGATCTTTTGAAATGTAGTCCAGCGTGTCATGCATCCAGCCCATGTTCCATTTTTCACCGAACCCCAGCCCGCCGACATACGCCGGTCGGGAGACCATCGGCCAGGCGGTGGACTCTTCGGCGATTGTTTCGATATCCGGAAATTCACCGTACACAGCTTCGTTGAAGCGCTTGAGAAAGTTAATTGCCTCGATATTTTCGTTTCCGCCGTATTCGTTCGGAATCCACTCACCCGCTTTGCGGGAATAATCCAGGTAGAGCATCGATGCTACGGCATCCACCCGGAGACCGTCAGCGTGATATCTTTCCAGCCAGAAAACGGCGTTGCTGATCAGGAAATTCCGCACCTCGTTTCGGCCATAGTTGAATATCTCGCTTTTCCAGTCCGGGTGAAAACCCTTGCGCGGGTCGGCGTGCTCGTAAAGGTGGGTGCCGTCGAAATAAGCAAGACCGTACTCATCCGACGGAAAATGCGACGGCACCCAGTCCAGGATCACGCCTATCCCGTTCTGGTGGAGCTGATCGACGAGATACATGAAGTCTTCCGGCTCCCCATACCGGCTCGATGGCGCGAAATAGCCGCCGGTCTGGTAACCCCACGAGCCGTAAAAGGGATGCTCCATCACCGGCAGGAACTCAACATGCGTGAATCCCATTTCCTTGACATATGGCACCAGGTCACGGGCAATTTCCCGATAGTCAAGATACCGGTTGCTGTCATCCGGAGCTCGCCTCCATGAGCCGAGATGAACTTCATATATCGCCATCGGGGCTTCGAGATTATTTTTCTCGTGCCGGTTAGCCATCCAGTCGCCGTCGCCCCAATCATAATTCAAATCCCACACACAACTGGCCGTTCGCGGCGCTATCTCCCAGTGAAAGCCGAACGGATCTCCCTTGTCAACGCGGTAACCGTTGCTGTTCGAGACGATATGATACTTGTATCGTTCAGCAGTCTTCAGACCGGGTATGAACCCTTCCCAGATCCCGGACCCGTCCCACCTGACGGCAAGGGGGTGAGATTCGGTGTTCCAGCCGTTGAAATCCCCGATCACCGAAACGGTGCGGGCATTTGGCGCCCATACGGCAAAATGCACGCCTTCGGTCCCGTCGACCGTCATCACATGAGAACCCAGCTTCTCGTGGATCCGGAAGTGATTACCTTCTTTAAACAGGTGCACGTCGTAATCGGTAAGCAGACCCGGACCGTGTATAACGTTCTTGGAAACCGGTGCGGACGGATCTGGCTTTTGTTTCTTGTCTTTTGGTGTATTTCCAGCCTTTTGTGGCACTGTATCCTCCTTAATGGTTGACTACACTGAACTTTTCAGGACGAATTCGATGCCGCGGATCGGAATCTGGACCCAGTCAGGACGATTATTCAATTCATAACCGAGTTCATATACCGCTTTTTCGAGAAGATAGGTTTGCAGAAGTGTCTGCAATTCCTCCCGGTCTTCGGGAATAAACGATGCGCCGTTCGCTTTTTCAAGATAAGAGTGCAAAAAAGCGCCGCTTATATACCGGTACCAGGGCTCCACAAAACAACTCAGCCGGGCTTCGTCTTCGGGCCGGGCCGAGATTCGCTTGAGCATTGTTATGGATGCCGCATAGTGGAACGACCTGATCATGCCGGCCACGTCCTTGAGCGGCGAGTGTTTCAAGCGGCGTTCGCCAATGGAACGCGCCGGTTCACCCTCGAAGTCAATTATCACAAAATCTTTGCCCGTGTTGAGGACCTGCCCGAGATGATAATCACCGTGGATGCGGATTCTGGTGGCCGATATTTTCTTCTTCAACATCCGCTGCATCCGATTGAGTATCTTCTGCTGCGATCCAATCACTCCCTCGGCCTGCTTGATCCATTCCTCGGGTATGTCGCCGAGGCTTTTCTGGAGAGTCTGTATCGTCCGCCGTACCAGGCTCTGAAGTGACTGGTATAACGAGCGCTGGTAAAGAAGAGAGAAGGGCTCGGGGCGGAAGGCCGGATCGTCCGAATTCGACGCCAACGCCAGGTGCATCTCCGCCGTTCGTTCTCCCAGCAGGACTGCCTTGTCGATGTACATTCCGCCGATCAGGTCGTGTAATTTGGCCGGAATTGCGGTCAGGTCAACCTCCAGTATGGATGGGTGCTCGAGCTCATCCGGGCGGCAATCATAGTCTTTCTCAAGCACGCGGTCATAAAAGCCGGAAACAACGTTAGTCGTGTATGCCCAGGCATCGCCTTCGTTTTCGATAAATCGCTGCAGGATCGCGACCGTTCTCGGTTCACCGCCGCGTTCAAGATATTCGATCGCCCCGGCGAACCCCGGAGTGTGTGAAAAGTGCAGCTTTTCCGTGAGATACCGGGAGATATCGTATTCCGGGTTTATACCTTCGTCCACATGTCGGTACAACTTCAAAATCAGCTCGCGGTCATAGACTATCGAGGTATTGCTCTGCTCCACTTTCATGGGCCACGATTTCATACCCTCCTCACGCTCCCTCATGAATCGTTTCAGTCCTTTGCGGGAGTGCACAATGAAATCGCCGTTGTGTCCCTTTATTTTCTTGTGATGCGTTATGGTGGACAGCAACGCTTTCTGGAAATCTTCATTATAGCTGCTGTCGTATAGTATTCCCTCACCGCTGCGGGTGCGCACCCGGGCAATAACCGCGCCGGGGTATTTCTCCGTTATGTGACGGGCTCCCGTACCCTCGGCAAACGTGATCGGCAGCAGGTAAAGGTCAGGGTCACCGGCCATGTAGCTGACCTTCAGAAACGTCAGGATTGCGTTTGCATCGCCATTGTTCAACTCGCCGTCTTCGACGATCCGTACTTGACGGATACCCCGCGTTTTGGCGCCAAACCAGCGGGCGCGCTTCAGGTAGATTTTCAGCTGCTGTTCGAGGTTCTCCTTCGATTTGCCGCGGATAAGCATCTGCCACTCGCCGCGCGTGCTTATCTCGACCAGTTCGGGCTCCTTTTCAAGGGATATTGCCGCAGTCTCTGTTTGCAGGTACAGCCAATAATGACTGTGGGGACCGAGGGTGAGAGTATACGGTTCGTTTCGTATCTGAGGAAACTTGTTCTGGCTGAACACTTCCTCGGGGATCAGCCCTGCAAATTCCGATAGGTCGAGCCTGGTGACCTGTGCAAATCTCGAGAGATTGGCAATCACAAGGATAGTCTCATCTTCGTGCTTGCGGGCAAACGCAAGGACCCGGGAGTTGTCCGATGTCAGCATTTCAAAGGTCCCGCGACTCAAACTGCGGTACTTTTTGCGCATGCCGATCACGCGCTTCATCCACCAGAGCATTGAAGACGAATTTCGCTCCTGCGTTTCCACGTTGATAGCCTCATAATGATGCTGCGGGTCGATTATGACCGGCAGGAACAGGCGCTGCGGATTCGCCTTAGAGAAGCCGGCGTTGCGGTCAGGGCTCCACTGCATCGGTGTGCGCACGCCGTTTCGATCACCGAGATAGTAGTTGTCACCCATTCCCAGTTCGTCACCGTAGTAGACAATCGGCGTTCCGGGAAATGAGAACAGCAGGATATTCATCAGTTCGATCTTGCGGCGGTTGTTACCCAGTAGCGGGGCCAGCCGGCGACGAATTCCGAGGTTAATCTTGGTGAGCGGGTCGCGCGCATATACCCGGTACATGTAGTCACGCTCCTCGTCGGTCACCATCTCCAGTGTCAGTTCGTCGTGGTTTCGAAGAAACATGGCCCACTGGCATGATTCGGGAATATCCGGTGTGGTGGAGAGGATATCGCTTATCGGGAAACTATCTTCCATGTGGATCGCCATGAACATGCGGGGCATCACCGGGAAGTGGAACGCCATATGACATTCATCGCCTTCCCCAAAGTACGCCGCAGCGTCTTCCGGCCACTGGTTGGCTTCCGCAAGCAGCATCTTGTCAGTGTACGTATCGTCGACGTGCTTGCGGAGTTTTTTCAAGAAAGCGTGTGTCTCCGGGAGATTCTCGCAGTTGGTGCCTTCTCGTTCGTACAGGTACGGCACGGCGTCAAGCCGGACACCGTCCACGCCCATACGCATCCAGAAATCCATCACTCGAAATAGCTGCTGGTGAACGGTCGGGCTGTCAAAATTGAGGTCCGGCTGATGTGAATAAAAACGATGCCAGTAATATGCTTGCGCCTCCGAATCCCAGGCCCAGTTGGATGATTCGAAATCCTGGAATATAATTCGCGTATCCCGGTACTTGTCCGGCGTGTCGCTCCACACATACATATCGCGCCACTTTGAACCGGGCTTGGCGTGTCGGGACCGCTGGAACCAGTGATGGTCCGACGATGTGTGATTCAGGACCAACTCGGTGATGACCCGTATCCCCCGCCGGTGCGCTGACCGGAGGAATTCACGGAATTCCCGCATATTGCCGTATTCGTGGTTAACGTTGAGATAATCGGCAATGTCATACCCGTCATCACGTAACGGTGACGGATAAAACGGCAGCAACCAGAGGGCGGTGACTCCGAGACTTTCGATATAGTCCAGTTTCTCAGTCAGGCCCTTGAAATCGCCGACGCCGTCGTCGTTGCTGTCGAAGAACGACCGGACGTGAACCTGGTAGATGATAGCGTCTTTGTACCACAGTGGATCGGATTCCAGCTGTGAGTCACGAGTGGGCATAATCCTTCCTTACATGTAGTAATCAAAATCTGATTCGCGCTTCATGCGCCGGTGGATTTTCAGGATATGAGCCGGCATCATTGACGGATTCAATTCGACATAGTTGCGCGGTCCCTGCCAGATATACCGGTCGTTGCTGATCAGGTCATGGGCCAGATACGGCTGATCCGGGCGAATTCCGAATTTTGCCAACGGCACGGTAACAAATCCCGACTGAGTATGAAACGGATCCAGATTGACCAAAACCATGATTATGTTCTCTCCGTCGCCGGACTCCTTCCCATAGAACAGCAGATAGTCATTGTCGACGTGATAGAACCGCAGATTGTTGGTTTCCCTGAGGGCCGGATTGTCTCGTCGGACCCGGTTGATACGCTTCATGAGTTCTGTTAAGCTGCCGGGGGTGTCCCGGGGCCATTGCTTGACCTCATACTTTTCGGAATCCAGATATTCTTCCTTCCCCGGCAACGCCTCATTGACCAGCAGTTCGAATGCGGGGCCGTATAGCCCGTAATTGGATGACAATGTGGCAGCCAGAACCAGCTTGATAATGAACGCCGGGCGGCCGCCGTACTGCAGAAACTCGGGTAAAATATCGGGAGTGTTCGGCCAGAAATTGGGACGGAAATATTCTCGCACATCGGTTTGCGTCAGTTCCCTGAGATAGCTGGTTATCTCGCTCTTGGTGTTGCGCCAGGTGAAATACGTGTATGACTGAGTGAAGCCGATCTTTGCAAGCCGGTACATGATCTTCGGTCGCGTGAAGGCCTCGGAAAGGAAGATGATATCGCCGTGTTCCTTTTTGACATCCGTGATCAACCACTCCCAGAACGGGAATGATTTCGTATGTGGATTATCGACCCGGAATGCATGGACGCCTTTCTCGATCCAGAACAGGACAACGCTTTTCAGCTCCTGCCAGAGCTCTTTCCAATTCTCCGTTTCAAAGTTGAACGGGACAATATCTTCATATTTCTTCGGAGGATTTTCCGCATATTGAATGGTCCCGTCCGGACGTGTCAGAAACCACTCGGGGTGTTCTTTGATATACGGGTGATCCGGCGAACACTGGAACGCCAGATCCAGGGCAATCTCCATGTTGTATTTTCGAGCGGCGCGTACCAGTTGCTCGAAGTCCTCCATGGTGCCGAGTTTCGGATTGATGGCTTTATGACCTCCTTCGGAGGAACCGATTGCCCAGGGACTTCCGGGGTCGCCTTCCTCCGCTACCGGCGAGTTGTTCCTGCCCTTCCGGTGAGTTTCGCCGATTGGATGAATCGGCGGCAGGTAGACAATATCAAACCCCATCTCGGCGATTTCAGGCAGACGTGCTTTGCAGTCATTAAAGGTTCCGTGTTCGGAGCTGTCGCGCTTTACCGACCGCGGAAATACCTCGTACCATGCGCTGAACAAGGCAAGCTCCCTGTCAACGGTAACCGAGAGTTCTTTCTCGTATGTCGTTGCCATCGACCGGTCGGCGTATTGCGCCATCAATGCGGAAAGCTCATCACCGAGCGCCGCTTGCACGGACTTCTCGATGTCGTTTCCGGCGCGGAATGCTGTAGTGAGGTCCCGCATTTTTTCGGCGTCAGGAGCAGAAGAATGTTCGACAGCCCTCTCAACCAGTTTGGCCCCTATCTTCAAATCCACAGTGACATCCTGGCCGGCCTCCCATTTCTTGCGCAAATCTCTCTGCCAGGTTTTGAAATGATCGATCCATCCCATGATCGTGAACTGGTGCGTGCACATCTCCTCAACACTAAATGAAGCAGTCCATCGATCATTCTGCATAAACCGCATCGGTTTTTGCTGCCACTCGGCCTCGTGTCCCTTGCGATAAAGCAGGGAAGCAACCACGACGTCATGTCCGTCGGTGAACACATCCGCTTCGACATCCACCGTCTGACCGACCACTCTCTTTGCTGGAAACGCACCGCCGTCAATCTCCGGACTCACGCGCTCAATAATGACTCGCTTTCTGCCGTTTAGCATTCCTGTTAGCTCTCCCGCAGGTTTATCGCGTTAATCTCATGGCGTCCAAGGTAATCGAGGGAATCGGTCGGATAACCTCGACGCTGATGGTGATAAATACGGCTCAATTGCCGGCCCCCGGATTTGTAAGTTCGGGAAGACCGACACCAGAGACACCGCATTCCTTGCCCGTGTTCATTATGCCAGACGTTTTCAGCGGTTTCGAATGATGAAGACCAGTCTGACACACAATGTAACAAGCGTCAGGTCAATAAGTTCGCACGATGTCAGCGTGATCGGAAGAACCGATGTTTTCGACTGCCTGTTCGAAAATCGGACTTTACATAAGGAATGTTTCTTGTCACATTAGATCATTCGAGTGCCTTTGTATCTCAGAATTGGAGGAAGGTTCCTATGCGTCAGTTCAAACTCTGCCATGCGGGTTCTCTTGTTCGGCCCCGGTCTGTCGTTTTGTTACTGCTTTTGATGGTTTTGTCGGTAAGTGCTAATTCGGCGGACAACACTGATATCGAACAAAACGTGGCCACATTTTCTATTGTGGCGCGCGATTCGGCGACCGGTGAGCTCGGCGTAGCGGTCGCGTCCCGGTTCTTTGCGGTCGGCAGCGTTGTCCCCTGGGCCAAGGCGGGTGTTGGCGCGGTAGCAACCCAGGCATACGCGAATACGACGTTCGGTCCGCGGGGGCTCGATTTGCTTTCCCTTGGCGCCGGTCCGGACGAAGCCCTGCAGGTACTGCTCGGCAGCGATGATAAACCTGATCGCCGGCAGGTCGGCATCGTGTCGGCGGACGGCCGCTCGGCAACTTATACCGGCGAGGGCTGTCTGGCATGGGCGGGAGGTCGAAGCGGGCCAAACTATGCCGTCCAGGGGAATATTCTCGCAGGTGAGGCCGTTGTCACGGCTATGGAAAAGGCCTTCCTGGAGACATCGGGCACGCTCGCTGACCGTATGCATGCGGCGCTTGTGGCCGGCGAGGAAAACGGCGGTGATTCACGCGGAAAACAGTCGGCTGCGTTGCTGGTAGTCAAGAAAGGCGCCGGATACGGCGGATACGATGATCGCGCGATTGATATTCGCGTCGATGACAGTCCCGAGCCGTTTAAGGAACTCGGACGGATATTGAATATCGCCCAGATGAATTACTCGTGGAATGAAGCCTGGACTCTGTTCACACAGGGACAGTATGACGAAGCGCTGCCCTACATGGAACATGCCTCCGAGCTCGCCCCCGATTACGGCGAAGTCTGGTATGATCTGGGTGTTATCCGGCTGGCAGCGGGGCAGAAGCAGGAAGCTATCGATGCGCTCAAACAGGCTTTCCTGTTCAACCCGAAGCTCAAGGCTGCTGCGAGCGATGACACTGACCTTGATGCTCTGCGGGACGATCCGGAATTTCAGAAACTAATAAGCGCCAAGTAGCATTGTTGCCACATTGGGATGTAAACCGATTCCGTGGCAACGCAACAAGTTTTGGCGATCAAATGGGCGTCGGTCCTGTTATAGATCATAAGGAGTGATTTACCTGAGTTATAAAGATTTAGGAGTGCCGGCACATTTCGATCCCGGGGCTATCGAAGACGTAAGGCGCATCGACTACCAGAACATCGCGACCACAGCCCGTCAACTGGCCATCCAAGCGGAAATCCAGCCGACTGATAAGAACAGGCCTAGCACCGGGCTGTTGCTCGTTGATTGCCAGAATACCTTCTGCACTCCCGGCTTTTCCTTGTTTGTCGCGGGCCGATCCGGGCGTGGCGCCGTAGATGACAGCATCCGTATCTGCGAGTTCATCTACCGCAACCTCACAAATATTGATGAAATAATCGTGTCAATGGACACTCACAAGGCGTACCAGGTATTCCATTCACCATTCTTCGTGAACGGCCAGGGAAAGCACCCGGACCCGTATACAGAGATTTCCGTTGAGGACATTCAATCCGGCAGATGGAAGGTTAACCCTCTTCTCGTGGATTCTGCCGCCACGAATCACAAAGACAACCTCGAGCAATATGTCCTGCATTACTGCAGAACGCTGGAGGAGACAGGCAAGTACCGGCTGATGATATGGCCGTTCCATGCCATGCTGGGTGGGGTCGGACATGCACTGGTTGCATCGATCGAAGAGGCAGTGTTTTATCATACTATTGCGCGCCAGCATCAGGCAAAATTCCTTGTGAAGGGTGACAACCCGCTAACCGAGAATTACTCGGTACTGGGACCGGAAGTTCAGACCGATGAACAGGGCAACAGAATTGCGTATGAGAACGAAAAACTCGTGGAGCTTCTGTTGTCATATGACAGGGTTCTCATCGCGGGACAGGCAAAAAGTCACTGCGTTGCGTGGACTGTTCAGGATTTGCTGGCCGAGATCAGAAAACGCGACGAGAGACTCGCGCAGAAGATCTATCTGTTGGAAGACTGCACTTCGCCCGTGGTCGTGCCCGGCGGTCAGGATTTCACGGAGCGGGCAGATGAAACGTTCGAGAAGTTCAAGGCGGCAGGCATGCACCTGGTCAAATCCACTGATCCAATGTCTTCATGGCCCGGCATGCCGCCCGGCGAGTGATTTGATTTGTTGTGGACTTGCGCATAAAAAGCTGAGCACTAGCATCACGTAAGGAGATACATGCGACCAGCCAATGGCTTTATCAGGGCGCTGCTGACCGACCAGTACGAAATCACGATGGCGTACGCCTATTTCAACAGCGGAAAACATAAAGACTATGCCGTCTTTGATCTTTTTTTCCGAAAGAATCCTTTCGGCGGCGAGTTCACCATTTTTGGCGGTCTGGAAGAAGCTGTCGCCTTCGTGAAAGACTACGGGTTTTCCAACGAGGACGTAAAGTACATCTGTTCGGCCATCCCCCGGTGCAACCCCGCGTTCAAAAAATGGCTTAGCGAAGTGGACTGTTCGGAGGTCCGCATCTGGGCTCAGCCCGAAGGGAACGTGGTCTTTCCGAAGGTCCCCCTGTTGCGCGTGGAGGGACCGCTCGGCGTGTGCCAGCTTCTGGAGTCGGCGCTGCTGAACCTTGTTTCCTACCCGAGTCTTGTGGCAACGAATGCTGCCAGAATGCAGATAGCCGCCGGTTCTAATAAAAAGCTGGTCGAGTTCGGCATGCGGAGAGCCCAGGGACCCGACGGCGCCGTGTCTGCCTCACGCTACAGTTACCTCGGGGGAGTGGACGGGACGAGCAATATGATGGCCGGACGGATGTTTGATATTCCGGTCAGCGGTACTCAGGCTCATGCATTCATTTCATCGTTTGCGGGTACCGACGAATTGGAATCATCGACGATTACCGACAAAGAAGGCAAGCAGCATGAGTTCGTGGAGTTGGTGCAGGGATACAAACGTAAGCTGAATCTGGGTGACCCTAACCAAGGTGAACTGGCGTCTTTCATCGCCTATGCTCAGTCTTTCCCGGATGGATTTCTCGCCCTTGTCGATACGTATGACACTCTCTCATCAGGGATGCCGAATTTTCTGGCGGTCGCCCTGGCGCTCAATGAACTGGGGTATCGTCCGGTCGGCGTCCGTCTCGATTCCGGTGACCTCGCACACCTGTCAAAAGCGGTACGTCAGATGTACAGGGAGGCGAGTGAAAAATTCGACGTTGAATTCGGCAACCTGACTATTGTCGCCAGCAACGAGATCAATGAACCCACCCTGCGCTCGCTGCGACAACAGGGACACGAGATTGATATTTTTGGAATCGGCACCCATCTCGTCACCTGTCAGTCTCAACCCTCGCTTGGCTGTGTGTACAAACTGGTTCAGATCAAGGATCAGCCCAAGATCAAGTTGTCCGAGGACACCGCCAAAATGACCATCCCGGGGCGCAAAGAGGCATACCGGCTGTACGGCAGGGAAGGTTATCCGCTTCTTGATTTGATGATTCCAGTCGGTGACGAGGCGCCGCAGAAGGGCAACAAAGTACTTTGCTATCATCCTATCGAAGAAACAAAGCGCACGTATGTTACGCCAAGCAGTGTTGTCCCGTTACATCGCCTCGTCTGGAATGGAAAAGTTGTCGGCGACATCCCGAACCTCCTGGAGTCGCGGACCAGGGCGTTCGAGCAGCTCAAGTCACTCCGTGAGGACCATCTCAGGGCGGTCAATCCAACGCCATACAAGGTGTCAGTCTCCAGAAATCTCTACGAGTTCATCCACGAGTTATGGCGTCGTGAAGCGCCCGTCGGTGAACTGCAATAAAGCCCGCCGCGTGTGATGGCCGAGCTATGTAGACGCGGTACGGCGATTGCCTGGTAGCATGTAACGCGACTAAACTGACTGAATTTATCCTCCATATATATTAATGAGGCTTTGTGCATAAATTCTCATTCTGACACAAAAAACCGTGATCTTTTTTGACCGGAGCGTGTTATACCCATAATCACATCACCATGACAGAGTTCAGCGGGACAGATTCCGATACGACGTAAACGAAACCGACAGCGAATCTGGAGACTAGAACTTGAACGTATCCACGCCAGAATCGTCGAACCTGATTCCATTGCTGATCTACTTCGCCGGTGTCTTTGGAATAGTAGGCATCATGTACGGTCTCGCCTGGATAACCGGTCAGCGTCATACCGATCACTCTACCAACACGCCGTATGAATCCGGCATACAGACGACCGGTAGTGCCCGGATTAAATTCACGGCCAAATTTTATCTCATCGCAATGCTTTTCGTGATTTTCGATCTGGAAGTCGTCTTCCTGTTCGGATGGGCGGTGGCCGCCAAGGAACTCGGGTGGTCAGGATACTGGGCAATGTTCATCTTCGTTGCCATCGTCGTAGCCGGACTGATCTATGAATGGCGCGTGGGCGCGCTCGACTGGGTAGCTGCAAACCTCAAGGCTTATCAGCGAAGATCAATAAAATAGGGACCACCATAGTGAATGCCGGTGATACAAAGTCAGAACACGTCAAGAATGTCAACGACGAGTCCTTCGAGAAAGTCATCCGCCAGAGTGTGGTGCTTGCCAAACTTCAGGACCTCCTCGCCTGGGGCAGGAAGAACTCGATGTGGCCGTTCAATTTTGGGCTCTCGTGCTGTTTCGTGGAGATGGCCACCAGTCTGACCAGCCGATTTGACATCGCACGTTTCGGAGCCGAGGTCATCCGCGGTACGCCGCGGGAAGCTGACGTCATGATTACGGCCGGTACGTGCTTTCTGAAAATGGCCCCGATCATCCGGCGGCTGTACGATCAGATGATGGAACCCCGTTGGGTAATATCCATGGGCTCCTGTTCGAACTCGGGCGGCATGTATGACATCTACAGCGTTGTTCAGGGCGTGGACAAGTTCATGCCGATCGACGTGTATGTTCCCGGATGCCCGCCCCGACCGGATGCTTTTGAAGAAGGACTGCTGCTGTTACGTGAGGCGGTCGGTAAGGAAAAACGGCCGTTGAGTTGGGTCGTTGGCCCCCAGGGTGTAACCCGGGCGGAAAAGATTTCTATGCGCGACCGCAAACACGAAGAAAGAGTGAAAGCTACAAGTTTGCGAACACCGGATCAGGTTTAGGGAGCCCGCCAGTCGACTTCCGGCTGGGAGGGCAAGCAGTATAGATATGGAAAACAGTTCACAAACAAGCACATCGTCGGATATCACCCAGCAACTGATGCAGAAATTCGGTGATGGTGTGATCACGGCACAGGGGACACAGGATAAGATTCCAACGATCTGGCTACGACCGGAACGGGTGCATGATGTTTGCCGATATCTCACGGAAGAGATCGACCGGCCGTACCGGATGCTGTATGATCTCACCGCCATCGACGAACGGGTCCGAAAACTGCGGGAAGGACAGCCGGATAGTGATTTCACCGTCGTTTATCAGTTGCTCTCGTTTGATCGCAACGAAGATATTCGGCTGAAGGTGCCGCTCGCTGAGTCCTCGGCTTTGGTATCTACGGTGACAGATTTGTGGCCAAACGCCAACTGGTACGAGCGCGAAGTGTGGGATATGTTCGGTGTCAAATTTGACGGCCACCCGCATCTCACGCGCGTTCTCATGCCGCAGTCCTGGAAGGGACACCCGCTGCGCAAGGATCATCCTGCCCGCGCCACCGAAATGGGACCTTTTTCGCTCCCCGATGACAGGCTCGACTTCGAGCAGGACCAGCTCGAGTTCCGTCCCGAAGACTGGGGCATGAAACGGGCGAGTAAAGACACGGAATTCATGTTCCTCAACCTCGGTCCCCAGCATCCCGGTACGCACGGCGTCCTGCGCGTGGTTCTTCAGCTCGACGGTGAGGTGCTGGTCGACGCTATCCCGGATATCGGCTATCATCACCGCGGCGCCGAGAAGATGGGCGAACGTCAGTCCTGGCACACCTATATCCCATACACCGACCGTGTCGATTATCTCGGCGGCGTTATGAACAATCTCCCGTACGTCATGGCGGTTGAAAAGCTGGCCGGAATCAAGGTGCCGGAGCGCGCTCAGGTCATCCGGGTCATGCTGTCCGAACTGTTCCGGATCAACAGCCACCTCGTTTGGTACGGCACGTTTGCCCAGGATGTCGGGGCACTGTCGCCCGTGTTCTTCATGTTCACGGACCGTGAGCACACGTTCAAAATAATCGAAGCGATCTGCGGTGATCGCATGCACCCGAACTGGTTCCGAATCGGAGGTGTCGCTCAGGACCTACCCGACGGCTGGGACAGGCTGGTCCGCGAATTTCTTGACTATATGCCGGGCCGTCTCAAGGAATATGACAAGATGGTCCTGAAGAACAACATCTTCAGAAAGCGTACGGTAGGAATCGGCGCCTATGATACCAGGGAGGCGATAGCATGGGGTGTTACCGGTCCCGGACTTCGAGCGACCGGGATGGAATGGGACTTCCGCAAGAAGCGACCCTATTCGAGCTACGACCAGTTCGAATTCGATATCCCTACGGGCACACACGGTGATTGCTATGACCGTGGACTCGTGCGCGTCGAAGAAATGCGCCAGAGCCTGAGGATAATGGAACAATGTCTTAACAATATGCCGTCCGGTCCGTACAAGTCGGACCATCCCCTGACTACGCCCCCGATTAAAGACCACACTATGCATGACATTGAAACTTTGATTAATCACTTCCTCAATGTGAGCTGGGGACCGGTTATTCCTCCCGGCGAAGCATTTGCCGAGGTTGAAGCAACCAAGGGAAATAACGGCTATTATCTGGTGAGCGACGGTGACGTCCGTTCGTACCGTACGAGGATACGCACTCCTTCGTTTCCGCATATCCAGATGGTGCCGTATATCAGTCGGGGACACACGGTGGCCGATTTGCTGGCGATATTGGGAAGTATCGATTTTGTGCTCGCCGACGTAGACCGTTGAGAGTCGACGACTGAAAAGTAAGACTATGTTGAGTCCGGAAGAAAAGAAAGAAATCGATGTGGAACTGAAGACCGTTCCCATCAAGCAGGGAGCGAGCGTTGAGGCGCTGAAGATCGTGCAGCGGCATCGCGGCGGATGGATCTCGGATGAGGCCCTGCATGATGTCGCTGAGTATCTCGATATGTCAACCGCTGAACTCGAGGGCGTCGCGACTTTCTACAGTCTGATCTTCCGCAAGCCCGTCGGTCGGCACATCATTCTCATCTGCGACGGTATGGCCTGCTTCGTGATGGGCTTCAGGACCCTCCGCGAGCACATCATTGATAAGCTCGGCATCGACTACGGGCAGACTACCCCCGACGGCAGGTTCACTTTCCTGCCGACACCCTGCATAGGCATCTGCCATTACGCACCGGCGATGATTATCGATGAAGACACGCACTTAAACCTGACGCCGGAAAAGATTGACCGAATTCTCGAGCAGTACGAGTGAGAATAACTGAGATGGAACGACCGCTGACAGAACATATCCGGCCGCGTGATGAAGAGCCGATGACCCTCAAGGAGTACGAGAAGGTCGGCGGCTATCAAGCGGTCCGCAAAGCGCTTAAAATGTCGTCGAAAGACGTGCAGCAGGAGGTCAAGAAGGCGAACCTGCGCGGGCGCGGCGGGGCGGGATTCAACACCGGCATGAAGTGGTCTTTCGTTCCGCTCGATGATGAAACCACCAAGCCGCACTATCTCTGCTGCAATGCCGACGAAATGGAACCGGGCTCGTTCAAGGACCGGGTGCTCATGGAGGGCAACCCGCATCTTCTGATTGAAGGGCTGATATGCGGTGCCTGGGCAATACAGGCAAGCGCGGTTTATATCTTTCTCAGATGGGCATACAAGCGCTCCGACCGACGGCTCAGGAAGGCTATTGCCGAGGCATACGATGCCGGTTACCTGGGAAAGAATATCCTCGGGTCAGGATTTGACCTTGATATATTCATGCACAACAGCGCCGGAAGATATATTTGCGGCGAAGAAACAGGATTGCTGAACGCCACGGAAGGCGTCCGACCTACTGCCCGATCAAAACCGCCGTACCCGCCGGTCAGCGGCCTCTTCGGACGTCCCACCGTCGTGAACAATGTCGAGACCTGGTGCAATGTGCCCTACATCGTTAATCACGGTCCCGAGGCATACCAGAAACTGTCACTGTCCAGTGATGGCGGAACAAAGATTTACGGCGCTGCCGGCCGGGTAAAAAAACCGGGGTGGTGGGAGCTTCCGATGGGAACGCCGATTCGAGAAATAATCGAGAAACATGCCGGCGGCATGCAGGACGGCTACGAACTCATTTCGATTATCCCGGGCGGAGCCTCGACCGAATTTATCCTGGAAAAGGATCTCGACGTGCCCATGGATTTCGACTCTCTGAGCAAGGTCGGCAGTCGCATGGGTACGGCGACGATGCTCATTGTCGATCAGACGGTGTGCCCGGTTGCCTTGATTGCCTCTCTTGAAAAGTTCTTCGCACAGGAGTCCTGCGGTTGGTGCACGCCGTGCCGCGAAGGTCTGCCCTGGACGGCCAGGCTGTTGTATGCGATCGAGGCAGGAAAAGGGCGGATGGAGGACCTCGATCAATTGAATAAACTGTGTGACATGATGGATACGGGACACACGGTTTGCGCCCTCGCTCCCGGCGCGGTGGAGCCGCTTCGAAGCGGACTGAAACTGTTTAGAGACGTATTTGAAAGACACATAAGAGAACAACGTTGCCCCTGGGGTAAATAAGCATGCCGACGGTTTACATTGATGGAACGGCCCACGAAGTAGAGAAGGGCAGGAACATGCTCGATGTGGCTCTGTCACTCGGGTATGATCTGCCGTATTTCTGCTGGCATCCGGCCATGGATTCCATCGGCGCCTGCCGGCAGTGCGCGGTTATCCAGTACAAGGACGAGAAAGACACCAAGGGCAAGATCCAGATGGCATGTATGCTGGCCGCGGACGACGGTGTGCGAATATCTATCAATGCCAGGGAAGCGCGCGAATTCCGCGCCCAGGTAATTGAGTGGCTCATGGTGAATCACCCGCATGACTGTCCGATATGCGACGAGGGCGGCGAGTGCCACCTCCAGGATATGACCGTCATGACCGGCCACAACTATCGAAAATACCGTTTCAAGAAACGAACCCATAGAAACCAGGACCTCGGACCGTTTATCAATCATGAGATGAACCGGTGCATCGTATGTTACCGCTGCACGCGGTTCTATCATGATTTTGCGGGCGGAAGGGATTTCAATGTCCACGGTGCCCACGACCATGCATACTTCGGTCGATACGAAGACGGCATTCTCGAAAGCGAATTCAGCGGTAATCTCGTGGAAGTATGCCCGACCGGTGTTTTTACGGACAAGACGCTTAAGCAGCATTATGCAAGAAAGTGGGACCTGCAGTCAGGACCATCGGTCTGCCAGCACTGCGGCCTGGGATGCAACACGCTTGCCGGCAGCCGGTATGACAAAATCGTGCGAACCCTGAACCGCTACAACCGCCAGGTCAACGGATACTTCATATGTGATCGCGGTCGTTTCGGATACGAATTTGTCAACAGTGAGAAGCGAATACTCGGGCCGACTCGACGGCCCAATAAGAATGGGGAAGTGGAAAAAGCTGAAGTTGAACAAACGGTCTCGGACATAGCAAAGCTCCTGAGCCAGAAAGAAAAAGTTGTCGGCATTGGTTCTCCCAGGGCGAGTCTGGAATCCAACTTTGCCCTCCGCACACTTGTCGGTCCGGATAATTTCTATTCCGGGACGGTTGCTCATGACAGTAACCTGGTTAAGCGGGTAGTGGAAATTCTCCGTAACGGACCGGCAAGATCGGCGTCGCTGCACGACGTGGAGAAGTCCGATGCTGTTTTGGTGTTGGGTGAAGATCTGACTAACACCGCGCCGATGCTCGACCTCGCTATACGACAGGCAACACGCAACGAGCCTAACAAACGTGCCGTTCAGCACGGTGTGCCAGCCTTTTACGATGCTGCGTTGCGCGACTTCATGCAGAAGAAGCGGGGACCGCTATACGTGGCAACACCGGTGTATACCAAGCTCGACGAAATCGCCACGAGCACATACAGGGCGACGGCCGAAGATATTGCCCGACTCGGATATGCTGTGGCGCACGCCATTGATCCGTCGTCGCCGGACGTTGACGGTATTCCAGACGACGTGAAGCGACTCGCCGAAGAAATCGCCGGGAAACTAAAAGGTGCTGAGAATCCG
Organism: uncultured Ignavibacteriales bacterium; assembly: GCA_964396245.1. Classification (GTDB taxonomy): domain Bacteria; phylum Zixibacteria; class MSB-5A5; order GN15; family FEB-12; genus CAYNEO01. The sequence continues at coordinate 51,411 of CAYNEO010000010.1, forward strand.
GTAGTCATATCCGGAACCAGCATGCGAAGCGATCAGATTCTCCAGGCAGCGGCCAACGTGGCATGGGCACTCGCCGCTCAGGACAGACCGGCCAATATCTGCTACACCGTGCCGGAGTGCAACAGTGTCGGGATATCACTGTTTGGGGGTCATGAATTGGAGAAAGCTTTCGACAAACTGACATCCGGCCAGGCGGACACCGTGGTGATTCTGGAAAACGATCTATATCGCCGGGCTGGAAGCGCGGCGGTCGACAAATTCCTGCAAGCCGCTAAGACTGTTATTGTCATTGACCATCTGCAAAATCAGACCACGTCGAAGGCAGATTACGTATTGCCGGCCGCGACTTTCGCCGAGGGCGACGGCACCATCGTTAGCAACGAGGGTCGCGTGCAGCGATACTTCCAGGCGATTAGCCCCGATCCGGTTATCAAGGAATCCTGGCGCTGGATTCGTGATTTGATGTTGAAAAACGACGCCTCGAAGACAATCGGCTGGAACACACTCGATGAAATCTATACTGCCGTATTCACAAGTATTCCATCGCTTGCCGAGGGGCAGAAGATCGTTCCCGACGCGTCGTTCAGGATAGCCGGGCTCAAGATTGCCCGCTCACCGGCGCGCTACAGCGGACGAACGGCAATGAACGCGAACAAGGACGTGAATGAGCCAAAGCCGCCCGACGATCCGGATTCGCCATTGAGCTTTTCCATGGAAGGATATCAGGGCGTGCCGCCGGGCGGGCTGATTCCGTTCTTCTGGTCTCCGGGATGGAATTCGGTGCAGGCAACCGCCAAGTACCAATCCGAGGTCGGCGGTCCGTTGCGCGGCGGCGACCCCGGCTACCGGCTGATTGAGCCGAAGAAGGACGGGAAGCCGGATTTCTTCTCGGACATCCCAAAAGCCTTCTCGCCAAAGTCCGACCAACTGCTGGCTGTTCCCGTCTATCACATCTACGGCAGCGAAGAACTAAGTGCGCAGGGTAAGGCAGTGGGGACGTTGGTCCCTTCGGCCTATGTCGGCCTCAGCCCGGAGACGCTGGCGCAACTGAAAGTCGAACCCGGGACAGACCTGAGTGTCACCGTCGGAGGGAGGCAATACCGTCTGCCATGCAAAGTTGTCGCCGGATTGCCGGAAGGTACGGCAGGATTGCCGCATGGACTGCCCGATTTGACGGGATTAGCGTTGCCGGTTTGGATTCGTGTGGAGTCAGGAGGTCAATCGTGATTATTGTAGCCTCCCTGATAGCCATTGGTGTGCTGGTCGGCATATTTATCGTGGCCCCCGGGTTGATCTGGCTTGAACGCCGACTCCTCGGGCTCTGGCAGGACCGGTATGGACCGAACCGGGTCGGCCCGTTTGGAATCCTTCAGGTAGTGGCCGACATGATCAAGATCTTCACCAAGGAAGACTGGATTCCGCCATTCTCCGACAAGCCGGTGTTTTTCATCGCCCCGGGTATTGTCATGGTAACGGTCCTGTTTTCGTTCGCTATCGTGCCGGTGGCCCCGGGGATAGGCGTGATAAATCTTAATATTGGACTACTGTACTTCCTCGCCATGTCATCGTTGGGGGCATACAGCGTAGTCCTGGGTGGCTGGTCGTCCAACAACAAATATTCGCTGCTCGGCGGACTGCGCGCAGCGTCGCAGATGATCAGCTACGAAGTTTTCATGGGGTTGTCATTGATGGGTGTTGTGGTTCAGACCGGTTCCTTCAGTATGTGGGAAATAGTCGAAGCACAAAATCACATATGGAATATCGTTCCCCAGTTCCTCGGGTTTGTCGTGTTCATGATCGCCGGTATCGCCGAGGCACACCGGCTCCCGTTCGATATTCCCGAGGCCGAGAGCGAGCTGGTAGCGGGGTATCACTCCGAGTACTCGGGCATGAAATTCGGAATGTTTTTTGTGGGCGAGTATGTCGGCATCACACTGATATCCGCCTTGATAACGACGCTCTTTCTCGGCGGGTGGCGCGGACCGTGGTTGCCCGGCATCGTCTGGTTCCTGATCAAGATGTTCGCGTTCATTTTCTTCTTCATTCTGCTGCGAGCCGGACTCCCGCGCCCGAGGTTCGATCAACTGATGACGTGGGGATGGAAGATAATGCTGCCGTTAACGTTGCTCAACCTGTTGGTGACCGGCGCCATCGTGTTGTGGGCACAATAAGGACTTATGAACGGAAGAAGATATGTTTAGCAGTTTACGGACACTCTGGATAGTCTTCAAGCACATGCTTCACCGACGGGAAACTATTCAATATCCCGACGAGAAGCCGTATCTTGCTCCGCGATATCGTGGCCGGATTATCCTGTCGCGCGACCCCGATGGCGAGGAGCGGTGTGTCGCCTGCTATCTTTGCGCTGTAGCGTGTCCTGTTGACTGCATCGCATTGCAGGCGACCGAGGATGACTACGGACGCCGGTACCCGAAGTTTTTCCGTATCAATTTCTCGCGCTGTATCTTCTGTGGCCTGTGTGAGGAGGCATGTCCGACATACGCCATCCAATTGACGCCCGATTTCGAAATGAGCGAATACAATCGGCAGAATATGGTGTACGAGAAGGAGCACCTGACAATATCCGGCGTCGGAAAGTATCCCGGCTACAATTTCTATCGCGTCGCCGGTCTGAAAATCAAGGGCAAGGACAAAGGGGAGGCCGAGAATGAATCCCCGCCCGTTGACCTGCGGACCCTGTTGCCGGGTTATGGCTTCGATATGATCGAGGAATAGTCATGACTATTGCTTTTTACATAGCGGCGGGCATCGCCGTAATATCCACCGTTCTCGTAATCACGCGTTACAATGCGATCCACGCTTTGCTGTACTTGATCGTGTCACTGTTCGCCGTCGCCATTGTCTTCTTCACCCTTGGCGCTCCGTTTGTTGCCGCGCTCGAGGTGATCATCTACGCCGGCGCCATCATGGTGCTGTTCGTGTTCGTGATGATGATGCTGAATCTCGGCGAGCGAGCGGCACAGCAGGAGCGCAAGTGGCTCAAACCGGGCATGTTTATCGGACCGGCAATCCTTACGGCCGTCCTGCTCGGCGAATTCATTTATATGATCGTGCTTGAAAAGTCGGTCTCGACCGGCACGCAGATGGTCGGTCCCAAGGCGGTGGGCATGGCGCTGTATTCCCGCTACCTGCTCGGCGTTGAATTGTCAGCCATGCTGTTGCTGACCGGCCTGGTGGGCGCTTACCACCTGGGGCATGAGGACGAGAGTAGCCTGGCCGGTGTGGGACTTGATGATGAACACAAAGAGTTAACCGCGACCGAATCGACGGAAAACGAGTGAGGCCTGATTATGGCTGCTGTACCAATGGAAGCTGGACTGTTATTAGCCGCGGTGCTGTTCGTACTCGGGCTGGTGAGCTTGCTGGTACGCCGCAACATTATCTTCATGCTCCTGAGTATTGAGATCATGCTCAATGCCGCAGGGTTGGCGTTCATAGTGGCCGGCGCACGATGGGTCCAGACCGGCGGACAGGTGATGTTCATGTTTATTCTGGCCATGGCCGCCGCCGAAGTCGCTGTTGGTCTGGCCCTGGTTCTCCAGATGTTCCGGAAGTTCCGGACGCTCGACGTTAACGTGGCAAGCAGGATGAGAGGGTAAGGGATGATCTTCGATGTACTCTGGCTGGTTCCGGCCATGCCATTTGCGAGCTTCGTCATCCTGGCGATCTTCGGCAAGCGAATGCCTAAGAACCTGGCTGCGCTGTTCGGGGTTGGTTCAATCGGTCTTTCCGCGGCACTGACTATCTGGATCGGCATCACCTTCCTGCTGTCGCCTCCGCCCAATCATGCCTTCACACAGGTGATTTGGAGCTGGATCGGCGTCGGTTCGTTTAACCCGCAGATCGCGTTCCGTCTTGACGCCCTCTCGCTGCTGATGATGTTCGTGGTGACTTTTGTCGGGTTCCTCATCCATCTCTATTCCAGCCTGTTCATGGCCGACGATGACGGTTTCAGTCGTTTCTTCACCTATATGAATCTATTCGTCGGGTCCATGCTTGTCCTGGTGATGGGCGACAACCTGCTGCTTCTGTATCTCGGCTGGGAAGGCGTGGGGCTTTGTAGCTACCTGCTTATCGGATTCTGGTATAAAGACCCGGATAACGGCTACGCGGCGCGAAAAGCTTTTGTCGTCACACGTGTGGGCGATACGGCCATGTCGATCGGGTTGTTCTTGTTATTCACCCAACTCGGGACGTTGAATATTCAGCAACTTCTTGCCAATGCACAGGGGCAGTGGCCCGTTGGCTCGGGTATGGCGACAGCAGCCGCCCTGCTGCTTCTCGGAGGCGCGGTCGGGAAGTCGGCGCAACTGCCGCTGCAAACGTGGTTGCCCGATGCCATGGCGGGTCCGACACCGGTCAGCGCCCTGATTCACGCTGCCACCATGGTGACAGCAGGTGTGTACTTGATTGCCCGTACCAATGTCATCTTCACGCTGGCGCCGGTCGCACTTATGATAGTCGCCATAGTTGGCGCGCTGACCTTGCTGCTGTCGGGATTTGCTGCCATGGCGCAACGCGATATCAAACGTGTCCTGGCATATTCCACGATAAGCCAGATCGGGTACATGTTCCTCGGGCTCGGTGTGGGGGCGTGGTCGGCGGCGATGTTCCACTTTATGATTCACGCCTTCTTCAAGGCGCTTCTGTTCCTCGGCGCCGGCGTCCTGATAATCAATCTTCACCACGAACACGATATGTTCAAAATGGGCGGAATGCGAAAACAATTCCCCCTGACATTCTGGACCTTTCTCATCGGCGGGTCGGCCCTCGCAGCCGTTCCCCTGATAACGGCGGGGTTCTACAGCAAGGATACGATCATATGGTATTCCTGGATATCCGACCGCGGCAGCCCCTTGCTATGGCTGGCGGCCATTGTCGGAGCGCTCCTTACGGCTTTCTATACGTTCAGGATGATATTCGTGACATTTTTCGGTGAATCAAAGATGCAGGCTGAAGGAAAACCGGGATTCCGGCTGACATTTCCGTTGGTGGTCCTGGCAGTATTGTCGTTAATCGCCGGATTCATAGATCTGCCGGATACAATGGGACATTTCAAACCCTTCTCGGACTTCTTGCACACAATTCTTCCTCCGGTGCAGGCGCCACATGCGAGCTACGGCACCGAATTGTTTTTCGAAATTGTCTCAGCCGTGGTGGCCCTCGGCGGAATCTTCATCATGTACATCTTCTATATTCGCAAGCCGAGCCTGGCAAAGAACATGGCCGCCGGCGGCTTCGGCGCGAAGGTGCATAAGTTCTGGTTCTCCGGCCTCGGATTTGACTGGATCTACGACCGGCTGTTCGTCTATCCGTACGTTTGGTTAGCTCGAATCAATAAAGATGATATCATCGACAGCATCTATGACGGTATTGCGTTCTTCAACCGTGCCATGAATCATGTTTTCAGTCGCACGCAAACCGGCAATATGCGTTCATACGCGACCGGAATAGCCTTCGGCGCCGTGATAACCGTAGCAATACTGGTGTTCTTATGATTTTGATGTGGCTCATAGTCATCCCGTTTGTCGCGGGTCTGCTGGCCTGGATTTTCGGCCGGAAGAACCATCTCTTTGCGCGATGGATATCGTTGATCGCCATGCTGGCTGATTTCATTCTGGCGCTTTTCCTCTGGGGACGTAGTGCCAACCAGGTCTCGCTGCTCGGGACGGGTAACTGGATAGACCAGTTCCGGGTTGAATGGATCCCGCAAATTGGCGCCAGTTTCCACCTGGCTGTCGACGGCCTGAGTCTATTAATGGTTCTGCTGACTGCATTTCTCGGAATCATATCGGTCATGACGTCATGGACCGAAATCCGGGAGCGGGTGGCCTTTTTCCACTTTAACCTGATGTGGATTCTGGCGGGCGTCATGGGTGTCTTTCTCGCGATGGATCTGCTCCTGTTCTACTTCTTCTGGGAGATCATGCTCATACCGATGTATTTCCTGATCGGTATATGGGGACACGAAAACCGGGTGTATGCGGCAATCAAGTTCTTCATCTTTACGCAGGCGAGCAGCCTCCTGATGCTCCTTTCGATTATTACCCTGTATTTCATCCACCACCACGCGGCCGGCGATTACACATTCAATTACTTTGACCTGCTTGGGACGTCGCTTGGAAGGGCGGGGTTCTGGCTGATGCTCGGATTCCTGATTGCGTTTGCGGTCAAACTGCCGGCATTTCCATTGCATCCATGGCTGGCCGATGCGCATACCGAGGCTCCGACCGCGGGCAGTGTGATACTTGCCGGGCTGTTGCTGAAAACGGGTGCCTACGGAATAATCCGTTTTGTGCTGCCGCTATTCCCGCACGCGTCGATTCAGGTGGCTCCCGCGGCGATGATTATCGGTGTAATCGGGATTCTGTACGGTGCGATACTGGCATTCGCTCAGACTGACCTGAAGCGCCTGGTGGCGTACACGAGCGTGAGTCACTTGGGATTCGTGCTGCTTGGCATTTTTGCATTCAACGAGTTAGCCATGCAGGGCGCAATCATGCAAATGATCTGTCATGGTTTGAGCACGGGCGCGCTGTTCGTTATTGTGGGCACCCTCCAGGAATACATTCACACGCGAGACATGCAGCGCATGGGCGGTTTGTGGCAAAACGTTCCACGCATGGGAGCGGTGGCCATGTTCTTTGCTATGGCGTCGCTGGGTTTGCCCGGTCTCGGAAACTTTGTGGGTGAATTCCTGGTGCTGTTGGGCACCTATAAAACCAGTATCGTTCTGGCGGTGCTCGCGACCGTCGGACTGGTCGCAGCCACGATCTACTCTTTGTGGCTGATTCAAAGAGCATTCCACGGTGAGCAGCGAGAAACCTGGAAGCTCCCCGATCTGAACGTCAGACATATGACGATGATGGGCGCCATGATTCTCGTTCTCGTTTGGCTCGGGCTGTACCCGCAACCGATATTCAATACGGCCCGCCCCACCGTGACACAAGTGCAGCAGACGATCAGCGAGACCATGACTTCAGAGCAGCAGGTAGAGCCTGTGATGGAGGAAGAAACCGACTGATGTTGAACCATAAGCCAGAGCGAGGATAACACGTGAGTGGCGCAGATTCCACAGCTTTACTCCCGGCAATCGTGATCACGGTGACGTCGGTTGTGGTGCTTATCCTGATGTCGATCAAGCGTAACCACTTTACGGCCTTATTCTTCACCGTCATGGGCATCGTGGTAGCGCTTCTGACACTAACGGTGACTGACAACGTTTCACCCCATCAGGTATATTCATTGTTGATCATGGATACCTATGCCATGTTCTTCATCGGCCTGATCCTGTTCACGTCGCTCGGCGTGGCCTTTCTCGCGTACAGCTACTTGAAAATTCGACGCGAGCATCGTGAGGAATTTTACGTCGTGCTTCTCACGGCCGTCCTGGGTTCAGTCATTCTGGTAATGGCCGATCACTTTATGACTTTCTTCCTCGGTCTGGAATTACTCACCGTGTCGCTTTATATCATGATCGCCTATCTGCGGTCAAGCTCCTGGGGCCTGGAAGCCGGGTTGAAATACCTGATACTCGCGGCAGCGTCCTCGGCGTTTCTGCTCTTCGGGATGGCATTGATCTATGCCGAGCTGGGGACCATGCAGTTTTCGCAGATTGTGCACGCCCTCAGTACCAATGTCGACGTGCGACCGGTCTTCATGCTGACGGGCACGGCTCTGCTACTGGTAGGATTCGGCTTCAAGCTGGCGGTCGTACCGTTCCACATGTGGACGCCGGATGTATACGAAGGCGCGCCGGCCCCGGTGACGGCCTTCATCGCCACGATTTCCAAGGGCGCAGTGTTCGCTCTCCTGTTGCGGTATTTCATTCAAGCCGACGCCTACCGGTATGATTCGGCGGTGCTGGCGGTCGCCGTTATCGCGATAGCATCGATGTTCGTGGGCAATTTCCTCGCCCTGATGCAGTCAAATGTCAAACGAATACTCGCATATTCTTCTATCGCCCACCTGGGCTATCTGCTGGTCGCTTTCGTGGCCGGCGGGCAACTGGCGGTGGAGGCGGTGGCGTATTACTTCGTTGTCTACTTCGTGACGACGCTGGCAGCGTTCGGGATAATTGGTCTGATTTCCAAGTCCGGGGAAGAGATTGTTGCTCTCGACGACTATCGGGGCCTTTTCTGGAGTCGGCCCTGGATATCCATCCTCTTCACGGCCGCCTTGTTGTCGCTGGCCGGGATTCCGCTGACCGCCGGATTTATCGGCAAATTCCTGGTCCTGACCGCCGGTATCGGCTCCTCACGGTGGGTACTTGTCTTTGCCCTGGTCATAAACAGCGCTATTGGCCTGTTCTACTACATTCGGGTGGCGGCGCGGATGTATTCCAAGCCGGCCGAAGAACATGAGAGGAAGGGTATGCCGGTATCGGCCGAGGGAGGAGTGGTTCTCATGGTGCTGTTTTTCGCTATTATCTATTTCGGCGTTTATCCCGGACCGACCGTCCAGCTCATTCGGCAGGCCGTTTCCGGCCTGTTCTGAGCCGCGAAGAGCCTTTCTCATTCACTGGACTTCCCCGGAATTATTGGTATATTGTGCCCGGACGAATTGGGCGCACCGGGTACGAAAGGATAGAACAATGGGTGTCTTGAATGTAGATGATTTGAGGCTGTCTCTTAACGGGAAACCGATTCTTCAGGGCCTCAGCATAGATTTCTGGGAGGGGCACGTCCATGCCGTGGTGGGACCGAACGGGGCCGGCAAATCGACTCTGGCTGCGACAATCATGGGACTGGCCGGTTATCGAAACGTAGAGGGCGATATCACGTTCGAGGGGAAATCGATTCTCGATAAAAGCGTTGATGAACGGGCCCGCGCCGGCATAACCCTCGCCTGGCAGGAGCCGGCCCGGTTCGAGGGACTGACAGTCGGCGACTTCATCCTTACGGCCGCGAAAGAAAAAAGCCTCGAGAGCGCCGCAACCATTCTTCAGCAGGTGGGTCTCGATCCGGATGAGTACCTGAAACGGGCTGTCGACAAGACTCTCAGCGGCGGTGAGCGCAAAAAGGTTGAACTGGCGTCAATCCTGGCCATGAAACCGAAGGTGGCTCTCCTTGACGAACCGGACTCGGGTATCGATATCGAATCCATCGAGAGGATATTCGATGCCGTACGGGTGCTCAAAAATGAAGGCGCTACGGTTATTCTGATCACCCACAGTCTCGCCGTGCTGAATCAGGCCGAGCACGCTTTCCTGCTCTGTCACGGCAAGGTTGTCGATAAGGGAGATGTCCGCAAGATTCGACGGTACTTCGAGGACAAGTGCATACCGTGTGATCACAAAAACTACCCCGATGTACAGCAGCTTGGAGGTATGCAGTGACGACTGACGCCGTAATCATCAATGATCTCTACAGCCGGACCGGCACCGATCCTCACGAATTGAACGATCCCAATGTGGCTCATCTCACGATCAACGCTAATAAGGTCCTCGGCATGCACTCGGTGCCGGGACTCAATATCGATGTTGATGAACTCGAGGACGGCATAAAAGCCGTTATCCGCCTCGAACCGGGGACTGTCGTAGCCAAACCGGTGCACCTGTGTTTCGGGATGATGCCCAAAACGGGCATTCAGCGAATCATTATGGATGTTGGCATCGGTGAAAATGCGAAGATATCGCTGCTTGCTCATTGTGTTTTCCCGTTTGCGGTGGACGTTCAGCATATCATGGATGCCGTGATTCGAATCGGCGATGGAGCCGAGTACAGCTACTTCGAGCGGCACGTCCACAGTCCCAAAGGCGGCATCAAGGTCTATCCGAAGGCACGCGTGGACGTAGGCGAACGAGCGGCCTTCAAAACCGAGTTTGAACTGATCAAGGGACGCGTGGGTCTCATAGACATTGACTACGAAACCACCTGTCACGCCTACGGTGTGGTCGACATGACGGCTCGCGTAAGCGGTCGAGCTGACGACAAAATAAAAATCAACGAAGTCGCGAACCTGGTGGGAGAATATGCGCGCGGCGTGCTGACGTCAAAGATAGCCGTTCGCGATACCGCCAAGGCTGAAGTCTATAACAAGTTGACGGCAACCGCGGCGTATGCCCGGGGTCATGTCGATTGCAAGGAAATCATTCAGGACGAGGGGTCGGCGATGGCCGTGCCGATAGTCGACGCGCGTCACCCAAAAGCACACATCACCCATGAGGCGGCAATCGGCAGTGTCGACAGCAAGCAGCTCGAGACACTGATGTCACGCGGTTTGAGCGAAGACGACGCCGTCGAGATCATTATCAATGGTCTGTTGAGTCGATAGCCCCGAAAGCCAATTACAGAGCGAAGCGTTTAGGCGTCAATTACCGCCCGGGTGCGTTGTCGTGGCTTCCCATATCTGCAACCCGGCGACTTTCAACACGCCGCGGTGATATCCATCAGGGAATAACTCTTCGAGCTTATCCAGCGAAATATCGTTATCCCGGCACGTTTCGTACACCGTCGGGATAGCGTGTTGCTCGTCGAATTTTCGCCGCAGGTAGTAGATAATTTCCCAGTGCCTGGGGGTGAGATAATGAGGCATCTTCATTTCGTATGCCTTGTGGATAGCGAAGTTCTCATCCCAGTCATTGGGATCGATCAAGAAACCCTGTACATCGGTGATATAGGATCTGCGGTCATAGTTCCGTGTGTGGTGAATGATGTCACCCTCGAGCCACGTATGCTGCAGATATCCCTGTCGGTAGGTGACACCGGCCAGTTTGCACGCTCCCCGCAGGTATCCGGCAGGGAAGAGCTTTTCGAGATCACCAAGGCCGACGTCGTTACGCTTGCACGCTACATATATGAGCGGACAACTGCTGGTAATGTCAAATGTATTGCGTATGAAATGGATCACGCGCCAATGAGCCTCCGTCAAACCCCCCGTGATTCCAACCTGGGGAGCCATGCCCTCGGCAAAGTTTTCGTCCCATTCATCGGGAAACAGCAAGAAGCCCTGGTCATCGACCCGGTACTCCTTGTCGTTATGAGTAAACGTCTTCATGTCAACCTCATGTGTCCTGTTCGGGGGCAAGTTCCTGATACAGGTTAAAGCTCAAGAAATTACCCCGATAATATTTTACACACTCAAGGCTTTGTCAACACATTTGTGAAAAAATGCACAAAGAATTGTGAATTTCTTTCCTCGGCAGTCTGTCCGGCCGGCATCGGCCAAGCGCCTTAAGGCACTGTCTTACAATAACTTGTTGTCAGATTTTGGGGGTTGGACTGAAATCCCGCTTGTTACCTCAAAAACAAGCTGTCATCCACATGTTTTTGGCGTCACCGCGCAGGTTCAAAGGGGTTCGAAACCTATTGGAGGCTGATCACGTACATTTGAGTAGTAGGAGGCTGAGAGGAGAAAGACAGATGGGTAAGCTGTTTTTGGGAATTTTCTTATTGACAGTCCTGGCCCTGGCGCTGAGCGGGGGCGGATTCGGGCTGATCGTCGGCTTGTTCGGCGGACTGCTGGGACTGATTGGCGGCCTTATATCCGGCATAGTCGGCCTGGTAGTCGGCCTGGTCGGGGCGGCTATCGGGATAGCGGTAGCGCTTTTGGTTCTACTCGCACCCGCGCTGATCGTTATCCTTATTATCGTAGGACTCGTTCAGGTAGCCAGGGCTATCTGAGATCGACCCGTCGCGAACTTGCGTCAGGCGTGGCTCGAGTTACGAAGTGAGCCGAGCAAGACGCTCCCGTGTGTCCTTTATCTCTTTCAGTTCAATCTGCGGATTAGCCCAGTACTTCAGAATCTCAGCAAATTGCTTCCTGGCGGTAGCCACGTCGCCGAGTTCCTCATTGGCGACCGCGAGATAATACAAGGAACGCAGAAAATAGAATCCGTCGGTTGTGACGTATGGGCCGGATACAATCGGCTCCAGGTATTGTTTTGCCTGTTCAAAGTCACCTGCCGCCACGGAGTATCGCCCCGTCTGGAATAGATTCTGCGTCGATCTCTGGGTGGGGCTGTCGGCGAGTCTCTTGAATCCTTCGATAATTCTCGCCGTGTCGGATGTCGCGTACCCTTCATAGGATTCTGTCAAATTGTCCACCAGTTCCCACATTTCGCTGGGCAGGCGAGATTTGAATTCCCTCACCGCCGAGGTGAACATCGGTCGGGCGACGGAATCGTAATTCGGGTCAATGGCAACCATCAGGAATGGATGATTTAACTTCTGGAAGTTGCTCGCCCAGCGGTAGGACTCGCTGCTAAAATACACGGCGCTGTCCGGTTTACCGATGTCTTCGTATGTCGTCGCGATCGCCAGGTAATGGTTGGATATGCGGGTGCTGTCTCCGCTGATACGTGCTTGCTCGAGCGCCTCAATCTCGTACTTCAGTGCATCGACAAAACGACCCTGCCAGTTGGCGAGATTGGCCAGGTAGCCGTAGTAATCCATCATCACGTACGGATCATCGTTGTGCCCCTCCGAAATCTGTTCGGTGGTCTCAGTTGCCTTCTCGAAGTCCCGCTTTCCGATGTAGCTCCTTGTCATGTGTCGCCGCGCCGACGTGTTGGTCGGATCCAGCCGTAACAACTCCTTGCATTCCTCAATAGCATCATCGTATCGCCCCACACGATTATATACTCGTGCCAGTGCTATATAGGAAGCCGGTGACTCGGGGCTGTTGTCCTTGATCTTCCGATAATATTCGGCGGCCTTTTCGAAATTCTCGGCCCGCTCCTCCAGGTCAGCAACGAATTCGAGCGCCAGCTGAAAATCGGGATCTATCATCAGGACCGTATCGAGTTGAGCCCGACTCGCAGCCGTGTCCATGATTATCTGGTTGAGAAATATCGCGTAAAACGCCCGGCCTTCCTTGTCGTCGGGGTAGTTGTCGACATAAGTCTTGAGTTTGACAAAAGCATCGTCGAACTTGCCCCGGAACCAGATGTCGTAATACACGGCGAGCAGGTTACGATCCTTCAAAGGCAACCGGTCCTCGTATTTCTTCGCCAACTCAAAATATGGCTGGCCCTGCTGCTGCCGGCCCCGGAATGCGTTCGCCATTCCAACCCGCATGTAGGGAAGGGCGAAGGCGGAATCAATGGCAATTGCCTTCTTGAAGAACTCTATTGACTCGTCATACCGGCCGATCCCGAATTGCTCCATCCCGAGGATGTACTGCTTGTAAGCCTCCGGCGATGATGACGTATAGGTCGTCACATTCGACCTGTCGGCGAGCATTTCTTTCATGTTCAGCGCCTGGGCGACCTTTCGGGTGAGACTGTCGACCAGCGAGAAAACGTCGTCACCGACCACTTTTTCACCAAGAATGATCTTCCCCGATTCGATATCCTCTATGCGGGCATCGATGCGGAATTTATCGCCGAGTTTGAAGAACGAGCCGGACAGGACCGCCGAAGCACCCAGCGATTTAGCGGCCGTCACACACTCCTGGTGGTTGGGTATTTCACCAAGAGTTACATCTCGCTCGAGGCAGTCGAGCACACGGGAGCGGCTGATCAAGTTGGCCGCGCCGCCCTGCGCCAGGTCGGTCATCAATATTTCGGGTAACCCGGCCGAAAGCCAATCCAGATCGACATCGCCGGTCTTGTTCTCAAATCCGAGGACGGCCAGGGCGTTTTCCCGGGCCTGGAGGCCGGTGGATTGACCTGAATCTCCTCCCAGGAATCTGATCCATGCGAATATAACGGCGGCGACGATGATAACCGACACCGCAACCGCGGGCCACCTGAGCCTGAACACCTTCATGACCGGCCGAGGCAATATGGAATCCTGAACACCGGAGACTGTCTCGCTCAAGCCGCTTTCATACTGACGTCGCAGACTTCGAAGATCGACTACTAAGTCACGGGTATCCTGGTAACGGTCATCAGGCCGCTTTTGAAGGCACTTGTCGATTATCCGCTCCAGCTCCGCCGGCAGGCCCTCATTGTGCTGCCGGACAGGCGCCTGCTTCGCCTCGAGGATTTTTGCTATCGTCGAGACTTTGTCTGAGCCCTCGAACGGAAACTTCGCGGTGAACATGCGGTACAGGAGGATTCCAAACGAAAAAACGTCAGAGCGAGTATCGACCGATTCCCCGCGGGCCTGCTCGGGCGACATGTAATTTACCGTTCCGACGATTTTCCCCTCCTGAGTCAACTCTTGCGATATCGTGCCCGTGCCCGCATCACTCTCGCCGGAAAAGACGGACTCGATCGGCTTGGCCAGACCGAAATCGAGGATCTTGGGTTCCCCGCCTTCATCGACCATGATATTGTCGGGTTTGATATCGCGGTGAACCGTGTTGAGTCTGTGGGCTGCCGCGAGACCGGATGCGATCCGCTCCGCCAGCCGGAGCAGGTCGGCCATAGACAGGGTCCGTCCGGACAGGAACTCGGTCAACGACTTACCCTGGACATATTCCATCACGATGTAATTAACGGTTTCATCGGTCTCCGGGTCGCGCTCCGAGCCCATGTCATATATGCCCATTACGTTGGGATGCGAAATTCCAGCGGCTGTTCGGGCTTCACGCATGAAACGCTCCATGCGATCCCTGCTGTCCGAGAACTCAGACGGCAGAACCTTCAGGGCGACTTTACGCGATAGTTTCTGGTCTTCAGCCAGATACACCTCGCCCATACCGCCCTCACCGAGCTTTCGAATTATCCGAAAATGTGCAAATTCCTGACCGGTCCGTAGCATCAATTGTGCTCCCGCTTCAAAAGAAGCATTGTTATGTCGTCGGATCTGGGTGAGTCACCCATGAATTTGTTTATGTCATTCATCAGAACACAGGCTATCTCACCCGGTGGCATCGATCGCGAATCGACCACCAGCTGTTCCATGCGCGTCTCGCCGTATTGCTCGTTGCCGCGGTCGGCCTCCGTGACTCCGTCGGTGAAGATATAGATAAGATCTCCGGGGGAGAGGCGTACGGTCTTCGGCTCCCAGGTGAAGCCATCGAATGCGCCGATCATAATGCCGCATGGTTCCAAATGTTCTATCTGTCCGTCACTGCGCACCAATAGCGGCGGATTGTGCCCCGCGTTGATATAATGAACCTCATCCGTCTTTGGGTCGACCACGCCGGCGAACAATGTCGCGAAGTCGCTCTGTGTGCTGTAATTGAATAACTGGGCAGACACTCGCTGCACGGCACGGGCGAGGTCAAAGCGGTCGGATTCGTAGAGAATCCTGAACGATGCCAGGATATTGGACATCAATAGTGCCGCACCCATTCCCTTACCGCTGACGTCCGCAACGACAAAAAACAGGCGGCCATCCACAAGGACGGACACATCGTACAGGTCGCCACCCACCAGGCGTGACTGTTCCTGAAGGGCATGAATCCGATAACCGGACAGCTGTGGGGGAGAGGTGACCAAGAGGTTCTTCTGTATCGACGATGCCCGCTGAAGCTCACGAGCCATCACCTGCTTCTCCTCCCGCTCGTTGAGAAGCTGGTAATTGAGCAGCCGTGACGCCAGAATATTTCCAAAGGTGGCCAGCACCCTGAGATAGTCGTCGTTGTACTGGTGCATTGGATTGGAAGTGTCCGCGTACAGAATGCCGAGCACTTTGCCTTCGTCAAAAAGCGGCACGGCGATGGCGGATTTCAAATCCGACATGATAACCGATTGCTGACTGGCAAAGCGCGGGTCCTGGGAGGCGTCGTTTATCAGGGTCGCATTCTTGTTACGCATGATCTCCTTGACAATCGTACGCGAAAGATGAAGTTCTCCGGGATCACGGGTTCCCGCCTTCAAGCTCGCCGCCGTGTAAATCTCACTCTCGTCGTCGGAAACGAACAGGACCGCGAACCTCTCTGCCGGAATCACTCGTGATATCATGCGAAGCGACTTCTCCAGCATGACTTCCTGCGGCTCGGTCAGCACCAGCATCTTGGCCATCTCGAAGATTGTCGGAAGTAAATCTGGCTGATCCGTAACCTTCTTGGGCAGCGGCTTCAGCGCTTCATTGATGGACAGAAACACTGATTTCTGCGGGTCGTTTTCCGAGAGGCGGGTAGTCGGCAGCGATGAGGCGGAAACAACAGTCTCGTCACCGGAAGTCAACTTGAATTCCGTCTGACCGAACATGACGGCATCCCCGTCGTGCAACGAAACGGGGTCAGATATCCGTTCCCCGTTGACAAGGGTCCCATTGTGGCTGCCCATGTCAGTGAGCGTTACGGTTTGCGCGTCGTCAGTGACATCGATCCGCGCGTGACCGCGAGAAACAGTCCGGTGGGGAATGCAGAAATCGCATTCCGTCTGTCTGCCTATCCGGTAGGTTCCCGGTTTCAACTCAAAGGAATAATACCTGTTACCATCTGTGCCAACGAGCTTTAGCATAATCTGTCCGCGCTCCTGAACGCCGCCCCTGTATGTAAGTTGTTACACGACCGAATCGTACGATACCCTCTGCATTGCCCCAGCTCGCTCACCGGAAAATAATACGGCCGTTTCGTTGTAGCGCGCCGCAGGGCAAAACCGGCACTCCCGCTAACATACACTCCGCGAGTCTCTGAAGCAAGCAAAGGTTTTGGACGCCCTCGCCGATAGCGCCTCTGCACTGATACTTAGACGATATACGGCGGCTATGACAGGGCCGGATAACGGTTTCCGCGAATTATTCTTGACACAGGCTTTCGGCCACGATACTTTTTGTGTGATCGATTAATCAAAAGGGTTTGCCATTCAGGGCAAGGGGCCGGGCAGGGACGCCACCTCCGCATCTCGCTTTCCACTTTGTCGCGCATCGGTTCCAAGGAGAAGACGCCGACCATAAGGGTCGTATCGCGCAGAG
The DNA here is from genome assembly GCA_964396245.1 of uncultured Ignavibacteriales bacterium. Lineage (GTDB taxonomy): Bacteria > Zixibacteria > MSB-5A5 > GN15 > FEB-12 > CAYNEO01. The sequence goes on from CAYNEO010000010.1 coordinate 68,189, forward strand.
CCAGTCCATCCCAAAGGGATACTGTAGACGCATGTCGTGTCACTTAGACGTTTGAGACAATGCGTTCCATCCGGATCTCCCGTGTGGTCAGGGGACGCTAACCTTCAATCTGCGCTGACGGAATAAAAGGAGGTGAGAGCGTATGATCTATCTGGTCAATCCCAACGAACTCGTGAAAGAGGGCTGCACAATTTATGTCAAGCCACCACCATGCATCGACAAGTTTTGCGGTGATCGTATCCAACCCATGTACGGCGTACCGCCGATTTAAGAAGCGGTAAGGAGGTGAGAGAATGGTGTATCTGATTAATCCGACGGAACTGCTTAAGGGCGAGTGTACCGTCTACTTTTTCCCGTGCCCGACAGTTTGTCTGGACGTGGCCCATCCGCTGTACGGCATTCCGAATTGATGTTCGCCGGAAGCTGAGAGTAGACGAACTACTTCGTTAATCTCGCGGATCTTGTCTCCGAAGGGTGAAACCGTTATCTGCCTTTCGATGACAAGTCCTGCGGTCGGAAAGTTCACCCGCGCTATGGGGTGCCGTGTGTGACTACACCCTGAGCTCAAGGGGCGCATCGCGGCAGGTGTCCCCCTCGCTTTGCGGCGGGAGTCGGCGGGAGTTGGCTCAAACACGGGTTCAAGTTCACGGTTGTATGACCGGGAGGAGAATAAGCCGCTCTCGCCGACACGATGATAGGCATGAAAAGTAATGGAGACGAATGAGGGTGTAGTTAATACCCCCGGGGACGGTGCAATAATTCTTGACACCAAATGACACCGGTCGTTATCTTGGTTAGGTGCGCTGAAAAAGTGGGTCGCATGCTATTCAAGACATCTCGCCAACTCCACGACAGCCTCTCTCGTAATCGAAAAGCGCACCTGAAAGTTTTAATGCGAATCAGGAGTGCACCAAACACAATGGATTGGCATCTCTTCTACCAGCGTTCATCTTGGGTCAATTAACAGCGAACATGAAATCTTAATAAGAAAACGAAGGTAATGCGTTCTGCGGGCCGTCCCGTGTGGTCAGGGAGCGCCGTCTGTTAAATCGAGCAACACGAAGAGGAGGTGAGACAGAATGATCTATTTGATTGACCCGCAGGCCGTCGTGAAGGAGAAATGCACGGATAAGTTAACTTGCCACCCGAAATTCTATCCGCTATACGGCGTGCCGATCTGATGAACAAAGTCGATTGATTGCCGGCGAACGACTGCAAATGATTTGCCGGTAATCTCGCCGTTTTGGCTTGCGTTCGGTGAGCCAATCAACAAAGGGGTCCTGCGGCCGCCTCGGAAATCGTCGGCGCCAAAGCACACCGTTTTCGCGGTGGTACCAGGAGTGGCGTAAGGTCGGCGGGAGGAGTCCGAACACGGGTTCCTGCCTCCAAGTCAATACCGGGAGATGGAAGAACGGATTTCTTCCGCCGGCACTTGAGAACCATTATCACAAGTAACAATGCGTGCGACTGTTGCAGGTCCGATCCCTTGGATGTGACTGACTAACCGCGACATGAGGCGGTATAGTCCGGTGTGTATTCTCGATCGGCCGGGGTGCCGTGGGCCACGCACGTGTCGCAAAAGGAGGTGAAAACGGTATGATCTATCTCGTCGATCCAGCAAAGTTGGTTCGTTCGGAGTGCTTTCCGTACTGCCTGACCAGGTGTGCGACGGTTAACCACCCGATGTACGGTGTTCCGCCGGTCGTAAAGTAGCATTGACAGGTGCTGCCTGACCGGAGGAGACATCTTGACCACGAGATGTTCGGACGCGGGAGGGGCCGTCCCTCCCGCGGTCCCGGAATCGGCCACGGGCGTTCTCGCACCGCCATGACTTGCTTGCGAGTAATTGGCGTCGCCGATAGCATCGGACACGCGGCACATATGCGGCGAAGTTCCCGTCCGATGACAGAATGATCTTGACAGTGCCGGGAGGCAAAACTATCTTTGTTCAAGTGTTGGTCAAAAGGGAATCCCTCACAATACGATGTGCTCGGTCGCTGAGACTACTGCATTATTATCTCCCTGGATTCGCAAGAATCCGGCCGGGTGCGGTCTGATTAGTGCCATGAACTGTTTGAGCTATCGTCATTCATATCATTCTCAAGTACTAACCGTCACCGGCTGTTGTACGACCTGCCCCGGCGGGTCATCCGATAGACCGGCGACGATGTTTTGTTCCCCTAACCACCAACAAGACGTCCGAGGAGGTGAGACAGAATGATCTATCTGGTCAACCCGAGTGAACTGATCAAAGAAAAGTGCACCACGAAGGACTTCACGTGCACAACGTTCTGCAAGGGTGTAGTGTATCCGATGTACGGCGTACCGCCGGTAGTACTCTAAACCGGCACTACCTTGTACTGACACTAACCCGTCAAGAGCTCCTGCAGAAAGAGTTCCTTTTGAGGGTCGTTGTTGCTGGGACAACGGCGATTCTCCTGTCAGGTGATATCGACATGCATCGGGTTAGAGAAATGTACAGAGGGCAATGGATGAAGTTACTGGGAGTTGCGTTGGACAGGAAGGGATGTATTCTCCCTGATTGGTCAGGTTGCTGGGCAGGGTTTCTGGAAATTCTCTTCCCGCATTGGACGGCAGGGCGATCGGTCCTGGCCTGTCTCGCATACGCGACAAACGTGCCGCAAGGGCTGTGCCGGCGCATAATCACTTCCCGTGAAACCAGAGGTAACTGACTTCGTCCCGACGTCCTCTCTGTAGCGAACGATACCACAGGGAGGGGCCGTGGCCCCTCTTTGTGGCCAAAGAAAACAGGACAAGAGATAGCGATGTAGTTATGTATAAAGTATCTCGATACAATCACTTCCAGCCGTGGGCTAATGGATACCACATCGCCTATAACGCCCGAACGGGTGCTGTAGCGTTGATGACCGATGAGAACTTTGCCTGCTATCGCGAGATCGTTGCCAAACTTTCGAACGGATCGGCACCGGAGTTCACGGCACAGGAGAATGAGTTGCTCAAGCAGCTCGAGTACGGAAAATTCGTCCACCCCGACTATTACGATGAACTGGAGGAACTGAAGTTCATCCATCGCGCAAGTCGATTTGAGGAGTCATCGCTGGGTCTTGTCATTGCCCCCACCATGGCCTGCAACATGGCTTGTTCGTACTGTTACGAGGAAAACAAACAGGGGCGGATGTCGCCGAGCACGATAGAGAGCATCATTCAATTCGTGGAAAAGCGGGCCGGCGGCCTCAAGTCGCTGACGGTCAGTTGGTACGGGGGCGAACCACTTCTGGCCATGGATATCATCGAGGACCTCACCGAGACATTCCTCGATATCTGCGAGGAACATGGGATCGACTACTCCGCGTCGATGATCTCCAACGGGTACTTACTCAATAAAGAGAATGCCGACAGGCTCAAAGATCTGAAAGTGCGAACGGTTCAGGTAACGCTGGACGGACCGTCGCATGTACACAATCGCAAGCGACCCCTGAAGAACGGCAAAGAGAGTTTTGCCACAATTCTCGAAAATATCGCCTACGCTTCGACCGTCACCAATGTCAGCATCAGGGTCAACATCGACAAAAGCTTCACCGGGGAAATGATAACCGATTTGCTGGAGGAACTGAAACCGGTCGGAATAGAGCAACGGGTCGGTATTAACTTCGGCAAGATCGAGCCCGCAACCTCGGCCTGCACCAGCATATCGGAGAATTGCTATGACACCGGCGATTTCTCCCAGGTCGAGCAGTCGTATTATCGGTTGCTGTTCGATCACGGTTTTCTGGTCGGGAAACTGCCCATGCCCATGGCGGTGGTCTGCATGTCCCAGGTAGTAAACTCCTTTCTTATCGACCACGAGGGCTATCTGTACCGGTGCTTTAATTTTGTGGGCGATCGTGAGAAAGCCATGGGCAATATCAGAAACCAACTCGACTACAATCAGCCCGCATTCACCAATCTCTTCAGGTTTGATCCTTTCGAAGATGAAACCTGCCGCGAATGCAATATACTGCCGGTATGCCTGGGCGGCTGCCCGGCGAGACGGGAGCGCGTCGCCACGTCGGAGCAGGTCTGTGACACGTGGAAACATAATCTCGAACCTATGCTGGAGATCATCGCGCTGGCGAGGCAACAGCAAGCACAAAATGCGACAAAGGAGCAGCAATCATGATCGGTTATGACTTTTATCCCCAGGCTGTTGTGTGGGAAATTACGTTCGCATGCAATATGCGCTGTCTGCACTGTGGTACGGCGGCCGGGAAACGGCGTCCGGACGAGCTTACGACCGACGAAGCGCTTCGCCTGGCCGACGAACTGGCCGAACTCGGGGCGGTAGACATCACACTCTCCGGTGGAGAACCGCTCATGCGAAAAGACTGGGCGCAAATCGCCGAGCGCATCCGGGATAACGGCATGCACCATTACATCATCACGAACGGTTGGAGCGTGACGCCCGAAACAGTCGATGAATTCGCGCGGGTCAACTTTTACAACGTCGGCGTGAGTTTCGACGGCGTCAAGAAAACACACAACTATATTCGCCAGCGCGAAGAGAGCTACGATAAGGTCCTCAATGCGTTTGACCTGATGGCCGCTCACGACGGCGTTCGCAAGTTCTGTGCCCTTACACAGGTATCGAACATCAATCTCGATGAACTGGATGAGATCCACGACATCCTCGTCGATCACGGCGTTCCGCAGTGGCGGATACAGATGACTACCTGCACCGGTCGCATGGCCGAACACGCCAACCTGGTCATGTCGCTCGACAATTTCCCGCGCTTTGTCGACAAGGTCATTGAACTCAAAAAGGACAAGTCGATTGACATCGATGTCGGCGAGAATATCGGGTACTACGGTTGTCAGGGCATGATGCTCCAGGACAATAACCCGTATTTCGGATGCTTCGCCGGTACGAGAGGTGTGGGTATCGAGTCGAACGGCAACATCAAGGGCTGTCTCTCCATGCCGGAGGAATTTGTCGAGGGTAATATCCGGGATTCGTCACTCACGGAAATATGGCGGGACCCCGATAAGTTCGCTTACAATCGCAAATTCACGCGCGAGTCGGCCGGCGGATTCTGCAAGACCTGCAAATACTTGCCGCTGTGCCGTGCGGGATGCGCGACTACCGCATACGGCGCTACCGGGTGCCGGGGCGATAATCCATATTGCACCTATCGGGTCGAACAGGCAATGGGCATCAAGAGCGAAGACGACGAGTTCATCGCCTCGCTGCTCGATAAGGTGTACGAGGTCATAAAGGAAGAACGTCCGGCGTGACAATACCGTTCCGACCAGAAATCCTGCTTGCGTATCCGTCGTGCTTCCATTACCCGGGGCATGCTGATCAGGTTGATATACGCACTTCGCAACTGCTTCTGGCTTCCTACCTGTCGCAGTTCTTCCCGGTGACGTATGCGGACTTCGAGGTAACCATAGGTCGACCGTCGACACCGGCGCAGATTCGCCGCTACGAGCGGCAGGTGCGCCATTACCTGGCCGACCATGAGTGCGACGTACTGGCTCTTTCGTGCTGGACAAGCCTGTCATATCGGGCCACCCTTACCACGGCGCGGATTTTCAGGGAGCTCTATCCCGACAGGCTGATCGTCGTCGGTGGCTATCACCCGACCGCGCTGCCGATGGAGTTCATCACCAGAGACAATCTGATCGACTATGTCGTCTGCGGTGAAGGCGAGTTGGCCCTGAAAGAGATCGCCGATGGCTGGTCAACGGCAGGACGCCCGGGCGAAACGAAGATCCTGAAGGCAGCGACTTTCCCGGAGCAGTCATTTGTTGATTACTGTTGGGAACTGACCGATGACCTCGTGAGAGAACACTACCCGGAAGGTCTCCTCAATGTGTTCATATACCTGTCACGCGGTTGTCCGTTTGGCTGTTCCTTCTGTATGGAGCCGCTGAAGGACCGCAAGTGGCGAGTCTTTTCACCCGAGGAGTCTATCCGAATTCTTGTCGATTCGGTACGCCGTTACGATTCCCACGCCGTAGGTATATCCGACGCCTGCTTCGGCATGCGCCCGGCGTGGCGTAAGGAATTTCTCAAGCGTCTTGTGGACATCGAACCGGACTTCTGGGTGGTATTCGAAACGCGGCCGGAATATCTCGATGCCGAAGATATCGGCATGCTGGCTCGTCTGAAAACCGAAGTGCAATTCGGCATCGAAAGCGGGTCGCCGGAGATGTTACGGCTTATGAAGAAATCGAAGCAACCGGAGAAGTTCCTCGAACGCTTCGCGGAAGTCAGCAACTTGATGTCGGACAACGGCGTTTTGCATCGGGCCAACCTCATCATGAATCACCCCGGCGAAACGAAGAAGACTCTTCAGGAAACATTCGCCTACATGGACCGGCTCAACGGCCGCCGGGACTCCTGCCTGATGTGGGCTTGCAGTGGGTATATGCATTTTCCGGGTTGTGAACTGGACAGCAATCGCGCTTATTACGAGCAGACCTTCGGAACCAAAATCGGGAGTCCGCGCTGGTGGCAGGAGGACGAAGACCAGTACGAGGCATGTCACCGCTCGATTCCATCAGACGACTTCACCGAGGACGATGTCAACCTGTGGGAACGGATGTTCGATGACCGACAGGATCAACTGAAGGACTGTCTGGCGCCTCACGCATTTGAATTCGCGGCCAGGAAGTACTACTGGGAATGGAAAGATGACGCTCGATTCGTACAGGCTTAAGCGGCTCTGGCAGTACCTGAAGCCTTACTGGCGATTTCAGGCCGCGACCTTTCTTGTCATGATTATCGTGGCGGGACTCGCGCTCGCCCTGCCGGCGGCCATTCAGTACATGATCGATGACCTCATTCCCTCACTGGCTAAAGAGAACAATGTTGATGTCAGACCCGTTTTCTATTTCGGGCTTTTCCTGGTAGGAATCTATTTTCTGAATGTCGTGTTCTCCGCCCTCCGAGATTACCTGGCCGCACGAATCGGCGCCGCCATCATCGTAGATATCCGCTCCGAACTGTTCAATCACCTTCAGCGCGTATCGTTGCGATTCTATCAGCGCAGTCAGGTGGGGGAGATCATGTCGCGACTGCTTTCCGATGTTGCCCGTATTCAGGACCTGCTCACCACCACCATGCTCGTCTTTTTCACGAACATCTTTCTATTGCTGGCAATTCTCGTCTATATCCTCAGGATAAACTGGATCTTGAGTCTGATAGCTCTCATCCCGGTACCGCTGACCATCCTCTTGTCGAATCGATTCGGGAAAAAGCTGCACGTGATTTCTCGCAAGCTGCAGGAGGCCGTGGCGGCGATTTCGGCCCGTCTCCAGGAAGCGTTCACCTCGACTCGGGTTATCAGGGCTTTTGGTCAGGAGGATACCGAGCGAAGGCGGGTCCACACGACCCTGGATCATCTGCGTGGGCTGCAGGTAAACGCGAGTGTCGTGAATTCCCTGGCCCACAACTTCATCCACTTTGTAAACATGATCGGACCGGTGGTAGTGCTGGCATGGGGAACATATCTCGTGGCCGGCGGAAAAATCCAGCTGGGGGCGTTGATTGCGTTCTACATCCTTCTGGGTTATCTGTATTCGCCCATCAAAGATCTGGCGTCCGTGAACGTCGAGGTGCAGTCGGCCATGGCTTCGGTAAATCGAATTTTCGAATATCTCGACCTGCCTCCCGAAATAGAAGAAGTGGATAACCCGGTTGTCCTGCGCGATGTCACGGGCGCCATTACCATGAGCAAGGTCTGTTTCGCGTATGGTGACAACGGATTCAAATTCGAGGACCTCTCGCTTGAGATTCGGCCGGGCGAAAAAATCGCCGTCGTCGGACCCTCCGGGTCAGGAAAGACCACGCTCGTCAATCTGATCATGCGATTTTTCGACCCCGCTTACGGCGAAATCTCAATGGACGGGGTCGATATTCGACGGCTCTCTATCGCATCACTGCGTTCGCGGATCGGGCTTGTCGATCAGGATCCGCTGCTCTTCCGCGCCTCCATCTTTGACAATATTGCCTTTGGTGATCCATCAGCCGGCCTTGATAGAGTCATCGAGGCTGCCAGGGTGGCCAATATCCACGATTTTGTCTCCGCTTTACCCGAGGGGTATGATACCCAGGTGGGCGAGCGCGGAGTGACCCTTTCCGGCGGAGAAAAACAGAGGGTCTGTCTTGCAAGAGCTATCCTGCGCGATCCGCCGATTGTCATCCTCGACGAGGCGACATCGGCGCTTGATTCGAATTCGGAACAGCTGATTCAGGAATCACTTAAACGCATTCTGGTCAAGAAGACGGCCATCATCATTGCCCATCGTCTCGCTACTATCCAGCACGCTGACCGAATCGTCGCCCTGGATCGGGGTCGTATCGTCGATCAGGGCCGCCACGAGGAGCTCCTTGATCGATCACCCCTGTACCGTGAGCTGGCCAGCAAACAGCTAATGCTCTGATCGACCTTCCCCGGCGTTCACCGCTTCTTGCGAGTTTACCGAACAGTTTTGGCCGGCCTTACGTTATAATAGTGAAGAGGGTATTCCGAATTCACATAAGCAGGGTAAAGCCATGGTAATAATGAAATCGAAGGTCGGTGCTCTCGCGAGTGCGCTGCTGGTCTTTGCGCTGATCTTTCTTGCCGTAAATTGTTCCGATGATAACGGCGTCGACAGCAACGGCGACATCAACACCGGTGATACCATACTGGTCCCAACTGATCAGCCCAACATCCAGGCGGCAATAAACGTCGCATCCAACGGCCAGGTGGTTGTCGTGGAGGCCGGCACGTATTCTGGCCCTGGGAACAGGGACCTCGTGACCGCGGGCAAGGAATTGACAATCATGTCTGCCGACGGTCCGGCCGCAACCATTATCGATTGCGGCGGAACGGCCGACTCCAACCATCTGGCGTTTACCTTCACTAGTCGCGAAACGTTCAGGACTATTGTGGACGGATTCACGATTCGCGGCGGCTATATCGGGAACGGCGGGGCGATTGAATGCCGGTCCTCGTCACCGACGATCCGCAACTGTATTTTTGAGAACAATTATGCGACCGCGAGCGGCGGCGCTATCCGTTGCAAGGCGGCTTCCCCGACCATCCTTAATAGTACCTTTTACGGCAATGGCGCGCCTGCCGGAGGCGTGGTATTTGCGATCGCCGGGGCAACGCCCCAGTTTGAAAACTGTATCCTCTCCTACTCAACTCAGGGTGAGGCGGCGTACTGCTCTGAATCCACCAGCCAAATCACCTTGACCTGCTGCGACGTATACGGCAACTCCGGAGGCGACTGGGTCGATTGTATAGCCGATCAGGCCGGCGCAAACGGGAATTTCTCTCTTGATCCGAACTTCTGTGACGCCGGCGCCGGCGACTTTCGCCTTCAGTCAAATTCACCCTGCTCCGGTCTGAATAACGACTGCCAGATCCTGATCGGTGCTCTGGATGTCGGCTGTGGGAATTGACCGTCGCCCGGTTCGATAGCGCAACACAACATCCTGTTGTACAATAGCTTACGCGTACCAGCCGGCATCCCGTGGCGATCATTTCTTGACAATCTCGGGGTTTTCGTTATACTGATACCAGGAAAAATTATCATTAAAATACTTATGTCTGACAGGGCTAATGAATTCGACCGGTAAAGTTCTGATTGTTGATGACGACTCCCTGGTTCTCGAGACGCTGCATGAGCTATTTCGCGACGATTATGACGTCGTTTTAGCATCGTCCGGCAAAGCCGCTCTGGAGGCTGTCAATAAACATGACGACCTCGATGCCATTATTCTCGACATCAAGATGGCCCGCATGGATGGACTTCAAACGGCCAGCCGCATAAAAGAGATTAACGCCGAAATTCCTATCATTTTCCATACCGGTTTTCCCGGTGAGTATTCTGAAGATCAAATCGAGAGCGAGTTCAAGCCGTTTGACTATGTCGGCAAGGATGAACGACCGGCTCGCTTGCATCGGGCCGTGCATCAGGCGGTTTCTTTTTATCGCCTGAAGCGGCAGAGTCTGGATCTCGTTACGCATGCTCGGATGCATTTTGGCATGGTCGGGCGCTCGACCGCCATGCTCGACGTATACCAGACGATCGAAAAAATCGCGCCCACGAATAACAAGGTGATAATCTACGGCGCGACCGGAACGGGCAAGGAGCTGGTGGCCCGCGCCATTCACAAAATGAGCCACCGGGCTAACGAGCGGTTGGTCATCTGCAATTGCAGTCACCGCCCGCCCGATCTGGTGGAATCCGAATTGTTCGGGCACCTGCGCGGTTCGTTCACCGGCGCGGTCGCGGACCGCATCGGCCTGTTCGAGTATGCTGACAACGGGACTTTGTTTCTCGATGAGGTCGGCGATCTCGATCTCACCACGCAAGGCAAACTGCTCCGGGTTCTGGAGACGGGGGAAATGCAGCGGATCGGCTCGCCGGAATCGATCAGGGTCAACGTTCGGTTGATTTGCGCCACTCATCGCAATCTTCAGGAAATGGTGGATTCCGGCAAATTCCGGAAGGATCTGTATTTCCGTCTCAAAGGCGTGACGATTATGCTTCCTGAATTACGGGAACGTCGCGACGACATCCCGGCCCTTGTGGATTACTTCATCGAAGATCACTGTATGAATGAGGGAATTGCTATCAAAGTATTCGAACCCACGGCCCGTGATGTCCTGGTCGAATACGATTGGCCGGGAAATGTCCGGCAACTGATGGACACCATCCAATCGTTAATCGATCTCTCACCATCGCAGTTCATTACAGGTCAGGAAGTGGGACGCTATCTGGCCTACAAGTCCGTGCCGGCAAACGGACACAGACATACGTACAGTGATCAAGTGCGGGAGTTCAAGACGAAGTTGCTCATCAAGCACCTTGACCGCAACAGTTACAACGTGCGGGCCACCGCTCGCGAACTGGCCATCGATCCGTCAAACCTCCGCAAGCTGATCAAAGATCTCGATATCGGCGTCGGCCCGTATCGGCCGACACAGCCGCAACCCAACGACAGCTCTTCGGAAGACTGAGTACGGCTGTTGTATCCCTGAATAGTAGTATAAGCATAGTCTTCCTTATTAATAGTTATCGGATCGTGATTCTCTTATCACGGCAATCAACTGGCCGGCAGTTGCCGATCCGGACCACGGAAGCACGGCTGGAGAGTTGCTCACAATGTCCATGTTCGCCTCCTGCCTGCGGATCAAGCGAAACTCTGGCGTGATCCGCGAGAAAAATCTTGACAAAGGATATCGGCCTCTATATACTGCACACAGGGCATATTGGGAGTGACCCCTCGCACAACTTTCGTCTGCCAATATGTGAGCACGCCTGTTAATCGAGAACATTGAGCACACACAGAACTTGAGGTGTATGCTATGTAATTGAGTGGCTTCCGTGAGGAAGCCAGGGACGGCGACTTTTCCGCCGCAGACAGGACGTTCAGGGAAACATTATGACTGGGTACCTTTTCGATGTCACTATCGAATCGTATTGGGTTTGCACACGCCCAAAACAATTACTCTCACGGTTACGACAGATCCAACGACAGTTACTGGACAGCCGCTCAACAACCATACATTACATCGCGAGGAGATCGGATAAATACTGGTCATTCCTCGCCGTTCGAGGGGGGGCGGCGTGTTATGTTGCCCGGAAGGAGGTGATGCTGACGACATAGTGAGGTTCCGCGGAAAGTTGTAACACACGAAGTGACGATGTATTCATAGGACAATTGGGTAAGACCACAGAAGAAGCTGGTGTGTGTTAGGTCAAAAGTTATAAGGGAACAGGCAGAGGGCGTCCGTAAAGCTTAACCTGGGTACAACATTAAGCTTTCAGACTCCTCTGCCCGCCATTAAAATATAACATACTCTTCCTCTTCAAACAATCAGATTCTACTCCAAATTCTGGGTCGCTGTGGCTTACCCCTTGAGGAAAGGAGGTGGGTCGGCAATCAAATGACACAGAGAATCGTTCGACGGCCGGTAACGGCCATCGCACGACCATTAATGGAGTTTTGTTCTTATTGTTTCATTGAGGAGGAAACACATTGAAACTCTTTAGAATAGCAGTACTGGCATCATTTTTGATGGTGCTTCTTGCGGTTCCGAGCTTTGCCGCCACGTTTGAAGTCGGTCCGTCGGGTGACTTCACCAACCTGTCTGACGCTTTCAACACGATCGGCGCGTACTCTGGAACCCACGATATCTATGTAAAAGCCGGCGCCTATAACGACGCCAATCTGGTTGTCCCAAATAATATTGACAACCTCATTGGCGAGGATGGCGT